>CAMNRO010000042.1 GCA_946553045.1 uncultured Porphyromonadaceae bacterium | reverse complement strand
CAGATTTTGTGTATAAAATAGAGGCTGCCTAACTTTGGTTGTTAGACAGCCTCTTTATATTGACAAGCTCTTATTTTGCGAAGATAGAGGCTATGCGTTTGGGGTTGACGCCGAGAGCGGCTGCGCGGGCTGCGTCGGCACGTGCGTCGTCGAGGAGGAAACGGTCGCGGTTCAGTATTGCGCGGTAGTAATATAGCTCGGGGTCGTCGGGATATTGTTCGATGCCTTCGGCAATGACGCCCGAGGCCTCGCTAAGTTCGCTCAGGGCAAGTAGGGAACCGGCAAGAGCCGCATAGTATTCAGGAGCCGGTTCGAGCGATATGAGCTTGCGCAGGTAGGGGAGAGCCTCGCGGTCGCGCCCGGAGAGGGAGTATAGCATGCCCAGTGCACGCGCTGTGGCGATGGCTTCGGGCATCATCGATTTCAGTATGGCAAAATCGGCTTCTGCCGTATCGAGTTTTCCGTTGTAGAGAGCTATGGTGCCGTGGTAGTAGCGAGCGTCGATATTCAATGAATCGGCGGCAATGACGTTTCCGAACGTTTCGAATGCTTCTTTATCGCGGCCGAGTTTGAGCAGCACTTCGCCGCGGTTAGACTGTGCGGTGCGCAGCTCCGGAGCACGGCGCACTGCCTCGTCGAGCACGGCGATTGCCATGGAGTCGTTGTCCATGTAGGAGTAAATCATGCCGAGATTGGAGAGAAGAAGTACGTTCTGGGGCGAGTCGGGGCGCAGCGACATGGCTTCGAGCAGACGCTTGGCGGCGCTGTCGAAGTCGCCGTCGGCAACAGCCTGGTCGGCCTGGCCGCACAGAAGGACATAGGGGTCTTCCTCGTCGGCCGGAACGGTCGGTTCTATATCTTGGGCTACGCCGGTGAGGGCGCCGGCCAGGAGGAGCGAGAGAAGCAGATGTTTCATTACTTTTTCTTTTCGACAGCCCATTCGTTGGGATAGGCTATTTTGATACGTTTACGCACCAGTGCTCTTACAATAAGGAATATGCCGAGAGCCGCGAAAGGAATGCTGAGCCATTGACCCATGTTGAGAGTCATGGTGGCCTCAAAGGCAACCTGGTCGTTTTTGATGAACTCAACGAAGAAGCGCGAGCCGAAGGTGCCGAGCAGGAAGACGCCGAACAGCAGACCGGGCCGTTCGCCGAGGTTGCGTTTCCAGTACATCCACATCATCAGTCCGAAAAGGGCAAGGTAGGTCAGAGCCTCGTAAATCTGAGTGGGGTGGCATGCAAGTCCGTAATACAGCTGGTTCCATTCTGCCGACCGCACGAATTTGAAGCCCCAGGGCAATTCGGTGGGATAACCGAATATCTCGGAGTTCATGAGGTTGCCGAGTCGTATCAGACAGCCGACGAGGGCTATGGCTATTGTAAGACGGTCGAATGTCCATAGAGGCGACCTCTTGGTGGTGAAAATCGAAAAAAGGATTACGGCTATGATAATGCCGATTGCGCCGCCGTGACTGGCAAGGCCGCCTTCCCATGTGGCGAGTATTTTCCAAGGATGCGCCGAGTAGTAATCCCACTGATAGAAAAACACGTGTCCGAGACGGGCGCCGACCACTGTGGCTACGCCGACGTATATCAGCAGTATGCCTACCCAGTTTTCGGGAACGCCTTCGCGCTTGAACATTTTGGCTACAATGTTGAAGCCGATCCAGAAACCGATGGCAAACATGAGCCCATACCACCGCACGGTGATAAAACTGTCAATCAGAATAGGATTGACGTCCCAGGTGATGAAGCTTAGCATTTTATAGTGAGAACTTATAAGTTAGAAATCAGGAGTTTTCTTCCTTTGAGCCGGCAAAATATTTCGATGTTGCCTTGCGTACCTTGGGGCTTAGGGAGATAATGGCAATCATGGTAGGTATGGCCATGAGCGCGTAAAACAGGTCGCAGGCGCCTACTGCTGTTTCTATAGGCACTATGGCGAAGACTATCAGAGAGGCAAGGAAAAACCATGAGTAGTACTTGCCCCGGCGGGTGCCGAAGAGGTAGTTGGCGCACGTTGTGCCGTAGAACGAATATGAGAACATCGAAGACATCGCAAAGCATATGACCACGCACATCAGCAGTATATCGCCTGCCGGGATAGCGTTGCGGAAGGCCTGCATGGCGACTTCGAGGCCTTTGACGCCCTCGACATTGATGTCGCCGCACAGCAGAATGGCGACGGCGGTGAGCGTGCACACGATGCCCGAGTCTATGCTGGGTCCGAGCATGGCTACGAGACCTTCGCGCACGGGTTGGTCGTTGCGAGAGGCGCCGTGCATGATAGATGCGGTGCCTATGCCGGCGTCGTTGACAAGCGCGGCACGGCGTGCGCCGATTATGGCGATTCCGGCAAGAGCGCCGAAGCCGGCCCGCAGATTGAATGCCTCGCTGAATATGCTTTTGAACACTCCGGGCACGCCCTCGATATTGGTGATGATGATGAACAGCACCATCAGGAAATAGAGGCTGACCATAAAGGGTACCATCACGGTCGCCACACGCGCTATGCGGGTGATACCGCCGAGGATAACCACGGCAACAATAGCGGCTATCGTACAGCCGAAGAGCAGTCGGTAGACTCGTATGTTCTCAAGACCGAGAAAGCCTCCGAGGGTCGAAATGAAGCTGTTTGAGGCAATGCCTTCGGGCGTGGTAAACGTTGTCATAAACGCCTCGGTGAGCTGGTTGGCGTTCATGATGCACATTGTGCCGAACAGACCTGCAATGGCAAAGAAGCGCGCCAGCGGCTTCCACTTCATGCCCAGTCCTTGCTCGATGATGTGCATCGGGCCTCCCTGCGGATTTCCGCGGTCGTCTTTACCTTTATACATTATGGCAAGTACGCCTTCGTGGTATTTCGTAGCCATGCCGACAAGAGCGCTAACCCACATCCAGAAGATTGCACCCGGGCCGCCCATGACAAGTGCGATTGCTACGCCGGCGATATTGCCGAGCCCGACAGTCGCAGCGATAACTGAGGCAAGGGCCTGAACTGATGATATCTGTCCGTTTTTAGCCTTGGAGTCGGGTTTACGTCGGAGTTCGCGCACTGCAGCCGGAAGACGGCGTATCGAAACCATTCCCGACGACAGAAAGAGGTAAAGACCTCCGCCAATCAGTAGGAAAAAAAGTGGATAGCCGCATAGAACTTCGGCGGCATTGATTATAAATTGTCCTATTGAATCTAACATTCGGCAAAATTAGCGAAAAAGGCCGACTTTGTCGGCCTTTAATACGCTAAAAAAGCTTATATGGGAAATTTCGATGAAAAATGATAGGTTTGAAAGGGTTAGGGAGGTGAGCCGATAAAATGTATTACGGCACCCACGCCTCAGAGGGAGAAGAAGGTTGTGAAGGCGGCGAGGGTGGCGAGGTGGTCGGCGGTGGAGGCTGTCTCGCGGACAGAGTGCATGGCCCAGAGGGGGGCGCCCATGTCGACACCGCGCAGGGGAATCTGCGATGTGAGGATGTTGCCGAGGGTGGAGCCGCCTGCGACGTCGCTGTGGTTCACGAAGTACTGGCATGGCACGCCGGCGGTTTCGCAGAGGGCGCGGAACACGGCCGCAGAGTCGGCGTCGGTCATGTACTTGCAGTTGGCGTTTATTTTTATGCAGGGTCCGCCGCCAAGCACCGGGTGGTTGGTCGGGTCTTGTTTTTCGACGTAGTTGGGGTGCAGCCCGTGGGCGTTGTCGGCCGAAATCATGAAGGAGTTGGCGACGGCGCGCATGAAGGACTGGTCGCTGCCTCCGAGGCACGATACAATGCGGCGCATGATATGTTCGAGAATAGGCGAGCCTGCTCCCTGCTTTGTTCCTGAGCCGGTTTCCTCATTGTCGAAGATGGCGGCTACACGGGTGAGCCGCGATGGCTCGTCGATGTTGGCGATGAGAGCCGTGATGGCCGCATGAACCATGCTGAGGTCGTCGATTCGGCCCGAGCATATCATTTCGTTCTCAAGGCCGACTGTTCCGGCGCGTTCGGTGTCGTAGAGCGAGAGGTCGTAGTCGAGAATCTGGTCGGGGTCTACATCGAGCTGCTCTGATATGAGGGTGCGGATAATGCTTTTGGGCGTAGGACAGTCGAGGGCGATTACGGGAAGCATGTCTTTCTGTTTCGACAGAGGATTGCCTTCGTTGACTGCGCGGTTGAAGTGGATGGCGAGATGGGGAATGGTGAGCAGCGGACGGTCCACGCGCATGAGTTCCATGCGGGGGCGGAGCGGATTGTCGCTGCGGAGCGCCACGCGGCCCGCTATCGACAGCGGACGGTCGAACCATGTATAGAGAATCGGGCCTCCGTAGACTTCTGTGTTCAGCTTCACGGCACCGCCTTCGCATGGTATTTCCGATTTAGGCTTGATGCGGAAGCCGGGCGAGTCGCTGTGGGCGGCGATTACGTTGAATCCGGCCGCGGGGTCTCCATCGCCTACAATGAAAGCGAAAATGGCCGAGCCGTTCTGCACCACATAGTGCTTGTCGCCCGGTGCGAGCGTCCATTCGTCGGCCATGTCGAGTTGTCGGAATCCCTCGTTTTCGAGGAGTGTTCTGGCTGTTTCTACTGCCCAGAAATTGACGGGCGAAGCGTCGAGAAAAGCGCAGAGGTCGGTTATATGGTTCATTTCAGTTCGTTGTGATATATGAAATCGGTTGCGCGCATGGCGCTGCATATTGTCTGGCTCAGGTAGCTGTCGAAGCGATATTTGAAGTCGGCAAGCACTTCGGGCACAGCCTCGGCGGGAGCTTCGCGCATGCTTTGGGCGAAGTCGTAGGCCGTCTGGTAGATGTCGGCGAGCTGTTCGGCGAGCGATACCGCCACGGGAGTGTCGGAGTAGCGCATGTCGTCGACCATGGTGTCGAGGTAGGTGTCGAATTCGCCGAGCACTCCGGCAGCCTGTGTGCGTATGCTTTCATACTGCTCTTCGTCGAGTTCGTCGATTATGGCGCCGTTGTCTGCGCCGTCGGTGCTGTCTCCGTACGGCTTCAGGTCGAAGGCGGTCATATATATTCGGGGAAGATAGCGCAGTATCTGGCGGCAGAAGTCGGAAGGCTCCTCTTCGGCGCACGATTCGAGAAATTTGCAGTATTCCACAGCGAGGCCTGTGAGGCTAATTGCTGCCGGTGAAATTGAGGATTTTGTCATTTTTTCTTGTCAGGTGTCTTGTAAAGTCGGTTATCGACAATGTATTTATAGACGCCGGCGGGCAGGAAATAGTTCATATTCCGGCCTCGGGATATGGAATCGCGTATAAACGTGCTCGATACGTTTATCATAGGCGCATCGACCACTTCGAGGCCGTCGACATGCCGGTGTTCCACCGGATAGCCTGGGCGGAGATAGACAATGACTCCGAATTCGTCGAGAATGCGGCTGCTTGCGCGCCATTGGTCGAAGATTCGCCAGTTGTCGCTGCCGATAATTAGCTTAAAGCGGTATTCGGGATAACGCTCGCGCAGCACCTCGAGGGTATTGATTGTATAGGACGGCTTGGGAAGGCTCAGTTCGATGTCGCAGATGTCGATTGAGGGTGCGCCTTTGACGGCTATGTTGAGCATTGCAAGGCGTTTCATGTCGGGCAGGAGGTCGCCCGGCTCTTTGAGCGGGTTGCGGGGCGAGAGCGTGAGCCATACTTCGTCGACATATCCCCACTGGCTCAGGTAGGAAGCGAGCATCATGTGGCCGGAATGCACCGGGTTGAACGAGCCTCCGAGTATGCCTATCGTTTTTGTTTCTTCAGCCATTCGTCTGGAGTCTGAACTTATCTCACTACAAGCTTATGAAACCGTCGATTAGGTTGCGGGTCTGATCGATGGCAGTGTCGAGACGGTCGTTAATCACTATTTTGTCGAATTCGGGCGCGCGTCCGAGTTCGTAGGCCGCGCGGTCTATGCGCACATCGATGACTTCGGCAGTCTCTGTTCCGCGGAATTCAAGGCGACGGCGCAGTTCGTCGAGGCTCGGCGGCTGTATGAAGATTGTGAGCGCTTCGGAGCCGTAGACGTCTTTTACGCGGAGGGCGCCGTTGACGTCGAGATCGAGGATTATGTTATGGCCTTCGCCGGTTATACGGTCCACTTCCTTGCGGAGGGTGCCGTAGAAGCGGCCCGGGTAGACTTCTTCGAATTCGAGGAACTCGCCCTCGGCTATGGCGTCGCGGAAGTCTTCTTCAGACATGAAATAGTAGTTCACGCCGTCGCGCTCGCCGTCGCGCGGCGGGCGTGTGGTGGCCGATACGGCAAAACCGAGGTTCAGGTCGCAGTTATCGAGTATGGCGTTTATGATGGTGGATTTGCCGCAGCCCGATGGGGCTGCGACAACTATCACTTTTCCTTTTTTTATCATTGGTGGGCGGGGCGGAGGAGGTCGTTTACAGTTTTGACGGGGTTGAATGTCGAGGCGGGAACTTCTACGAACACGGTATTCCATTTGCTCATGGCGCCGTTCCAGAGGCCGGGCAGTTCGAGGGCGCGGAGGTCGCGGCCGTCGAATGATTTTTCGGAAATGAATCCGGTGGCGTGGTCTACGTAGTCGGGCAGGTGATATGCCGAACCGTCGGCGCGGCGCAGATAGCACACGAGGTCTACGGGGTTGAAGTGGGTGGCTTTCTTCATCATTTCCACATTTTCGGGTTTCGACGTGTCAATCTGGGTCGATTCAAGAATCTGGGGTGAGACGTAGGAGCCGTCGGAGGCACAGGCATTGTACGGGCCTCCGCCGGGCTCGCCTTCGTTGCGCACCATTCCGCAGACACGGAGAGGACGGTCGAAGATGCCGAGAATGAAGTCGCGGCGTTCGGCGGCGTCGACTTCGGCGGCAAGTCTGGGCGAGCTCATGCACAGAATATGCTCGATGAAAGCGGTCGCTTCGGCAAGTGTGGCCTCGTCGGCACCTACGGCAAGGCGCTCGCGAATCTGCTCCATGCGGTCGCGCACAAGCAGGAGCATGCCGCCGATGAGTTTCTTATATCGCAGAGTGTCGTCTCTGTGGCTGTCGGCTACGACATTGTCGATGTTTTTAATGAATACTACGGCGGCATCTATGTCGTTGAGGTTTTCGATGAGGGCGCCGTGGCCTCCGGGACGGAATACGAGTTTGCCTTCTTTGGTGCGGAAAAGCTCGTTGTCGGGAGTTACGGCTATGGTGTCGGTCGACGGTTTTTGCTCTGAGAGCGATATGTCGTAGTGTACGCCGAATTTCTTTTCCATTGTCGGCACTGCTTCGGCAAGCTTGGCTTCGAAGAGTTTGCGGTGGTCGGCCGAGACGGTGAAGTGCAGTTTCACGAGGCCGTCTTTGTTGGTAGCGGTCTGAGCACCTTCGGCAAGTTGCTCTTCGAGTGCCGTGCGGGTTACATCGCCGTCGTATTTATGGAACGTGAGCAGGGCTTTAGGGAGAGCGCCGTAGTTGAGGCCGTCGGACAGAATGATGGCGCCTACGAGTTCTTTGAAGCGGCCTTCTGTCACGAGTTCGTTGGGCGTTTTGCTGTAGAGACGTATAGAGGCTGCTTCCAGCTCTTTATAGAACGCGAAGTCGCCGATACGCTCCACGAGCTGAGCTACGGGGCTACCTTCTGCCGGCACGTCTTCGTTGCCGTTTACAAAGGCGAACAGGGCCTTGAACATTCGGGAGGCCGCTCCGGATGCGGGCACAAATTTGAGAACATCGCCTCCGTCGGCAAGGAAATCGTTCCAACGGGCGAGGCATGCAGCCTCGAGGTCTGCGTCTATGGGTGTGATGCCGTGTCCGAGCGATGACGGAGAGTCGATTTTGAGATATGGGAAACCTGTGCGGAAGCTTTCGAGCTGAGCTTCTACACGTTCTTGGCTGATGCCTTTGGCTTTAAGCTGTTCAAGGTCGGCCTGTGTGAATGTAGCCATTGTATATAAGTATTAGTATTGTTTGCAATCAAGGTATTATACTGCCAAAAATACAAAAAAACGTCGATTCTGCAAAAAGAAAATATAAAGAGCGCTATTTCAGGCGTATTCCTGTGATTTGCCATTTGCTGCCAGGATGCTCTTGGAAATCGACGGTTTCGGTGTCGGCGGAAACCGGCTCGAATGTGAGGCTGAATGAGCCTTCTCCGTTTTCATCGGCTGTGAACTGTTCGCCGAGTGTGATGCCCTCGCTGCCTGTAAGCCTGTACTGCTTGCCGTCGGAAGACGTAAGAGATGCCTGCGGGTCGATTTTTATCCACCAGCCTGGAATGTAGCGTACGCTGAAGAATGCTGTGGTGCTGTTGGCTGTCAGCTCGATACGCTCTATATCGAGTACATATCCAGTGGTATTTGTTTCGTATTCAGGACGGGTCACGGTGCGTCCATCGGTCGTTTCGGTGATTTGCATTTTTCCTTTTTTGGCGGTGTAAAAGCCAATAAGACGGTCGAATACGCCCTTGCTGTAGCCCAAAAACTGGTCCATGACAATGCCTTCGGGTGAAACGAGTACAAACGTAGGCATTCCCTCGGCTCCGAAATTACGGTAAAGGCCAAGATCTTCCTTGCCTTCGTTCCAGTTGTTGCCTTCGAGACTGTAGCATTCGCTTGCCTCTCGCCACATGGCATCGGTATCAATCGACAGGCTGATGACTTCGGCGATGTCTGCATATTTTTCAGCAAATTCGTGTAGTTCGGGAATCGCTATGACGCAGCCGTAGCAACCGCGGCTCCAGAAGTCGAGCAGCAGCCACTTGCCGCGGTAGTCGGCCAGATGATGTGCGTTCCCCTCGATGTCATAGAAGGTTCCGTCGGGCACAGTGTCGCCCGGCTCGACTGTCTTGGGCGGATATAGCAGCCTTTCTATCTTTTTTGCGGCGGCTGAAGTTTTGTTCTTTTTGTCGAGGCTGTTGAAAAGAGATTTCAGTTCGTCGTCATATGAATTGATGTTATGTCTGTTAAACTGGAGACTGCGTGCCAGTTGCTCTGTTTTGGCAAACCATGTGCCGTTGACCGGAAGTGTGCGCAGTAAGGTGATGTCGCGTCGCGATATAGCTGTCATGATTGAATCGGCAAGGTCAGCGCTTGCCATATAGTTTTTGTGAGCGACGTCGCGGGCTGCATCATCGCTTGCCGATGACATGGCCTGGATATAGTCGGTCTCGCGTTTCTGATAGGAGTGCCATAACTCCTTGCTGTTGGTGAGAAAACGGTCGTATTCAGCCTGTTCGGGCACATTGCTCCGCACGGGCCATGTATATATGTTATAGTCGGAAGCCTCGACATCGACCTCAGCCCCGGGGCGCAGATATATTGTGCGGTCCATACTCGGAAAGCCCGGAGCGCTTATGCTGAGACCTGTTTTCATCACTCCGCTGTCGACAGGTACGACAAGTCTGAAAGAGCCGCCGACGACAGTATCTATAGCAACGCTTGTGCCCGCCTGACCAAGCATATGAAACAAAATTACTTCCGAACTGTCGGGGAGCGCGTCGCCGTGTCCGGTAATAATGGCATTTTCAGCATGGCAGCATGTTGCCGCCGCTAAAATAGCTCCGATAATGAATCCTTTTTCCATGGCAATAACTGAGGTTTTAGTTCTACTCGCAAAAGTACAAATAAAACCGGGCCTTAAAAAATAAAATCCTCCGTTAGCAAGTATATACAATGCGGTCGTTATTGAACATTTCAAAAAAACGTTCGTAGCTTAGTTTGCCGCTCTTGAGCCCTTCTGCTATGTAAAGTAGGTTTTCTACATCAATTGTAGCTCCGTTTAAGTGATATTCCTTGCTGATTTCGGCAAGACGGTCTTTATATGTTCCTGTAAAGAATGATGATATAAAAGCGAAGTAGAAAGTCTGGGTGGAGTCTGGGAATTCAGACCACCACTTATTTGGATTAATTTCTTGATTGCGGCTCTGGTTTTCTCTTATGTATCTTGCCATTTCATCGACTTGAGCTCGTGGCAGAGAGTAGCCTTTGGAGTAGGCCTTATTATCAATTATAATGCCTTGATTGTTATAATGTATTATTCCATCAGGTTTACGGGAGCCGCCGAGGTGCTTGCCGTTGAATTGGAGTTCGTTGGTTAGAAGGTCGATAGTTGTGATTTCGAATTTAAGGTTCGCACTGCCCTCGTAGGCAAGGTCAATGAGTTTTAGATAGTCCATGTCGAGACTTTGCAGATGGGGGCGTACGCGTTCTTTAATTTGGAGTACTTCTGATTTTGGGTCGACAGATTTCTGTTGAGGAATTCTCAGACATATAATCTTATCATTCAGTCTCGTTCCTTTTGAGGACTTCGATATATTAAGACCGATGTTGACGAAACCACGTAAATCTTCAGCAATAGCTGAGCTATCTTCATTGAAACCTTTGTCTTTAAGGTGATTGATGATTTCGTTATCAGTACGGTAACGACCTTGAATGTAGCTTAATATCTCGGCACGGCGACGACGAAGATAATTTCGGTCTTCGCTTTTAGTCGAAAGCATTTCCAGATATACTATTTTCGGAATTTGCCGGACGCTGCTCGTTCCGATAGAGCGTTTAAACTCTCTTCGGCCTATGGCTGTGATGTTGAATGCTTCGAGTGTTGTGGTATATTCCCGGTCTCCTGCAATTTCTGTTACTTTTTTGTTTGATTTGGTAACCCAGCCGATTTCGCAAAGCCAGCCGCAAATCATCCGGGCATATTTGTCGGAAGAACCTTCGTAATTTGATTTTATGGTATTTTTGAGACTGGGATTTTCTACAATTGCCTGAACAAAAAGATTTTGCGGAAACGAAGTGAACCCTGCTTCAGTAGTAAAACCGAGATGTCGGCCTATTTCGAATTTCGTGAGTTGATTGCCGTTTAAAAGCAGATTGAGCACCCGACATGCAGGTGGGTAATGAAGGTATGCCTCTCCTAAAATATCGTTGAATTCATCTTTGGATGATGCTTTGGAGAAACGATAGCCAAGTTCGGTGATGCTACATGTATCTGATTCGGCATCATAATCAATGAAACCTAGCGATATTGCCCAGCGCAGAAAGCCGTCGGCAGTCCAGTCGTCGGAATACGGTTTCTTTATCCTCTCAGATGGTGGAGTTGTTGATAAACTTAGATAAATCCGAGCTTCAATAGCGGCCTGAATTATACCAGAACATGGTGCGAAGGCTCTGCCTCCATTGCCAGAACCTTTGCCTTTTAGCATATTGTATGGGAAGTTATTTCCTGATTTGATATGTTCGATATACCTCTCCCACTCGTCCTCATTGTGCAACTTGCCAAGAGACCGAATGAGTGGAATTTTGCTATTTAGAAGAAAATCGGTGAATTTGCTATTGGGATTGAAAATCGATACGATATTTTGTAGCGTTTTAGTGTTCGATGGATTTTGAATCCATCCTAAGGTGCGTTCTGCCATATCAGTAATTGGTTATGACAACTTCCACAGTCCGATACAGTCTATTTCGCGATTGGTAGTTGCAGTTGTTGTAATTTATATTAGGGAGATGGATGGTATATCCTTTTTCTTGTGCCCATTCAGATATAAAAGGATGTCTTGTCCCTTTGTGCTCTGTAACGTTTGAAAGGGCAAAGCGAATTCCTCGGTCATTTAAGTTGTCTAGTATCGCTAGCAAAGATTCGTCTTCATTTAGAGTCCAGCCTGAAAAACCGCGCTTACCATCGTTGTAAGAGCCGCATGTTATTGTATATGGGGGGTCTGCATATACAAAATCTCCAGGATGTAGAGCGGCGAGGTCCATCAATCTGAAATCGTTTTTTGTAAACATAACATTGCGAATCAGCTCTACAAACGAGATGAGATTCTCTCTCATTCTGGTTGAAAAATAACTTCTGTTTTTGCCGAAAGGATTGTTGTACTCATGCTGCGAGTTGAACCGAAATTGATAGTTGAAGCTGTGGCAGACAAGAACATAAAGGTCAAGAGGATTCGGATTCTCATTGTAGTGTCTGCGAAACTGATAGAATGCTTCGGCATTTGTTTTGCTCAGAGCCCAGTTGGTAATGCGGCCGTCAATGTGGTCGAGTATTTCGTCGATAGTAAGATTCTGAAAGGCCTGTAGAACATCTATTACGTGGTAATTAACATCGTTGGCAATCTTTGTTTTGGCGTTTGTGTTTATGAGAACATCGCCACCACCGCAAAACATATCGACGAAGGTGTTGATGTCTTGAGGAAAAATATCCTGAAGGCAAGCTATCATGCGATGTTTGTTGCCAATATAGTTGAATGGCGATTTGTAAATCATTGATTTATATCTTTTCGAAAAGATAAAGCTGTTCTTTAAGACCCTCTTTGTTATTTGGAATTTTGTTTTTGTATCTGCGATATTCTTTTTCAAACAAGTGGAAAGAGCCTGGTCTGGCATAGCTCATGCAAATTTCTGATAGATTCTCAGTGGAAAGGAGAGCCTCATTGTTGTAACTTATGAGTATATATCTTGAATTAGCATTCTCAATAAGGTCTCTGAAAGCTCCCGAGACCTCTTTTTTTGAGCAGAACGGCGATTTGGTATATGTTCTCAATCCGGTTATGCCTTTTATTGGTGGATAGTCGTATCGGGCGATGGTTTCGAGGAGGTGATAGTTGGGAAAGTAATCCCTCTCATTGTATGGCGGGTCGGCGTATAAAATGTCGGAGGCTTGAGTGGCGATATCGCGAAAATCGCCGTTAAAGCATCTTGCTGCTGTTTGTGTATTGCAGATGGAAGGTGCTGTAAGATGCAGGGCGTTGAAAGTTCTGGCGTCCCAGAATTTGAGGTAAGCTGCATATACACCTGTAATATTCGCCACATAAGGTACTGCGTTTATCAGGCAGGCGAGAAGATAGAAGTATTCGTTGTCGTTGAGTAATCCTGTAGTCCGCCAATCTTCTATTGTCAGTCTGATAATGTCGATTTTTACAGCGTTATCGGGCTGAAAATACATGCGCTTACAATCTCCTGTGGGTGAATAATTATTTGTAATGAATAATTGCTCCGCAGAAAAAGGAGTGTCTTCCAGCTTTAGATTATTGAGATGTGTGAGAACATCGGGAATTCCAAGTTTATTAAATTTAGGGACATCTGCAAGCCCTATAGACCCTCTGTTGAGGACATAGCTGAAATATAGTATGTCGTTAGAGATTACATTATAGTTTTTCTCTTTTAGGTAAGAGGATACGGCTCCTGAGCCCGAGAATATATCCAAAACAGACCGCGCATTTGTTGTATGAGCGACTATTGTTTTCTCTATGAATTCGAGTAGTCTGGATTTGCCTCCGATATATCTCATTGTGGTTGATTGCTGCTATGCAAAGGTAGTGAAAAAAGATGAATTATCTTTCGGTTGCAAAGATAAGTGGGGACTGGTGCCATAAGCCTGCACATATGTAAAAAAACGGAGCCGACAATGCAGCTCCGTTTTTTTGATTGAAAATTTGCGATTATTCCCACTCGATGGTCGACGGTGGTTTTGAGGAGATGTCGTAGCAAACGCGGTTGACGCCGCGGACTTTATTTATGATTTCGTTGCTGACCTTGGCGAGGAATTCGTAGGGGAGGTGAGCCCAGTCGGCTGTCATGGCGTCGGTAGATGTGACGGCTCGGAGGGCTACGGCGCGTTCGTAGGTGCGTTCGTCGCCCATTACGCCTACGCTCTGAACAGGCAGAAGGATTACGCCTGCCTGCCATACCTGATCATAGAGGCCGGAGTCGCGCAGACCCTGGATAAAGATATGGTCGGCGTTCTGGAGCACGGTCACTTTTTCGCGGGTGACTTCGCCGAGAATACGCACGGCCAGGCCGGGGCCGGGGAAGGGGTGGCGTTTGATGAGGTGTTCGGGCATGCCGAGCTCACGGCCGACGGCGCGGACTTCGTCTTTGAAGAGGAGGCGGAGGGGTTCGCATAGTTTGAGGTTCATGCGCTCGGGGAGGCCTCCGACGTTGTGATGGCTTTTTATGACGGTGCCGGTGATAGACAGCGATTCTATGCAGTCGGGATAGATGGTGCCTTGGGCGAGCCATTTGGCATCGGTGATTTTATGAGCTTCTGCATCGAAGACCTCGATGAAGTCGGCGCCGATGATTTTGCGCTTGCGTTCGGGGTCGGTGACACCGGCAAGGTCGGCGAAGAATTTATCTGAGGCGTCTACGCCGATGACGTTGAGGCCGAGGCACTGATAGTCGCGGAGAACGTCGGCGAACTCATTCTTGCGGAGCATGCCGTGGTCGACGAAGATGCAGGTCAGACGGTCGCCTATGGCTTTGTTGAGCAGAACGGCTGCCACGGAGGAGTCTACGCCGCCGCTGAGGCCGAGTATCACACGGTCGTTGCCGAGCTGTTGTTTGAGGGCGGCGACTGTGGTTTCGATAAACGAGGCCGCACTCCATGAACGCGAAGCGCCGCAGATGCCGACGCAGAAGTTTTCGAGCAGCTGCATGCCGCAGGTGCTGTGGAATACTTCGGGGTGGAACTGCACTCCCCACAGACGCATTTCGGCAGGGGCCTGGAAGGCGGCGAAACGAACATCGTCGGTCGAGGCGACAGTGGTGAACCCTTCGGGAATGGCAGTGATGGTGTCGCCATGGCTCATCCATACCTGTGCTCCAGGTTCAATTCCTTTGAAGAGGGGGCAGGCAGGGTCTATCTGAGCAAGGTTGGCGCGTCCGTATTCGCGCGAAGGCGCCGGTTCTACTTTTCCGCCGAATTCCTGAGCCGTGAGCTGAGCTCCGTAGCAGATACCAAGCACCGGCAGACGGCCGACGAGTTCGTGGAGGTCGAGTTTGAACGCACCTTCATCGTAAACAGAAAGAGGGCTTCCCGAGAGAATTACGCCGATAATGCCTTCTTCAGCTTCGCGGCCGAAGGGAAATTTGTTGTAGGGGATGATTTCGCTGTAAATCGACAGTTCGCGCACGCGGCGACCAATCAACTGGGTTGTCTGCGAGCCGAAGTCGAGGATAACTATTTTCTCCGTCATAAAAAATATGTGTTTTGCTGTGCAAAAATACTGAAAAATCGCGACATATCGTGTATTGACCGTCCTCGTATGACAATAAAATGTATTGCAAAGTGCCAAAATGGTATAAACAGACAGAAATTTGAGTAATCGTTAGATTGGACAATAATAAATTAGTACTTTTGCAGTATCTAAAACAAACAGATGATGAAAAATCGCATTATTGCTTTATTCTCAGTGGTTATCATGGCGTGTTCTACAGCCTTTGCCGCTGACGGCGATGTGCCGGTGAAATGGCACAATCTTAAATCTTATCCATTGTTTGGCACACTCGCACCGGATGCCTCCGTGCCCTATTCGCGTTTCCCCGATTCGATGAAGGACAGTGTCCGCAAGGAGCTATGGCCTATCAGCACATGTTCGGCGGGGCTGTCGGTACGCTTCCGTTCTGATTCGCCTCGTATTCAGCTGAAATGGAAAAGCAGCGGCGGCGGTGACCTCAACCATATGACCGCGACCGGTGTCCGCGGTCTCGACCTCTATGTGCTGCAGCCCGATTCGACCTGGACTACTGTCGGCAGCGGGCGTCCTCTTTCGAAAAACTGGACCACTACAACGGTCATGAAAGACATGGAGCCGGGTGTGGACCGTGAATATATGCTCTATCTTTCGCTTTACGACGGTGTGGACAGTCTATTTGTCGGTGTCGACTCGGCCACGGTGCTCGCCATGCCGGCGGTTGATTTGCCGGTGCGCCGTAAGCCTGTGGTGATGTATGGCACCAGCATTCTGCAGGGCGGATGCGCCTCGCGCGCCGGTATGGCTCACACAAATATATTGCAGCGAATGCTCAACCGCGAGGTTGTGAACCTCGGTTTCAGCGGCAACGCACGCCTCGACCCTGAGGTTGCCGAGTTGATGGCAACATCGGATGCTTCGTGTTTCGTAGTTGACGCTATGCCCAATTGTACGCCCGATATGATTGATGAGCGTATGGAGAAATTTCTCGGAATACTGCGTGCCGCTCATCCGACCACGCCAATTCTACTGGTCGAGAGTCCGTGGTTCCCCATAATGCGCTTCAACCGCGAGACCAATACTACCATTCGCGAGAAAAATCGACGTCTGCGTGCTATCTACGACCGTCTTTCTGCTAAGGACAAGAATCTGCATTATTTCAATGCCGACAATATATTGACAGACCCTGAGGCGACGGTTGACAATTATCACTTTACAGATTACGGCTTCCTTGAATTTGCCAGGGCGTTGCGTCCGGTTCTGGAACAGTTGATAGAGGAATGATTCGTAGAATACTGTCGAAAGTCGTTCTCGTCGCCGTTCCGGCGGTGTGGCTCTGTGTGTTTTGTCGAATCGACGGCGGATTATCGTTTTCCGGCTTGATAATGACCGCGCTTCTTGCGGCAATATCATATCTGATAATATATCTGTTGTTTGTAATCGTGTATCGAGTCAAGGCAGGAGAGCCTCTGATAGATCCACCGGACCGTAACCCAAGGAAATTACCTATCTGGTATCGGGTTTTGTCGAAAATATTCCGGTGATTTTTTAGTGAAATATAAAAAACGCGCTTCCACATGCTACTGCGGAAGCGCGGTTTTTTTTGCCGGTATTATTTATCAGTCGAATGCTCCTGAGAGCGATTCGTCGAGTGTTTCTTCCTCTTCAACCGGGGCGAATTCGGTTTCGCAGAGGTTGAGGCCTGCGGGGAATTCGAAGCGGGAAGCCTGTGTGTAGGGCAGTGAAGGGTCGGCATATACTTTGCTGATATATTTGCCGTAGATTGGCAGCGCCATCGATGCGCCCTGGCCCTGTGCCATATTGTTGAAGTGGATATAGCGGTCTTCGCCTCCAACCCATGTGCCCGATACCAGGTCGGGAGTGAAGCTCATGAACCAGCCATCGGCGTTGTCGTTGGTTGTGCCGGTTTTGCCTCCGGTCTGAGCGGTGACGTTGAATGGCGGTCGGCGCAGACGATTGCCGGTGCCGCTGTCGACAACGTTGAGCAGCAGCGATAGAATGCGCCAATATCCTTTTTGCGTTATGACCTCGGTCTGCGAGGGTGCAAAATCGCTTATTATGTTGCCGTTGGCGTCGGCAATGGCTGTGACGAAGACGGGGTCGGAGCGCATGCCTTTGTTGGCGAATGCGCTATAGGCCGTCACCATTTCTTTGACAGATACTTCGCACGGGCCGAGGCAGAGCGACTTCACTGCCGGAAGAGCGTTCGTAATGCCATAGCTGTGCATGCGTTTTACAAGTTCCGCAGGGCTCAGGCGGTCCATGATTCGGGCCGAAATCCAGTTGTTGGAGTTTGTGAGCGCCCAGCGGAGGTCTACCATCTCGCCCAGGCGTGCATGGCCGGCGTTGCGGGGCTGCCAGATTCGTCCGTTTTCGTCATATAAGGTCGGCTGTTCGTTGAGCAGCTGGGTGCACGGGGTGAACTCGTCGGTCTCGAGAGCATATGTATAGAGGAATGGTTTGATGGTCGAGCCGACCTGGCGGCGACCGGTCGATACCATGTCGTACTGGAAGAAGCGGAAGTCGGGGCCACCTACATATGCTTTTACAAAACCTGTGGTCGGGTCCATCGACATGAATCCGGTGCGGAGGAACGATTTGGTGTATAGAAGCGAATCGCGAGGCGTCATGACGGTGTCTACCGGGCCGTCGTAGCTGAATACGGTCATTTCGGTCGGTGTGTTGAATTCGGCCTCGAGTTCGGCATCGCCTTTGCCTGCAATGCGGGCCACACGGGCGCGTTCGCTCTGGCGGATAGCGTTTTTGATGAGCTTTGCGCGCATGTCATCGCTGAGTTCCATGCGGTTGGAGGTATAAGGAGCTGCCGATGAGCCTTTTTTCTCGCGGAAGAACTGGCCCTGGAGCGTTTTCATGTGCTCCTGCACGGCTTCTTCGGCATATGTCTGCATGCGCGAGTCGATTGTGGTGTATATTTTGAGTCCGTCGTTGTATATGTCGTATTTTGTCCCGTCGGGCTTGCGAGTCTTCTCAATCCAGCCGTAGAGCGGGTTGGTGGTCCATGCAATGGAGTCGTCGACATATTTCTGGCCGTCCCACGAAGGATAGTTTGAGCGCACGGGCTTTTTCGCCGTGAGGTAGCGGCGTAGTTCTTCGCGGAAGTAGGGCGCAAGGCCTTCCTTGTGGTCAACGCGGTGGAAATCGAGGGCGAGAGGTTCGTTTTTAAGGTTCTCGAGCTCTTCGCGTGTGAGCATATCGGCTTTGTACATCTGTTCGAGCACGACGTTGCGGCGGTCTTTCGTGCGTTCGGCGTGGCGCACGGGGTTGAAGTACGACGGATTTTTGACCATTCCGACGAGAGTGGCAGCCTCGATGGTGTTGAGGTCGGCGGCTTCTTTGTTGAAGTAGACCTTGGCGGCCGATTTGATTCCCACTGCATTATAGAGGAAGTCGAACTGGTTGAGGTACATCTTCAGAATTTCCTCTTTCGAGTAGAAACGCTCGAGTTTTATGGCAATCATCCACTCGATGGGTTTCTGCATTGCGCGCTGTAGTATTCCGTTGCTCGGCGGGGTATATAGCTGTTTGGCAAGCTGCTGGGTGATGGTGGAGCCGCCTCCGGCATTCTTCTGGCCGAGAAGAACGGTTTTGACTACTGCTCGGGCGACTGCTTTGACGTCTATTCCGGAGTGGTCTTCGAAGCGGGCATCTTCTGTGGCGATAAGGGCATCGACAACTGCAGGCGATATTTCGTCGAAATCGGCATAGACGCGATTTCCGGTATTTCGGAAATAACGGCCCATTTCCTGCCCGTCGGAGGTGTATATGACGGAGGCAAATTTGTCCTGCGGATTTTTAAGTTCCTCAATGGGCGGCATATAGCCGATTACGCCATTGTACACGAGTATGAAGAATATGCCTATGAACAGGGTCTGGGCAATAAATGCTAACCACATCCATCTGACAACATTCTTTACCCAGGGCTTGGGTTGCTGAGCCTTTTTGGCCTTTGTATTATTTTGGTCGCGGGTTGACATATGTTTTATGATAGAGAGATTTAAAAATCATGTAAAATTACTCAAAACTTACCAAATAAGCAAACTGCGCTCCATATAGATTGCTATAAGGAAACAGAGGGCATAGACGAACATGCATACCGATGTCATGCCGAGCAATGGTGTCAGCCTGGCGCCCGAGAGTCTGCCCATGGCTTTCATAATCAGGAAAGACGCTGCGATGTATGCGACAGGAACCACAATCCAGCCAGTAGGGAGCACGTACCATATATGTAGAGTGAATATCACAGCGAGGCTGGCGTTGACCATATACAATATGCGCATGGCCTTCGCGCCCCAGGCTGTGGCAAGGGTATTCTTACCGGCAGCACGGTCGTCGGGTATGTCGCGGTAGTTATTTATTATGAGAACGTTGGCGCCCATGAGACCTATTGCACACGAGCCGAGGAAGACCGAATGCGACCAGTCGAGGGCCTGAACGTAGTATGTGAGATTGACTGGTATTATGCCGAAGAAGAAAAATACAGCCACTTCGCCCAGGCAGTGAGTGGACAGCGGGTATGGTCCGGCGCTGTAGGCGAGCGCCCCAAGGCCGATGCCAACTCCGGCAGCTATAAGCCAAAGTCCGCCCCAGTGAGTCAGACTCAGCCCGAGTATTGCGGCCAAGGCAAGGACTCCGAATGTAGCCGTTTTCATGGCGCGTGGGGTAATTTCGCCCTCGGTCACTCCGCGTCGCGGGCCCTGGCGACCGCGACGGTCGCGTCCGGCCTTATAGTCGTAGTATTCGTTGGCAAAATTTGAAGCTATCTGGCATAAAATAGCGAAAACAAGGCATATCGCAGCGGGGATGCCCTTGAAAGTGCCGTTTTCGATATTATATCCCAAGGCCATCAGTACACCCGCTACCGAAACCGGCAGAGTGCGCAGCCTCATGGCTTCAATCCAGTATCCAATCTTTTTCATGCCGCAAAATTACTCTGAATTTATGAAATATTCCTATTTTGGGATAATGAAAAAGGATTATCCAATAGATAATGACTATCTCTGTAGCATGTGGCCGGATTATATTGTCATGACGGTTTGCATAAATCAGAGTTTTTGTTTGTACATTGCGCGGAATTCCGACGGAGTGCACTTTTTCCGTTCACGGAAACAACGGCTGAAATGGCTTACATTATTGAAGCCGCATTCGTAGCATATTTCCGAAATCGGCATCTTGGTGTACACAAGTCGCCTCGAAGCTTCACCTAATCGCATGTTTATGATGTAGTCGCTGACCGACAAGCCTGTATGTAACTTGAAAAAGCGCGAAAACGATGATTCGGTCATCCCGATTATGTTTGCCAGATCAATCAGACGGATACGTTCGGTGATGTGCTCGGTGATATATGTCTGTACTTTGGTGATTCGTCGGGAGTCGTTCGAAGTATATTTGTGGGAGAACGTTGAACTGGAAAGCATGCGTAAATCCTTGCTGTTGGCAAGGATATCCATAAGTTTCAGTAAGTCGTACATTCTGGCAATCGGACTTGTTCCTTCCGCTATTTTATTGAAATAATGAAAAGTATGTAATACGGTTTCAGTGCCGAATGCCACACCGTTTGATGCCTTGTCGAGCAGGCGCACAATACTGTCGAAGTTATTGCCTCTCAAATAATCGGGATTATAATAGTCGGGACCAAACTGAATGGTGAATTCGCTTATTTTGTTCGACTTGCAGTTATACATTTCCCACCCGTGTTCAATGCCGGGTCCCAGCAACACCAAATCAAAATCATCAAGCACCTCAATGGAGTCGCCAACAATACGGCGGGCATTCCTGCATCCATAGATAAAGTTTAGTTCATAGGCATCATGGCTGTGGACCGGATAGTCAAATTCAGACTTTTCTCTTGCCACGGCATAAAAATCATATTTGCCTTTTATAGGTACTAATTCGGTAATTATCTCTTTATTTGGGCTTTTCATGGTGGTTTAAAACTACAAACGGTGTTCTCGGCATATGCAAAGATATACTATTTTTCTGCAAAGTGCCAATTGTGTTTTGTCGCATATGGCATATGACGCACATGTAGTTTGCTGATTTTAGCTTCATAGTGCAGGAATCGGAATATCGGTAAAATTGCGTGAAGTTTATAACTTGGTTGATAACAATTTGTTGCGTTGGATTTGCGTCCGTATTTTGTTCTGTTTTTGTCTATTGCTCGTCTGTTCTTGAAAAAGCGGTTAATTGACAAATGCAGAACAATGATACTTTAAAACTCTCTGTACTTTTGCAGCGAATAGCAAAATACCATAGTTAGACACTGCAAATCCCATGAAAAGATTCTTAAGTTTATTATTAATTCATCTTTATTTTTTTGTCATTGTTCAAGCTCAGGGAAGTTTCAGCACCAATGGCCCCCGTCTTCTTGATGCCAATGGCAACGAGTTTGTAATGCGAGGTGTAAATTATTCGTGGTGCTGGCAGAAAGGCAAGGAAAATTCAGTCATTCCCGCCGCAAAACGTATAGGCTGCAACACCGTGCGCATCCAGCTTGGAACAGGTCGCCGCTTTTCTAAACCGGGTTTACGCGACCTCAAGAAACTGATTACACTCTGCGAGGAAAACAGACTGGTGGCAGTCTTTAACACCCACGATGCCACAGGAAGCGATGACTATGCAGACCTTGAGGAGGCTGCTAATTTCTGGGTTGCCTTTGCCGATATTCTTAACGAACACGCCAATACAACCATCATCAACATTGCAAATGAGTGGATGGGGTCAATGAACAAAGCCAGCCAATGGGCCGACGGCTACAAGAAGGCGATAGCCATAATACGCGACGCCGGTATCCGCAACACCCTTATGATAGATGCCGCCGGTTGGGGTCAATGGCCAAAAAGCATTTTCGAGAAAGCAAGCGATGTTGCCGCTGCCGACCCTCTTGGCAACATAATTTTTTCAATGCATTTTTACGATGTTGCCGCTAAAAACTCAAATACGGTCCGTCAAAATATCGACCAGGCTATTCTTACCGGATTTCCGGTTGTAATCGGCGAGTTCGCGTGCAGCCACGGCGGGCGTTATGTCGACTGGCAGACAATTCTGGACTATAGTGCCGCAAAGAAAATGGGCTGGCTGGTCTGGAGCTGGACCGGTAATAGCGGGGGCGTTGAGGACTGCGACATGTTCAGAGGCTACGATGAGTCTGCATACCTTCCGAATGGCACTAATACCGTGCTGGGCCGAAACGGTATCAAAGAAACCTCAACCGAATGCTCGGTTTTCGGCAACTCCGGTATTAAAAACATAGCCGCACCCAACAATATCGACATGTCTAAACCGTACGAAATCTTCGATATAACCGGACGACGCGTAGAGCGATTCAACGGTCCCGGCCTCTATATTGTGCGGCAGGGCGACAAGATAATAAAACTATTCAAACAATAATGAACCAATAAGCTAAGAAATGAACAAATCAATCTTATCCTTTATGGCTGCCATGGTTATGACTCCGGCAATCAATGCTGCCGAACTCGACCTGACACCCATGTACTCCGCAGAATTGTGCTGGAGCGGAGCATCATTAGAAAACAATAAAGCATCCTGGACCGAAGGCTGGGGCGGCATTGTGTTCAACCTTGAAAACAAGGACTATTCGGGCTATAACTATGTGGTTTTTGAATTTGCAGAACCATCGCATGCAAAATTCAAACTTGAATCTTACTATGCCGCCGAAAGCGATGCCGCAACCGCAACGGAAGCCGATGCGGCTTCCTCAAAAATAATCATGAAGCTGGATCAAACTAAGAAAGGCGACATTGCCAAAATAGCCTTGATGTCGGCTAAACCAGGTTCCACAACTATTTCAAAAGCTGTGATGGTTGATGAACTTGAAACAGACCCCGTGCTCTTTGAGGGGAGTGTTGCAGTGCCTGATATGAAGAAAGTATATTTCAAACTTGGCGCAGATAAATTCATTGGTCTCAAAAAAGGTCAGACACTCACTGTGGAATTTACCACAGGCTCGCTCCAGCAGTATGCATCGGTAGATTTCTACTCCAACAATGCCAAGCTCGCATGTCAGAACACTCGCACCAATACCAAGAAAGACGGTCAGTTTGACCTCGGTGCAACCTATACTTCCACAACTATAGCCGAAGATAGCGATGTCGAAAAACTTCAGGCATACGGACTGCAGATTAAAGGTCGCAATGTGACCATCACCAAGGTGACACTTGCCGACGGACCCGTTGTTCCCGATAAGCCCGAAACTCCTGATACACCCGACAGTCCGGCCGACAATATCCTCTGGACTGGAGAAGCTGCTACCGGCAGTTGGGCCAACGATGTTACTGTCGATGCTCCCAAGTTCGCCGCTCTCGCTGCCGGCGATAAGATTGCAATCTATCTCAATGTTGATGCCGGCAAGGACTACGGCAACATTGAACTTGCCGACCAGAAATACACCAAACTGGCCGCTGATGGCACCGGCGAGGGTCTTGACAACTATGGCTGCATTCAACCGGACGTAAACTGCATTACCTACGAGCTGGGTGCGGCCGATGTCGCTTTGCTCAAGAAAAACGGCCTGCGTGTCAAAGGCGCAAACATGGGTCAGTAGAAAATCAGTGGGGATAAGCATAAATGTTTGCAATACGGAAAA
>CAMNRO010000041.1 GCA_946553045.1 uncultured Porphyromonadaceae bacterium | reverse complement strand
ACGCCCCGTGTGGAATTTCACCACAGATGTATGGCATGCCCGCCATACAAAAAATGGATGTAACTTTTCGAAGAGTTACATCCATTTTGCAGAAAACCAGTCGGGGTGACAGGATTCGAACCTGCGACCACCTGGTCCCAAACCAGGTGCGCTACCGGACTGCGCTACGCCCCGAAAAGCGCTGCAAAGTTACGAAAAGCTCTCCGTATTTCCAAATTTATTTATGCGCAAGAGCGGTCTGGGAGCGTATAATGCTTTGTTGGGCCGTTTGTTAAGGCTGTTTCAGAATGTGAACTGGACGCCTATCTCGACATTGCTGTTGATAGCAAATCCGAAGCCGTCGACTCCGTCGTAGTGGTTATAGCTGAGCAGGGTGGTGCGCCCTACGAGACCGAATTTATCGCTTAGGTGTGCAACGAAGCCGGGGCGGAGACCGGCTGCAAATCCGCCGACTCCGGCGCCGTCGGCCGACTCATGCGCGTAACCGAGGGCAAGTTCGCCGAAGAAATCGAATACGCTGGCGCGTGCGAATGTAGCTCTGACATATGGTAATACCGCAACCGTGGTGACGCCTATGCCGGAAATGTCCTGGTAGAGCACGCCGACGGATGCGCCTATTGCCCATGTCTTATTGAAGTTGTAGCCTGCTTCGGGCGATATGGAGAATGCAGAACTTGTCGCAGAGCCTCCATCGGTGCTTATATGATTGACTCCGATTCCTAATGTACCGCCTACATATGCCTGTGCGTTGGCTGCGAATGCGATGCCGACAAGCATCATTGTGATGAATAGTTTTTTCATAATATTAGTTTGGTGTTTTGGTTGTTTGGTTGCAAAGATAACACAGTTGTCTTAAATATTCAATCTTTTTGCTATATTAATTATGACATGGTATGTAATTATTTGTCTATGGCGGCGTCTTACAGATTGTATGGCAACGTCTGTGCTTTAGCAGATGTCTTTAAAAGCCTTTCTAATGCGAATTCTTAAGATAAAATACTGATTTATGAGAGACCGGGTGTTGAGGAATGTATGCCTCGTAATGTTTGTGGTGCAGTGCTTGTGCGTTTTGAGGTATGTGGCTGATGTCGCTCTTGGCGGCGATACGGAATGGTGGCAGCCGGTCACGGCCGGTGTTACTGCGGCCGTGCTGTTCGTGTTGTACGATAAATATCGTAAAAAAGTTAAAAAGGGTTGATATGCGGCAGTTACGGCGAAAAAATATGGTCGTTCGATTTGATTGAAATGCAAAATTTAACTAATTTTGTGGAGAATATGTCGACGATTGTGTTTCAGAAGCACTATTGTCGACGGCTATTGTTTGATTTATAAATAAATACGATATAGGGCAAGATGCTTAAACGTTTTTTTATTTCCATGCTGGGCACAATGGCCGGCCTCTGGATTTCAATTTTTCTGCTGTTTTTCGGCGGAGTAATGGTAGCTGTAATGGCTCTTGGCAAGAATGCCGGCGATTCCAATGTGAAAGTAAGCCGTCATTCAGTGCTTGTCCTTGATTTGTCGGGCAACGTTGAAGAGCGTTTCCAGCCCGGTTCGTTCATGTCCTTTATCCAGAAGGGCGAGAATAACGCACCCACACTCGAAGAACTTCTTACAGCCGTCCGCGGAGCAGCCTCCGACGATAAAATCGAGGGCATGTATATAAAATGCGGCGGTGCAGCCATGGGAATGGCAGCCCGCGAGGAACTCATCGAAGCTATCAATGATTATAAAGAGAGCGGAAAATGGATATTCGCCTATTCCGACACCTATGCGCAGGGCGATTATATGATTGCCACTACGGCCGACAGTATAATGCTCAACCCTGTTGGTGCTGTGGACATTCATGGTATCGGAGGTATGACTCCTTTCTTCACCGGTCTTCTCGATAAACTCGGGGTGAAAATGCAGATTATCAAGGTGGGAACATACAAAAGTGCGGTAGAACCGTATGTGCTTAAGGAAATGAGCGAACCCGCCAGACGTCAGATGCAGCAGTACATCGACTCTGTCTGGTCTTTTGTTTCCGGCACGATTGCAGAGAACCGTGATATTCCTGTTGGTGAAATAGACCATATGGCTGCGAACTTTGTCGGTCAGAGCCCTGCCGAGACTTTTGTTGAGAAGAATCTTGTGACATCTCTGGCCTACGAGCGTACTGTCGACGATGCAATCCGACGTCAGCTTGGTCTTGACGAGGATGAGGATATCAATTATATATCGACATCGCAGTATGTTGAATCGGCCGATATAAAGAATATTCTTGGCGGTTCCGGAAAGAAGCACATTGCGCTTCTCTATGCAGTCGGCGATATTGTCGATTCAGGCAACGACGGCATTGTCGGTCCTGATATGGTTTCGCAGATTTGTGAGCTTGCCGACGACGACCACGTGAAAGGTATGGTGCTCCGAGTGAACTCTCCCGGCGGTAGCGCTTTCGCTTCCGAGCAGATATGGGAGGCCCTTCAGTATTTCAAGAGCAAGGATAAGCCTCTTTATGTGTCTATGGGCGACTATGCCGCTTCAGGAGGCTATTACATCAGCTGCGGAGCCGACAGCATTTTTGCCGACCTTACCACACTCACCGGTTCCATAGGTGTTTTCGGCATGATACCCGATCTTTCAGGGCTTGTTACCGATAAGCTTGGTGTTACGTTCACAACTGTAGAAAGCAACCCCAATGCCGCCGGCATATCGCTTACCACGCCCATGACACCCGAGCAGCACGCTGCCATGCAGAAAGGTGTAGACCGTATATACGAGCTGTTTACTGGCCGCGTTGCCGCCGGTCGTCATATGGATATCGATTCTGTCAAGGCAATAGCTGAAGGTCGTGTGTGGGTCGGTGCCGACGCTATCCGTCTCGGCCTCGTAGACCGTATCGGTTCGCTTCATACAGCGGTAGAGGCTATGGCCGACGCTCTCGACATGGATGTGTCTGATGTTGTGGCCTATCCTAAGACCGAAGATAAAATATGGATGACCATTCTGCGTAATTCGGGTGAATTCTCCGACATGAAGCTTGGCGAAATGCCCTATGACGCAGAAACCGCCCGCATGCTCGATATAGTCAAGAATCTCCGCACAATGAATCCCATGCAGGCCCGCATGGAAGCTATCGAAATTAAATGACCAGACGCACCCTTCTGTCGAAGCTTGTATTGTTGCCGTGTTCGAAGATATACGGCGCTATAACTTATACCCGAAACAAACTTTTCGACATGAAAGTGCTGAAGCAAACTGAATTCGACACACCGATAGTTTGCGTAGGCAATCTTGCTGTCGGGGGGACGGGAAAGACTCCGCTTGTAGAGTATATTGCCGGTGAATTCCGCAAAACCCGTAATGTCGCAGTGCTTTCGAGGGGGTATCGGCGCAGTACCAAGGGCTTTATAATGGCCGGCCGTACCTCCACACCTCGCGATATCGGCGACGAGGCTTTTCAGATATACCATAAATTCGGTGGAAAAGTGACAGTTGCCGTATGCGAAGACAGGGTTTTCGGAATCAACGAGTTAAAAAGACTTAATCCTTCGATTAATCTTATAATTCTCGACGACGGCTTCCAGCATCGCTATGTCAAGCCGACAGTGTCGGTTGTAGTGTCGGAATATACCAATCCGGTATATCGTGATTCGATGCTGCCGTACGGCCGCCTGCGCGAACCCAAGCGCGGAATAAACAGAGCCGATGTCGTTGTTGTGTCGAAATGTCCCGAAAATATGCGCCCGATGGATTATCGTCTGGTAGTGAAATACTTCGACCTCTTTCCATCGCAATATCTCTTTTTCTCGCATTTCGAGTATATGCCGCTTGAGCCCGTATTCCCCGATATGGCAATGGCTCTTCCTTTCCTGGACTACCTTACTCCTCAGGATTCGATTCTCGCTGTTGCCGGCATTGGTAATCCAAGGCCTTTTGTGAAGCGGCTCAAAAGCTTTGCCGCGAAGGTGAAGGTAGACGTATTTCCCGACCACCACAACTATACCAAGAAGGATATAGAGCATATCCTCGCCCGATTCAAGAGTCTTAAGGGCAATCAGCGCATTATCGTGACGACGGAAAAAGACGCCGTCCGGCTCGCATGCAATCCCTATTACCCTTATGAGCTCAAGGCTCACACATATTATCTGCCCGTCGAGGTGAATTTCGACACCTTCGAAGAGGGGCCGGATCTTATCGAGGTGATTGAAAAACAAATAGCAGCTGCCGGACTTTGATATTGAACCACAGGAGGTTCTCCGGCGTTGTTCAAACATACTAACACAGAAACGCAATGCTTGAAAAAATCAAACAGACCGCCGACTATCTGCGCGGTCGCGTAGGCGAAATGCCTAAGATAGCCGTAATTCTCGGCACAGGTCTCGGCAACCTCGTAGACCATATCGAAAACAAAATCTATATTCCTTATTCAGAGATTCCTAATTTCCCCGTATCGACCGTACAGGGTCATAGCGGCAATCTTATCTTCGGCTCAATGGGCGGCCGTCCTGTCATGGCAATGCAGGGCCGTTTCCACTACTATGAAGGCTACGACATGAAGACTGTCACTTTCCCGGTGCGCGTCTTCAAGGCTCTTGGCGTAGAGACTCTTTTCGTATCCAACGCCGCCGGCGGCATGAATAAGGAATTTCAGGTGGGCGATGTGATGGTCATTACCGACCACATCAATCTCTTCCCCGAGAATCCTCTCCGCGGCAAGAACTATGAGGAACTCGGACCGCGTTTCCCCGCCATGACCGAACCCTACAGCAAGGAACTCATCGCCCTTGCCGACAATATTGCCGCTGAAAAGAAAATACGCCTGATGCACGGTGTATATGTAGGCACGACCGGTCCGACATTCGAGACCCCGGCCGAATATGAATACTTCCGTGTAATCGGTGGCGACGCCGTGGGCATGTCTACCGTGCCGGAAGTGATTGTGGCCCGTCATGCCGACATGCGCGTGTTCGGCATCTCTGTCATCACCGACCTTGGCGGCAAGGATATCACCGAAGTGCCTTCGCATGAAGAAGTCCAGAAAGCAGCAATCAAGGCGCAGCCGACTGTCGAGGCTCTGATGAAGGAAATGGTGGTACGCTGCTGATTTTGTATAAGTTTAAGATAATAGTGCTCCTTGGGGCGCTATTATCTTTTTAACTCTTTCAACTCTTTATACCCTCAAAAAATGGAAATATCCGAACTTGGTGAATTCGGTCTAATTGACCATCTTACCGAAGGTCTCAGGAATGTGAATGAAAGCACCCGCAAGGCCGTCGGCGACGATTGTGCCATACTGCACTATCCGGCAACAAGCGATGTGCTCGTAACCACCGATCTTTTGCTCGAAAACGTTCATTTCGACCTCACATACGTTCCTCTGAAGCATTTGGGCTACAAAGCGGCTGTTGTCAATTTTTCGGACATCTATGCCATGAACGGACGCCCCAGGCAGATTACCGTATCGCTGGGTATCTCGCGCCGTTTTGCGGTTGAACATATCGAAGCTCTCTACGACGGAATCCGCCATGCCTGCGAGGTCTACGGCGTCGACATAGTCGGGGGAGACACATCAGCCTCCCACCAGGGTCTGGTTATTTCTATCACATGCATAGGCGAGGCTGCCGAAGGCGAGGCTGTTGGCCGCGACGGAGCACACGATACCGACCTTATATGCGTGAGCGGCGACCTCGGCGCGGCATATATGGGTCTTCAGCTTCTTGAGCGCGAAAAAGCCGTGTCTGTAGGTCAGAAAGATTTCGTGCCTGATTTTGCGGGCAAGGAATATCTCGTAGAACGTCAGCTGAAGCCCGAAGCCCGTAAGGATATAATAGAAGCTTTAGCTAAGGTGGGGGTGAAACCGACATCGATGATGGACGTAAGCGATGGCCTTTCTTCCGAGCTTCTGCATATCTGCAAGGCTTCCAAGGTCGGCTGCCGAGTCTACGAGGACCGTATTCCAATCGATTATCAGACGGCGGTTATGGCCGAGGAACTTAATATGAATCTCGTGACTGCCGCTCTCAACGGCGGAGAAGACTACGAACTTCTTTTCACCGTGCCTCTTACCGACCACGACAAAGTGAGCAAGATAGAGGGGGTAAAGGTAATCGGCTATGTTACCAAGCCTGAACTCGGGTCGGCGCTCATCACCCGCGACGGGGGCGAGATAGCACTCCGCGCCCAGGGCTGGAATCCGCTCGCTGAAAAAGAAGAGTGATATAAGAAGCATTCACGCAGACGGCAGCATTGTATAGTCACACGGTGCTGTCGTCTGTTTTTTGTATTGGATAAAGAGGAAAAATCACTAACTTTGCAAAAACCTTAGAAGGAGACGCCGAGAATTCTTGCGCAGCAGCCGATTACTTGCAGCCCTCAATAGGTAATAATCTGTTATATCTGTTATGAACTGGATTATACTTATTTTAGCCGGACTGATGGAAGTCGGCTTTACTTTTTGTCTTGGCAAGACCAAGACCGCGACAGGCCATGAACTTGCAATGTGGTGGTCGGGATTTCTTTTATCTCTTGCTTTGAGTATGTATCTGATGGCCAGGGCTGCAGAAAAACTGCCGATTGGCACTGTCTATCCGGTTTGGACTGGCATTGGCGCTGTCGGTGCTGTTGTTGTCGGAATTATCTTTTTTCATGAACCGGCTACATTCTGGCGTGTTTTCTTTCTGACTACGCTCATTCTTTCGATTGTAGGACTTAAAGTATTGGGGTGATACTGAAAGGGTGCCGAGTTCTTGATACAATAGCTTTTGACAAAGGTAAATTATCGAAATATGGATATAAAAGAGGCAATCAGGCAGCGCCGGTCGGTGCGCAGTTTTACAGGTGAATCCATAAGCGAAACCACACGCAAGGATTTACGCGATTTTTTATCGGGCCTTTACAATCCGTTCGGAGGACACTTTACTATAAGACTGAAAGAATTTGATCTCAAAAACGGCTACCGCCCCGCCACATACGGCATGATAAAGGGCGCAAGCGATTTCTTTGTCATCGCAATGGCCGACGACGAAATGACTTCGCTTGCCGTCGGCTTCTGTTTCGAGCAAGTGGTGCTGAAATCATGGCAGCTCGGGCTGGGTACATGCTGGATTGCCGCAACATTCAGAGAAAGCGACTTTAACAGCGGTGAATTGTGGCCTGAGAACGAAAAGCTGCGTATAGTGTGTCCGGTTGGCTATGCGGCCAAAAAGAGTGTGGTTGAAAAGATAACCCGTCTCACACTTGGCAGCCGGAGCCGTTTGCCATTCGAAGAACTCTTTTTTGATGAAGGATTCGGGAAGCCGCTGGCGCGCGACAATCGGTTTTCCGGTTCGCTCGAAATGATGCGCTTAGCCCCGTCGTCGAAAAATTCGCAGCCATGGCGCGCCCTTGTATGCGGCGATATCGTGCACTTCTATTATTTGCCTAAAGGACAGCTGTCTGTGCTTGACTGTGGTATCGGAATCTGTCATTTTTATGAATCCGAAAAGTCTGAAGGCCGCTGTGGTCAGTTCTTCAAGGACAATACAGTGGCTGCCCGACACAATCAGTGGGTATATCTGGTGTCATTCAGAAATTAGAAAGGAAGCCATGCTGCCACGCGGTCGTTCATTACAATTTCAGGCATATTTGTGCTTATGAGGATTTTTTGCTAATTTTGCAGCGCTCATCGGAGGGTCGATAGTCGCAACTATTTGGCTGGATAAGATGTCGGGTGCGCCCGAATGTCTTATTCGGTCTTATTTTTTTGTGCTTAAGTGAATAATTTATGGAAAATAACGAAATGACAGGACTCGATTATGCCGGAGGCAAAATCAGCCGGATTTTTTCAAAAATGTTCTTTCCGACTTTATTAGGACTAATCTTTAATGCGCTGATTACTATCGCAGACGGCATTTTTGTCGGTCAGGGCGTCGGGCCCGACGGTATTGCGGCTGTAAATATCATAGCGCCGCTGTTTATGGTAGTCACCGGCTCGGGGCTTATGTTCGGCATAGGTTCGTCTGTGATTGCGGGCATAGCAATAGCGCAAGGCGATAATCGCAGGGCGAGTGTCAATACGACTCAGGCTTGTGTTCTTTCGGCTGTTCTTATCACGATTCTAACCATAACCCTGTTTGTTTTCAAAGAGGAGACCGCCCGGCTTCTTGGAAGCTCAGACGCATTGCTCGACGGCGCAATGGACTATCTTACCTGGCTGATTCCGGGCATGTTCTTTCTGATATTCGAGTGCATAGGCATGATGGTGATACGATTGGACGGTTCGCCTAAGTTCGCCATGTACTGCAATATCGTACCAGCTGTGATAAACATCGCGCTCGATTATTACCTGGTCTTTCCCTGCGCTATGGGTGTGAAAGGCGCGGCTATAGCAACCTCGGTAAGCATAACTATCGGCGCAGCTATGGTTTTCGCCTATTTCATACGTTTTTCGTATGTCATAAAGTTCATTTGGAGCAGCACCGGCTTCTTTTCGAATACATGGCGCCAGATTCAAATAGGGTCATCGGCATTTATCACAGAGATTGCGATGTCTGTGATGATGCTGACCGGCAACTATGTATTTATGAAGTATTACGGCGACACAGGCGTGGCTGCTTTCAGTATAGCGTGCTATCTGTTTCCGCTTATGTTCATGATGAGCAATGCGGTGGCCCAGTCGGCTCAGCCTATTATCAGCTACAACTACGGCGCGGGGGCCTCGGCTCGTGTCGCGGCCGCATTCAGGCTGAGTCTTAGAGTCGCAGCCATATGCGGTGTCGTCGCGTGCCTTTCGATTGCTTTGGGAGCCAATGAAATAGTAGCACTGTTCATTTCGCCCGATTGCGAGGCCGGGCGTCTTGCCATCTACGGTCTGCCTGTATATTCTGTCTGCGCCGTGTTCTTTGCCATCAATATTTCATTCATAGGCTATTACCAAAGCATAGAAAAAGCACTTAAGGCGATGATACTCACACTTATGCGAGGTGTCATCGTCTTAGTGCCGATGTTCTATGTTCTTCCGGCTGTTTTTCCGGGCTGGGGAATCTGGGCGGCTATACCGGCGTCAGAGATAATCACTCTTGCCGCCATATGCCTCAACTATGCCTGTCAGAAATATCGGAAAATAGAATTTGCTTAGAGGCTGTCCGACAATCTCTTACTCGGCATTGTCGCGAAGCCAGTCGGTGCGGACCTTGTCGGGCAGATGAGTCACCTTGAAGTCTGAGAATGTCGCTTTGAAGCCATCACCGTCGGGACAAGCGGCAAACATGCCGATTCTAACCGGGTGATTGGCTTCGAGCCATGCATTGCGCATCATGTGGTATTCTTTGTCGTCGAAAGAATAAAAAATCTCGACGGCATCGAGGCGCCGCACCGCTTTGATCCAGATATAATCCACAGGACGGTCGAGGGCTATAACGCTCCAGTCGGAGGTTTTGTGGCTCACGACGGTGCTCAGGTTATACTTTCCGTCTACATACTCTATGCCTGTCTTGATATAGTTTTCGTGGTCGAGACGTATCATCATGCCGGCCTGGTCGAAGCGCACCTTGTATTCTCCTGAGATTTTCACCTTAGCCTCGAATTCGCCTCCATACTCTGCATAATAGAATGGCGCATCGTCTACGGTGAAGCCATAGTGCGAAATACGCCAGTAATCGCTTTTGGGAGTCACGTCCATTGTCAGGCGGCCGTCCTTTATCTTCCAGGTCTCCGGCTCGTTGAACCAGTTCATTTTTTCGAGGGTCTGGGCGTTTGCACAGCTGCCTGCAGATATGCAAAGTGCGGCCAATAATATATTTTTCATATTTCCAATAACCATATATTTTATTATCTTTGCAAAGGTAAAAACTTCCAACATAGCCGGCAATGGCTAAAAATAACCATTTTGGCAAATAATTTCTGCAAACTCGATTCAATTCTAAAGGAACAGGCTGCATGCGATAGCGGGCGCCTTGTCCCCGACGTCTACGGATATGCGCGGAGCATGTCGGAAGTCGAGAACGTCGTGGCCGTCGTGAGCGATCTGGGTATGGGGACCAGCAGAATATTCAACGGAGGCTTTGCCGAAGTGCTCGGCGTGTCTGACTACAACGAGGAAAACTCAATCTGGGAGAAGAAAATTCTGTCGCTCATGCCCGAGCATGAGCGTGAAGAAAAATTCATAGCGGAGCTGCGCTTTTTCCACTATCTGAGGCGCCTCGGTCACAAACGCAGGCACTATTATATGATGAGCAAACTCCGGCTTTCAGGCAGAGGAGGCAAGAGTGTGGATGTGCTCCACCGTATGTACTATATCTATGATGAAGCCGGCGATTCGGTCAGATTCGCAATATGCCTTTATGGCCCTCTGTCGGTTGATTTCAAAGGTAAAAGTGTGGCTGTAAACTCTCTGACGGGTGTGTGCGAGGAATTGACCTCGTCGGCCGACTCGTGCATACTAAGCCCCCGCGAGCGGCAGATTCTGGCACTGATTGACTCAGGCATGAAAAGCAGGGAAATCGCAGAGCATCTAAGCATCAGCACCCACACCGTGAGCCGGCATCGGCAGGAAATTCTGAGCAAACTTCAGGTGAAGAACTCAATCGAGGCATGCAGGCTCGCACGCTCGATGCAGATGTTGTGATTCGGCGGTCTGTCAGAGCCGTTTCGAAAGATAGAGCATATCTTTCAGCTGCACACCTTCTTCAATGATAGGCTCGGGGTAGTTGTCGGTAAAGAATCCGACTATGCGGTGCGAATATCTATAGCCGCACGACTGATAGAATCGCAATGTAGAAGGCGTCTCTCCCGTTCCTAATATGATTGTCTTGCCGGAATACAGTTTTTCCACATGGCCGAGCATTCGGCGTCCTATCCCGCGGCGCCGATATTGTGGATGCACCGCAAGGTTCTTCACTTCGACTGTATCCGCGTTTTCCTCAGTTACTGCACAAACCGACACTGCGCAGCTATCTATAAAACCGACAAATAAGCGCCCACGGCCGAGATAACGGTCTATCATGGCCTCGCACTCGTCGCCGACAAGCAACAGAGGCAGAAATCGCTCCTTGTCAAAAACGACCTCGTCAATCCTCAACTCGTCGCACATATGCCGCGCCAATTCAGATATTCGGCCCACAAAGCCGGCCTTAGCCGCTGTATAAGCGTCTCTGTCGTTCTTATAGCGTTGCAGAAGGCTTAGCTTCAATGATTCATACTCTTTGGCAACATCAGCATGAGCATTCAGATAATCCCGGAAATAAATTTCATTGTCATCTCCGAGTGCATGAACGTGGATATGGAAAACTCTCGAGTCATAGCCCCGGGGAGTATAACCTTTATTAAAACTCATTCGATCGGAAGAACAGGACATACAAATATACCCGTTCTCTTCCAGCGTATTTCTGAGCTTTGTCCAGTCTGCATCCAAAGGAATTTCAACCAGAATATCAACTATTGGTTTTGCGCAAATCGAAGGAACAGCAGTACTCCCGATATGGCTCACGACAGGCGAATATCCTGAAAGCAGTTTTTGCAACAATGCGATTTCCGATACGGCCCAGTCATGCCATTGGGGATTATGAGGCACAAGAACTATCGGGAATAGTTGCCATAGTTCTTCCAATGTCATATCGGTAAGTTTCTTGTCCTCGCTCATTCGTTAATATGGGCTCTGGAGTTTTCGCAAAGCTCCTTATTCACAATTTGATGGCATAAGACCTTCGTCGTTGAATGAAAGATAGCCTGTGGAGCCGACTACAATATGGTCGAGAACACGGATATCGAAGTAGCGGGCGGCATCTGCTATCCGTTTGGTCAATATCAGGTCCTGCTGGCTTGGTTTGAGCTGGCCGGAAGGATGGTTGTGGAAAAGAATCATGGCAGACGCCTTTGCCAGGAGGGCTTCGCGCATTATAAGCCTGATGTCTACGACGGTTTCGGTGAGACCGCCTTGTCCGGCTTTGAACTCGCGGAGCGGCTTGAGATTGCGCTTGAGGAGAAGAATCCAGAATTCTTCGTGGTCCAGCTCGCTCATGCGGTGATACATGTAGCTGTATGCCGCCTGCGATGTCGTCATCTGCGGATCTTCGAGAACAACGGCGTCGGCAGCCGCACGGGCACCGAGTTCGAGAGCTGCAATGAATGTGAGTGCCTTGGCCGGACCGATTCCTTTATGCCGCTTCATGAATTCGCGGGCATCCATGGCTGTAACTTTAGAGAGATGGCCTTTGTATTCGTCGAGAATCTCGGCACATAGCTGAACAACACTTTTGCCTTTTATGCCTGTACCGAAGATAATAGCCATCAGCTCAGCGTCGGTAAGGCTTTTAATGCCTTCGCGTAGAGCTTTTTCGCGCGGACGGTCTTCTTCGGCCATCTGGGCGATGAGAAGTCCGCCATTATATCCGTCGCTACTCATTTGCCTTTACGGATTGATATTTCCTGATTTATATCGCGACCTTTTCCGAGCAAAATCTTGATTGTATATGCCTTGATAAAGCCGAGACCGTAGCCTCCAAGCTGTATTATGGCTGCCGGAACGGCAAGAAGCGCCACTTTAAGCGAGCGAGTGCTCGCCAGCGCGCCTGCGAATATCGCGGCAAAGTAGACGCCAAGAGGCAGAAGAAACCAGGGCGATACAAAAATGCCGAGCAGAATCAAAGCTATAGACCCGAGCACGAATGCAGCCGGGAGAAGATGAACAGCCTTCAGCGACCCGGGGTAAAGCAATTTAAGAGTCACGCGCGACATTCCGAAGACATAGACCTGGCGGAAGAATTTGCGGAAATCGACACGACGTTTATGCCACACGGCAGCAGGCCGTATAAGTCCGATACTGAAGCCGGCCTGTCGTATGCGCGTACTCATGTCGATATCCTCGGAGAACATTTCGCGGAATCCGCCAACTTTTTCGTAGACTGCACGACTGAAGCCCATATTGAATGTACGGGGCGTGAATTTTTCAAGACTTACCTTGCCGCCGCGAATGCCGCCGGTGGTGAGAAAAGAGGTCATTGAATAGTTTATGGCCTTCTGTGTGTCGGTGAAGGTATCGTTTGCCGCGTCGGGCCCTCCGAAACAGTCGAGCGGACGGGCATCGAGCTCGGCCGTAAGTGTTTCGAAATAATTGGGAGGAATGACGCAGTCCGAGTCGAAAAATATGAAATAATCGCCGGTCGCGCGCTCCATAGCATAGTTGCGGGCTATGGAGCGGCCTTCGTTTTCCTTGTAATAATAGCGGGCGTTCAGGCCGCGGTATTCCACTGCATTCTCGACTATAGTCTTGCATGGCTCTGTCGAACCGTCTTCAGCGATGACAAGCTCGAAATTCTTGCAGGTCTGCGCAAGAAGGCTCTCAACAAGGTCGTCGACCTCGGCCGGGCGGTTGTAGACCGGAACAATTATCGAAAAACGCGGTGCCATCAGCTCATGCGGTTTTTATAGTCGTCGTAATCGAAGCGACGCAGATACTCGCACTCGCCGCCAGTACGGCATAGCACGAGGTCGGGATGGTGCACGCCGTTGAACATGGTTGTTTTTACGGTCGTGTAGTGGTTCATGTCGCAGAGGGTGATACGGTCGCCTATCTTGAGCGGCTCTGCAAAATAGTATTCGCCCATGAAGTCGCCACTGAGGCAGGAATTGCCTCCGAGACGATATGCCACTCCGGTCGACTGCTCGGCAGGCACCTCTTCGCGGAGTGCCGGACGATAAGGCATCTCAAGTGTATCGGGCATGTGGCATGCGAAAGATACATCGAGAATGGCCGTGGTTATGCCGTCGTTGCAGACAATGTCGACAACAGATGCGACAAGGTCGCCCGTTCGCCATGTGAAAGCGCTGCCGGGCTCCATTATCACTTTGAGATTAGGATAACGCTGACGGAATGCTTTTATCAAGCCGATGAGATGTTCCGTATCATAACCTTCGCGGGTCATAAGGTGTCCGCCTCCGAAGTTCACCCATCTTAGCGACGGGAACAGATGACCGAAAGAGGCCTCAAATGCTGCAAGAACCTTTTCGAGGTCATAACTCGACGATTCGCAAAGAGCATGAAAATGAAGGCCTTCTATGCCTTGAGGAAGACCGTCGGCAAGAGCGGAGGCATCTACGCCAAAACGGGACCCGGGCAAAGCGGGGTTGTAGAGGTCGGTATCGATGACCGAGCATTTGGGGTTCACTCGCAGACCGGCGCTGGCTTCTGACTGAGCGACTTTAGCCGCAAACCGCTCGTACTGGCTCAGAGAATTGAATGTTATATGAGAGCTCAGACGCAGGAAAGTATCGATATTCGAATCGGTATAAGCCGGTGTAAACGAATGGATTTCTCCACCCATATATTCGGCGCCGAGCATAAGTTCATTCACCGAGCTCGCCGTGCAGTTACGGCAATACTCCCTCACGATGTCGAACGTGCGCCATAAAGCATTGGCTTTGAACGCCATGATAATATCGGCTCCGGATTCGCGGCCTACACGGCTTATCAGCCCGAGGTTGGCCCGGAGACGGTCTTCATACACAATGAAAAAGGGTGTGGGGAGCTCTTTTTCGGTCATAATATTTTGAATTTAGCGAATTTAAGCAATAGTTTTCTGGTCTGTCCGTCGGAAGAGAAACGGACGGCTATACGATGGTCGGGGCTGTCGGTATCGACCGTTTCAATGACACCTTCCAGAAATGAGGGGTGGAAAATGCGCATTCCGACCGACAGCTCGGCGGCACGGTGCACATCGCAGCCCGGCGTATCCGATTTAGGCCGTGGAGCCGGTGCCGGAGTCTCTGAAAACACGACACGACGAGGCTGGGGCGATGGTTCGGGGCGCTGATAAGACGGTTTCGGACGGTCGTAGCCGTTGCGGGCCGCTCCGGCTATCGAGCGCAGGAAACGCCGGTCGATATCGGCTATAAAACGCGATGGAAGGCGGTTCGTAGTCTGGCCGTTGACAGTGCGTCGTGCGGCGTAGCTAATCATACAGAATCTACGTGCACGGGTTATCGCCACATACATCAGACGCCGTTCTTCCTCTATCTCGGAATTGGTCTTGCTCATGCCCGACGGAAATAAATCTTCCTCGGCTCCGACAATAAACACACAATCGAACTCAAGTCCTTTTGCCGAGTGAATCGTCATCAGCGTAATGGAGTCATCGCCGGCCTCGGCAGTATCCTGGTCTGTGAGAAGCGATACTTCTGCCAGAAAATCGGCCATCGAGAGTCTGTCACTACCTTGTTCCAAACCCACTTTCGCAAAATTATCTACGGCATTGAGGAGTTCGAGAAGGTTATCGCGCTTGCTTATGGTCTCGGGCGTGTTCTCGCTCATGTATTCTTTGAGCAAGCCAGTGCCCTCATATATTTTTTTAGCGAGTTCGGCTGCATTGTTTACCTCAGCCTTGCGCACGAAAGACGATATAAGATTGGAAAAGGCCGTAAGTTTTGTCAGCGTGCCTTTATTGACGCTTAGTCCGGCCGCTTCCGGGTTGAGGAGGACACGGTATATGCTCGTACCAGCAGCGACAGCGGCAGAAACAAGCTTTGCTACCGTGGTCTCGCCGATTCCGCGCTTGGGTGTGTTTATGACCCTGCGCAAGGCCTCGTCATCGTCGGGATTCACGGCAAGCCTGAAATAGCTCACGGCGTCTTTCACCTCCTTACGCTGATAGAAAGCAAGCCCTCCGAATATACGGTAGGCGAGATTGCGGTTGCGCAGTGCCTCCTCGAGCACACGGCTCTGGGCATTGGTGCGGTAGAGCACGGCAACCTCGCTCAGAGGGCATTTATAGCGCATTCGTACCTGGGCGATTCGCGCGGCCACGGCATAAGCCTCCTCATACTCGTTGTATGACTGCACGACTTCAATCAGTTCGCCTGCGTCATTGTTTGAGAAAACCTGTTTGGGAATCTGCTCATGGTTGGCCGCGATAAGCGAATTGGCCGCCCCGATAATATTCCGCGACGAGCGATAGTTCTCTTCGAGCTTAAAAGTACGCTGTCCGGGAAAGGTCTTTTTGAAATCGAGAATGTTGCGTATGTTAGCCCCGCGGAATGAATATATGCTCTGGGCATCATCGCCGACAACACACAGCTGCTTTTTTTCGCCGCAGAGCTGGCGCACAATGAGGTGCTGCGCGAAGTTGGTATCCTGATACTCATCTACGAGAACGTAGCTGAAGTAATTGCTGAAATAACTGAGCACATCGGGGTTATCGCGGAACAGTACATTGGTGTAATAGAGCAGATCGTCGAAGTCCATCGCGCCGGCAATGCGGCACCGGTCGCGGTAGATTCTGAAAATCTCGTGGATGCGTCCTCTTCCGGCGTCTGCATCGCTACGCACAAGGGCTCGGTCGGCCGCATAGTCTTCGGGCGAATACAACTGGTTTTTAGCAAACGAAATAGCAGCCGCAACATGGCCGGGCCGATAGACCTTGTCGTCGAGATGAAGCTCGCGTATTATACTTTTGATAAGCGATTTAGAATCGGCGGAATCGTAGATGGTGAAGTTCGACGTAAAACCGATTCGCTCGGCATTCATTCGCAGAAAGCGCGAAAAAATAGAGTGGAAAGTTCCCATCCACAGCCTTGATGCTATATCTTCGCCGACGAGCGAGCAGATGCGCTCCCGCATTTCTCGCGCAGCCTTGTTGGTGAAAGTCAGCGCGAGAATACGGTTCGGATAGTGTCCGTTCTCGAGCAGATGGACTATCTTGTATGTAAGCACACGGGTCTTGCCGGAGCCGGCACCGGCTATGACAAGCTCAGGCCCGTCGAGATATTCGACGGCCGCACGTTGTTGCTCATTCAGCTGCGAAAGATAATCTTCTGCGACCATGGCAACTATCTGAACTGATTAATCTGCTCCATGTATTCGAAACCGGCTTCCGCGAGAGTCTTTTCGAGGGTAGCGCGGTCTAAGTCCATATCGTCGCAGAGTGCGTCGCGGCTGCCGTACTCATCGCGCAGCCTGGTGTTTATATAGCTTAAAAGGATAAACGGGTCTTTTGGTAAATCCATATGTAGTGGTAGAATTGCCTGGCAGACGCACTCAGACGTTGCGGGCAAGATATTTATTGATATTCTCTCCCAGCCACAGGCCGCCTATGATAAGCACTATGCCCACACAGCCAAGCAGTGTTATCTTTTCGCCAAGAACAAGGGCCGACACCAGAAGAGTGACAATAGACTGAAGATACATGTAGTTGTTGGCCTTTACCGCACCGACCTGACGTACTGTCAGAGCCCAGAGCACATAGGCCGCCGTCGAAGCGCCAAGACCAAGGAAAAGCAGGTTGCCATATACCTCGGGGCGCTGCAGCGCTTCAAGCAAATCAACGGTATCGCGCTCGAACAGAAGAAACGGAACGGCTGTCACAAGACCGTAGAAAAACGTCTTACGCGTTATGAACCAAACGTCGTAGCCGGCGTTGAGCCGACGTAGAACCAAGGAATATACTGCCCAGCTGAACGCTGCTGCAAGCGACAGGAAATCGCCGAGGGGGCGCACTTCGAGCGATGAAGAGCTGTTGAACACCACGCATGCCACACCCATGATGGCTATCGCCGAGCCGACCCATGTGCCGATGCCGAGTTTCTCGGTCTTATACACAAGAGCCACAAGAAGAGCCGTTATCAAAGGCGACATCGACGTGAGCAACGAGACATTCGTAGTAAGGGTGTATCCGAGAGCCGTATTCTCAGCAATGAAATACAATGAACCGGCACAAAGCCCGCACACAGCAAAGAGAGCTTCGTCGCGCAGACTCTGGGCAAACAGTTTACGGTGATTCAGACAAAGCACAATGGCATATGCCAGCATAAAACGGAGGACGTAGATTTCGACGGGGCCGAGTCCGTTGTCAAGCAACACCTTCGAAGAAACGAAGGAATATCCCCACATTGACACCGTGATGATGCCGGCAAGGTGGCCGATAATGGTGCCACCAAGCATTTTTGATCGGTTTTTTATGCTCGACATATGCTTTTCTTTTGCATTTTACTTAGTGCAAATTTAGCAAATTTTCGCCAAATCCAATAACAGGTGTGCGCTAAAAAAAGCGTCAGCAGACTTTGTTGTCTGAAGACGCCTTTAATAAGAGGTCGTTTATCGAAATCAGAAGAGAGGGAATGTAGAGTCGGTAATCACGTATTTCTGACGGAAATTTTCGTTGGTCATGCAAAGCATGAGTATGCCCTGTATGAAAGTGATAATGCTCCAGAGTCCGCAGGTGATGATATACAGGCCGATTGTTATGAGACCGGCGCCGGTCTTGCCGAGATAGAAGTACTGAACGCCGAGCCAGCCGAGAAATATGGCGAGCAAGGCTGTGACACCACGGCTTTTGCCCTCGGGGCCGCAGTCGAACATGTTGTTTGTATTATTCGATTCGTACATCGGAGGAGGTGTCTGCTGGTTTTCGCTTTTCGCGAAGTTGTGCCCGCAGTTCGAGCAGAACTGGGCATAATCTTCGTTATACTGTTTGCATACGGGGCATTGTTTCATTGTGGAAAGATATTATTATGTTGATTATTGATATGTTCAGTGAGTTTCTCCTCTCAGAATTGCCGCACGGGCGTAGAACTCCGGAATACAAGAGGCGTCCAACAGCCATTTGGGCTGATGAGACTCATCGGTAAGCCCGCTCCAGTCATGGTAATAGAGCCCCGCTTTGTCGCGGCAGTTATCCCATGCAAAATCGAGGCCTTTAAGCACCTCGTCGACATATTTGGAATCGCCGGTAATGTCATAAAGGTCGTGATATCCACGGAACAGCACGAGGTAAAACCATGGCAGATTTTCGGCATAAGGTATTCCGTCGGCATTATGCTTCACAAAAACTTTATAGCTTCCTTCTGCCAGGAATTTTGCATCTTCAAGATATTTTTCGTCGCCGGTATGACGGTATAGGCTCACAGCCGCCTGGAGTAGAGTGCCGGTGTTGTAGGTATAAAGGTCGGGGGATACAGCTGCTGCCGTGGTGCTCCATGAGTTCCACACAACTCCGTTCTCGGGGTCTTTGAGATACTTGTCAATCCAGTTATAGAACTTCTTTCCTGTCTCAAGATAATATGGGTCGGCAGTCGCTTCATAAAGCTTAAGGGCAAGTACCATGGCTTTGCCGTTAGAACATGCCGGCTTCTGGTCGCGGACACCTTCGAGCCACGATACGCCTCCGTCGAAATCCTCGCTCCAGCCGCTTAGAATAAAGGTCAGAACCTGCTTCGCTTTTTCGAGATAGCGCTCGTTGCCGGTGACCATATAGGAATCGATGTAATCGATGCCTACAAGGCCGTTGTCGTCATAATAACGGTCGACTTTGCCGAACTGCACCGGGTATGCCTGATAACCGAAAGGCGTGCGGTCGGTATCATAGTATTTTTCGACAGCAATCACCATCGAATCGACATATTTGGTATATTTCTCGGGCTCGAGTTTTGCCAGAGCGACCGCCGAAGAGAAAACACCGCTCATAGGCCAGAGATATGAAACCTCCTGAGCCTGGTGGATAGAATCGTTGAAGTATGTCAGGTCGGGGCGGTAGCTGTTGGGATAGTACTCGGAAAAGAGTCCGTGTTCGGGCACGCGGTATAACTCCCATACCTTAAGAAACATTTCTTCAGCACGGTCTTTATTGGGCGTGGACTCTTTCTCTGTAGCGCAACCGGCGACAAAAAGTAGCAAAAAAATTAAATAAAGCGATTGTTTCATCATATGTTTTACATGAATACGAGTTCCAGACATATTCAGATTCTTGCATAATTATATGTAATGCAAAAATAAGCTAAAATCGCTTAAAAAGCAAATAAAGGGTGCCTTCTTTTCAATACATGTAGAGTCAACAAGCAATGTGATGATTGAGAAATTCTTGCCGTAGTGCGCTTAATTCCTATGGTTAAGATATCATTCATGGGAAATATATTGTCCGCTCTATGCCCACGTCATGGATGAATTGTTCATCATGACTGACTACGAGCAATGTGCCTTTGTAGTTTTTCAATACCGTCGCCAGTATATCCATACTTGCAATATCGATATTATTGGTCGGCTCGTCTGCGATAATCATATCGGGTGTGTCCTCGTTGACAATAAGATGACATAAGGCAAGTTTCATTTTCTCTCCGCCACTAAGGCTTCCGCACTTCTTGTCCCATGTGGATGATGTGAATAAAAAGCGGTTCAACAGCGTCTTCAGCTCGTGCTCCGGTCGCTTGGAGTTACAAGCCTCCAACTGACCGTAAACCGTTAAATCATTATCAAGGCACGAATATTCTTGGTCGAGATATAATATCTTCAGTGCTTCATTGCGAAACATTTTGCCGCTTGTAGGCTGCAACGAACCCGTTATCAGTTTGAGCAGAGTGCTTTTGCCACATCCGTTGTCTCCCTGGAGTCGGATGCGTTCACCGCTGAATATGGACAAATCCAACGGCTGCTGACTCCACATCGCCTCCCGTCCGGCATACCTGAAAGTAATATTCCTTGCTTCCACAAGCAGCTTCTTGCTGGCTAAGACAGAATTACTCATGTCAATTTTTATGCCGGTATATTCATTGATGGATAAGCGTATTTCGTTTATTTCTCGTTTCATTGCTTCCGTCTTTTCATGTTGCATCTTTTTGAGTCGCGATGCTGTCATTTCCGATTTGTTGCGCAATAGTCCCATGGAAATGCGTGCGACACATTTTTTTGCACTATGTTTTTCACCTCTCGAAGCGTGCTTCTGTTGCCGCTCGATTGTTTTACGCGCAGACTTCTCGGCTTTTGCCAATTCTTTCTGTCTATTTTCCAGGCGTGCCACCTTTGCGTATGTTTCAGTATCGACAGTTTCTCGATACGCGTCATAATTCATCGGATAGAACTGCATCCCGGTCGGAGACATTTCATAAATCTCAGAAAGCAAGTTTAATAACGTTCTGTCATGGCTGACAATGACGGTGGTGCGGTTTGTATGAGCAATGTATTCATACAACAAAGTCCTGCCTGTGGTGTCAAGATGATTGGTCGGTTCATCCATCAATACAACAGAAGGTTTATAAATATCCTGTCCGGCAAGAAACACTCTTGTTTTTTCGCCACCGCTAAGGTTTCCCATCAGCATGTCGGGAGCAATATGGCCGATTTGCCATCTTGCAAAGGCCTCCTCCAGACGTTCCGGAATGTCCCATTCATCGTTCAGTTGTTCATATTCTTTCTCTGAACCGCGCCCGTCCAATATGATTGATAAGGCTCTTAGCTTGTCTGCCACTCCTAACGCTTCTGCGACACTCATGTCGTCGAACTGCCCGAAATGCTGTGGTATCATGTACAGTATGCCATCACATATGATATTGCCCGATGCAGGTGTAATCTTTCCAGCCAGTATTTTCAGAAGCGTAGACTTTCCTACACCATTATTTCCTATAATGGCGCACTTCTCTCCTGTAGATATGGTGAAAGTGATGTTTTGGAAAAGTAAATCCTTGTTGGGATGTATATATGATAAACCTTGAACCAGTAAGCTCATAATTATTTGCAATTATTAAAATGTAAAAAAGAATATGGCATAAGTTATACACCGGGACTTGACTTAAATCCAGCCCTCCTTGTAATTCATATTTCGTGTATAACCTTTCTTTTTACATTTATTGCAAATAATTATTTTGTGCAAAGGTACTATTTTTTAGCTATATATAAAAATGACACGTTGCTTTTATAGCTGCTCGTGAAACATAGCCTATAAGTCTTATGCGATCGTCTGGCGCGAACTGACGGCGTCTGTTGCATTAGTTACGAATTCTCAACCGATCAGAAATGGCTATTATAGCGTATTTAGAATTGTTATAAATAAAAATGTAATAAATTGATTTAAAGTATATAACTCAATGTAATCACACTGCAAAACATACTACATGTATCCAATCCTCCAAATATTAAACAAACTTTAATATATTAAATAATCGGCTTTCTGTGTTAACGCGTGTTTCACCGTTAAAAGAAAAACCCCGAACCGTTGCAGCGGTCGGAGTTTCAAAGGTTGAAAGGTGATGCAGCAAGCCTCCAATCTTTGTAATTGAAATAGCTGCGAAACCTTTTCACATTATGAGGGTTGAAATAGCTTTCAAGGTGTGCAAATGGACGGTTAAAATAATAATTCGCCGTTAATTTGCAGGGGGTTGCAAAAGTGCTTGAGTGGTCGAACCCACAGACCCCCGAAAGGTTTTCAACCGCAAAGATAACACAAACTTTGTGAACCTGCAATAGACAAACGAAAAACCGCCCCGTTTGTCTGTCACAGATGAAGGGCGGTTAAAAACTACAAAACCCACCCTCAAAGCCGCGGCGGCGATACTCGGCATAATTGCCGCCGGGCTGTTTGGATTTGCGGTGCTATACATTTTCATGTGGGCCGCTTACTATGCCGGGATACCAATGTAAAAAACTCTTAAACCAGATACAACAATGAAAACCACCGAACTACTCAACGCATTGCAGAACCTCAACGCCCAAAACTACATAATCGTATCAAACAATATCGCCGCTCCGATCTGCGAAGCTGCTAACGCAATAGGTATGCCCGCCCGCGCTGGTGCTTACGACGAGGACACATAGACACGTGCTATCTTTGGCACGCCGTTTAAGGGGTCAGCGGATTTATCCGGTGGGCGGAGGTGATGTCGGAGTATAGTGTTATCTTTGCAAAATGAAAGCAGACCAGTTACTCAGAGCCATATTGCCCGATGTGTTGATAGACAACTTCGACATTGATCGATTTGAAAAAAGCGACACACGTTTTGACATATGGCTTGACGAGAAGAAAGAGCAACTTCGCGAAGACAAGTACAATAAAGACATAATCTCCTACGGATTCGGAGACTACCGCACCATACAGGATTATCCGATACGTGGACGGGCCACATACCTGCATGTGCGGAAGCGCAAGTGGCTTGACAAAGCTACCGGCGAGATATTCAGCTATGAATGGGATGTATCCGAGTTCGACGGCACAAGGCTTAACGCCGAGTTTGTCGCTTTTTTAAAAGAGGGAGATTGAAAGCACTCCCGTGAGCATCTCCACTCTTGCCGCCCGCAATGGTCTGAACGGACAGACACTGCGTAAGCAATACAAGGAAGTGATCAGTGACTACCGGTTATGGAATCAGCTTGACCATGCTGATGAATACATATTGTATACTGAAAATTTCGGCGCGGACATGAGTCTTGACGAGACCTGTCTGAGCAATGGCGATGTCTATACCATACTGACCGATAAAGCCGCGCATGGCGGCAAAGGAGCCCTTGCGGCGATGGTTCGTGGTGTAGCAAGCGACACTGTGTCGGCAATACTGCAAAAAGTTCCTTTAAGGCAGAGGCTTAAGGTGAAAACTGTCACGACGGACCTTTCGTCGGCCATGATGCTTACTGTCAGAAACGTGTTTCCCGGCGCATCGCTTGTCAATGACCGGTTCCATGTTCAGCAGCTCATTTCCGAAGCCGTTGACCAGCTGAGGATACGACACCGTTGGGAAGTCCTCGATGCCGAGAACAAGGCGATCAGGGAGCATCGTCAGAAGCGAAAGGATGCAAAGTCAAAAGAAGAACGCGAACTAATCGGACACTGGGAGCCCGAGAGAATGGAGAACGGCGAGACCATGCCGCAGATCATGGCACGCAGCCGGCATATAATACTCAAACATAAATCAAAATGGAACGAACAGCAGAAAATACGCGCCCGGATATTGTTCAGAAAGTTCCCCGATCTGGAAAAGGCATACGGACTGTTTCTGAAGCTTGTGGACATTTTCAACGAGAAAACTTCTGCCGGAGTCGCCAGACTGAACCTCGCCAGATGGTACAACGAAGTGGAGGACTTTGGGGATAATGAATTCAACAAGGTCCTTGAGACTTTCGAGAACCACAACACCACAATAATCAACTATTTCGAGCGGAGGCTCACGAATGCCTCGGCAGAATCATTCAATGCCAAAATTAAAGCTTTCAGAACTCAATTCAGAGGAGTAGGTGACATCAAATTCTTCATGTTCAGACTGGCAACACTATACTCTTGAAACCACCCTCGCCCACCGGGAAAATCCGCTGACCC
>CAMNRO010000040.1 GCA_946553045.1 uncultured Porphyromonadaceae bacterium | reverse complement strand
GTCTTGTCGCCCTTGTTGCTGGAAACGACGCCGATACGCTCTTTGCGAAGGTTACGTTTTTCTTCCATTGTTCGCTTTGCTTATTTGATGTTAAGTTCGCGACGGCGCAGCTCGGTTTTCACACGGGCTATCATACGGCGGTCGGCGGTGATCTTTGCGGTATTGTCGACGGGAGTCACGGCGTGATTGATGCGCTGCTGCATGTAGTCCTTTTCCATCTGGACGAGGCGTTCCTGCAGGTCGGCGGTCGACATTTCGCGTATTTCTTCTTTCTTCATAGCTTAATTACACGTTTTGGGTGGGATCGTAGTCGCGGCGCACCACGAATTTGGTCACTACGGGAAGTTTCTGAGCGGCCAGGCGGAGTGCCTCTTTTGCGATTTCGTAGCTTACACCTTCGACTTCGATAATCATGCGGCCGGGGGTTACGGGAGCCACGAATCCTTCGGGCGAACCTTTACCTTTACCCATACGTACTTCGGCAGGCTTCTTGGTGATAGGTTTGTCGGGGAAAATGCGGATCCAGATCTGACCCTGACGTTGCATATAGCGTGTTACCGCGATACGGGCTGCTTCAATCTGACGGCCGGTGATCCATTTGGATTCCAGAGTCTTGATACCGAAGCTGCCGAAGGCCAAGGAATTGCCACGCTGGGCATTTCCTTTCATGCGGCCTTTCTGCATGCGGCGGAATTTAGTTTTCTTAGGCTGTAACATGTCTATGTTGTGTTAGCGTAGATTAACGTTTGTTTCTTGCGCCGCGGAAACCGCCGCGACGGCCGCCGGCTGCGGGGCGTCCTTCTTTCTGTGTGTTGGTAAATGCGGGAGCGAGGTCGCGCTTGCCGTAGACTTCACCGCGGCAAATCCAAACCTTCACGCCGATTACACCTACCTTTGTGTGAGCCTCAACGAGAGCGTAGTCGATGTCGGCACGGAGAGTGTGCAGAGGAGTACGGCCTTCCTTGAACATCTCGGAACGGGCCATTTCGGCGCCGTTGAGACGGCCGGATACCTGTACTTTCACACCTTCAGCTCCGGCACGCATTGTCGAAGCTACTGCCATCTTCACGGCACGGCGGTATGCCACCTTGCCTTCGATCTGACGGGCGATGCTTGCGGCTACGATTTCGGCGTCGAGTTCAGGACGCTTCACTTCATAGATGTTGATCTGTACGTCCTTGTCGGTGATTTTCTTGAGCTCTTCTTTGAGTTTTTCCACTTCCTGGCCGCCTTTGCCGATGATAAGGCCCGGACGGGAGGTGCAGACAGTGATAGTGATGAGCTTGAGTGTACGTTCGATCACGATACGGGACACGCTGCACTTTGCAAGGCGGACATTGAGGTATTCGCGAAGTTTGTAGTCCTCGAGAATATTGTCGGGGTATTTGCCTTTTTCAGACCAGTTGGAGTCCCATCCGCGGATAACGCCCAAGCGGTTGCTAATAGGATTTACTTTTTGTCCCATATTATGCCTCGGTGGTTTTGTTTTCTTTGTTAATAGTGTCGAGCACGACGGTCACGTGGTTGGAGCGCTTGCGGATGCGGTAGCCGCGGCCCTGGGGGGCGGTGCGGAGACGCTTCAGCATGGGAGCGGGATTCACGAAAATCGTGCTGATGTAAAGTTCGCCTTCTTCAGCCTTGCGCTCGTTCTTTTCCTCCCAGTTAGCAACTGCGGAACGAACGAGTTTCTCGAGGCGGGCAGCCGCCTCTTTGCTGTTGAATTTGAGGATGCCGAGGGCGCGGAATACTTCTTTGCCGCGCACCAGGTCGGCGACCAGACGCATTTTGCGGGGGGAGGTGGGAACGTTGGTCAGTTTAGCGAATGCTATAGACTTCTGTTCCTCCTTGCGACGGTCGGCTGATAGTCTTTTTCTTTCACCCATTTTATGTTTCGTCTTTTTATTCGATGATTATACGGGTCCCTTATTTTTTCTTGTTGCCGGCGTGACCGCGGAATGTGCGGGTAGGAGCAAATTCGCCGAGCTTGTGACCTACCATGTTTTCGGTCACATACACGGGGATGAATTTGTTTCCGTTATGAACGGCGAAGGTATGTCCCACAAATTCAGGGGCGATCATAGATGCGCGGCTCCAGGTCTTGATGACGTTTTTCTTGCCGGAAGCATCCATGGCTGCTACCTTCTTCTCGAGCTTCACGCTGATGAAGGGGCCTTTTTTTAATGAACGGCTCATATTGTGCTATCTTATCAGATTACTTCTTTTTTCTTCTCTCGATGATGTACTTGTTCGACTGCTTCTTGGGCGTGCGAGTCTTAAGGCCCTTGCTGTAGAGACCCTTGCGCGAACGGGGATGACCACCGGAAGCGCGGCCTTCACCACCACCCATGGGGTGATCGACAGGGTTCATAACAACACCGCGGTTGTGCGGACGACGACCGAGCCAGCGGCTGCGGCCTGCCTTGCCAGAACGCTCGAGAGAGTGCTCGCTGTTGCCGACGGTGCCGACAGTGGCCTTGCACTCGGCGAGCACCTTGCGGGTTTCGCCAGAAGGCAATTTGATGATAGCGTAGTTCCCTTCGCGGGAAATGAGCTGGGCGAAAGTGCCGGCAGAACGTGCCATGAAGGCACCCTGGCCGGGACGAAGTTCGATGCAGTGGATAAGGGTACCGACGGGAATCTTGCTCAGAGGAAGTGCGTTTCCTACTTCGGGAGCGGCTTCGGGGCCACTGAGCACCTTTGTACCTACCTCAAGGCCGTTGGGGGCGATGATGTAGGTTTTTACGCCGTCTACGTAGTACAGCAGAGCGATGCGGGCCGAGCGGTTGGGGTCGTACTCGATGCTCTTGACTACAGCGGGGATTCCGTCGCGGTTTCTCTTAAAGTCTATGAAGCGGTATTGGCGCTTGTGACCTCCGCCAAGGTATCGGGTGGTAAGGTGGCCTTCGTTGTTACGGCCGCCGGAGGAGCGCTTGCCGACTGTAAGAGATTTTTCCGGTGTCGTAGCAGTGATGGTACCTTTGAAAACACCGATAACTTTGTGACGCTGCCCGGGGGTGGTGGGCTTGAATTTTCTTACTGCCATTGTTGCTTAGATGTTGCTGAAGAATTCGATGGACTGGCCTTCGGCTACTGTTACGTAGGCCTTTTTCCATGCGGCTGTCTTGCCGCGGAGGAGGCCGCTCTTAGTCCAGCGCGACTTGTTTTTGCCGCGCATGTTCGCGGTATTTACGCTTGTCACCTTCACACCGTATATATCCTCGACAAGTGCCTTAATCTGGTACTTGTTGGCATCGGGGGATACGCGGAAAGTATAGCAATTGCGCTTTTCTGAAAGCTTGGTTGCTCTTTCGGTGATGATCGGTTTGATAGTTATATCCATTTTGTTTCCTCCGTGGGTGCTTAGATGTTGTTAATGACCTCAACACCGGCCTTGTCAAGGATAAGGACGTTGTTGTTGAGGACTGCATACGTATTAATGTCCGACGCAGTCATGAGTTTAGCGTCGGGCACATTTCGCATAGACAAATATACGTTATTATTCTTGTCCGCTAAAACGAGAAGCACCTTTTTGCCGTCAACTTTGAAATTTTTAGCAAAATTTATGAATTCTTTAGTTTTAGGGGCTTCGAAATTAAGCGTATCGACCACGATGATCTCGCCGGCTGCAGCCTTGAGCGAGAGAGCCGAACGACGTGCGAGGTCTTTGAGCTTCTTGTTGAGTTTGAAGCGGTAGTCGCGGGGACGGGGACCGAATACACGGCCACCACCTACGAGGACGGGCGAGTTGATGTCGCCGATACGGCTGCCGCCGCCGCCTTTCTGCTTGTGGAGCTTGCGGGTAGAACCGCTCACTTCGCTACGTTCCTTGCTCTTATGAGTACCCTGGCGCTGGTTGGCGAGGTACTGCTTCACATCGAGATAGAGGGCGTGCTCGTTGGGCTCGATGGCGAATACTTCGTCATTGAGTGTCACGCGGCCTGTTTCCTGGCCTTGCTGATTGTAAAGTGCGAGTTCCATGTTACTTTTCAATTAAAACGATTGAACCCTTGCTGCCGGGGATGGAGCCCTTAATCATGATGAGGTTGTGCTCGGGTATTACTTTGATGACCTGAAGGTTCTGGACAGTCACGCGCTCGTTGCCGGTCTGACCTGCCATACGCATGCCTTTGAAGACCTTTGCGGGGTAGGAGCAGGCGCCTACCGAACCGGGTGCGCGGAGACGGTTATGCTGGCCGTGAGTGCTCTGGCCTACACCGCCGAAGCCGTGGCGTTTTACGACGCCCTGGAAGCCTTTACCTTTGGAGATGCCTACAACGTCGACGAAGTCAGCTTCGGTGAAGAAGTCTGCACCGATGGTGTCGCCTGTCTTGTAGCTGTCACCAAATCCTTTGAACTCGGCCAAGTGGCGCTTGGGGGCTACTCCGGCTTTGCGGAAGTGTCCGAGCTCGGGCTGGGTGAGGTGCTTTTCTTTCTGCTCCTCGAAACCGAGCTGGAGGGCGGCATAGCCGTCTGTTTCCACAGTCTTAACCTGAGTAACGACACAAGGACCTACTTCGATAACAGTGCACGGCACATTGCGGCCGTCGGCACTGAAAACGGATGTCATTCCGATTTTCTTTCCAATTAATCCTGGCATTTCTCTGTTAATTTGATATTGTTGTTTGTATGAGGTGTCTTTATGTTTGCTCTTAGCACTTGATTTCGACTTCAACGCCGCTGGGGAGTTCGAGCTTCATGAGAGCGTCGACGATTTTGGGAGTAGCGTTGTAGATGTCGATGAGGCGCTTGTAGCTGCTGAGCTGGAACTGCTCGCGGCTCTTCTTGTTAACGAAGGTTGAGCGGTTGACGGTGAAGATGCGCTTGTGGGTGGGCAGGGGGATAGGACCGCTGATGACCGCGCCGATGCTCTTCACTGTCTTTACGATCTTCTCTGCGCTTTTGTCGACGAGAGAGTGGTCGTAAGATTTAAGTTTGATACGGATAACGGGATTCATATAGAGTTGTTATTTTTATTTTACTTAAGAAGGTCTACACGGCCCTGGCATTCGGTGAGCACTTCCTTGGCAATCGAAGTCGATACTTCAGAGTAGTGCGAGAAGCTCATGGTAGAGGTTGCGCGGCCCGAGGTGATTGTACGGAGGGCTGTCACATAACCGAACATTTCGGCAAGAGGAGCCTTGGCCTTAACCACACGTGCGCCGGAACGGCTGCTTTCCATGCCTTCAACCTGACCGCGACGCTTGTTAAGGTCGGAGATAACGTCGCCCATCGATTCTTCGGGGGTAACGACTTCGATCTTCATGATAGGCTCGAGAAGAACGGGACCGGCCTTTTCGCAGGCTTTCTTGAATGCCTGGATGGCGCAGAGTTCGAACGAGAGCTGGTCGGAGTCAACCGGGTGGAACGAACCGTCGATAACGGTAACCTTGAGGTGTTCTACGGGGTATCCGGCGAGCACACCGTTCTTCATCGCGGTTGTGAAGCCCTTCTGGATAGAGGGAATGAATTCCTTGGGAATGTTACCGCCTTTGACTTCGTCAACGAACTGGAGGTTGCCTTCGAAACCTTCGTCAACAGGTTCTATGCGAACGATGATGTCAGCGAATTTACCACGACCACCGGTCTGCTTCTTGAATACTTCGCGGAGTTCGACGGGACGTGTGATAGCTTCCTTGTAGGTAACCTGAGGACGACCCTGGTTGCACTCAACCTTGAATTCGCGGCGGAGACGGTCGATGATAATGTCGAGGTGAAGCTCACCCATACCGGAGATAACGGTCTGACCGGTTTCTTCGTTGGTCTGAACGCGGAATGTGGGGTCTTCTTCGGCAAGCTTCTGGAGACCTACGCCGAGTTTGTCGAGGTCTTTCTGAGTCTTGGGCTCAACAGCGATACCAATCACAGGTTCGGGGAATTCCATAGCCTCGAGAACGATAGGAGCGTCCTCAGAGCAGAGGGTATCACCTGTGCGGATATCCTTGAAGCCTACGCCGGCACCGATATCACCGCAACCGATTTTTTCCATCGGGTTCTGCTTGTTGGAGTGCATCTGGAAGAGGCGGCTTACACGCTCTTTCTTGCCAGAACGTGCGTTGAACACGTAAGAACCGGCGTTGAGGTCGCCCGAGTAAACGCGGAAGAAGCACAGACGGCCTACATAGGGGTCAGTGGCAATCTTGAACGCGAGAGCGCACATGGGAGCGTCGCTCGAGGGTTCGCGGGTGATAACTTCGTCGGCATTGTCGACTGCGCGGCCTTCGATGGCGCCGCTGTCAACGGGGCTGGGAAGATATGAGCAGACAGCGTCGAGGAGGCACTGTACGCCTTTGTTCTTGAACGAAGAACCGCAAATCATGGGCACGAGGTCCATCGAAAGGGTAGCCTTGCGGAGGGCACGCTTGATTTCCTCTACAGTGATAGTGGAGGGATCGTCGAAGTACTTGGCCATGAGGTCGTCGTCGTATTCGGCGATTTTTTCAAGCATTTTGTCGCGCCACTGTTCTGCTTCTTCCTGCAGCGAAGCGGGAATTTCTTCTACAGAATAGTCGGCACCCATTGTTTCGTCGTGCCAGAAGATGGCCTTCATCTGGATAAGGTCGACAACACCCTTGAATGTTTCTTCAGCACCGATAGGTATCTGAATGGGGCAGGGATTTGCGCCGAGCACATCCTGAAGCTGGCGTACCACTTCGAAGAAGTTGGCACCCGAGCGGTCCATCTTGTTCACGTAGCCGATACGGGGTACGTTGTACTTGTCAGCCTGACGCCATACGGTTTCACTCTGGGGTTCTACACCACCTACGGCGCAGAAAGCAGCAACGGCACCGTCGAGCACACGGAGCGAACGCTCCACTTCGACTGTAAAGTCGACGTGTCCCGGGGTGTCGATCAGGTTGATTTTATATTTTTCGTCGTTATACTTCCAGAAAGTAGTGGTAGCGGCCGAGGTGATTGTAATGCCTCGTTCCTGCTCCTGCTCCATCCAGTCCATGGTTGCGGCACCGTCGTGCACCTCACCGATTTTGTGCGTAAGACCTGTATAGAAGAGGATACGCTCCGATGTGGTGGTTTTGCCGGCGTCGATGTGAGCCATGATGCCGATGTTGCGGGTGTACTTAAGAAGTTCGTCAGATTTTGCCATTTTAGGAATATCTATTTGATTATCAACTAAAGAATAGGCTTAGAAGCGGAAGTGAGCGAAAGCACGGTTGGCCTCGGCCATCTTGTGCATGTCTTCTTTGCGCTTGAAAGCACCGCCCTGCTGGTTGAAAGCGTCGACGATTTCAGCGGCGAGCTTGTCGGCCATCGTCTTGCCACCACGCTTGCGGGCATAGAGAATAAGATTCTTCATTGATATCGATTCCTTGCGGTCGGCACGGATTTCGGTAGGAACCTGGAAGGTTGCACCGCCTACACGGCGGCTCTTAACTTCTACCTGTGGAGTGACGTTCTCGAGCGCTTTTTTCCAGATATCAAGTGCGCTGAGTTCTTCGTTGGGCAGTTTAGACTTCACAGTCTGAAGTGCGTCGTAGAAGATGGTGAAGGCGGTATTTTTCTTACCGTCGTACATAAGGTGGTTGACGAATTTCGTCACTCGCACGTCATTGAAAACGGGATCGGGGAGAACAATCCGTTTCTTAGGCTTTGACTTTCTCATTAGAGTTGTCTCGGTGTTGTTGTTTTTGATTGCTTGGTTGCTTGCTTCGTTATTCTTCAGCCATGGCGGCCTCTGCCGCGGGCTTACTCAACCAAAAGAGTAGCTGCAAGAAATGCAAAAACGAGTTTAAAATTAATTGTTTAATCTCGCGGTGCGTTCAGATTCGCTTCACCCGCTTTAAAAAGGCAGATTACTTCTTGGCTGCACCGGCCTTGGGACGCTTGGCTCCGTACTTGGAACGACGCTGAGTGCGGTCTTTCACACCTGCGGTATCGAGAGTGCCGCGAACGATGTGGTAACGTACACCGGGGAGGTCCTTCACACGGCCGCCGCGAACGAGCACGATCGAGTGTTCCTGCAGGTTGTGGCCTTCGCCGGGAATGTAGGAGTTCACTTCCTTACCATTGGTGAGACGGACACGGGCAACCTTGCGCATTGCCGAGTTAGGTTTCTTAGGGGTGGTGGTGTACACACGCACACATACGCCGCGACGCTGGGGGCACGAGTCGAGAGCGGGGCTCTTGCTCTTGTCTTCCAGACGAACGCGTCCTTTGCGTACTAATTGCTGAATACTGGGCATCTTAGTTTGTTTGTGTTGTTACTTATAGTATTTCTTTGTTCGTTTTCTCGTTTTTGTGCGAAGAACCCGCGGTTCAACCCGCAGGATTTACACGCCTACAACATCGCCCATTGCATTATCTTTCAACAGATTAGCAACGAAGCGACATGTCTGCATGCTCTTCAACGCCGCAAAATTACTAATTATTTCGCTAACTACCAAACATTTTAGCCCTTTTCGTTCAAAAAAAATTTCAGAGAAAACAGAGGGATAAAAGCGGGAGCCGCCGCAAACCTAATCAGAAGACTTTTCTGCAGAAAGAACCCACTGCAAAATAATCCCGACAAAAGCATTAGCGTCTTCAGGCATAGAGTCAACTCCGCCATAATTCACATGAGCACCCTCCTCCATCGAGCCAATCACCCAGTAGTTTTCAAAAGACTTTTCGAGCATGAAACAGCGGACTCCCTTTGCGTCCGGCACAAAAGCCACATAACGGCACAGCGGCATCTCGCCCGGCATCGGGAAAGTCCACACAAAAACATCTCGGCCACCGGCATCGAGCCTGCTGACACTGATATCCGACGCTGCAAAAGGCGAACGAAATCCGTTCGCAGCCGCAATCTCATCATTGACCGGCCCGGGGGTGCCAAAAAGCCAGGCGACATCGCCTATTTCCAATGCCTGGGCAGCTACAGCCGGCAACCATCTGAAAAAGTAGTCGTATGCCCGCATAGATTCAAGAGGCGTCTGAATCCGGCGCTCTAAGCCGGCCGCCATTTCCTTCGACTGCGAATCGACACAGTCGGACGCGGCAATTTCGCGACAAACCTCCAGCGCAGCCGTCGAATCACCTTCTGCGAAATGCACATAAGCCATATTATAACGGACAAGTCCGTCGCAAGGACGCAACTCCAAAGCACGCCCCATATACCCGAGCGCAGACGCCGCATCACCCCTGTCGAACGCAATGCCGCCCATCAGATTAAGCAGCTCCACATTTTCAGGGAAGCGAACCAAAGCCCTGTCGCCAAGCGAAGCCGCCATAGCCACAGAGGCCTCACCGCCGTCCATATAGATGTCGCGCACATAATCGAAAGAAGCCGCCGAAATCACACTCCTCGCCGAATCGCCAAGAGCCGCTCCTCCAGTCCAGAACCAGTCGCGGTCAGCACTATCCAGCACACCTTCGAGCGTAGAGGCAAGCATATCCCACTTTCTGAAATATCCGGCAGCGGCAGCTTTACCGAGCCTAAAATCGAGCCTACCAGGCAACACAGCTATGCCTCTGTCTATTTCTGCTATGGCAAGTTTGAAAATCGAATCATTCCGCTCTATACGCTCAGTCAGAGAGCCCACCGCATTCCCAAGAGTATCCGCCAGCACAATAGCCACTCCATCGGGAGAAGTATCGTCCGACAGCTCAATAACCGAATTCTGAGCCCGGTTGAAAAGAAGATTGAACCGCGCAGGATACAACTCGGGGTCGGCCGGCGCCGACGCTTCCCAAAGCCTCAGCAGACTATCTGCAACTTCAAGACGGCCACCTGTCACAGCCGCATTGAACTCCGACGAATAATCTGCAGCAAAACACACAAGACCCACTGCCGCCAAAGACGAGAATATCAACTTTTTCATAACTCAAACTCACTTTACTTTTCTTGCCAAATATAAGCATTTTACACCATATCGACAAGAAATACGACACCTTCGACAAATGTTAAATATAATTAAAATTCAAAGTCTCATGCAATACACACCCCCGGCGCCAATCATTCATATAGAAACCGACAATCCACTTGCCTTATCACATTATTATCTCTACATTTGCATACGTAAATCACCCACCGACGCCATGAAGAAAATCACATTTAAAACAAGCCAGATCATCAGCAGCATGATTGCAGGAACCCTATCTCTACTCGGATTCTCATGCAGCGACAACGCAGAGTGTATGTACGGCACCCCGACAGGCTACTATGAAATAAAAGGAACTGTCACCGAGGAATCCGGACAGCCCGTAGAGGGTGCCAAAGTAATAATGCGCCACATAGATGGCAATCAGACGTTCACATACCATGGCGACACCGTTATCACCGACAGCAAAGGCGACTACATGCTCAAGACCAGCGGTTGGCCCAACAGCAGAATCCGAATGGTCTGCAAACCGGAAGACATCAAGCTCGAAGCGGATTCCATAGACATGACCATATCATTCAAAGACAGCGACGGCGCATGGGACCACGGAACCGCCAGAGAAACCGTCGATTTCAGCCTCAAATTCAAGAAATGAAACAATTATCACTGCGGCGGCGACTGGCCCTGGAGATACACCGCAAACTGCACCGCGATAAAATCCGCGAGCACGCCCTGCGCCAGCTGTTCTGGGAATGCACACAGCGCTGCAATCTCAGTTGCCGCCACTGCGGCAGCGACTGCAAAACATCGTCGCTGCAGCCCGACATGCCGGCCTCAGACTTCCTGCGGGCCATCGACAGCCTACTGCCGCACGTCGACCGCCACCGCCTCAACATAGTCATCACCGGCGGCGAACCACTCGTCCGCCAGGACCTCGAAGACGTCGGCCTCGAGCTCTATCGCCGGGAACTGCCATGGGGAATAGTGACAAACGGACTCCTGCTCTCCCCCGAACGTTTCGACAGACTACGCGCCGCCGGAATACACAATCTCACCATCAGCCTCGACGGCGACGAGGAAGACCACAACTGGATGCGCGGCAATCCCCTCTCCTACCGCCGCGCGCTCGAAGCCATAGCAATGGTCGCCGCCACGCCCGACATAAACTTCGATGTTGTGACATGCGTAAACCAACGCAACATAGGCAAACTCGACGCCATAGCCGCCGTGCTCGAAGAACGAGGCGTAAGGCGCTGGCGTCTTTTCACCATTTTTCCCTCCGGTCGCGCCCGCAACTATCCTGAATTCGCACTCTCAAAAGAGCAATTCATATCGCTGATGGAATATATAAAGGATAAGCGCAAACGCGGCGGAATCCACCCGAGCTATTGCTGCGAGGGATTTCTCGGCGACTATGAAGGCGATGTGCGCGAGGGCTTCTACCACTGCGACGCAGGCATAAGCGTCGGCTCGATACTTATCGACGGCTCCATAGGCGCATGTCCGAGCATACGCGCCGACTACACTCAGGGCAACATATATTCCGACGACTTCTGGGACGTCTGGCAAAACCGCTACGAGTGCTACCGCGACCGCTCATGGATGAAAACAGGCATATGCGCCGACTGCAACATGTTCCGCTACTGCGAGGGCAACGGCTTCCACCTCCGCGAAGCCGACGGCTCCATGAAGCATTGTTATTATCGGTTGAGTTTTTAGGTACGAGGAGCGAGGTACGAGGGGCGTATCAGCAAGCCTCACCTCGCTCCTCGCCCCTCGTACCTCGCCCCTAAAAAGACTCCTAAATTACAGATTCAGGATAGTAGTGACGGAAGGACGGCCGTTGAGCCAGAGTTTCGCGCGAATCTGCGACGGACGCGCAGCAAACTCGCCCAGATTGACCGTAGCGCCGTCTTTGAAGGCAGGCGAATCTTCGGTCGGCTCGGAGCCGTCGAATGTCAGGCGTATTTCAGCGTCGGGATACGGCGAATTGATTTTTACAAAACGACCATCGGTCACCTTGACACCGGGCTGACGCACGTGGTATGCGAAGCCACCGGCCTCCCATTTGGGTATTTCATTCAGAATCACGGCATGGAAATCGGGCTCAGAATATGTGCTGTCGGGATTCCACGCACGCTCGGCCAGACCGAGAATCTTGGGGAAGAGCATTTCTTCGAGGTGATCGCTGTTGCGTATGGTCTCGGACCACACCTGACCCTGAACACCGAGCACATTCGCACCCGGAAGAGTGCATAGCTTCGACGGATAGCCCGACAGCGACGAGAATTCATCGGTGGTTCCGGCCCATGTGAGACCGCGCTCGTAGGGGTGACGGCTGTAGCAGAGGTCGAAATAGAAGTGGTCGGCATTGCTCAGCACCACAGGATAGCCGGCCGCGGCAACTTCGTCGACAACCTTGCCGTTGCCCTGCGACGACAGTGTCCGCCAGCAGTTGACAGAGAACACCTGCGGACGCACAGCGGCGTCGAAATCCGCCGAGTGATTCCATGCAATTTCCTGCCAGCCGGAGGTGGGAATACCCTTGGCGGCAAGGTCGGAGGCAAGACGCTTCACAAACAGCGCATGAACCTCCATATCCTTTTCCAGACCCTCGCGTTCCTTGAGAGCGTTGACAGCCGGACTGCCGCCCCATGCGCCACGGGGAACCTCGTCGCCGCCGATATGAATGGCCTTGAGAGGCACGCCGGCCGCACGGTGCATGTCGGCAATCTCGTCAGCAACCATATTTATAACTTTATACGGACCTTCGAGGGCCGGATTCATCACATTGTCGTGGAAAGACTGCGCCGAAGTATAGACCGAAGTATCGCCCGGCTCCTGAAGCAGCCACGAGTCGTCGCCGGTGCGGCGTGCGCGCAGTTCCATAGCCTTGATGGCGGCGCGGGCATGTCCGGGCGACTCTATTTCGGGAATAACAGCTATGCCGAGGCTGTCGGCATGACGGAGAAGGCTGATATATTCGTCGCGGGATATAAAACCGTTGTTCGAAGTGGCGTCGGAATCCTTGCTGCCGTCGCCGCCGAAAATCTGAGGCAGGAAGGAACCGTCGGAGCCCGGCGTATAGCCTCGGCGCGAGCCTACTTCGGCCAGTTCAGGCAGAGTCTTTATCTCGAGACGCCAAGCCTCGTCCTCCGAGAAATGGAAGTGGAACACGTTGAGTCCGTAGGCCGCCATCATGTCGAGAACACGGTGCAGCTCTTCGGGCTTCTGGAAATTACGGGCAATGTCGATCATCAGACCGCGGTACTGAAGCGACGGGCAGTCGGTGATGACGGCATCGGGCAGCTCACGCACCCCGGAGCCGAAGGCGTGGCGCAGGCGCATACGCAGACGCGGCCAGAGTTCCCTGGCAGCTTCCACTGTCATCTTTCCGTCGCCGACGGTGACGCGATACTCCTCAGGCTGCAGCGGCTCCGACGGCTCATTGAAGGCGATTTCGTCGAGATTGACAGAACTTGTTCCGTCGCCGAGCTTCAATTCCTTGAAAGACGGCACAACATCGTAGACCCCGGCCTTTCCGCCAACAATCTCCTCATTGCGTGCATACACGGCGTCTCCGTAAGGCATATAATCTCTTTTGCCGGAGGTGTAGCCGCTCTTATCTGCGGTAATATCAGCCTGAACGAGCTTCACAGGCAGGATACGGCCGTCGGCCATCACGGCGTGGAAGCCTTCGGGCGCATAGCGTATCGAATAGAGAGCGCCTTTTGTCATTATTTCGAAATCGAGGGTATCCGAGCCGGTGGCGGCGGCGAAACGCGGACTGCCGATGGCATAGTAGCCCGGCACGATTTCGATTATCGTATCGGTTGCATCGGTCGGCGTCATACTGCGCGCGAACTGGTTGAACGCCACACGCTCCACCCCGCGCAGGTCGCCGGTCATGCGGATACTCTGCCGGTAATGGCGCCCCAACGAATCGGGTTCAAGATTCTCTACATTCCAGTACACTTCAAACGGAGCTTCTGCCACGCTCTCTGCACCGCCGGTACACGAAGTAGCGGCGGCCAGTGTTAAAAATGTGCCAATAAAAGTTAAATTGTGTCTCATGAACAGTATCAGATATGTGAAGTTATAGTCATTCCTATTGCAAAAGTACATTTTTTCCAGCAAAACAATGCAAAAAAAGATTATAATTTACTAATAAATCAGGTTGTGTGCTGCATTTCGACAGATTTTTGATACAATCTTCCATTTGCCTCCATCTCAGACAACAAGAGCTGCTATTTTTTGTCAATTCATAAAAATGAATTAATTTTGCAACGAAAATGAAAACTTGCATCGGATCCTCCCCTCTGCAAACACATTGTAATCTTAGCATTTTTTCGAGACTATGACACACTGTTCATACTCCATAACCGTCTCAAGCCCAGCATGCTACTCCAGCATGAAAGCTGATTCCAGCTTCTACCCCCCCCCCATTTTGTAAAACACTACAAATCAAGTAGTTACACCAATCGACTCTTGGCCGATTGCCTGATTCACGCGAAATCCGGGCAGTTGGCATAATCTTTGATACGAGGTGCGCCCCCGCATGCGCATACGATACGTATAAATTATATAGGAACCATTCATCATCATTTCTACAGCATATCGCGACCGATGAAACTGAAAAAACTTGCAACGCTGCTGCTTTGCCTCATAGCCCTGCTTCCGGCAAGAGGACAGGATGTAGCTATTAAAACCAATCTTCTTTACGACGCAGTACTCACGCCTAATATCGGTGTTGAGATTGGACTTGCGCCAAAATGGACCCTCGATGTTTCCGGCCAGGTCAACAACTGGAAAGTGAACAACCACCTGTGGAAACAGTGGGTGCTCCAGCCCGAGGCCCGCTACTGGCTCTGCCAGCGCTTCGCCGGCCATTTCTTTGCGGCCCATGCCATCGGCGGCCAGTATAACTTCGGTCACATGGATCTGCCCTTCTCTTTCCTCGGCACTGATTTCCGCGAGCTCAAAGACCACCGCCGTCAGGGCTGGATGGTCGGAGCAGGCATAGGCTACGGCTACTCATGGATTCTCGACCGCCACTGGAACATCGAGGCCGAGATAGGCATAGGCTGGATTTATACACGCTACGACACCTACCGCTGCGCCGACTGCGGCAAGAAAATCAAAGACAACACCCCTCACAATTATTTCGGACCGACAAAAGCGGCCGTCAACATTATCTACCTCTTCTAAGCACGCAACAGTCATGACCATCAAACGCATACTCAGCATCGCCGCCATTGCGGCAACGGCCGCCCAGGCCTCTTGGGCTATCGACATGCGTGCCGACAGCTCGACAATAAATCTATATGACGTGAATCTCGGCGTCGACGAGGCCAAGCGCCGCGTGCATGTGCAGCTCGACATCGATGTGGCAGGTTTCTCTCTCGGCCGCGACCGCGAGATGGTGCTCACACCCGTACTCATGAGCGAAAACCGCACCGACAGCCTCGAACTCGAGCCTATCACCGTTGCCGGACGCAACCGCTGGTACCACTATCTGCGCAACGGCTTCCTCGACGGAGACGACTCCGACATATACCGCGCCGGCAAGAGTGTCAAGGCTCACTACGACCGCGAATTCGACCTCGCGCCATGGATGGAGCACTCAACACTCGAAATGCGCTGCGCAACGGCCAACTGCTGCGACAAGCCCGAACCTATGCCCGGCCCCTCGGCCAACGGCATGGTGCCTATCGCGGCGATAGACGTGTCGCGCCCCGTGCTCGAGGCCGACTATGTCTTCGCGCCACCGGTAGACGCCGGCCCCGTGACCCGCAACATCGAAGGCAGCGCATTCGTAACCTTCGTGGTGAACCGCACCGAGCTTAAGGAAAACTACATGAACAACCGCCACGAGCTCGACAAAATCATAAACTCAATCGAGTATGTGCGCCGCGACACCGATGCCACCATCACCCGCGTGCACATCAAAGGTTTCGCCTCGCCCGAAGGCCCCTACGACAACAACGTGCGCCTCGCCATGGGCCGTACCGAAACCCTCCGCCGCTACGTGCGCGACCTCTACCGCTTCCCCGACACGACTGTAACCTCAAGCTACGAGCCCGAGGACTGGGGCGGCCTACGCAAGTATATCACCGACTCGATGCAGTTCGATATCCGTCACCGCCCCGAAATCCTCGATATTATCGACGGCCCCCTCGGATTCGACAACAAGAACCTCGCTATCCAGACCCGCTATCCCGACGACTACAAGATAATCCTCAAGGATATATATCCCTGGCTGCGCCACTCGGACTACACGGTCAAATATGTAATCAAAACCTATACCTCGGTCGAGGAAATCAAGCGTGTCTTCGCCGCCGACCCGACCCGCCTGCGCAACGTCGATTTCTACACTCTCGCGCAGTCTTATCCCGAGGGCTCCGACGAGTACTGCGGGGTATTCGAGAAAGCGGTCGAGGTATATCCCGACGACCCTATGCTCAATCTCAACGCAGCCAACATCGAGCTGCGCCGAGGCGAATACGACAAGGCCCAGAGCCACCTCCTCAAGGCAGGCCACTCTCCCCTGGCCGACTATGCGCGCGGAATCCTGGCGGCCAAGCGCGGCGACACAGCCAGCGCTCTCGTCCTCTTCCGCAAGGCTCAGGACGCCGGCATGGAGGGCCTCGAAAAGGTGATTGCCGACACCGAAGCTATCCGCGACTACTATCCCGTGACATACTTTATATCGGGCAAATGAGCTGTTGGGCTGTTGGGCTGACAGGCCGACGGGCTGAATATCCATCAATCGATCAATCAAACAATAATATATTAACCAATCATTCAGTAAAACAAAATGAACAAATTATCTTACCTTCTGATGGGCTTTGCCGCTCTCTCGTTCGCGGCATGCTCGTCTGACGAACCCACTCCCGCACCCACTCCCGACGGTGAGGGAACAACACTCTATCTCAACGTAAACATCACCGACGCCAACAACGCCCGCAGCCGCGCGGCTGGCTTCGATGAAAGCGGCAAAGACAAAAACCCTGCCGACGAAGGCGACTATATCTTCGGCGACGACAACGAGCACAATGTAAACCGCGCCGATTTCTTCTTCTTCGATAAAAAAGGCAATTTCGTCACCAAGGCAAACGTATGGCAGGCATCCGACGAAACCCAGGCTCCCAACATCGAGTATATGGGCACAAACACCCTCGTGCTCCGCAATCTCAAGAAAGGCACACTGCCCGAATGGGTCATCACCGTGCTCAACGCCCCCACAGAATTCGTAAATAAAGTGCAGGCCAACAACCTCACCCTCAATCAGGTTCGTTCCGAACTCATGAAGATTGGCGAAGCCGGCAACTTCTGCATGAGCACAACTTCGTTCTTCGACGCCACAGCCGACGCTGCCCGCTACGACAACGAACACTACGGCGCAACAAAGCTTTTCGAGACAGACTTCCTTACAGAGCCCGTAGAAGCTATTCCCGCCGGTGCTGCCGTAAACATCTACGTAGAGCGTCTCGCCGCCAAGTTCTCAATCGAAGGCCTTGACGAAAACGGCATCTACGAGGTTGACGTCACCCTCGCCGGCGAAGACAACGGCCCCAACGTAGAAGAAGGCGAGCTGCCCTCCGCCCACGAAAAAGTGTACGTGCGCATTTTCGGCTACGGTCTCACCGGCCAGGAAACCGACAGCTACCTCACCAAGAACATCGAAGGTTTCGACACCGACGAACCCTGGAAAGGCTGGAACCACCCCGCGTTCTTCCGCAGCTACTGGGGCATGTCGCCCAACTACGGCAATGCCAACCCCACCCTCAAGTACACCACTTTTGCAGAAGCAAGCACCAGCGTAAACGCTCCCCTCTACGGCTATGAGACAACCAACACCGTAGAAGCCATCACTACCGACAACGGCAGCCTCGTGATGAGCAACGTGACCAACGTTATCTTCACCGCCCGCGTTTACGCAACCCGCGAACTCGCCGAAGCCGGCGGCGAAGACACCGGCCTCGACCTCGTAGAGTTCAACGGCGTTTACTTCACCAAAGCCCAGTATCTCGCATACGCTCTCGGCCGCCTCTATCAGGCCGGCGGTCTCCGCTACTTCAAGGACGAAAAGGTTACCACCGAAGAAACAGCCGAAGGCACTGTCACCAAATATGAATACACCCCCGTTAACATGGCCGACTTCTCGGTTGACTTCGTTCAGCCCGAAAATGCCGAAACAGGCGAAATCCTCATCAGCTACAACGGTACCGAGCAGCTCTACGTGAAGCCCGCAGACTACACCAGCGGCGCATATACCAAGGTTGACAAGGCATACATCGACGCCGAACTGGCCGACTTCAACGCTTCAACCAAGGCTTATGCCTACACCGGCGGTGCAATGTACTACAACGTGCCCGTCGAACACCTCCTTGGCAAGAACCTCAAGAACAACTACAAGGCTGAAAACCTCGGTGAATACGGTATTGTCCGCAACCACTGGTATCAGATAAAGATCGGCAATGTTGTGCGCCTCGGTCACGGTGTGTTCAACCCCGATCCCGACAACGGCGAAGAAATCAAGCCCAACGACCCCAACAACGAGACATTTGCACTTGCTGCAAAAATCAACATCCTCTCCTGGAAAGTCGTAAAACAGGAAATCGACCTCTAATTTCCTCATAACCACTCTCAGACCGATAGCCGGGCGGAAGCCCGCGCCGAAGCCCGGCTATCCTTTTTTTAATTATGAATTATGGATTATGAATTATGAATTGATAGTCCATTCCCCACTAACCACTAACCACTAACCACTAACCACTAACCCGAAATTAACCCATGTTCCCATCATCATAGCAAACACCGACTTATTTTTTTATTTCTCCTCATTTTTTATTTATAAGCCAAGAAATTATCACTCCATACGATGAACCTATCGAAAGCCACACATATCGCACGAAAAATCGCAATGGCGCTCATGGCCACTCTCGCCCTGGGTCTGAACTCATGCGACTCTTTTATCTATGACTATGAAGGCGACTGCGACCCACACTATAAAGTGCGCTTCCGCTTCGACTGGAACCTTCATTTCGCCGACGCATTCCCCCACGAAGTCAACGCCGTGACGCTATACATCGTAGACCCCGCCACAGGCGACATCGTATGGCAGAAAAGCGAAAGCGGCGAAGCCCTCAAGGCCGAAGGCTACCTCATGGACGTAGAAGGTGTCGCTCCCGGCACCTACAAGCTCATGGCATGGTGCGGCGAAGGCGTTGGCCCGCACTTCAGCGTGCCCGAAGCCAGCCATCACACCGGCCTCACATGCACCCTGGCCCGCAACCACGAAGCCGGCCACGACGGCGGCACGGTGCGCTCCGACATCAAGCGTCTCTACCACGGCCACGTTGACACCCAGGAGTTCCCCGACGGGGAAGGCACACACATCTTCACCGTGCCCCTCATCAAAAACACCAACGAGGTCAACATCGTGCTCCAGCACCTCTCGGGCGAGCCCGTCGACAAAGACGATTTCACTTTCACCATCACAGCCGCCAACGGCTCGATGGACTGGGACAACCATCTCCTCGACGACGAGACCATAACCTACTACGCCCACACCACCCTCAGCGGCACCGCCGGCGTCACATGGCCCCAGAGCCCCGACAGCGACGATGATGCCGCCGAAAGCCGCGCTCCCATCACCCAGATGAGCGCATGCGTGGCCTCCCACACCATAAGCCGCCTCTGCACCGAGCAGCAGAAAGACGTCCTCGTGACCGTCTACAACAAAAAAGGCGAAAAAATACTCTCGATACCCCTCATAGACTATGCCCTCCTGGTAAAAGGCAGCTACGCCTCCATGGACGACCAGGAATACCTCGACCGCCAGGACAAATACGACCTCGTATTCTTCCTCGACGAAGGCGACCGCTGGATGAGCGCCTACATCTACATCAACTCCTGGAAACTCGTCCTCCAGGACACCGACCTCTGACCCTGTATCTCCTCACATGAATAAAATTATCCGCATAATAACATTTGCCGTTCTGGCAGCAGCAACCCTTGGCTGCCGAGTCTCTGACGAACCCACCCTTTCGCCGGCACCCTCTGATAATGCCGAATATAAATTCAGCATATATCTCAATGCCGGCGATGGAAATTCCTCCCGCAGCCCCGAGGGTGATTATAATCCCGGCAACGGATATGAAAATTACATAGATATTGCCGGCGGTGACTTCAAAGTGGCATTATATGCTCCTGACGACACCTGGCTCGCAAACATAGCGAATGCAACAATAGTGCCACTTGGAGACAACTTTGAGAGCGCCAAACACTATCTTCTGCAATGTAACCTTGAGACGGGCATCGCAGAAAGAATCAACGAGCTACACTCTGTAAAACTTGTGATACTTGCCAACTGGCGCCATAACTACCCTACCCTAGGTCCAGACATCACTCTATCCGAACTCTTTGATGTAGCTTCTACAATGGACTACAGCGGCACCCTGCCCGGACCGACACTCTCGAAAGAGGATAAAATTGCAATGTTCGGTGTTTGTCAGTATAATGACATAACCCTTCAATCCGACATCGTGGTTAACCTTGGAATTCTGCATCTGCTCAGAGCCCTTGCAAAAATCGAAGTATGGGATTCTGAGTCATCAGCCATACCCATGGCTGCGGTGCGTCTTACCCGTCACAAAACAGCGGCCACTCCTATGCCCAAGGACGTGACACATCAGAACCACTACGTAAAAAACAGCTATGACAACGACTATGTCCTCTCTCCAAGCTTTCCGGCGTCATGGCAGCCTTTTGAGAACGAATCAACCCAGCCTGTCGCGATTACCAAAGGTGACGATGGTCACTACATCATATATACTCCTGAATTTCTGAATACAAACAGAGCCGACGACACCCAGAAAGCACGCATTGAAATCTGCTACGAAGGGCGCGAACCGTATTATGCAGAATTCAAGGACAACAACGGCTCTTCCATGGATATTCTGCGCAACTACTGGTATAAATTCGAAGTATCTAAAACTATAGATGATATTGCAGTTACCGTTCAGGTCGTACCATATGCCGAAATTGAACTGAAGCCTGATTTTGGAATCGAAGTGGACACCGACCGATATATACCGATAACCATTGAAGAAAAGGATGCAGACGGAAATATCGTTGAAAAAACGATATATTACGACCCTAAAACTGGTATTTATTATGATTCGGACCGCACGACACCTATCGCCAATCCTTACCCTGGGCTTGACCCGATAACAGGACGCGGAGTTCTTACAGACGCTGATTTCAATACTCTGTATTACTATGACTACGACAATGCGAAGTACTATGGGCCTGATAATATAAATGAAATAGTAGACCCCTATAACAACGAAAGCTATAACGTTGCCACCGGTATAACAGACGTAAAGACAATTAATGGAGAAAGATACTATTACTATCGCGCGTTAGACTGTAAATTTTTCGCACCGACAAGGATAAGCAAGGAAGTGAATGTCGAAATACTATCTGAAAACGGAATCGCACTAAGCGGGCTTCTCTGCTTCACAGACCCCTTGAATTCCCGAAAATATTATTATAACATCTTCTCAATGACCTACTTCTCTGACCGAGAGATGACTCAGGCCATATCTGATCCATTTCAAAATTAAGGACTACCCATAATATGACTAAGCGATTCAGCATATATTTCCTCATTGCCCTCATAATAAGTCTTGTCTCCTGCCAGGACGATTTCGGCAACGAACCATCTATTACAGATGGCAGCAAAACACGTATCAGCGTTAATATTGAATACAATGTCGAAGAATCTCTCGACTTGAAAAGCCGCGCATATTATGATGACGAAAACGCAGGAGGAGATGCCGGCACAAGTATTCAAAATATCAACGAACTATGGTTGGTGATATATGATGGCGAAGGTAGCTTTTTATGCAAATACCCCATAGTTTCAGAATCTGGGAGCACGAAGGCAGGACCGGCCGCCGAAGATTTCATTGTTGACGAAGCGACAATAAAGAATGAAAATAATGTTGATAACCGCCTTCCAGAAGAAAGTGGCCTCGGCGATGATAAATCAGGTAAGGTAAGTTTTGACATTGTAATGCCAACTGGCAAATACTATATTTATGCAGTTGCAAATGTCGATGACTTTGACAATGTCGATATTTCAACGCGCGAAAACCTCAAAGCGACCAAATTCGGCTGGAATCTGACTGATATCTCGAAAAACAGCCAGATGTTCGGAGTATTCTCTGCCGGAGGCGCCAACCGGGCCCAGACAGATGCCGCACCTATCACTGTGACCAACCGCATAGCATCGCTGCATGCATGGGTAAGACGTCTGGCATCGAAAGTGACTGTCGCATTCGACGGCTCCAATCTGTACGACAACGTGCAGATCATAATCTACGACATTGCAATCAAAGATATACCTAAACAGGCATACCTCGGGTATGACAATCACCCGGGGTGGACAGGCGATGTACGCGAATCACAGGAGGAACCAAAAACGACTGAAGCCTCAACCCAACGATACTCAGTAGAGAATGGTCTGTACCCGGATGGCAAACATATCAAAATTCAGAATGAACTGACATCATCAGAACTCACAGACCTGCTTCCGACCAATTATCTGCACATATGTAACGGCTCCCACAAGTATCTTGGCAAAGGAGAGGAAGGAGACAGCCCGTCGATAGAAGAAAACACACACAGACACACATCACGCTCTTTGTTCTTTTATGAAAATATGCAGGGCAAGGGCAAATGCAAAGCTCAGACCAAGCCGGACAATAATACTGAAATATGGTATCCCGACCCCTCGGAAAACGACCTTACTTCGGGCTGGAAAGATCATAAGCCCTATGGCACATATATTGAGGTAAGCGGATATTACCGAAACTCATCGAACACATCATTCGTAAGTTCCGGCCCGATAAAATACCGATTTATGCTCGGACAAGACACCGACACAGATTACGACGCCATAAGAAATACACACTATAAACTCACACTCGTTTTAAGAGGCAACGGCAATGACGCCGACTGGCATATCGAATACAAAGACAAAGTTGGTCTACATGCCAGTTCTCCGCAGTTCATATCTTATCTGTACAACAAGGATATGAACCTTACTGTAAAAATGTCGGGAGAATTGTCGGACTCCTACTATCTTCGTGCAGAGATAATAGGCTGTGATGACAATGATATAAAATATCCACATGGTCAGCCATCAGGGAGCATAGCAGACCCGACTTTCAGAAATTTGTTTTACCAGAATGATAAACTCGATGAACAGACCTACTGGCGGCCATGGGGAGATGATTCGGAAAACTATCCAGACCCCTCCAACCATAAAGACCCCCAAACACCTTCTGAAGATTTGTTCTATCATGGAAATCCGATTGCGCCCGGCACCACCAACAAGCCTTACTATGGCCCATGGACATCTTTTCTTTCGCTGAGAAAAACAGAACTACTCCAGATTACGGCGGAAGATGCCGGATTGACAACCACCGCCTCAACCGACGGTTCTGACTGGTCCAAGATGTACACGGTCAATCATACATACTTTAACAATAAAAACAGAGGTTGGCGCAACTACAAAGTGACCGAAGGAACTCAGACAGACCCGACTGATGGAAATTACAATGTAAAGATTACCAAATACAGCGCCGCCGGAGTTCCGAACGAACGCATTTTTACGATTCCTCTTTTCACCCGTTCTAAAGAGCTTTATACAGTTTCCGGCTTTACCGGAAACAACCCCTATACAGCCTATCCCCGCAAACAGCGTGTGAAAATATATGTGGCATCTGATGAAAACGGAACAGCAGTAGAAGGCATCGAACCTGTATATGTGGATATAATTCAGGTACGGCGAATCGTCAATCCCAAGGCCGTATGGCGCTCAGGCGAAACCAAACCTGAAGATTTCCACGTATCCCTTATGTGGCTTAAAGAAGACGATGAACTGGACCCGACTGTGGAATTTGAGAAGTTTAATTCCATGGGGCCATGGAGCGCCGAAATAGTAGCAGGCGGCGATAATATTATTTCTTTGACTTCAACAACAGATGGCAGTGGTTCCAACGCCTCCCAGAGCGGTGTCAGGCGCGTAGAAGGCGCCTCAGAGCACCCAATCGACTTCAAAATCAACTTCAACGGAGCCAAAGGTTGTGCTATCGTAAAAGTACGATATCACAATTACACATGCGAACACGACATATTCTGCCGTGTCGGCTATGACCCTCTGCCGCTTGGTCCAGGAAAAAGTCTGTGGCAAACCATGAATGTGGAATCATTCGATAAAGACGGCAAAGCAGTCCTGTGCAAGTCGCCTCTGATGGAAGGCTCTATGTTCAAACACAACAGCACTACGGCAATATTGTCTAAAAACAATACAATCAATCAGTTCTCTGTCTTGCCGGGAGCTCTGCGCGTAAAAGAAAAAGGAAACACCGAGACTTCCCAGGAATGGAAAAATATAATTCCGAGCTATGAAAACAAATACTGGATTATCAATAACACCGACGAATATGTAGCCACCTGGACTGATTTCCAGTATCTGATGTCGACGAAAGCCTCATCTACCATAAAAAAAGCATATGGCGTGCTCTATGGAGATGGAGCGACAGAGACAGCCACAACGACAGGAGAGGCATATGGCTATAATAAGACAAATGATGACGATGACTATTCTTCTCCACGCGGAATGCGCGGGGTTATCGTCTATGACAAAAATTCGCACGCCCAGATATTTTTCCCTATAGGCCAATCGGGGTATGGGCGGCGTAAAGCATCAGGCGGCTGGGGTAATACTGATAATCCTGGAGCTCTTAAATACGGCAGCCGTAGCGTCTATTATATACCGGCTTCAAATCTTCAGTACGTTCCATTGTTCAATGATATTTACAGGCGCACCGGCGCTATTTATTGGACCAGATATTGCAAAGGTATGCAAAATGCCGGCAACCATACTGCTTTCGACATGAACTATCACACTATGGGCTTCAAATCATTCTCATATAGCGCTACAAACGCCGGCACTGCAGCCAACGACGGAGGCACAGGAGATGCTTGTTTCCTTCGCACATTAGTCGGCACACCCCCGGAAGAAAATTTCTAATCAAGCACTGTTCGGGATTAAGCAAAAAGAGACTGTCTAACAACCAAAGTTAGGCAGTCTCTATTTTATACACAACAA
>CAMNRO010000039.1 GCA_946553045.1 uncultured Porphyromonadaceae bacterium | reverse complement strand
TCCTTTTCCGTATTGCAAACATTTATGCTTATCCCCACTGATTTTCTACTGACCCGAAATTCTTGCCGATGTCGCATCAAAAACCTTTATCTGCCTCGCAATAATACTTCTCAAGCCTTTAGTCACATTCGGTTAAAGATTTATATCATAGCATTACTGTGCAAAAACTTAATTTAACACATTTTAAACAAAAATAATCAAACAGACCGTCCGTTTTTCCTAATTTTGACATCGTTCCAATAAGGTCAATTTTTCCCTTTACGCTTATTTAAATAAAAAACAATGTTTTACGCTCATTAGCGGCAATAAGTTGTCGCCAGATTTCGAACAATAATCTCTGTGTCATATTCGCAATATATGTGTTACGTTGGCGATACGCAATAATACACCCGACACAAAGTGCCAAATTATTAGTTTTAAAATTTTCACGTATTATTATATGAATTCATCACCAATGCCGATTCTGAGAAAACCCACGTTGTGGCTACTTCTTATCATCGCGGTAATGTTTCTGTCGCCCCGAGCGGAAGCCCAGCGTCTGGCGCTTAAAACCAATGCCATAGACTGGCTTATGCTCTCGCCAAACCTGACGGCAGAAGCTCGCCTCAGTCAGCGCCTGACCCTTCAGCTCGGAGTTGCCGCAAACCCGACCAAAATCTCGATAGCCGACGTGCAGCTGACTAATTTCAGGGTCGAGCCCGAACTCCGCTATTGGTTCAACCGCCCCATGGCCCGCCATTTCATAGCTCTTTCGGCTACGGCTGCCACATTCAATCTTCGCCTTAAAGAACGCCATTTCAACGGAGATGCCGTAGGCGCCGGAGTTTCATATGGCTACGCTCTCGTATTAAGCGACCATTGGAACATGGAAGCCGAAATAGGCGTCGGTCTCGCCCATATCAGCGCGAAAAACTATCGCGGCGACATCGCGCCAAACACCAGAAATTATTCGCATATACGCCCGGTGCCCATTCGCGTCGGGCTGTCGTTTGCTTACATTTTCAAATAAGTGACAATCGTGAACCGCATCAGTAAATATATTAGTCTCGCCTTGCTCTGCACCGTCCCCGGCCTCGCCGCGGCTGCCGACCTTAACGTACGCGGCAAAGTGGTGCAGCAGGGCCCTAACACCCCCATCGAGGGCGTTCTGATATTCAATGCCGAAAACGACAAGCTGCTCGGCAACACAAACGCATACGGCGAATACGATATTACCGTCGATGAAAATGCGACTCTCCTTTTTGCCGTGCTTGGCTGCAAAGACCTCGAAGAGCCGGTTTCCGGCCGTCTTCAGATTGATGTAGCCCTCTTCCCCGACGCACAGAGTCTCCGCGAAGTTGTTGTGACCGGCAAAAATCAGAACAAAGGCCTCGAACTTCCTCCTGCCGACCTTATTCTGGAAGGCAACGAAATATCACTCAAAACATTCGCCAAAATTCCACACCAGCTATTCTCGTCGAGTGCCCGAATGATAATACAGCCGGCCATATACAACGTGACGACACGTACCGTACACTATCTCAAGCCGGTGGTGTTCGACGGCCGACGCTACGATATAACACAGCGCCGAATGCTCGACTGGGGCGAGGAAAAAGACCCTCTCAACAAATTCGTTCATGTCAAACAGAGCGGCAGCCGCACCGACGACACAATATACATAGCCGACCGACTCCATGTCGAAAATCCTAAGAACGATTTCCTATGCGTGGTCATGTCGTCGATGGAAAATTACAACCGCATTATATATACCGACACAACCCAGATTGCCCGCGGCACAAAAAATCCGCTGAGATTTCTGTCGTACTCGCTCAACGGAATAGTGCTCACCGACGAAAACTTCATTCCGAAGCCCGAAGTTCAGCTTCGAGACGCCAGCGGAGAAGTGAAACTCGTGTTCAACGTCGGCAAATCCAATCTCGACATGTCGCTTGGTAACAATGCGGCCGAAATGGAAAAAATGATCGGCGAATTCCGTACAATTCAGGCAGACCCCGACATGATGCTCAAAAGTTTCACCATCACCGGCACAGCCTCGCCCGAAGGCTCCTACGAAACGAACCGCAAACTCGCCGAAAAGCGAATGGCCTCGGCACTCGAGCGCATAATGGCAGCCGTACCGGCATCTATGCGACGCAACGCCGTGATTGAGCATAACGCCAGTGTGGCAAGCTGGAGCCAGGTGGAAGAACTGCTGCGCGCCGACGGCAATAATGACGATGCCGATGCAATAAAAAGAATAGTATCGGCCAACAAAGGCAGCGTCGACAGACAGTCGTATCTCATAAAGAAACTATCGTGCTACAAACTTCTGACAGAGAAATATCTTCCTCGTCTGCGCAAAGTGGAATACCATATCGTGTCATCGCGCTACCGTCCGCTCACCGCCGAAGAGATAGCCACCCTATACGACAGCGACTACAAGAATCTTTCGAAATATCACTTCTGGAAGCACTATACCGAGACAGCCGACACCGCCGCCCGCGAAGGAATAATGCGCCGCGCACTCGAAGTGCATCCCGACTTCATAACAGCCGCTTCCGACCTTACTGCAAGCATGATCGACGGCGGACGTGCCGACGAAAGCATTCTGCGTCCATACTTTGCCGACTGGAGTAAACTCAAGAAGCTGCCGCAGGAAGCGCGCCACAATCTTGCCGTTGCCAGCATGGCATCCAACCACTTCAGCTATGCCGACTCGCTACTCTATGAAATGCCCGACCGGCCGGAATTCCACAAGGCGAAAATCTACTGCGCGGCCCTCAACGGACGCTATTCATCGGTATTGCAGGAAATAGCCGAAGAATCGCCCTTTAACGAAGTTCTTATGCTGCTCGCACTGAAGGACGACCAGCGCGCCCTCGAAAAAGCACTCAAACTCGGCGACAGCGCCGAAGAGGAATATGTGAAGGCGATTGCGGCAAACCGCATGGCCAATGCCGACATAAGCTATGGCTACCTGTTTGTCGAAGCCGGCACACACCTTGCCAACGCCATAAACAAAAAACCGGAACTCATTGAGATAGCCCGTGTCGACGGCGACATATGCGACCTCCTCGACGACAACGGTAATCTGCCCGAAGACTACTGAGATTCAGCAACTACAGAAGAATAATGACGATGAAGACCAATATAAAAGCTCTCACCATAGCAGCCGCAACTGTCATGACGGCTCTAACCGGCGCCAACCAGGCCGCGGCACGGATGAGCAAAGCGTTGAACGACACTGCTTCCGTCGGCATGAATGCCCTCGACTACACGCTCCAGAAACCGCTGGGCAGCCCCCTGTTCGAGGACAAAACATTCGGCGACCACTTCTTCCTCAGCGGCGGAGCCGGCATTTCGACATACAACGACAAACCATCAGGAGGATTCCGCCCCGGTCTTTCAGGCGAAATATCTTTCGGCGACTGGATTACACCCGTACACGGCTGGCGCGTGAACCTCGGCGCAGGCTCTCATTCAAAAAAAGCAGGCGAACCGTGGAAATTCTTCGGCTCAATCTCGGCCGACTATATCATGAATTTTTCCGCTCTACTGCGGGGTTACAGACCATCGCGGCGCGTGGAAATCATCGGAGCTCTCGGTGCTGAATATCAACGGACACGCTACGACGCCGTATGGGGAAATCTTCTCGGCCTCAGAGCTGCCTTACAGGCCCGTTTCAATATCCAGAACAACCTCTACATATACGCCGAACCTCGCCTCGCCCTATACGCCGGAAAACGCTTTCCCGACGACGGCGAACGTCGTTTCCGCCCCGACCTCAGTTTCAACATCGGTCTTGGCTATCGTCTGTTGAGCAAAGAAGAGCGCATGCGAGGCGCCACGCCATTCATCAACAATGGCGACAGCCATCTCTTCTTCGGCGTAGGCGGCGGAGCTTGGAGTTTTGCCAGAAAGACCGTGCATCACCGCACCAATCCCTATGGATTCGGAAGCTTCTTCATAGGAAAATACATCACCCCGACAGCAGGAATACGTCTCAAAGGCGAAATCGGCAGAATCGGCCGTATCTCAGACATCTCCAACAGATACCTCGCTATCGGCTCTCTGGATTTTGTATGGAATCTTAACGCAGCCTTCGGAGGCTACCGCCCCGACCAGGTATTCGACCTCTCGCTCAATATCGGCCCGGCCCTGGCATATGCCAACAGATCCGAAGGCAAATTCTATCCCGGCGTCAAAGCCGGCCTTACCGCCCTGTTCAATCTTTCGCAGCAATGGGGCATATTTATCGAGCCTGAAGTGAGCATGTTCACCCGCTCATTCAACCGCAATCTGAAGGACCGCGGCTACGGGCCCTTCGTTTCCCTTATGGCCGGTCTGCGATATACTTTCGGCAACTTCACTTACGACAATCCTCAGAGCTACAAAGATTTCATAAATGCAGAAAACTACTTCTTCTCATTTTCGGGCGGCCCGGCAAAACGCTGGAATGGCTCGTTCGGCAAGGGAGGTGCCCTTCAGTTCGGTTTCGGCAAGCGCTTCTCTCCCATCTCAAGCTGGCGCGTGACCGCCGACGGCGACCTGTTCAGCGCCATACCCGGCTATCTGTCTGTAGGCGTAGGTTTAGACTATCTGTTCAGCATTTCTACCAGCATGGCCGGTTTCAACCCCTATCGTGTATTCGACCTCTCGGGCCTCATAGGTGTGGCCGGAGGCGCGGGCCAGTATTCCGGACCGCTGCAAGGTTACCTCGAAGGACGTGTCGGTCTCCACGGAGCATTCCGCCTCTGCAATGCCCTCGACCTCTATTTTGAGCCCCAGATTGCCGGCAACTCCCTCATCGGCAAATGGACTCCCGGCTGGGCTCCTGAATTCAGGTTTATGGTGGGCCTCAAATACAAGCTCGGCACCCCGGCGACAATCCCCTCCGGACTTGCCGACAGCTTCCTCGCCGACGGTCGCAACTTCGTATCGTTAAGTGGTGGTCCGGCTCTGTTCAGCGGCTCTTTCGTCAGAGCGCCCCACAAAGTCAGCGGCAGCATAGACGGAGCCCTCGGACGATGGTTCAGCCGAATTTCCGGCGCACGGATAGGCTACACCCTCGATTTCATAACAAGACAGACAGTCCGCCTTCAGCGCCCCTACGTCAGCACCGTGCATGCCGACTATCTGCTCAACATATCATCGCTGATGGACAGCAACCCCGCTCGTCGCTTCCACGTTCTCGGTATCGTAGGAGCCGGTGTCAGCTTCAGCAATCTGAAGAAAAGCAAGGCCGGAATCATGTTCGAAACCGGCGGCCAGTTCAGATACAATCTCCCGGCCGGCATAGATGTGCACATAGAGCCAATTGTATCGTTCTATCCCGACCGTGTTGTTCCCGGCTATCTTTCCGGAGCCGGTTTCGTGGCGACCGGACGTGTAATGGGAGGTCTGAGTTACCGATTCTGATTCTCTAAGAGGGCTTATAAAAAACACCCTCTAAATATTTTTAAGCGCGCAATGCCGATTTCTGGCACTGCGCGCTTTTTATATTTGCAGCTCCAGGACACATGGACCAGACAGTTTCCCTATGAAGACGTTTCAGCTATACCGACCGGACACCTCCACCACCCTCGAACTTCCCTATGCCTCAGGAGGGATACAGGCCGGCTTCCCAAGCCCGGCCCAGGACTATATATCGGAAAGCATAGACCTCAACCGCGAACTCATAGAGCACCCGGCGGCGACTTTCTTTGCCCGTGTCCGCGGCGACTCAATGGCCGATGAAGGAATAACCGAAGACGACATTCTTGTGATAGACCGCTCTATCGAACCCGAACACGGAGACCTTGCCGTCTGCTGCCTCGACGGTGAATTTACCCTCAAACGGCTCTGTTTCGCCTCGAACAAGCGCTTACTTCTCATGCCATCGAACCGACGTTATCGCCCTATCGAAATAAGCCCGGAACGCTCATTTTCCGTATGGGGAATTGTTTTATACACAATAAAACCCAACCGGCGCCGACGCCTTGGCTCAGAACAATGGTAGGACTCATCGACTGCGACAATTTTTTCTGCTCTTGCGAGAAGGTATTCAGACCCGACCTCGAAGGTAAGCCGATTGTGGTGCTGAGCAACAACGACGGCTGTGTCGTAGCCCGCTCTCGCGAAGTCAAGGCCATGGGGCTACCCGAATGTCTGCCCTACTATCGCCTCCTTGAGGAATATCCCGATTCGGGCATTATTGCATTCTCGTCGAACTACACCCTTTATGCCGACATGTCGGCACGCGTCATGGCCGTGTTGCGCCAGGAAGCGCCCGATGTATGGCAATACTCCATCGACGAAGCGTTCCTCGACCTGCATGGTATCGACATATCGACACTTAAGGAATGGGGCGAGGCTCTGTGCCGCAAGGTGAGACAATACACCGGCCTTAACGTAAGCCTCGGAATAGCCCCGACAAAGACCCTTGCCAAGCTTGCCAGCAGATTCGCAAAAAAATATCCCGCCTACAACAAATGCTGTGTCATCGCCTCCGACCTCCAGCGCGAAAAGGCCCTCCGGCTGGTACCGGTAAGAGATATATGGGGCATCGGACGCCGCATGGCCCGCTCGCTCGAAAACTGCGGAATACGAACAGCCTTCGATTTCACGCGCATGCCGCGCGAAGAGGTCAGAAAGCGTTTCCATCTGGGCGCCGAACGCACATTTGCCGAGCTTCTCGGCCAGCCTGTCATCGATATCGAATCCATCGACGGCATAACCAAAAAGACCATACTTACAAGCCGTAGCTTCCCCGCGCTTATAAACGAACTCGATGACCTTATCCCTCATGTAGCCAATTATGCCGCCAGATGCGCCTGTAAACTGCGACGACAGCACTCCGTTTGCTCAATGGTCTCGGTCTTCGTGCATTCCAACCATTTCCGCGAAGACCTCGAACAATACGATAACAGCACATTCCACACCTTCCTGACACCAACCGCCACTACTCCCGAAATTGTAGAAGCCGCCATCGAATGTCTCAAAAGGATTTATCGGCGGGGCATATACTATAAGCGTGTCGGAGTTATGGTGACCGACATTTCACCCGACATGACAATACAGCCCGACTTGTTCACATACGACCCCGGACGACGGAACAAACTGAACAGCGTATCGCAGACGCTCGATAATATAAACAGCCGCATGGGAGCCGACACCGTCGTGCTCGGCGCTCAGCAATACCGAATCAAAGACAAAAGCGGCAAAAATCTGAAATTCGTCAATGCCATCAGACGCGCGCTGAAATCGCCTGATTATACCACCCGCCTGGGAGCATTCGTTGTAAACTGATACTGAGAAATCGTATATCTCAATATTTTTTCGTAATTTCGTAGTTCAGAAAACCATTTAGTGCCTTCGGGTGTCTTAATTATATTAACTAACATAAAATAGCTATGAAACTACTCAAAGTAACGTGTATAGCCCTTTTGGGCCTCGGTCTCCTTATGGGTGAGACATCTTGTTCTTCCATGACCCAGACAGGTAAAGGCGCTCTTATCGGCGGCGGCGGCGGTGCAGCCCTCGGTGCCGGTCTCGGCGCTATTATCGGCGGAGGCAAGGGCGCAGGCATAGGCAGCGCTATCGGTGCGGCTGTCGGCGCAGGCGCGGGTGCTCTTATCGGCAACAAGATGGACAAGCAGCAGAAAGAACTTCAGGAAGAACTCGGCAAACAGGCCACTGTCGAACAGACCACAGACCAGAACGGTCTTCAGGCTATCAAGGTTACTTTCGAAGGCGGCATCCTCTTCCCCACAGGCAAATATACTCTCAACGAGCAGGCCAAGGCCGACCTCACCCGTTTCGCCGCATCTCTTAAGGAGAATCCCGGCACGAACGTGCAAATCTACGGTTTCACCGACAACACAGGCTCTTTTGCCATCAATCAGAAGCTTGCCTCTGAACGAGCCGGTGCCGTCCTGAGCTATCTCGCCAATAGCGGTGTCGCCCCTACCCGACTCTCGTCGGAGGGCATACCTATGGCCGACTATGTAGCCTCTAACGACACACCCGAAGGACGCGCACAGAACCGCCGTGTGGAAATCTATATCACAGCCGGCAAAGAAATGATTGACCAGGCCAACGCAGGCACATTGAAGTAAGACTAAGGCCACATTACAGAATAGACCGCCCCCCCGAAAGTCAGATACAGAACTTTCGGGGGGCGGTTTATTATCCTGGCTTATCAGAGAGCCGATTGCTCTGCTTTTTTCTTTTCGAGAAATTCATTGATACCACAAAGATGTTCTCTTACGCGGCCGCCTCCGAATTCATATACCTTTGACACGAGGCCATCAAGAAAATCGCGGTCATGACTCACAAGAATGATGGTGCCGTCAAAATCACGAAGCGCTTGTTTCAGAATATCTTTGGTCTTGAGGTCAAGATGGTTGGTCGGCTCATCGAGAATAAGAAGATTGATTGGTTCAAGCAGAAGTTTAATCATGCACAGGCGCACTCTTTCGCCACCTGAAAGAACCTTTACCTTTTTCTGATTTTCCTCTCCGCCAAACATAAACGCACCCAGGAGATCTCTGATTTTCAGACGCACATCTCCTACGGCGATATCGTCAATGGTCTGGAAGACGGTCAGTTCCTCATCGAGCAACGAAGCACTGTTCTGAGCGAAATATCCAATCCTCACATTATGGCCGAGTGTCAAAGTTCCGTCGTGGCTTATCTCATTCATTATGGCCTTGACCATTGTCGATTTTCCTTCGCCGTTTCGTCCGGCAAAAGCCACTTTCTCGCCACGCTTAATGGTAAACGATGCATTGGAAAATACTGGTATTCCATCGTAACTCTTACCGACACCTTCAGCTATCACCGGATAATTGCCGCTACGCGCACAGGGAGGGAACTTAAGGCGCAAAGCCGACGTATCTTCCTCGTCAACTTCAACAATTTCAAGCTTTTCGAGCCATTTCACCTTACTCTGCACCTGATAAGTCTTTGAGTAAGTACCCTTGAAGCGTTCTATAAACTCGCGAGCCTCGGCAATCTGCTTCTGCTGGTCTTCATATTGCTTCTGCTGCTGTTGTCTGCGTTCTTTACGCAACTCCAGGTAATGGCTGTAGCGCGCCTTGTAGTCGTATATCCGGCCAAGTGTCACCTCTATGGTCCGTGTAGTGATATTGTCGATAAAGCGGCGGTCGTGACTTATCACCACAACTGCCATAGGGCTGTTGATAATAAAATCCTCCAGCCATCCGATTGATTCAATATCAAGGTGATTTGTCGGCTCATCGAGCAGAAGGACATCGGGCTTGCGCAGCAGGAGTTTCGCGAGTTCGATGCGCATACGCCATCCGCCTGAGAATTCCGAGGTCGGACGCCCGAAGTCAGAGCGCTCAAAACCCAAACCGAGAAGAGCCTTTTCCACATCTTCCTCAAAATGGGTCATATCAATCGCATAGAACTTCTCACTTACCGCAGACACTTTCTCTATAAGCGCCATATAGGAATCGCTTTCGTAGTCGGTGCGGGTGGCGAGCTCATTATTCATCGCCTCAATCTGCGCCTCCATCTCTTTAAGATGGGCAAAAGCCTGCGATGCCTCGTCAAAGACAGTACGACCGTCTTCTGTCATCATATGCTGTGGCAGATAGCAGACATTGCAGTCCTTCGGAATCGAAACAGAGCCGCGTGTAGGAGTCCTCAATCCGGCAAGAATCTTAAGGAGTGTACTTTTACCGGCTCCATTCTTGCCCATGAGAGCTATTCTGTCCTTTGGATTAATAACAAATGAGACATCTTTAAAAAGGGTTGTTCCCCCAAATTCGACAGTCAATCCGTCTATCGATACCATATTTTTAATCGGATATATAAATTTGCAATCTTTTCTGCAAAAATACGCATTTTTTCGGGCTTCTCAAACCTCGATTACCGTCGCTCAATTCACACTTTCACAAAATCACGAAAATTATTGTACCTTTGTGATAAGGATTATCCGGCTTCTACGACGACAAGCCGATAGAGCACAATTGAGTCCTCGACACTAAATAAAATGATTGACCTCTGCACTCAGTTTACCGACGCAATAAACAAAAACTAGGACCGGGGCCTCACTGTAGAACAGATGAAAGAATAGTTGCACCGGTTCTTTTCTCTTCTTAAACGCTGAAAAAAAATGACAATCATTTCCATACGACAACAGTCCGAATATCTTGAAAAAGCCATTGAATATTTCCAGCAAAAATGGGCTGATGAAAACACGATGGCGGTATATATGATGACTGCCTGCGCAATTGTATAAAAGCCGAAAATCCACTGCCGCAGTGGTATCTTCTTGTTGAAAACGACACCATCGTAGGATGCGCCGGGCTTGTCACTAACGATTTCAATTCAAGGATACTATGAAAAGTTCGGTTTTTCATTCATCGGATATTGCCATCACCCTTGGGGCGAAAGCACAAGAGTATATCAAATCAGATTATAGATTGTGCCCATATTCCGGGAAAGCATTCAAAAAGCCGGAATAATTGATGTGTTTGAAATGTAATGAAGAAAATAATTGTCATCGGATGCCCCGGAGCCGGCAAGAGTACTTTTGCAAGAAAACTCTCGGCCAAGACAGGTTTGCCGCTGTATTATCTTGATATGATCTGGCATTTACCAGACCGCACCACGCTTAGCCGTGAGGAATTTGCGACCCGCCTTGAAGAAATTGCCGCCGGAAACGAATGGATTATAGACGGAAACTACCTTCATACCATGCCATTAAGGCTCAAACATTGCGATACGGTATTTTTCTTTGACCTGCCTGTGGGCATATGCCTGGCAGGAGCAGAGGCGCGTATAGGACATGATAGGGTAGATATGCCATGGACCGAGGACGCTATGGACGAAGAATTTCGCCAATGGATTATAGATTTTCCGACACAACAGCGGCCAGTTATCCTCAAACTGCTGTCGGAATACAGAAATTCATTGAATACTATCGTATTTCACTCAAGAGAGGAAGCCGACGCATTTATTGATTCGATTTAATCCGACAACCAAAAGAATAGCCCCATAAAAGTTTTTTGTCCAACTTTTATGGGGCTGTTCATTCATTACCTCAGGGTATGGTTCTGGTAGCAGAATTATGCGTACATGTTGATGATGGCTTCGTAGAGTTCCTGTTTGCCGGAAGTTGCAGCAGGTTCGGGCTGTGTTTTGGCATATTCAACAAGTTGCTCAAGTGTCATGCGGCCTTCTTCGAATTCCTTGCCGACCCCGCCGTCGAACGATGCATATCGTTCTGCAAGCATCTTTTTATAGGGCGATTTCTCGAGAACGTCGGCAGCACAGAGAAGTGCGCGGGCCATGGCGTCCATTCCGGCGATATGGGCGATGAAGATGTCTTCGAGGTCGGTCGAATTACGGCGTGTCTTAGCGTCGAAGTTTGTACCGCCGTTGCCCAGGCCTCCGTTGCGGATAATCTGCATCATGGCTTGTGTGAGCTCATAGTTGTCGATGGGGAACTGGTCGGTATCCCAGCCGTTCTGATAGTCTCCGCGGTTTGCGTCGATACTGCCGAGCATGCCGTTGTCGACAGCCACAGCAAGTTCATGCTCGAAAGTATGGCCGGCGAGAGTTGCATGGTTCACCTCGATATTCACCTTGAAGTCCTTGTCGAGACCATTAGCTTTGAGGAAGCCAACGACCGTTTCTGTGTCAACATCATACTGGTGCTTCGAAGGTTCCATCGGTTTAGGCTCGATGAGGAATGTGCCTGTGAATCCTTTGGCGCGGGCATAATCGCGGGCCATGGTGAGCATACGGGCCAGGTGCTCTTTCTCGCGCTTCTGGTCGGTATTGAGGAGACTCATATAGCCCTCGCGTCCGCCCCAGAACACATAGTTCTGACCTCCAAGGGCAATTGTAGCATCAATAGCGTTTTTAATCTGGACAGCCGCGCGGGCAACAACATCGAAATCAGGATTTGTAGCGGCGCCGTTCATATAGCGGGCATTGCCGAATACATTTGCCGTACCCCAGAGATTCTTGATACCGGTCTCAGCCATAAGACCTTTGAGATATTCGGTGATTTCCTTCATGCGGGCCTCGTAGTCGGCAATATCAGTAAGGTCGCCGATAAGGTCGGTATCGTGGAAGCAGAAATATTCTATGCCAAGCTTCTGCATTACTTCGAAACCGGCGTCGGCACGCTGCTTTGCCGCAGTCATTGCATCGGGGGCTTCATTCCAGGGGAATTTCTTTGTAGCACCACCGAACTGGTCGCCTCCTTCGGCACACAGAGTATGCCACCATGCCATGGCGAATTTAAGCCATTCTTTCATTGGTTTGCCAAGCACAACGCGCTCGGCGTCGTAGTAGCGGAAAGCCATCGGATTGTAGCTTTCGGTTCCCTCAAACTTGATTTTGCTGACGTTAGGGAAATACTCTTTCTTTGCCATCGTTTACTGTATTTAAGTGATATTTTCGGTTGTTTAAATTTGTCTCAGGTATTTTTTCCATCTGTCATATGCCTCGATATAAGGCTCACGGTCGGATGCCGGCATTATCTCATCGAGTTTTACAAGCGAGGCAAATGCCTCTGTATTGTCCTTATAGATTCCGGCACCGATACCGGCACCTTTGGCCGCTCCGACGGCACCATCTGTATCATACAATTCAATCGTAGCTCCCGACACTCCGGCGAGAGTATCGCGGAAAACCGGGCTGAGGAACATATTTGCATGGCCGGCATGGATTTTATCGATTTTCATACCTATGCTCTCCATTATTTCCATGCCATACATGAACGAGAATACAATGCCCTCCTGAGCGGCACGCAGCAGATGGCTGCGGTTATGGATATTGAAATTAATGCCATGGAAAGAACAGCCGGCCTGACGGTTCTCAAGCACGCGCTCGGCACCATTGCCGAACGGGAGCACCGTAACGCCTGAGGCTCCCACTGGCGCCATGGCCGCGAGGTCGTTCATATCGGCATATGATATCCCGGCCGGGGCAATATTGCGCTTGCACCATGAATTGAGAATGCCCGTTCCGCTTATACATGTCATAACTCCAATACGCGTCTGCGCGGACGAATGATTGACATGTGCAAAGTTATTTACCCTCGAACACGGGTCATAGTCTACCGTTCCGTTGATTCCATAGACAACGCCACTGGTTCCTGCTGTCGAAGCGACCTCGCCCGGATTGAACACATTGAGCGAGAGCGCATTGTTAGGCTGGTCTCCGGCACGATATGTGACCGGCGTGCCTTCGGCAAGGCCGAGTTCAGTAGCCGCAGCCGCAGTCAGACGTCCCTGCTCGCAGAAAGTATCCTTTATCTCAGGGATTATCGAACTGTCGTATCCGAAATAATCCATAAGAAAACCGGCCAAGGCATTGGTCTTGAAATCCCAAAGCATCATTTCCGAAAGACCCGAAGCAGTAGTACAAACCTCCCCGGTAAGACGCATGGCAATGTAATCGCCTGGAAGCATTATTTTGTCTGTACGGCCGAAAATTTCCGGCTCATTCTGTTTCACCCATTGGAGCTTGGCGGCAGTGAAATTGCCGGGCGAGTTCAGAAGATGTGAAAGCGTCGCTTCGCTGCCAAGCTCGGCAAAGGCTTTCTCCCCGAAAGGCACACCTCGCGAATCGCACCATATTATGGCATCACGAAGCACCCGGCGTTCCTTGTCGAGAAGCACAAGGCCATGCATCTGGTAAGAAATGCCGATGGCCTTTATATCAGCGGGTGCGATACCCGATTTTTTCAGAACCGAGGCCGTGGCTTCCGAAAGATATTTCCACCAGTTTTCGGGGTTCTGCTCGGCCCAGCCGGGCTGCAGAGCCTTTATTGGAGCCTCGCTTTTTGGGAAGAAATCAGAGGCCACACAGACGCCTGAGGCAGAATCCACAAGAGCTGCCTTCACCGACGAACTGCCTATATCATATCCTAATAAATACATGATAGAATATGCTTAGAGTTTTACAATACGATTATTATACTTGTTTCACTGTAACTGTTGCGTGCACACTGATGATTTCCCGAACAATGCACACAAAACCAGTCTATTTTTCAAATTTCCACCAATCAAGACGGTATAGTTCTTCCGTACCTTCGCCACTAAAAACGAAATAAAGGTCGTGAATTCCTGTAATATCATTTACGGTGCAATCGTTCAGACCGTATTTATCGGCCGCACCGGTGCGGTCTATCACCATCAGTCCGATAAGGCAGCCGTCGGGAGCGTCGACTCGCAGTTCTATCATACCGCCATCTCTGACAGACGCCGCATTCATCAGAAATCTGCGTGGCGACTTACTGCCGAAATCGACATTACGGACGAGTATGTGCTTCCCCTTGCCGGTATTGCCGACATACATATTACGGTCATCAATACGTCCATTCTTAAGACCATATCCCCACGCCATTGTTTCAGCCTCGACACGACGATATGGGTCGAGCGTGCCACATGGATTGAGATCGGTATCACGCCAGAATGGTAATTCCCGGATTGTTCCGTCGTCATTATATGTCATTTCGGCCGCCTCGACACTGCGGCGTTCGTGATGCTGCGGAGTCTGAAGACGAAGCACCTCGTAGCTGAGTCCAAACACGTAGCTCTTTCCCTTATAGTCGATTATACCGGGGTGATTTCCGTTCGAACGGGGCGAATGGTCCATTATGTGCCCCTTGTATTCCCACGGCCCGAGCGGACTGTCGCCCATCGCATATCCGATACCCTCCGGACAGCACGTAGAGGCAAATGCAAGATAATACCGGCCGTTGCGCTTCCATATCCATGGGCCTTCCTGATAGTCGGTGATTTTGGGGAATTTCATTATCTCACCGGCAGTCGACACCATATCGGAGTTCAGTCGCACGCAGTATAAATCCGGATTACCCCAGTACATGTAAGCCTGTCCGTCGTCATCGATAAGGACAGTCGGGTCTATGTCGTTCCAATGTTCTTTCTGCCATACAAGAGGCTTGCCGATAGGGTCTTTGAAAGGGCCGTAAGGCGAATCGGCCACAAGCACGCCGATGCCGTTGCCATGTATGGGGCAATACATATAGAATTTGCCGTCGCGCTCCACTACCTGCTCGGCCCATGCGCCATTATCACGTGGATTCCAGGCGAAATTCCTGAGAGACGCAACAGCGCCGTGGTCGGTCCAGTTCACCATGTCGGTCGAAGTGTACAGCAGCCAGTCGAACATCTTGAAGCCGTCGGCATCGTCTTCGTCGTGAGTGGTATAAAGAAAAACGGTGTCGTTATATACCATTGGCGCAGGGTCGGCGATATAGCTCGTCTGGACAATCGGGTATGGGTTGGCTGCGGCAAGTGTCATCGCCACCATACATTGACCATTTCCGGTGCGCATTCGAGATTCCAGAGTCCAGGCGACGACGGGCCTACCAGATAGAGATGCTCAGGCATCGCGGCAGTGGCTACAGCCGTGCCAATCAGCATGGCAGCCACCGCCGCCATACCTTTTAGTAAATGTTTATTCATGATATTTCATTAGTGTCCACTAAAAAATCATAAGAGTTCTTTGGAATTATTGAAATTCAATTTGTTAGGCGCGATTTTGGCGCGCAACGATTTGAAATTACTTTTGCAGTCTGAATAAGACTGTTATGAATAAGAACAAGTACGTTTTCACCAAATTAGTAGGCTTTCTTGACAATTTTAAGTTTCTTCGCATCGTAAAGAAGTATGACGGCGACAAGTACGCAAAGAGTTATACTTATTGGAATCAACTACTTACGATGATGTTCGGACAGCTTTCAAATCGTGAGAGCTTTCGGGATCTCATCGTCGCGCTTAAAGCACATGCCGGCAAGGTCTACCATCTCGGAATCGGGAAATCCGTAATCCGCAGCAATCTTAGCAAAGCTAACGAACAGCGGGCCTACCGCATCTTCGAGGAGTTTGCCTTCTTCATGATAGCGGAAACACGCAAGCGGCGGATACAGAAAATATTCGAGCTTGACGGCCATGTCTATGCCTTTGATTCAACAACCATCGACCTTTGCCTGTCGGTGTTCAAGCGGGCGAAATTTCGTAAGCACAAGGGTGGCTTCAAGATGCACACGCTTTATAACGCAGAGGCTCAAGTCGCTGCTTCCGTGCATATTACCGAGGCAAAGGTGCATGATTCAAAGGCCATGCCTGAGATTCCGTATGAGAACGACGCCCATTACATCTTTGACCGCGGCTACAACGATTTCGGCAATCTCTATACCGTCCGCGTCCAAATCTATTGTGCCATAATCACTTATTGCCTTGTGGCGATAGCGCAGCACGACATGAAACTGGAACTAAGCATCTACGAAGTCCTTCAGATTCTGGGTATCTCGCTTACGGACAAAAACAGTCTGCGTGACCTTTTCGACAAATCGAATTTCAAAAATGTCAATGTGCTCTGTGATTCAAGTGAACCGAATTTATTTAATTTATAACATCGTCCATTTTTAGTGGACAGTAGTGATGATATTTATGTTTAAATTGATTGGTTTTATCAGGGGAGCGCGCCGCATGAGTCGCGGTCACGCTCTCCTGTTAATTGAATTCGTATTATTTTGTAAGTTTCACCACCTTGCAGCCATGACGCGGCACAGAAGCCTTGAAGCTGCCGGAAACAGTGCCCTCGTCAGCGTGGCGCCACAGGTCGCGCACTTTATACTCGCCGGAGAGACCCAGTTCTGAAAGGCTTACCGACATGTTCTTGGGAGTTTCCTCACGGTTGAACATTGCAAGCACAACATCGCCGTTACTCATTGTGCCCCACCAGATGCAGCTGCCTTCGCTGTCGATTTCGTCTGACAACGGCTTGCCTATAAAACGGTCGGTGTTAAGCGCCAGAAGTTCTTCGTTGGTATAGAACTTGTCGAGATTGCCTATCGTCTCGGGAGTGTCGGCAATAGCCACCGGGCCGCCGGCTATGAGCTGAAGAGACACCTGCGCACGACGCTCGTCATCGGTGGTGCAGCGGTTGAGACGCAGGAAATCGCCGTCGAGAATAATCTTGCCACGGCCGCCGATGTGGCTCCAGTGGGTGAAGCCGTCCATCTGATTGTCCGCATAAGGCCAGCGGTCATAGATTCTGCCCCGGTTGAACGACGAGAAATGGTGCCAGCCGCCGATATTGGTATCCTGAACGATACGGGTCATGTTGCAGTATTTACGCTCTAACTCGGCATCGTTGTAAAGCTCCGGCATAACTATCGAGGTAAACACACCATATTTGGCCGCAGATTCGCAGATATAGGCAAGTCCGCGCTCGTAGCGCTCGCGGCCATAGCCGCAGGTCACAGGATAATCGCGACCGGGGTCGCCGTCCTCATACCAGCACATGAAGTCCATCCGCACGAAATCCACGCCCATATCGTGATAGTGCTTGAACCATCCGTCGATATATTCACGTGCGCCGGGATGGTCGGTCACAAGCCAGGTGAAGTCCGTACGGTCAGTCACCTCTGGAAACATCACCTTGTCTTGAGGATTGCGCAAAAGCGAACGGAGTGAGTAGTTTGTGCCCGGCACCTTGCTGTTAAGATTGCCTTTGATCCAGAACGGGTTGTCGTACACACCTACCTTCAGACCCTTCTCCTTGCAGCGTCTTACAAGCTCTTTGAGCGGCATTGAGCCGTAGTGCGACATGTAGATACCCCCGTCGCGAGCCCTCTGCGGCAGAAAGCCGTCGGTGCAGATCATGTCATAGCCATAGGGCTTGAACTTTGTGGCCATCATGTCGATAACGGCGTCCCACTGGTCGGATGTCAGATCCATCTGATCGTATGGAATGCCGGCCAGCTCCATCTCGCGGGCATACTCGTATATGCTCCAGTAGAGGGGTGCTTTATAGTTGTGGATGTCGCCCGGCTCGGGAAGAGCGGGCAATTCGGGAATCACAGGGTCTGGCTCGGAGCCTCCGCTGACATCAGTGTTTTTTTCCTTGCACGCTGTCGTAGACAACGCCATCAGACAGACCATAGCAGCAGCGGCAAACTTATTTAAAATCGAATATCGTGTCATAAAGTCTTTTTTTAAAGTCTCCTGAGGGGCAACCTTCGCTCCGGCATGCAAGCCGAAGCGAGGAGGCCTCATAGGAAACCTAAAATCATCTTTTTCTAAGTAACTGGTCGAAATTATTTTAAGGCTGGAATCAATAACCGACAAAAGTAGTGCTGAAAGTCCAGTTGCGCAGGTCGAACCTAAGAATATAATGGCCAGAGTCTTTTACATACCATTTCAGGTCTTCGCCACCTGAATATAGCTGGAAAGGCTCTGTGTTGTCGGCCTTGCTTATAGGCTGGCCTGCTGTCATCGGGCGCACACAGGGTGCATCCCAGCTTCCTTGAGTAAGGTAAGCTTTCATCTCACCTTTTTCAAGATTTCCGTCGTAGATGAACACGAGAGGATCTTCGTCACTTATATCGAGAAGAACCTGTTTGTTAACATCCCACCCTGCCGGTGTGGCATCGCCCACGATATAGAGCGTAGAGGTTTTGATGGGTATATTTCCCTCGATGACTATCAGATCTTTCTCTTCATCGCAACCAGTCATGAAAATCCCCATGAGCATGATTGCGACCATCGCTGTCAACTTGTATATCTTCATTTTGATACTGTTTTAAAGTTACTTTGGTTAATTGTAACCCGGGTTCTGCACAAGAGCCGGATTGGTAGTTATCTGCACACGAGGCACAGGCCAGATCTTGGTATGGTCGTCGGCATCGGGCTGTTTATCCCACCATTTGCCTTTGTTAAACTTGTCGAAGCGTATCAGGTCGATACGGCGGCGTCCCTCGGCCAGGAATTCGCGACCCCACTCATCGAGCATCTCGTCGAGATCGAGAGTCACAACCCCTTCGGGTGCATAGAGCACATGCTTGTGCAGGGCTGCCGGATAGTTACGGCGGCGCACACTGTTGAGGAGTTTGCCGGCACCTTTATCATCGCCACGACGCAGTTTGCATTCCGCGAGCGAATAGATGATTTCAGCCAGACGTATCTCTGCGAAATCGCTCTCGCCGGCACCCGGATCATTGTTGCTGTACATCGGATATTTGACAGTGTACCATCCTGAATTGTAGTCGCCTGTTGTCATGTCGCTCACTGAAGAGTCGAGCCATTCACCTTCTTTCTTGAAATGGAACTTGCCCACGGCATCGCGGATGCAAAGTTCGTAAGGCATTTCAGGAGCTTTAAGCTTGCGGGTAATACCGTTCTGTTTGTATTCGAGATAGCCGAAAAGGAACATTCCTTCGCGTTTGCCGCCACCGAGGTTCTGGTATTTCTTCAGACGTACGTCGTTAGGATACTTGCGGAACTTCTGTATAGGCATTCCAAGCTCAAAGTCATAGAGGTTGCCGGTGGGATCATAGCTTGGCGAGCACACAAACTCACCGTTATGGCCGCCATGCTTCACATTGGCATCGTCGAAGAACTGTTCGGAATATGAAGGCACGCCCCAGTTATAGAGCTGGTTGTAATGCCAGCTGGTGTAGTTGCACGAACCGGAGAAAAAGAATATGAGCTCGTCGCATTTGTCATTTTCGGAGTCAAAGGGAGCATCCCAGCGGTCAGCCACCTCATAGGCACCGTAAACGCCGTCGACAATATCCTGAGCCACCTTCTCGCAGTCAGCCAGACGGTCTACGCCGATATATTCCTTCGCATTCAGGTACAGACGCACCAACAGCGAGGCAGCGCCGGCCTGAGTCCACATATTGGCATATTGCGCTCCGCTGCCGAGGCTTTCCTTTTTATAAAGGAGCGGAAGTGCGTCCCTGATCTCGGACTCGATGAAATTGAATATCTTCTCCGGAGGAACCTGCGAAAGAGTGTTCTGCGACTGGTCGTCGTAGCTCACACAGAAAGGCACATTTCGGAATGAATCAAGCAGGCGCAGATAGTACCAGCAGCGCAGAATCCTGTTCTGGGTCTTCAGCGAGTTCCACTCCTCTTCACTGAATCCGAACTTATCCGGATCAAGCTCGTTGAAACGGTCGATAGCGAAATTGGCTTGTGCGATACCGGCGAACTGTGAGTCCCATTCGTCGTGCACATGTCGCGAAATATCCGGTGTCCATGTGTGATAGTGGAACTGACGCCACACGCCGCCGTCATCCCAGCTGCCGTCACGTCGCGGAATAATCAGCTGGTCGGCCGAGAGTTCGTTCATTCTGAATCGTGGCACAATCGTCCAGTAGCCGTGCTCGAACGAGCGGAACGCCATCGCCACAACATTTTCCCTGGTATTGAAATAGTTGTTGGAACTTACCTCGCTGTAGACAGTCTCGTCGAGATCGGTACACGCCGAAAACGACAGTGAGGCCAGTGCCATGCATGCTAAATATTTAAATGCTTTCATCTGAATGTCTGGTTTTAGTCTGATTAGAAATCAAGTTGCACACCAAGTATGAACTGACGGGTGGTAGGATAGTAGCCGCGGCCGCCGTGCGCACCAGGTGTCAGGCCGTTGACCTGGAAATTCGAGGGATCCATACCACTGTATTTGGTGATGGTGAACACATTGCGCACAGTGCCGTAGATCCGGAACGAGTCCATGAATTTCATCTTGGGCATAGGCAGTGTGTAGCCGAGTGTGATCTGGTCAAGCTTGAAATAATCGCCGCGCTCCAGGAAGTAATCGCTGACAATCGGGTTCTGGGACGACGAAATCAGCTCGTTCTTTCCAAAGGCCTTGCGGAGCAGGTTGCCCGAGAAGTTGCGGGTGCCGTAATAGAAATCGTGTATATTGAAGATATGGAATCCGAAGGCACCGCGGAAGAAGAGCGAAAGGTCAAAATTCTTATAGCGGAAGTTGTGGCCTGTCGAAAGAGTGAACTTCGGAAGACCGTTGCCAACATACTGGCGGTCAGCCTCACTTCCCTGAATGCCTTTGATTATGTCACCGTCTTTGTCGTAGATGAGCCACTCGCCGTCGGTGGTTATACCCGCATATTTGAACATATGGAACTCGCCGATGGAACGACCTTTCTCTATGCGCTGCAGAGGGATGTTGGGATAAGGAATCTCGGTGTAGGCCACATCATAATAGTCGTTGCCGACAAACTCCGAGTTGCTGAAGTCTACAAACTTGTTCGACTGTGTGGAACCGATGAAATTCATCGAATAGGAGAAGTCGCGAGTCTGCACGGCATTGAATGTGATGTCGAACTCGAAACCCTTGTTCTCCATTGTGCCCACATTCACAAAGGTGTGCGTGAACAGATAGGGAGGCATTGGCACACGGTAGTTGCCCAACAAGTCCTGCTGGCGGCGTTGGAAATAGTTGAACGATCCGAAGAGGCGGTTGTTGAACAGCGAGAAATCAAGACCGACGTTCCAGTTCTTGCCCTGCTCCCAGTGGAGGTCTGAGTTGACATTCTTGCCGGGCCCCCAGACACGCACCCACTGACCGTTGTAGTAGCTGTAGCCGAACGGGCCCATGGTGTCGAGCGAAATATAGCTGCCGAATTCCTGGTTACCGGTCACACCGAAGTCCGCACGGATTTTAAGATCGTTGAGCCATGACGATGTACCAGACATGAATTCCTCATTAGATATGCGCCATCCGGCCGATACTGCCGGGAAGTTACCCCATTTGTGATTTTTACCGAATTTTGACGAACCCTCGTGACGCAGCGACGCTGTAAGCAGATAGCGGCCGTCGTAATCATAACTGATTCGGCCGAAGAATGCTATCAGCTTGCTGTCATTCTTATAGCTGCCCATGCCGATCTCGCCCTCTTCTTTCATAAAGTCGCCCGAGCCGATGTTGTCGGCACCGATACCGTCGTTAGAAAAATCAGAGTTGTTGCAGTCAAAACCGGAATTCTGCCAATACTGATAAGAATAACCTACCATGGCGCGGATATTGTGATTCTTGACACTGATGCTGTAGTTGCCAAGCCATTCCATGCTTAAGTTGCGGGCATTGTTTGCCGTGCGAGCAGCATAGCCTTTCCTGTTTTTACGGATATGCTGGTTCATCGTCGACGGCTCGAAATAGTTTACATCATTGTTATACTGATGATCGGCGAATGTGATCTGCGTGTTGAGCGTCTGGCTGTATTTGGCATCGGGCATGAACAGAGGCAGCAGATTGAGTTTCAGAGTTCCGTCCCAGTCGATAATCTTCTCCTGGCTTTTGTTACTTACAAGATTCATCGACTCGAGCGGATTGACGAAACCGTTGACATCTGTGAAATCATAGTAGCGGCCCGGCACATCGGCATTCCATACCGGTGTTGTGGGATTCGCCTCTATCGCGCGGCGGAACACATCGTTATCAGCAAGATTGCGGAAAACCACACGCGGTGCGATATTCACATTGACAGAAAAAAGTCCACCCTTAGTGGTGTGGTTGATAGAGGCACGGGCACCATATTCCTCACGGTTGCCACGCTTCTCGATGCCGTCGGCATTGCGGTAGTCGGCAGTCACCCTGTAGTTTGTATTGGCTCCGCCGCCGCTGATCGTGAGGGTGTGCTGATGCTTGAAGCCAACCTGCTGCACGAGATTGAACAGATCTTCGCTCGCGCCCAGGTCAACAGCAGCGTCACCCGAAGGAATGCGCAGGTTGCGGTAATCTTCGGCATTCATCATGTCGAGATCGCGGTTGGCCTTGTCCCACGAGAGGGTCGCCGAATAGGTGGTGTGGGTACGTCCGTCGCGAGCACCCTTCTTGGTAGTAACCACAATAACGCCGTTTGAGCCGCGTGTACCGTAAATTGCCGCTGCCGCACCATCTTTCAGCACATCGAACGAAGCGATGTCGTTCGGGTTGATATTGGTTAGACTCGCACCCGGAACACCGTCGAGCACAATCAGCGGGCTTACACCAGCCTCGCGCGACGACACGCCTCGTATCTGCAGGCTTGCGGCCGAGTTAGGGTCGGCGGCGGCGGTATTCACAACCGACAGACCGGGCACCTTGCCCTGAATGAGCATAGACACGTCAGTGGCTGCGACCGACTGGAAATCTTTCGCGCTGATATGTGAAACGGCCGATGTCAGCTCTTTCTTGTCGATGGTGCCGTAGCCGATTACGACCACTTCGTCGAGCTGCTTTGTGTCTTCTGCCAACACAATGTCAAGCTTGCCGGCTTTGGCAACCTTCTTCTTCTCGGGTTGAAAGCCTATATAAGAGAATTCCAGTATCCCCCCTTCGGGCATGCTGATCTCATAACGCCCGTCGATATCGGTCGCCACACCAATGTCTTCTCCACCGACTTTTACCGACGCACCGATCAACGGCTCGCCCGTTGTATCGGTCACCGTCCCGTCTACTTTTATTTTATTACCTTTGAAACCTGTTTTCTTATCTTTTTGTGTCGGGGGGGCTGACTGCGGTGAGGAAGATTGCTTCAATGCTATCCGCTGGTCGTTTATCACGTAGCTTATCCCCTGCTTGGGCAAGATTCTGTCAAGCAGAGATGTCACAGGCTCATTCTGAGCCTTTACGTTGACACGGGTTTTAACGTCTACAGCCTCCTTACTATAGAAGAAACGGTAGTCGGTCTGTTTCTCTATCGCGCGCAAAACGCTTTCAAGAGTAACGTTACTTACGTCAATAGTCACCTTGTTGTCGGCAGCTGCATAACCTGCAACTCCAAAGCTGAGCATCAATAAGACCAGAAGAGGTCTTAAGGCCATGCCCAGCCGACGCCGGCAGTTTTTAAGTATTACATTTTCCATATATAAATAATGATTGGTGTTTTCGAGGCATTTTTAAGGTCTGTTGACAGTTGTTTAAAATCGTTTATTTAGATAACACGCGACCCGTGAAAACCCACATCGCAAAATCACAAAATTTTACATTAAGAAATTTTTTGTTAAAATCGCGTCAAAATGCCTTGTTTCTTAGATTCATTACATATACCTTTGCAAAAAAATCCAAATCATGGCAAACGAAGAATTTAAAAACGATGCGCTGTTGGTGGCTGCCCTCAAATATGACAGCCACGAAGCCTTTGTAAAGATTTTTCGTCAGTATTATGCCAACCTCGTCAGATTCACTGCACGTTTTATCCCCGACAAAAGCACTTGCGAAGATATTGTTCAGGAGGCTTTTATAAGGGTGTGGACTAATCGCAAGAAACTGGAAACCGACACGTCTATCCGTTCGTATCTCATATCGCTTGTCCAGAACCTCGCACTTAATGAGCTGAGGCACCAGAAGGTCAAGAAGTCTTATCAGGATATGAACCATGAAACGATTCTTTCGCTGTCGCCCGACGAGCATCTGTTATACTCTGAACTGTCTGACGCATACGAGACAGCTCTGTCAAAGCTTGATTCGGATGTACGCGAGACTTTGATGCTCAGTCGTCAGGAAAAGCTCAAATATTCAGAAATAGCACAACGCCTTAATATATCTGTACGCACCGTTGAAGCCCGCATAAGCAAAGCGATTAAATTTCTTCACCAGAACCTACAGATATACAAGAGCCTGATATTTATAATTCTGTCAGCCCGTAATCTCCTATAATAAACTGATATGAACCACATTGGCAAAGACAACCCGAATATCAATATCATAATTGCCCGCTATTTCGGTGGTGACGCCACACCAGATGAGATTGCCTGGCTTCGGGACTGGATTGAACAGTCTCCGAAGAACAAGAAAGATTTCTTTGAGCAGCAAGACATCTGGGAAGCACTGCTCCCCTCCTTTGATGTCACCGACAACGATACCGAAAAAGCAGAGCGCAGAGTGCTGGCGAAAGCCGGAATCAAGCCACGGAGTTCAGGCTTGGTAAAGAAGCTCATTGTATTCTGGTCGAAAATCGCAGCTGTGGCGATTCTCCCGCTGCTCGCCATTACAGTTTATTTTCTTGTAAGACCAGGCAACACGCCAGAGAGCTACGTCACATTATCGACCGATTACGGTTGCACAAGCAAGGCAGCGCTCCCCGACGGCACTGTAGTGTGGCTGAATGCCAACAGCTCGCTGGAATACTCTCGCAACATAACCGACAACACACGCGATGTCAATCTCCGGGGCGAAGCATATTTCAGTGTCAAGGCAGACGCGGCCAATCCGTTCGTTGTCAACACACCATACATATCAGTAACAGCCACAGGCACTGAATTCAATGTCAATGCTTACGACAGCGACGCTTCAGTAACCCTCTCAGAAGGAAAAGTAGAGGCGACAGGCGCAGGCAAACGGGTAGCGCTCCTGCCGGGAGAACATCTCGCGATTCTCGACGGACATGCAACAGTCTCCAAAGGTGTCGACCTTGACCGGTATTGCGCCTGGCGCAACGGTGTGCTGATTTTTGAGAACGATTCGATTCACACCATCTGCCGGCGCCTTGAGCAGATATATAATGTCAGCTTCGACATTGACCCGGCTCTTGCGGGACAGACCTTCCGCTTCATTCTCAAAGGTGAAAATCTCAGCGAAATTATGAACCTTTTCGAGCTGACAGCCCCGGTAACATGTGTCAGCAGCGGAAATCTTACAGATGCAGTCAATTCACGCCAGACGATACGAATAAAGCGTATCTAAACAGAATCTCAGACCGGCATACAGATAAACAAATGCCACCGAGCGAGGCAGAGACCTCTCTCAGTGGCATTTTCGTAATATACACATCTGTCGATGATTGTGTCTGAACAGCTACATCGCGTATAAATGAGCTGCCTGCAACTTTATGTGGGCTCAGTAGAAAATCAGTGGGGAAATAAATTTTTCACAGCCAAAGATTATA
>CAMNRO010000038.1 GCA_946553045.1 uncultured Porphyromonadaceae bacterium | reverse complement strand
ACCATCACGAGCCTTACCCCGGTTTAAAATTCATGCCTTTAACTGAATATCCCTATTTTATATTGAGTTTTCATATACCTTTTGAATTTAGAAAATCCATAATTTGTTGGTTTCTCATTAAGCAAAATACGAGTTTGCCAAAGGGGAAAAACACAACGATAGTTATATGTGGCATATATTCTCTAAGAAATGGCACTCTGGAAATAGAATAACCGTTATCGATTAATTTTTTAGAACCCTAAATTGGTAGTTTGTGCCAAGAATATCTCTGTTATTGGGATTAATTCCAAAGTCATCGTATTTCCCTATTTTTAGATAGTTCATAATCCATTCCCAACTCATGCTGTTTATGACGTATGGAGAATTAACAATATCCTTAACACAGACTTCTATATAAGGATTATCTTTCATTGTTATATCTAAGTATTTATTAGGCTGCATAAGCTCCTTAATAAATATATGTGCATCGGAATTGGTAAAAGCAGGTAAAAGTCTCATCACGATTAAAGATTATTTATTTCACCCATTCCATTGTAGACTGTGTAATTATCGGTAGAACAGGCAGGTTGGTTTAGTATGTCATTCTCTGAGGTTTCCTTATTGAGAAATTTGTTAATAGCTATCCGAACTCCATTGGAAGTAGGAACATATATTTAAATTATAGTGTGTGCGTTTGGTCTGAATAATACATGCTCATACACTTTGCCATTTTTAGAAATGAATCTTTCTCCAATGCCTATCTTGTATAGTTTGTTCAGATTTAACATTATTGAAAGGTAAATGTCTTCTATTTCACTTTTATTTATAATTGCGATATGGTGATTATTGGCTACATAGTTATTCAACTTACTCACCTTTCCACACATAGTATCTACGATAGCGAGTAACAAATCTCTATCTATTGGGAGCGAAAGTGTGATAGTTGTATTATCGTTATACCAATACCTGAGTTTTACAGTTAAATAACCGTTATCAACTCTTAACTGCATCTTTATCCATGTTGGTGTTGCATTAAAGCAACTTCGGATAAAGTTCAGCCCTGTCTTGCTTATTGGGGTTGCCAGTTCTGAGTAATTATTGAATGTCTGCAAGAATTAAGCATTAAGTGTTACTGTTTTCGCTGACACTTCGTTGGGTCATTGATTACATTGCAAAGTTCGCTCAATTCGGCAGGGGGATTAGGGAACAAAAAATCCACGTTCATATTCCCCTTTAGGAAATACAGAAGTGGATTGTAAAAATATGTGGTATTATTTCAACCGTATATCGTGTTAATAGTGTCTGTCTTTTGTTTACGATATGATTTTATGATTCCCTTTAGGTTTTCATCATCTGAATCATAATCGGCATTAGTTGTCTGCTTGGTTAGATATGCCAACTTTGAGATTAGACGTAATGTGCTTTTAGTGGAGTTGTTCCCTGTTTTTCTCTTTGCTGTAAACTGCGGATAAAGATTAAAGAAACATCGGAACATTTCAGTAAACAGTCCTATCTGTTTTGTATCTGCTAAATCTGTTTCTGTGGTAGTGACAACATTTAATAAACTATCTTCCTCTATAATGGATATAGCTTGCTTACAAAAAACAGCTATTGCTGATAGGGTATTAGGATTGCTGATATTAAGTGTTCACCCTTTAATATGCAGAGTTAATTTCATTTCTTGCATGGGGATAACACCGTTAAATCTGTTTACTGATTCTTCATTTTGTTCTATGAAGTCTATTAACCGTTCTATTTCTTGTTTAGGAGTAGCATTACATTGAAGTGTATTCAGAGTGCTACCGCTAACATAATCAGATATGAATAAAAGTAGATACCAAAACTTTTTGGGGGCAATTTCTAAAGCTCTGATTATATCAATAGTACTCTTGTTATTGTTACTGCTTGCCTTAATATAATCCTCGTAACGAAAATACACGTTAAGCTTGCCGTTATTATATCAACGTTTGAAAATTAACGGTGCTTGCGATTCAACCTTATAAGGTGTTCCGTTTTCTTCTAAGACTATATCAGGTGCAAATTCATTGGCAACCTTGATTACATATTCCAATAAGTTGTTTTCTTCTTTGCTATAATTGTCTATTTGGAATCTTTCTATTGGCATGATATAGTTTCCATCTTATAGATTTCCTTAGTACCCTCTATGGGAAAATAAAACCAACTGTGTTTCTTTGCTTTAACATTACATGTTTGGGTAACCAAATTTGAAATAAAGTATGAATGAGAGAGATTATTAATTTCATAGACATTATAGAAGTCAGAAGTGTTAGATTCTCTGTCAATTATATTTAATTGTTTTCGGTCTTTAACCAACCACTTTTTAATAAAGTAATTGTTTCCCAATGAAATATAATTAATCGAAGAGTTCTTTGAGAGAACATCTCTTAAACTATCAATATTAAACGAAAGAGAAAAGGAGAATATGCCGACAAATAATTTTTTTAGTTGATTATCGGTAAATATACTTCTAAGAGAATTGTCTAATTCTTCAATAATACATCCCAATCTGGAGGCAGAACCTATGTTCGATTTAACTTCAATAATGCCCCTGACATTATCGGGTGGTGTAATTATGAAATTATCCTCAAAAAAGAATAAAGGGAGTGTATTATCATATATTATAATATCAAGTTGTTTACTAATAGATTTTGTCTCATCAATTACGAAACCTGTCCCAACGGATAGATTATTTGGTAAAAAACGTTTTATAACCTTTTGTAAGATAACCTCCTTATATCTTCCTTCTTCGCCCCAATGAGCGTCTCCAATAAGAGAACGCACACGATTCTTAATAACATCTAGTTCCTGTGTTATTGATTGTTGAAAGTGTTGTAAATTTGGATTCATTTTTACATAATCTTAATAATTACAAAGTTACATAGAAAATCCCACTTACACTAAGGCAAATGGGATTTATTTTACAGGAGATTGCTCATTGCTTCACTTATCTGCTCATTATCGAAGCTGTCAAGGTAGATTTGGGTTACTCTTTCAGAACTATGCCCCATGATTTCACGGATTACGGATGTTGATACCCCTGCTCGTTTCATCACCGTTGCTTGACTATGCCTCGCAACGTAAGTAGTAAGAGTTAGTGGTAAGCCTAAATCCTCGTCTATCTCTTTAAGCCACTTGTTCACTTTGGCTATGACTTTATGAATACGGTTCGATTTCTGAATCTCCGTTTCGTGGAAGTCCGATAGAATTGTAAACAGATATGGACTGTCTTTGCGATGATACTTCTTTATAAGTTCTATCGCTTGGGGTTGCATGGGGATTTTGATTAGCTTGTTTGTCTTATGTCGCTTATAGACTAACTTACCCTCTATGATGTTTACATGGGTGAGGTTTGCTGTATCTATGAAGTTGATACCACCACAATAATATGTAAAAGCGAAAATATCAATCGAGAATTGCATATAGCGATTAGTGGACTTGTAGGCAATAAATCTCTCTACGTCTGATTTTGTAAGGGAGCGTTTTGCTGTTTCCTCATGTAAGCGAGACACCTTATATTTTCTGAATGGGTACAGCGTTTTGCTCTATGGCAATGTTATAGACTGCCCTTAAAGAGCGAAAGTATATGCCGATTGTGTTTTCTGCCACACCTCTTTTGCGTAGCCAAGTTTCGTAACGTCTGAGGAATGTAATGTCAATTTCAGAGAAATATATGTCAAGGTGCTTATTAAATGCTATAAGAGTATTATAGACGTAACGGAGCGAGAGCATATATTTACGTCTGCCCTCATCCGCAAGTCGTTGCATCTGTTCATTAAAGATTTCGTCAACCGTCTTTAGTTTCATTTGTTCTGCGATACCCTCAATAAGTGTAGTGGCTGTAAAATCCCGATTTTCTGCTTTTAAGCGGATTACTTCGGCAGATAGTTCTTGTTCTTTATCAGAAATTAGCTTTCTGAGCTGTTCGAAATTAGGGGGGGGCAGCGGATTTTTCCGGTGGGCGGTGGACGAGATTATGAATATAGTGTGGCCAGTCTGAAGAAGAATTTAGCACGTTTTTAGTTTTTTTCAATCTTATAAATGTATTGAATAAAAAAGTCATATTTTATTCAGTACAGTGGTTTAATTGAACAAAATTCGCTATATTAAAGAAGCTTGAAACGCTCCATAAGCCGAAACACTGGCCCTATGTCGGCTACGGTCTCCAAGTCCGGCCGGGTGAACCGTATCGCCGAGGCGTGCAATTCACCGAAAGACAGGCAGACGCCCTGCTACGAAAAGACCTCCGCAAGTTCTGCGCCCTATACTCGCAATATGGCAAGGGGTATATCCTGTTAGCCTGCCTCGCCTACAACTGCGGACCCGGTGTCGTCAACAAAAGCAGCGTTCTGAAAAAGCTGAAAGCCGGCAACCGCGACATTTTCAAATCCTACACCGCCCATTGCCGCTATAAAGGCAAATTCCATAAAGGCTTATACAATCGTCGCTTGACCGAACTTGCAGCTCTATATATCCCTTAAAATTACGGCTGAATCCTGTTACTAGCGGATTCAGCCGTTTTTATTGCATTCTCGGTCCATTATATGCTCAATCATAATATATTGAATCCAGTAAGGCAACTCTGTTTCTAAACACTTCACGTTGCAGACGGTTTTGGGGAGTGCCTTTATACCAAGTTGCATTCTGAATTGGCATAACAATTTCATCCCAATAGTTTTCTAATGTAATCTGATTTTGAGGGATGCCGAGTCCGTTGGCCAAGCCAGCCTTATTTTCTCCATTAACGCATAAGAATATATCAGGTCGTTTCAGAGCTAACAATCTTGTCGCTGAACCAATGGGGTTATTCCACTTTCCTCCATCACAGAACAACTGAACATACCTATCGTACTGGGCTTTTGTCACTTCTTCATCCAGAGGTATACAATCTATGGCTTCTCCAATTCGTTTTTCAATCATCTCCGATAAAATCTCACCTTTACTTACAGTTCCAAAGAACCACCAATCTTCTGCATCTTTAAGCCGATAGCCAGATATTCGCTTTTTATCAAACTCGTCCAAATCATAAAAGTGTTCAGTAGATTGAAATAGGATATGCGCCTCTTTAAGTACGTTAAGTCGTGTTTCAAGACCTTCATGTCGCTGTAATTTAGCGCAATATTCGCTCCAAGTCATCAACAACAAACTTGCGCCATTGAAAATATGTTTGGGAGAACGAATTACTTTATGAAGAACATCCCGACGCGGTTTCTGCTGATTGAAGCTGTTTCTGTAATTATTCAAATCTGCGAAACTAAAGGAAGATGCATCTTTCCAAATAACCTCAATATGGCCGATTAGAGATTTATACATTTTACCGTCTTTATCATCTTCATTGGAGAACAAGACATTACACTCTATGTTCTTAACAAAACCTCCATTAGTAAGATTTGAACTGCCCAATATTGCCACCCAATCCTTTGATGAGTTAACGAAAAGATAGATTTTATCATGAAATATTCCGTCTGTTTCTTTTATGAAACGTATTCCTTTATGGTCTATAAAGGTTTCTATAAAATCCGGATGTGTTTGGTAAAAGTGAAGGCCAATTATGGCTTTCTCTATTCTATCTGATTCCTTAACAAGTAGTTTCCCAATAGGGAAACTCTTAGGAGCACCAGCCCAAGCTACGCAACAATAGAATTTGTCATAGGCTTCTAAACAGGCAACAAAAGAGTCTTGTAGCTCTTTAGAGTTAGTTAATAACCTCATGTCAGATATTGATGTAAGAAAAGGTTACAGTATATTTGTTAACGACATTCCATACACACTTTCCGATATACGGAGAATCAAAGATTTGCTCTCCATCAAACTCATAAGTTCCTGGATATTTTGTGGAATCCGTAAGATACCAACGAATAGGCTTGAATACAGCTTTGACTATACCATGAACTGTCGCCAATACGAGATTAGCCTTGTTTGCCTTATCGATAGATACTTTCCAATAATGACAGGCCCTATCATAATCATCCTCTCGCTCGTTCTTATCGTATGTGCTACTGATGTTCACACAAACGATTCTATCATTAGGGTCAAGCTCAATGTATTGTTTGCTTTCTATCATAATTATTTTGCTTTAAGATTCCATAACTAAATATCGGGCAATGACAACATGCCGATTAAAATCTTAGAACATCAATATTGAATTTTGTATTGATATTTTGTTCCATTAGTGTCCACTAAAAATTATAAGAGTGCTTTGAATTTGTTGAAACTCAATTTGTTATAGTCGATTTTGGTGCGCAATGATTTGAAATTACTTTTGCAGTCTGCATCAGGCTGTTATGAATAAAGGCAAATACGTTTTCGCCCAATTAGTCCAGTTTCTTGACAACTTCAAGTTCCTACGCATCGTGAAGAAGTATGGCGGTGACAAGTATGTAAAGAGTTATACCTGCTGGAATCAGCCCCTTACGCTGATGTTCGGACAATTGTCAAATCGCGAAAGTCTGCGCGACCTCATCGTTGCCATGGGAGCACATGCGGGGAAACTCTACCACCTCGGCATCGGTAAATCCGTGACGCGGAGCAATCTTAGCAAAGCTAACGAGCAGCGCGATTACCGCATCTTCGAGGAGTTCGCTTCTCACATGATTGCGGAGGCCCGCAAGCGAAGAATACAGAATATCTTCGAGCTTGACGGCCATGTCTATTGACTCCACAACCATAGACCTCTGTCTGTCGGTGTTTGAGTGGGCAAAATTCCGTAAGCACAAGGGCGGGATCAAGATGCATACGCTTTACGATGTGGAAGCTCAAGTTCCTGCATTCGTGCATATTACCGAGGCAAAAGTCCACGATTCAAAAGCAATGCCGGAGATCCCGTATGAGAGAGGAGCGCACTATATCTTCGACCGTGGCTACAACGATTTCGGCAATCTTTACACGATAAATCGGATCGGTGCGTTCTTTGTTGTCAGGGCGAAAACCAATGTCCGGTTCAAGCCTGAGACATGGAAACGGAGGCTTCCCGAGAACGTTGTCTCAGACGCAATCGGCTACTTCACGGTTTATAAAAGCTCAAAGGATTACCCTGAAAAACTCCGTAAAGTAATCTGTATCGATCCCGAGGACGGTACCATATACATATTCCTGACCAACAATCTGACTGCTTCCGCCGAGACAATCGCCGAGCTATACCGCAACCGATGGAGCGTGGAACTGTTCTTCAAATGGATCAAGCAGCATCTGCGTATCAAGAAGTTCTGGGGAACATCAGAGAATGCAGTACGCATCCAAATCTATTGTGCTATAATTACTTATTGCCTTGTTGCAATCGTACAGCAGGATATGAAACTGGAACGGAGCATCTATGAAGTACTTCAGATTCTTGGAATCTCGCTGACTGACAAGACTCATCTGAGAGACCTCTTCGACAAATCGAATTTCAAAAATGTCAATGTTCTCTATGGTTCAAGTGAACCGAATTTATTTAATTTTTAACCCCGTCCATTTTTAGTGGACAGTAGTGAAGTTTGCAAACAAATGAATTCCGTACAAAATTTATATAATAGGATACAATCTTTTTATACTTATGATTGTAAAGCAAACATAGATTTTTCCAATAAGCAAATTTGTGATTCGACATGTGATGAGGATTGCATTATTAATTATTGGAAATTTGTTGTTAAATTCAGAGAAGAAGTGCACAAACTTAATGATTTCATAGAGTGCAATGAAATGTATTTCACTCTTTCTCAAACAGTATCCTTTTTAAAAATAGAAACAGATTTATTAAAACTCGCATCAGATGCAATTTCAATAGGCACAGCTCCACAAAACACTCCGAATACTAGGGCTGAGAATGTGCTAAAGTTATTTTATGAACACGATATGACTTCTTTCTTAGACTTGAAAAATGAAATTTTGGACAGTTTTAGAGAAAAAATAGGCACTCTCGCCGTTTAAGTTCCATTATTTCAATGTAAGTTCAAAAAATTTCCGTATATCCGTATATTTGTATTACCCCAACGAAAACAACGGGGAAGAACATTGAAATGGTGCCGTGTGCAATTCGTGAACAACGGATAGTGCGGCATTGCAATATTTTGAAAACGACTTAGTTATAGCGATATTATCCGGCTCCAGGCGGATAATATCGCTAAAAATCGAGCAGCTATCAAATTCTGATAGTTGCTTTTTTCTTTTATGTTACTATAATTGCGCTCACCGAGTTAAACCGAAAACCAACATGGGCGAAACAGTTAGTGTGGTATGGTATAAGTCGAAATAATGTGCAAGTATGAGAGCACCCTGCGGTGTTGGCAAAAGGTGTGGGGCTTCCGGTCATGTCCAGTCAAAAGGTTGATGCCTACTTGAACGAGATTACAAATCTGGCAAAAATCCCAAAGCTCTCAAATGAGTTGCGAAATATTACCAACAGTCCAAACACATTAACGGCTCTGTTCCAATAGGTTCAGAGCCTCTTTTGTTTAGTAAACATCCATATCTCTAAATTAGAGATAGTTATGATTGTGCAAAGTTACGGATTTTTTTTGATTTATAAGCAATAGAGGGTGTGATTTTTTCAATGAAACTTTGAAATAGAGGGGTCTTGTTTAGTATTTTAACTATGCCTTAGTCTTCACTCAGCTAATAGCCAGCCAATTACGGCTTATCCAAATCTCTAATTTAGAGAGTGGGTTCAAAGTCTTTAATGTACAAAAAAAGGAAGATTGATGATATTGTAACGGCAGGGCCTTCGTGCGTTGACGGTGCCGTAGGCGTGCCCGAAGCTAAATGGTTTGTAGCCATTGTAAACTCCCGGCACGAAAAATCGGTTGCTGAAAAGCTACAAGCGACAGGCATAGAAACCTACGTCGCGGCTCAGAAAGAGATGAGAGTCTGGGCTAACGGCCGACGCAAAATCATAGACCGCGTAGTGGTACCTTCGATGGTTTTTGTGAAATGCACCGAATGGCAACGTCGTCAGATAGTCAATCTGCCATATGTCAACCGCTTCCTTGTCAATCGTTCGACTGATAGCGGGGGGCTCAATAAACCTGTGGCTGTCATAGGCGATGCAGAGATAAAGAAACTAAAATTCATGCTTGGCCAATCAGATACACCCGTTGAGTTTGTGCCAATGGAATTCCGCATCAACGACACCGTCCGTGTAGTCCGAGGGAGTCTCCGAGGCCTTGAAGGCGAAATCCGCACCGCCTCCGACGGCACCAATACCCTATTAGTAAGTCTCCCCCTCCTCGGCGGCGCCACTGTCCACATCGACCCAAAGGATGTGGAGAAGATTGCATGATTGATGCAATATCATATAAAAGATGCAACGCATATAAAGTAGGCGCAAAAATAACACTGTAAGCCGAGTCAGAAATCACTATTTTATGAATCAAGTCAAGGCCGGGGCTGCATTAAACTATGTAATAATCGGGCTCAACATCCTTACTGGGTTGTTGTACACTCCTTTTATGCTCCGTTGCCTTGGGCAGAACGAATACGGCCTATATTCGTTGGTAGCCTCTATAATAGCTTACCTTACTTTGCTCGACTTTGGTTTTGGCTCGGCTATTGTGCGTTATACAGCCAAAATCCGAGCTACCGGAACCAAAGAGGAAGAATGGAGCCTTTATGGGATGTTCCTCTCGGCCTATGCTATTCTTGGCCTGCTTGTCACAATCGGAGGCGTTGTGCTTTACTTCAATACAGACAGGATGTTCGACCGCACAATGACTCCGGACGAGCTACAACAGGCCCGGATAATGATGGCCTTGATGGTCGGCAATCTTGCTGTCACATTCCCGTTCTGCATCTTCGGCTCAATCATATCGGCATACGAACGGTTCGTATTCCAACGAGTGCTGTCGATTGTGCGGATTTTGCTGTCAACAGCGGTTCTAATAGTGGTCTTACTTCTCGGCTACAAAGCAATTGGCCTTGTGATAGTGCAAACCGTATTTAGTATCAGTACGCTTTTGGCAAATGTTCTATACTGTCGTTATAAGCTACGAATAAAAATCAACTTTAGGAATTTCAATATTCCGCTTCTCAAGGAAATAGCAGTTTTTAGTTTTTGGAACTTCCTCGGAGCAATAGTTGACAGGATATATTGGGGAACGGGCCAGTTTATTCTCGGTATTTACTGTGGCACTGTAGCCGTAGCCATATTCTCGTTAGGAATAACGCTAATGAACCTTTATATGTCTATGTCAACGTCTTTCAACAGCGTGTTGCTTCCTCGCATCACCTTGCTTGCCGTAAGCGGAGACCACGACAAAGAGATATCCGACTTATTTATCAAGACTGGACGTTTACAGTTCTGCGTATTGTCATTGATTCTGTCGGGCTTTATAGTTCTGGGAAGACAATTCATATTTATATGGGCAGGTGCTGACTATGCCATGTCCTACACTATCGCGCTGGTTTTCTTTGTATCCTTGCTCTGCCCACTGATTCAAAATGTTGGATATACAATCCTCTTGGCACGTGGACAGCAAAAGTTCCGTTCCATCGTCTACCTCGGCATCGCGATTGTCAGCCTCGTTTGCCAAATATTGGTCACCCCGCGCTTCGGTGCGTTAGGATGTGCAATAGTTATCGGGCTTACACTCTTTATTGGCCAGTGGGTGGTAATGAACATCTACTATAAAGTCAGACAACATATTGATATAAGCGAGTTTTGGCGTGAAATTGGCAAGATGGCGATATTCCCAACTATATTGACAGGTTTAGCCTTGTGGTTGGCACAAAGAGTCGAGATAGACAATTGGGCAAGCATTGGCACTGCCGGTTTTGCTTTCATTATCATCTATATCTCCACGTTCTACTGCTTTAGCATGAACAAATATGAACGAGAGATAACCCTGGCTCCATTGAAGGCTCTTAAACAACGACTTGGTCTATGACGATATTTGCGGCACATAATCCCGATGCCGAGATAAGGCGCGACAGCTCGGCTGGCGGTATCTTTTCCATGTTGGCGGAACGGGAACTTTCAGATGGCGGAGCTGTTTACGGGGCCTCATTTGATTCAGAATGGCACGTAAGGCATATGCGTATTGACAATGCCGATGAACTATGGCGTTTGCGTGGCAGCAAATACGTCTTCAGTGATATCAAACCCATCCAAACGGAAATTGAGCGTGATATAGAATGTGGTCGTAAAGTACTTTTTAGCGGTACCCCATGCCAAGTCGCCGCAATAAGGAAACGGTTTGGCGACAATCCGGCCATACTATTAGTCGAGACGGTATGCCATGGTGCCCCACAACCAGAATATTGGCAACATTATCTTGACGAACTTAGTCAAAAGCTTGGCAAGACCTGTGCAGATATTGAAACAATAAATTTTCGCGACAAACGTACTGGATGGAAAAACTATTCGTTTACTATACAGTTCAAAGATGGGAAGACCTTTACCCAGCTTCATGCCGACAACCTCTATATGCGGGCGTTTCTCCAAAACCTGACATTGCGAAAGGGGTGCTTTGTTTGCCCATTCAAATATCCCGATGGTAGTCATGCAGATATAACCCTCGGCGACTTTTGGGGTATTAGTCAACTTGCACCTGAAATCGATAATGACCTCGGCACGACAATCGTAATCGCCCGAACCGAGAGGGGGGCAGAATTTACAGATTATCTAAATCAAGACTACCTACTCTCATTAGAAAAAGCAAGCCAATACAATCCTGCTATAACAAACTCGGCAACCGAACCACGAGAATATGGTAAGTTTCAATCAGTGGTAAAAACTTCAAGCTTTTTTAGAATAGTACGAAGATATACATCGCTGCCACTCTGGCTTAGATTAAAGAGACGTCTCTGTCGACTAATGCATTAGTAAGCGTCCAAAAATGACGTCTTGCGAGGAATAACAAGAATACAAATCTTTGCCGTCGATAATCAAAACCATCGGACTTCAACGGCTGAATACCCCATAATAAGTAAAAAATCAAAATCAATTTAACGCGATTTAACGGTTGCCGTCTCCTGCGGTAGCCCATAAATCCACAACGTGAAAATTGGACGCTTAAGTATACTATGTCTTTAATCAAGATTTATACATATTTCTTGTTGACTCTCCCTGCAATGATTGCTTTCGTTGCGCAGAAAGGAGAAAATCGCAGGAAGATAATAATGGACCTGGAACGTTTGGAGACTGTCGAGCGCTTAAATTCATCGTCTCCTGTGCTTTGGCGCCTATATAAAGCCCTGGCAACAGCAAAAACATTCCGTTCGATATTTTATATGCGTGTAGGGCGTATTTCGCATCTTATATCATTCCTACTCCCCGGCGAGATTCATTGCGGCATAGCTTCTACCAAATCAGCCAATGTTGGAGGTGGAGTCTATATACAGCACGGCTGGGGCATGGTTCTTGATGCCGAATCCGTTGGTGAAAACTTATGGATTAATCAGAATGTTACAGTTGGATATAGAGGGAATGGACACCCTCGTATAGGAAATAATGTGCGTATAGGCACTGGAGCCGTTGTCCTCGGTCCCATCACGATTGGAGACAATGTAAATATAGGTGCGAATGCTATTGTCACCAAAGACGTTCCGAGTAATACCACCGTAGTTAGTCCCCATGCATATATTTGCAAGCGAGATGGGGAAAGGGTTCACGAAGAATTATAATCACATGAGAAATCTCCATATCATCATGCCGATGGCGGGGGAGGGGAGCCGGTTCCGCAATGCAGGATGGGCAACGCCCAAGCCGCTCATCGAGCTTAAGGGCAAGCCGCTCTTCGTCAGAGCTATCGAGAGCGTGAGGGTCGACGGGGCGCCGATGAAATATTCTTTCATAGTGCGTAAGGAGCATATCGACGACTATGGCGTTGACAAGTCAATAAAGGCTATCCTCCCGGGAGCAAACATATATTCGGTCGAAAAGACAACCCGTGGTGCCGTTGAGACGTGCCTTATCGCAGAAGAGGGCATTGCTGATGACGATGCAGTGGTGGTGATGGACTGCGACTTGGAGTTCAGAAGCTACGAGTATCGCAGACTTATCGAAGAAGCACTGAATACCACCGGTGACAAGGCCTGTGGCGGTGCACTGGTTTCGTTCGAGTCCGACGAGCCAAAATACAGCTACGCAGAGGTCGGCGATGACGGCTTTGTAAAGCGGACTGCAGAAAAAGAGGTGATTTCAAACCACGCGCTTTGCGGTGCCTACTTCTTCGCATCGGGGCGCGAGTTCAAGGCCGTTGCCCACCGCCTGCTCGACGAGCCGGTGATGCTCAAGCCGGAATTCTACGTCTCGCTGCTCTACAACTACCTGCTCCGCGATGGTTCGCCTGTTCGCCTCGCCACGATGGAGATGTACCGTTCGTATGGAACCCCAGAAGAACTGATGCAATGGCAATAAGACTGCTTATCAGCGACTTCGACGGTACGCTCGTCGATACTTTCGAGGCAAACTACCGCGCGTATGCCGGGGCGTTTGATTCCGTAGGTCTCGACCTCGGACGCGAGAGATACCGTGAGTGCTTCGGCTTCAGGTTCGACAGGTTCATGGATGCCCTCAGCATCAGCGACAGCGATACCCGTGCAGCCATAAGGGAAATGAAAGCCGAAATGTACCCCTGCCATTTCGACTGTCTCCGTGTCAACCGGCCGCTGGTCGACTTTATATCTGCATTCCACGCCTCGGGCGGCATGACCGCGATTGCATCCACCGCTCGTGGAAAGAACCTCCGCAACGCTCTCGACTATTTGGGCATAAGCGCGGATTTCGACCTCGTCCTTGCCGGTGAAAGTGTCACCAAGGGCAAGCCCGACCCGGAAATCTACCTCTCGGTTCTGAACAAAATGGGTGTAAAGCCTAACGAGGCCCTCGTATTCGAGGACTCCGAGGTCGGTTTCAAGGCCGCAGAAGCCGCAGGGATAAGATACATAAGGATAAATTCTGATTTTTTCGATAATGGAAATTGAAGTTAAGGGACATTCGGGCTGCCAAATCGACGTCGTGCGCGAGGACGGCCAGCTCTACGTCTACAAGTCGTCGCGCGACCCCAAGTACCTCGCCCGCCTGGCGCTCCAGGCCGAGAAACAGCACCGCGCGGCCCTGCCAGAACTGCAGCACATCCGCGTTCCCAAAGTCCACGCCATCGACCGCATCGACGGCATGGTTAGCGTCAAGATGGACTATGTTTACTCCAAGAACTTCGTCGAGTTCTTCGAGCAGGCCGGGTTCGAACAGGTCGGCTACCTCGTCGATGCCCTGATAATGTACCTCGAGCGCGAAATAAAGGACTCGCCGCTTGCTGTGGTGCCAAGAAGTGTCGTCACCGACAAGTTTGCCGACGTCCGGGACAAGACTCTCGCCAACAAGTCGTTCGAAGGAGATGGCGAAATAGAGGAGATAATGGATGCCTCGCAGCGCGTGTTCGACGCCCTCTCCGACATGCTCATCCCTGTGGGCACGTGCCACGGCGACCTCACGTTCTCGAACATCCTCTTCAACGGCAACAACTACTACCTCATCGACTTCCTCGACTCGTTCATCGAGTCGCCGCTGCTCGACATTGTCAAGCTGCGCCAGGACACCGCGTGGTTGTGGAGCCAGCTGATGTACGTGCACCCCTGCGACACCATCCGTCTGCGCATAGCTTTCGGTAAAATCGACGCAGAGCTCGACAATTATTTCGCCTCGCGCTACGAGTGGTACGGACGCTACTACCGTCCGCTGCAGCTGATGAACTTCCTGCGTATACTCCAGTACGCCCACGAGCCCGCAGTAATCGACTACCTAAAACAAGCCATCAATGAGCAACTCAAAGAATTTTAGCCTGATAGTTCCTGCCGCATCCGACAAGGGTACGGAAGCCGGCACAATGCCTCATATATTCTCCACAGGGCGCGACGGTGTGCTTATGTGCGTAAAGTCGGTGCTCGGCCTCAACCTCGAGGCGTTCGACAGCATATACTTCACTATCCTGCGCAAGCATGCCGAGGCTTTCGACACAGACTCGCTGCTGAAACTGCAGTTCCGCCGTCTTGGCCTCGGCAACGTGAACATAGTGATTCTCGACGAGCCCACGGCAACCCAGGCCGAGACAATCGTGCGCACAATCGAGAAGGAGGAAATCACTGGCTCAATCTTCGTCAAGGATGCTGACTGCTTCTTCCGCGCCGAGGTTTTTCCTGAAAATGGGGTGGCTGTGTACCCACTCGAACATCTCGAGCTCGTCGACCCTCGCCACAAGAGCTATGTGGCAGTTGATGACATGCAGCACGTCACCAACATCATCGAGAAGCGCGTGGTGAGTCACCTTTTCAATGCCGGAGGGTACTGCTTCGAGGATGTTGCGAAATTCCTCAAAGCCTACGACAAATACGCCTCGCTGGGCCACGTCTACCTCTCGCACCTCATCTACGCCATGCTCCTCGACGGCGACCTCTTCCGTCCCATCCAAGTTAAAGAATATAACGACTGGAATATACAATGACGAACGCAGCCACAATAGACTTCGGCCCCGACAAGTCGCAGATACTGCGCGGTCTGGCAATCATTTTCATGATTACCCTGCACAACGACACGTTGCCGGAGTTCAAAATCTGCGTTCCGATTTTTACCTTCCTTGTCGGGTATGGCTATGCATTTGCCAAAGAGAAAAACCTTCGCCACGGGCTGAAGCGTTCATGGCACCTGCTGAGTCATTTTTGGCTAATCTTGCTCGGGCTGTTCCTGCCTGTGGCGATATGGAAGGGTGGTTACGAGCCTACGATCGGCAATGTGCTGCTCAACATGTTCGGTCTCGAGAGCAACCTGAACTGGTATAGTTGGTATATATACTTCTACATCTTTGCAATGCTGGCAATGATACCTGCGTCGAGACTGATAGAACGGTTCAAACTACCGGCCCTTGGAGCATTGATTGTTGTGTCGCTTGGCCTTTGCGCTGCGATTCATCTTATTCCTGACTGGAGTTCGAATGTCTGGCTCCAGGCCATACATGATTGCTTCCTCTGTTCCCCGGTTATGTATGCGGGCTTCTATCTTGCTGAGGGGGGGGTAATTACACTTTTGGAGATAAAGCACAATCTCAAAAATGCGGTGGTGGCATTGCTGGTCGCAGTCGGCATATTCTTCCTCCGAGGCTTGCCGTTTGCCACATTCTTAGACTTTGCAACCGTGCCCGTATTCGTGGCTGCAGTTGTGATATTTTTCAATATCGTGAGCTGGCGACCAGTTCATAGTCTATTTACAGCACTCGGTAAGGAATCGATGAACATGTGGTTTATTCACGCCATATTCGCCACGGCTTGTACGGCGGTTGTGTTTGCCCCACTCGTCGATTGGTTGTATTATAAACCGTTGCGTATTGTGATAATGTTAATCGTATCATATTTCGTATCAAAACTATTGTCTGCAATTTATCAGAAATTGCTGTAAAAATTTTTAGAGGTTATGAAACTCGTGTCGGTGATTATACCGGTCTACAATACGGAAAGGTATCTTAAGAAATGTCTTGATTCGGTATTAGAACAAGATTATCCCCAATTAGAGGTTATTACAATTGACGATTGTTCTATGGATACCTCTAAAAATATCCTTGTTAATTATGAAAAACGATGGGCTTGTAGGGGGGGGCAACAAGCTGGTAATAAGCGTGTTATAAATGTATTTTTGAGCCGAAACCAAGGGGTGGACAATGCCCGTATCGAAGGGTTGAAAAGAATAACGGGAGATTATGTGATTTTTGTGGATTCGGATGATTATTTACCGGAGGGCGCTATCTCAAAATTGGTTGACGAGTTAGAGAGGACTGGTGCAGACATTGTACAAGGGTCATATCGCAGGGTTTTGGGTAATAATGGTTTTATTAAAAAGGATTTCGTTTATTCATATGTAGAGATTGAACAACCAGAATTATTTGACAAATATTTCGTCTCATTTTTTGGGAAACCACTTTTAAGAGTCGGCCTCTGGGGTAAAATATATCGTCGTGAATTATTTCAAAAATCGCATATAGAGCCTTCTGGTTATCGATTTGGTGAAGATGCGATAATGAACATGAAGATTTTTCCGTGTGTCGGGAAATATGCAATAGTCCCGTCAATCATATATTGTTATCGCTATGGCGGGATGACAAATAAGTACAAACCTTATCTTTATGATGAATTGAAACATCAATACCAATATAGACTGCAGGTTTTGCGTGATTATAACTATGAGACTGGGATTTCTCCATTACATTACGAGATGGCAAATAATTTTATTGGTATTCTCAAAATAATGTTGAAAGCGGGGGTAAACTGCAAAGATGTTCATGCTTTTTACAAACAAGAGTTGGAAAGCGGAGAACTAAGGCAATTTGTAGTCGAAAGACATGAATGTAAAAATATATTATACAATCGATTATACAATTCGGTAATCAATGGGATGGTTGATGAAACATTTGTAGAAGAAATAAAGAAAAATTATCAACCAGCGTTAAGAGATAGACTTGTCACGATTCTATATATAATTTTTGGAAGATTTTTGTAAATCAATGAGAATTAATATTATTACTCAGCCATTATTTTGGAATTATGGCGGTATACTTCAAAACTATGCGTTACAAGAACTCCTGCGTCGCATGGGTCATCAAGTGATGACTGTCAATGTACCTCCAGGAAATGTTGCTGCTCGCCCAGATATGAGATGTTTTGCACATGTAATGGTAAATATGGTCAAGAAATTTTGCGGATTATATGATCGGCCATATTTGAATCCACATACACTTGCGCTTAAAGAAAGGGAATTATCGTATATACAGCGAAAATTTGTGTCGGAGCATATAGTTAAGAGTGATTGCTTTGTGCCATTTAGTTCTGAAACTTGCCGTAAGTATGAATCTGATTTATGGATTGTAGGCAGCGACCAGGTGTGGCGGCCATGGTGCTCTCCAAATATTGAAAATTATTTCTTTGATTTCCTCGATGACACGACTCCCCGAATTGCATATGCTGCATCTTTCGGAACCGACCGCTGGGAGATTTCAGAAGAACAAACACCGCGAATAAGGGAATTGGCTGCGCGATTCAAGGCAATCTCGGTCCGCGAGGCATCAGGAGTGGAGCTTTGCAAGGATTACCTCGGCATAGAAGCGCAACACGTACTTGACCCCACTCTGTTGCTGACTGCCGAAGACTATATTGCATTGACTGGCGAAAATGATTATCCACAAGAACGCTATATAGCGACATATATCCTTGACCCAAATCCGGACAAGAAAAAAGCGATAAAAGATGAATCCAGGGCTTTTGGCCTGCCCGTTGTTCCTGTTGGCCGGATGCACCGAGACAGCTTCGATTCCGTCGAGTCGTGGCTTGCCACCATAGCCCATGCCGACAGGGTAATAACCGACTCATTCCATGGCACGGTGTTTTCAATAATTTTCAGGCGCCCGGTTAAGATATTAGAAAATGACATTCGTGGAAATTCGAGGCTTAAGTCATTGATTGTAATGCTCGGACTGTCTCTTGATGTTGATGGTTTTTATCAAGTTGATGAGACCTCCTTACAAAAATTGGCTTCGTATAGAAAGTTGTCTATGGATTTTTTATTAAGAGCAGTTTCGTGATAACTGTTTTGTATAATTCATATGGATACATTGAAAAAACGTAGGGTGGTTTTCGTTAATCTGCACGGAAACGAGTTTCTTGTAAAGACACTTAACAAAATCGTATTTGGACAAAGCGTTGCAGTCAAGCATCGCTATCTCCTTGACTATCTATTAGGTTGCGATGATATTGAGGTGTGTACATATATAAACGAGCGAGGGCTATCGTTATCATATACTACACGTAATCCGTTATTGCAAAGTTTCCGTTTTATCGAGCATAAAATAGCAATGAGAAAAAACGGAATCCCACTTGACAAAATCACAGTACTAAAAAAAGAGTCTGAGATACGTCCTGACGACATAGTAGTGTCGTATAGTTATTATGGACAGACTCAGTTAGTTTTCTCATCAGTACCTGATGCTGTCAGAGTAATTTGTCAAATCCATTTTGGCACTCAAAATTCAGCCGTTGAGCAAAAATTCACCCCTCATGCCATGTATAACGAATCAGACTTGAGGAAATACAGCGGTATGTGGCGTCGCGACTTGCCATGGTTTGACAAAATTTTCATCACTATCCCATTTGTATTCGAGACACGTTTTAAACGTAACATATCATTCGATAATCGAAAAAATAAGGCAGTAAGTGTCGGCACAATAACCTATATGTATAATATCACTGATTATTATGGTGATCCATGTGCGCAACCTGCCCGGAAAAATTGTAGATTTTTGGCACAGGAACGTCCTGACCTTATTGATTCTTTTAATTTTGATTATCTCGAGAATCAACAATCAGATAAACAAAAAACAACACGCAATCCTTTGATTAAGACCTATCGCAGACTAAAGGCAAAAATCACGGGTGGGCACCAGAAGCAGTATTATAGCTTTAATATGGTAGACAAATTAAACAGCTATAAAATTGCTGTTGTTGGTGAGGAGATAATGGGTATACCAGGTATAGGGTTTGTTGAGGCAATGGCCTGTGGTTGTGCATTTATTGGACAAAATATAGGCTATTACGAAGATTATGGTATGATAGATGGTATACACTATATTGCGTATGATGGTTCAAAAGAAGACCTTGTGTCTAAAATCGAATATTGGATAAGACCTGAAAATGCTGATAAGCTTAAGCGAATAGCTGAGGCCGGACATGAGTTCGTGACGCAAAATTTTAATAAAGATATAGTCGCAAAACAACTTGTCGATAAATTATTGGCATTGAAAAAATAGGTTATCCCGCATGACTGTATCTATACTTGTCCCGGCATATAATGCTGCGAAATATATACATCAATGTTTGGAATCTATATGTAAGCAAACATATCGTGACCTTCAGATTGTAGTTATAGACGATGGTTCTTCTGATGAGACACTCGGTATATTGCAAACGTTTTCGAATTATGATGCAAGAATCGAGATTCATTCACGAGCCAATAAGGGCGTTGCGGAAACTCGTAACGAACTTATAGCGTATGCCAAGGGATTTTATACACTATTTGTTGACGCCGATGATTGGTTAGAACCTGATATGGTTGAGACACTCCTTGATATGGCTCTTCATCACAATGCCCAAATAGCTATGTGTGCTAATACGGATGAGAATGAATTATTACCTATAGAGCTGGAGAAAAGTAAGCAGCCAGTAGAATCGTGGACGAAAGATATATTTCTCAAAAAGTTCCTCATACACAGACAGCTTACAGGAGCATTATGGAACAAGCTTGTAGAGACAAAGTTGTATAAGCAAATACGATTTGATTCACACGTATCTTATGGCGAGGATGCTATGGTGATGTGGGATGTTCTAAATCTGACGTCAGTTATGGCTCTAACGACAAAGCCATTGTATCATTATAGAATGAATGGTGAAAGTCTTTCGCATAGGGTGTTTTCAGACTTTAAGATGTCGGTTATCACCGTTTGGGAATATATAAGTAATAGTTGCGAAGAAAAACACCATGGATTGGTGTCATTGGCTAAAGCAAGATACGGGGCAGAAGTTTCGCTTCTATTATTTGAAGCTGCAAGAAACGGAATAAATTCAGATGATAATAAGATTTCAATCCTTAGAACCAAATTGAAGGCCTTGTTATCTTTTATGTTTAAAGACAACAACTTGTCATGGCGATTTATGTTGTTCGCCACTATGGCAAGATTTAATTGGACATTGACGTCGTTTTTGCTGCATGAGAGTAATTTAAAATCAAATAAATAAACCGTGTTAGATAGACAAATTTTTTAATATGAATAATCCATTGTTATCAATCATTGTCCCCATTTATAATGCAGAACGCTACTTGCATCAATGTATTGATAGTATTCTGACTCAAGATTTTGAAGATTACGAACTGTGGCTCATAGACGATGGCTCTTCTGATTCTTCTATCTCGATAATCAAAGAATACGCATCAAAAGACAGCAGGATAAAAACCGCCTTTATTAAAGGGCACGGCCCTTCGATTCCACGAAATTATGGATTGCGCAGGGCTATTGGTGATTACATTTTATTTATTGACAGTGACGATTATCTACCATCTAATGCTTTATCGACATTGGTAGAAAAAACGAGGAAATATCCTGATGCAGATTTTATCCGTGGTAATCAACGCATACTGGTTAATGAAGAAAGAGAAGCAAAATCGATATTTGCCGAACCTCGTTCGAAATACGCGGAAAAGTTGATTTCTGGCGAAGCTTTTATGGTCGAAGTCCTTGATAAGGACTATGCTCCAATCGACGCCTTGTTCAAACGGGCATTTCTAAAACAACACAATATCGAGTTTCATGAAGAGTTGGTAATACTTGAAGACGGCCCGTTTATAATCGAAATATGTAGTAATAATCCAAAATGTCTATACATCAACGAAGAGACTTATGTATATCGACTCGGAAATCCGACTTCGGTAACCAATAGCAAAAAGAGCTTCTCAAAATGTCAGTCTTTGATAAAAGGGGCTTCATATAATGCCGAACTCATGAGATGTTTTTCCAAACCAGGATATGACCATATCATGCATCGGTCTGTAGAACATGCTGTGTCTGCCATTTTCCAAGCTGCGACATGGTTAAAAAAGGAAGAATCTGACATAATATATAAATCACTAAGGGATTTATGGCCAAAATTGCCAAATGTCGGACGCAGTAAATTGCATAGTGGATTTATTATTGCGTATAACTTTAGTCCGAAACTTGCTTATAATCTATTACGATTTATGGGATGTTATTTCCGTAACAAAGGCAAATAACGTACTCGAATTTTTATTATTATGTTATTGAATCTGGCTGATTGGTATCTTATTGTTGTACTGATACTAAGCTTTTTGTATTCAGTTAATTTATCACATAAATCAGCGTTACAATTAAATAATAATAGAGCTCAGACACCAGTTGTCATAATGCTTGTGATTGCATCAATAATGGCATTTTGGCTTGGTTTCAGACCTATTGACGGAGGGTATGGCGACACATATGGATATGCGATAGTATATGATAGAGGTATATCTTACGGGAACTCGGGAGAGGATGAATGGGGGTTTGGAATGATTATGGATTATTGCCGTCCTTTTTTTGATGCCTCTGGCTTTTTTGTTATCATTGCTTTGGGGTATTTCTTATGTACGGCTTTTGCAATGAAGAAACTCCTGAATGGAAATGCTTATGGTGGATTTCTGATTTTTCTGGGGGCCTTTTCTACTTTTTCGTATGCGACTAATGGTATCAGAAATGGACTGGCATGTTCTATTTTGACAATTGCAATAGTATTGGTTGCACGTGATAGAAATTTTAGGTCTTTGATTTTTGCTGCTCTTTTAGCTTTTGTGGCAATGACTATCCATCGTTCCACTATCTTGCCTATAATGTGTTTATGTTGTGCTGTTCTTATAAAGAATCGAAAAATTCCTTTTTATTTTTGGATTTTGTCGATATTCATCTTTTTTACTGTAGGGAATTCTATCGGGAACTATCTTTCATCTTTAGGTTTTGATGACCGTATGACGAACTATTTGAACGCGACGGAATCATATTCACAATTGAATAAAACTGGATTTAGACCAGATTTTTTATTGTATAGCGTCATGCCTATTTTTTTGGGATATTATGTGATTTTTAAGAAAGAGTTAAAGAGTAGAGTATATGAATTATTACTTTTTACATATATCTTCTCTAATTCTGTCTGGGTTATGATAATGAATATATCATTCTCAAATAGGTTTGCATATCTTTCATGGTTTCTTTATCCGATAGTACTGGCCTATCCGTGTTTTGAAATGAATATTTGGAATCAGTCTCAAGGGAAGATTGCTACGAATATATTGTTACTTAACGTCTTTTTTACAGCATTTATGCAATTTATTTATTATTAAGATGAAAACCCTAACAATATTTACTCCTGCTTATAACCGAGCACATACGATAACTCGCACATATGAAAGTCTATTGCGTCAGACCTGCAAGGATTTTGAATGGCTTGTTGTCGATGACGGCTCTACCGATAGTACTCGCGAACTCGTTGAAGGCTGGATTAAGGAGAATCTGATACCGATCAGGTATATTAGTCAGGAGAACCAGGGTATGCACGGGGCTCACAATACTGCCTATCGCAATATTTCGACAGAACTGAACACTTGTATCGACTCTGATGACTTCATGCCCGATGATGCAGTCGAGAAAATAATCAGTTTTTGGAAAGAACATGGTTCAGATAAATATGCTGGTATAGTAGGTCTTGACCAGACCGAAGATGGCGGCATCATTGGCGCGTCATTTCCGGAGTCCTTGAAGGAGACTACCTTGCAAAAATATTACGCCGCTGGTGGTAGGGGAGATAAGAAACTGGTTTATCGGACCGATGTGGTTAAACGCTATCCGGAATACCCTCTATTTGAAGGAGAACGTTATGTCGGTCTCGCATATAAATATATGCTGATAGACCAAGACTATACGTTACTTACCCTTAACGAGCCGCTTGTGACAGTGGAGTACCAGCCTGACGGCTCAAGCTATAATATGTATAACCAATACTGGCGTAACCCTAAAGGTTTTTCTTTCTTCCGCAAAACAGAAATGATATGTGCACCGACATTTAAACGTCGGTTTGTTTCTTGCATTCATTATGTAGCAAGTTCCATAATCGCAAGAAATGGGCAATTTCTGTGGGAATCACCAAAGAAAGGCCTGACATTGTTGGCAGTCCCGTTTGGTTTTGCATGGTATCTCAGAATTCGTGCTAAAGTTAAAAATAAAGCAAAAATGAACTTCAGATGAAAGAGATTCTGCAGCAAGATTTATTCCGCTATATAGGAAACAGAAATAAGAGTCTCATCAACAGATTGCGATATATTATATTTACTCCTGGGTTTCAATACATCTATTGTTTCCGTCACGTTAATTCGTCTCGCAATCCATTATCGCGATTGTTTTGGAAGATATTGCTTCGTAGGTGTATGTTTCATTCCGGTATTCAGATTCCGGCAGGAACTGAAATCGGGCCGGGTTTTAGAATTTCGCATTTTGGCGGTATTGTGGTTAATCCAGCCGCAAAAATAGGCAGAAATTTCAGTATCGCACAGGGCGCGTTGATTGGGAGTGCAGATGGTAAGCACAAAGGTGTTCCAGTTATCGGTGACAACGTCATAATGAGTGCAAATTCAGTGGTTATTGGCGGTATTAGCATTGGTGACTATGTAATGATAGCACCAGGTGCGTTTGTCAACTTTGACGTCCCCGCACACTCGATAGTGATTGGAAATCCAGGACGAATTATACCCTCTGAACGCCCCACGGACAAATATAACGTGTATAGGATATGAAAATTCTCCATGTCATAACCTCCCTCCGCACAGGTGGTGCGGAGAAACTTATGGTCGATTTGCTCCCACGTCTTAAGGCTAAAGGGCTTAATGTCGATTTACTACTCTTTGACGGTACCGACACACCTTTTCGCCGAGAGGTCGAAAATGTAGGGATTAAAGTATTTGATTTGGGAATCGGAGGCTTTATATATTCCCCATTAAAGTTGTTCAAACTTATACCTTACCTGAAAAAATACGACATTATTCATACGCATAATACTGCTCCGCAGCTATTTGTAGCTATATTATCCTATTTAAAAAGAAGCAGATTGCTGACAACCGAACATGGAGGCTCAAATAGGCGTCGAACAATAAAAGGTTATAGAATAATCGACAAATGGATGTATCATCGTTATGATAAAATCATATGTATTGCCGATAAGACTAAACAAAACCTTTTAAAATATCTAAGGGTTACGCTCCCGGGAGTGATAGTAATAAACAATGGTGTGGATATCGTCCGCTATGCAAATGCGGCTCCATCTGGCGAACTTGAGAAAATGGCTCCGGGAAGCCGGAAAATAATAATGGTTGCAGGCTTCCGTTGGGAAAAAGACCAGGACACACTGATAAAGTCTCTCAAAGAACTTCCGTACGGATTCCACCTCTTCCTTGTTGGCGACGGCGTCCGTCGACCGGAACTCGAAACCATTGTCAGGGATGAAAACCTCGGCGACCGCGTCCACTTTCTCGGACTGCGGACTGATGTACCCCAGCTGCTCCACGCCGCAGACTATGTTGTCATGTCATCTCATTTCGAGGGGCTGTCGCTTTCCTCGGTCGAGGGAATGAGTGTTGGCAGGCCGTTCCTGGCTTCTGACGTCGACGGTCTCCGCGAGGTAGTCAAAGGTGCCGGGATATTATTCCCCCACGGTGATTCAAAGGCCCTTGCCAACGAGATAATGACTCTCGAGGACTTCCCGGAAAAATACCGCTCAGTCGCAGTCACTTGCTTCCAACGCGTCGGCCAATTCGACATATCCAAAATGGTCGACGGTTACGCCGAACTCTACAAATCGCTATGACACGCCAGCAATCGCAGATGATGAAGGGAGTGGCGATACTCCTGATGATATTCCTTCACCTTTTCAACCAAGAGGGCAACGTGGCATTGTGCCACAACCTGCTTTTCATCGGAGGCACACCTCTCGTTTCAATCCTCAGTCGCGCTGCGAACCCTGTAGCGTTCTTTCTCATCCTCGGCGGTTACGGTCTCTACAGGGTATATGAGAAAGGCGACAGGCACCGGTGGTCGAGGCTTGCAAAGTTGATGATTCATTACTGGATTATACTTCTAATCTTTGTGATAATCGGCCATTTTATACGCCCAGCATCTTACCCGGGCTCGTTCTTAAAGATACTGAACAACGTTACCGGCTACGAAACAACGTATAACGGCGAAATGTGGTTCCTGCTTCCCTACGTGATATTGTCAGCATGTTCAAAACCACTTTTCGACTTTATGAAACGGTTCAGGGCATGGATTGTGGTTTGCGTCACCCTCATCATCCATCTTGGAACGAGCTTTTGCATAAGTCGTTACGGGGCCTCCTTCTTCTATTCAAATTTTTAGTAGATGACAAAAAATAAATTTATGCTGTTAAACATCTAATTTTTAAGT
>CAMNRO010000037.1 GCA_946553045.1 uncultured Porphyromonadaceae bacterium | reverse complement strand
TCTCTCCGCAAGAGACTGACACGAGGTGTCAAATCATTATAAGTCAACTATATCATCTAAAAAAGTTCTGTATTTTATATAACAATGGTTACGAGATATGGTAGAAATGTTTGGCATTTTCGATGTCAATCGAAAAAAAATGACATGAAATGTGATTATATCCAATATATTTAGTATCTTTGCATTCAGAAATGTCAGTCTCTTGCGGAGAGACTGATATTAATTTAGCTTAGCTCGAACCTTTTTCTTTGTATGGGAAAAGCTGATTTATCGCTCTGGGAATCGCATCCCAACTTTATTATTTTTTCTGCACAACTGCCTGGTTTTTAATGTTTTATAAAACTTAGCAGGATTTGAAGATTTGCCCTTAACTCAAGTATGCCAGAAAAACCACAAAAATGGTACGTTTTACGCGACCTCAAACGACACAACTCTAATTCACCGGGCTACATCGAACTTCAAAACCTTGATTTTGAAGTTTTCACCCCGCTAAAATGGAAAATCGTAATACAGTCGGGTAAACGAACAAGAAAACAAGTGCCAATAATTCCAGACTTATTATTTGTGCACTCCACCAAAGAGGAACTCGACAAGATAATATCCCGAACAGGCACTCTACAATACCGCTACAATATCGGTCACTCAATCAACGAGCCGATGGTAGTGCGCGACAAAGACATGGAACTGTTCATCGACACCGTGAACAAGGCCGACAACATCCGCTACTATCTGCCCGAGGAAATAAAAGCCGACATGTATGGCAAGGAGATAAGCGTCATAGGAGGCCCGCTCGACGGATATACCGGTAAGCTTCTCTCATTACGAGGCTCAAAAAAACGGCGAATCATTGTCGAAATTCCCGGCTTCATAACAGCAGCCGTAGAAGTGCACCCCGAATATATTCAGTTTACCAAATGACTATAGCTGTAGATTTCGACGGCACAATCGTCGAGCACCGTTATCCGGCCATCGGCAAAGAACTTCCATTCGCAACAGCCACCTTGCGCCAACTCCAGAAAGAACGCCCCGACATGCGCCTCATACTATGGACAGTAAGAGAAGGCGCCCTACTGGAACAAGCCATCGACTGGTGCGCTGAAAGAGGACTGACATTCTATGCCATAAACTCAAACTATCCGGAGGAACTCCCCTCTCCCACAGCCTCCAACCAGGGTTGCCGCAAAGTGACCGCCGACATATACATAGACGACCGCAACCTCGGCACCCTCCCCTCCTGGCCCGAAATCTACCGCATGATAAGCGGCAACACATCGACCACAGCCACAGAAACCAAACGCCCGTCTCTATTCAAACGCCTATTTAGTCACAACTAAGCTGCAAACACAATGAATATAGTGTTTCTCATCGGCAACAGTTTTGACTTCAAACAAGGCTTGATGAAATGATGCCTCAACAGTAGGTTTGCACACAAAAATTGTAATGGTCGAAAAACATATTGAAAACACAAAACGCGTAGCCCGCAATACGGCATTGCTCTATTTGCGGACAATCGTGATGATGCTAATAAGTCTCTTCACGAGTCGAATTGTGCTCGAAGCTCTCGGTGTTGACAACTATGGAATCAATAATGTTGTCGGTGGAGTCGTCGGTATGTTTTCGATTATATCCGGCTCTTTATCTGGCTCCATAAGTCGTTTTTTGACATATGCGCTTGGCGAAGAAAACAAAGAGAAACTTCGCAAGGTGTTTTCAATGAGCATAAATATCCAGATATTCATCGGGATTATCATACTCATTTTAGCTGAATCCTGCGGCATATGGTTTATTAATCAGAAACTAAACATTCCTTCCGATCGATTGATTGCCGCCCATTGGGTATTTCAATGTTCGTTGATATCGTTTTTTATAGCACTCATAAACATACCATACAACGCATGCCTCATAGCGCACGAACGAATGAACGTCTTTGCCTACATGACGATACTGGACGTTTCATTAAAGTTATTGACGGCTTATGCAATTTTCATATCTCCATTTGATAAACTGATAACCTTTGCAGTCTTAAATGTCTTTGTCGGAATAATCATGCGTATAATCTACGGTATTTATTGTGTGAGAAATTTCGAAGAATGTCACTATGAGAGGACAACTTTTGACAAAAAACTGGCAAAGGAAATGACCGGTTTCGCATGGTGGGGTTTTTTTGGCAACACGGCATGGATATTCAACACTCAGGGGGTCAACATTCTCATCAATATGTTTTTTGGGGTAATCTATAATGCAGCCCGCGGAGTTGCAGCCCAGATAGAAGGAGCCGTAATGGGATTCGTCGGTAATTTTATGACGGCTCTCAATCCCCAGATTACAAAATCGTATGCAGCCGGAGATAAAGAATACCTTTTTTCACTTATATGCAGAGGTACAAAATTCGCTTATTTTCTGACTCTATTATTCGCCATTCCATTATGGTTTGAGGCCCAGACGGTACTATCCATATGGCTTGTTGAAGTTCCAGAAGATTCTGCCGTGTTCTTGAAATTATCTCTTATATGCTCAATCATCACAACCACCGGCACACCATTATTAACGGCAATAATGGCAAACGGAAATATAAAAAGATATGAAATCGTAGTTACGATTATTGGTTGTCTGGTATTCCCTTCTACATATGTTGCATACAAATTAGGTGCGTCAATTTTGTCAACATATTTTATATATATGGCAGTTTATACTTTAATAATTTGGATAAAAGTAGAATTTTCAAAGCGCCTATTCGGATTCCCTCCTCGGCTATTCTTGTCAAAAGTTGTCATTCCAGCTGCATCTGTAACTCTCTTATCTTTAGTTTTACCACTCTGTTTAGCCCTGTTTATGCCTGAGGGCGTTATGCGGCTATTCATTATGGTGCCAATGACATTTTTTTCGACAACAGCAAGCACATATATTATTGGGTTAACAAAAGGAGAGAAAATATACATTACGAATAAACTCCAATCCAAATTAAGATTTGCACGGGTATAAATGAGTCGTACTTTATCGTTTTTTAAACGAATGCTTAAATACGCCCTCCATGGGCAACCTATTGTTAACGTAGAAGCGGCAATATACACTCAACAAGCTTCACAACGGTTAATAGGTAAAAAAATACTGATTACCGGAGGCGGAGGCGGACTTGGCAAAGCTATGGCAAAAAGATTTGTCGAAGAGGGTGCAGAAGTCGTAATTACAGGAAGAAATAAGGAAAAGACAAAGAATGCGGCTATCGAGATTGGATGCAAATATCTTGTTGCCGACCTTCAAGACACAGAAACATTAAGTAATCTCATTCGGGAATCGGTTAAATTACTCAATGGTCTTAATGTATTAGTAAATAATGCCGGAGTCTCATTACATGAATGGGAGATTGAAAAAGTTACCCTTGAAGGTTGGAATCAACAGTTCGATACAAATCTCAGAGCGCCATATTTCCTTACCAAATATTTTATAAAACACCTTACAGAAAACTCTATCGACGGCAATATCTTATTTGTATCGTCTGAAAGGTCTCAAACTGTTGACATTATACCTTACGGTTTGACAAAGGCAGCAATGAACAGTCTTGTACTAGGACTTGCAAAAAAATATATAAACAAAGGAATCCGCGTAAATGCTGTTGCCCCCGGAGTGACGGCTTCGGACATGACTGGTTTCAAAAAAGGCTCAAATCTATATTGCCCTTACAATCAAACCGGGAGAGCATATATCCCAGAAGAGGTAGCAGAAGTCGCTACATTTCTCATTTCAGACTGTTCAAATTGTCTCTCAGGACAAATACTTGTCTGCAATGAGGCAAAGACCATAAACGCATATTTTTAACGACATGTCGGAAAAACACTATAATTCAGAAAGAGGAGCACAAATTCTTATAGCACTAATGAAGGCTCATGGGATAAAGCGAGTAATAGCATCGCCCGGGACTACCAATCTGTCGGTAGTCGGTAGCCTCATGAATGATCCTTTTTTCGAAATATATTCTGCTGCAGATGAACGCTCGGCATGTTATATAGCATGTGGAATGGCGGCTGAGTCGGGAGAGCCCGTAGCAATTTCCTGTACCGGAGCCACGGCATCTCGCAATTATCTTCCAGGGCTAACTGAGGCATATTACAGGAAGCTGCCAATATTGGCAATTCCGGCTAATAGCGGAGCGTACAACGCCGGAAATCTGGTAGCACAATTTATAGACCGCCGAAATGAGCCCAATGATGTTGCTGTATTCCATGCCGATATTCCGGCTGTACACGATGACTATACTGCGTGGGCTGCTAACGTAGCTATAAATGAGGCAATACTTGCTCTAAAGAGGAATGGCGGAGGACCAGCCATCATAAATTACTCCAACGAATATTCCCGCGATTATTCTGTAAAGGAACTGCCAAAAGAACGTGTAATTGACCGAATAACACCAGACGACAATTTTCCTGAATTTCCCAAAGGGCGAACTGCCGTTTTTGTGGGAAGCCATAGAATTATGTCGAAAGAGCTTATAGATGCCATTGACGCTTTTTGCGCCACATATGACGCCGTTGTAATGGGCGATACGACAAGCGGCTATAATGGCAGATACGGAGTCAATTCATCGCTAATCGCTGCACAACGAGGCCAGACAAGTCTTCGAGATATCGATACATTAATCCATATCGGTGAGATTTCGGGCGATTACTACACTATGGGGATTAGTGGAAAAGAAGTATGGAGAATATCAGAAGACGGAGAAATCCGAGATTTTTTTCATAAATTGCGCTATGTGTTTGAGATGTCAGAAGCGAAATTCTTCAGTCACTACAGCAAAAAAGGCTCATCGAAGAACAATATGTTGCAGAATTGCTTGGCGGAAGAGGCTGAAATCGAAGCACTGATACCACAATCTCTTCCTTTCTCCAACCCCTGGATAGCATGGCAATCATCAAAATTGATTCCTGAAAACTCCATACTGCATCTCGGTATTCTGAATTCTTTAAGGTCGTGGAATTTTTTCAACTATCCAAAGAGCGTGCAGACATCGTGCAATGTCGGAGGTTTTGGGATCGATGGAATCCTTTCAACAGTCATTGGCGCATCATTAGCCTCTTCGGACAAGTTGAGCTTTTGTGTACTGGGCGATCTCGCATTCTTCTATGATCTCAACTCACTTGGCAATCGTCATGTCGGTAAGAACCTGCGTATAATGCTCATCAACAACGGACGGGGAACCGAGTTTACCAACTTCGACCATCCAGGACATATGTTCGGAAAAGATGCCGATTCATATATAGCGGCAGCAGGACACTATGGCAACAAATCTCCAAAGCTTGTTCGTGACTTTACGACAAATCTTGGCTACGAATATCTGAGCGCATCGAATAAAGAGGAATATCTCGAAAACGCAAAGACATTCTTCTCGACAGAGCGCAAGGAACGTCCGATAGTCTTCGAAGTCTTCACTGACTCACAAGACGAGAGCGACGCAATCGAAACCATGCTCAACCTCAAACCGCTGGAAAAATCGACATCAATAGATGTAAAATCTGCCGTAACAGGCATTGCCGGTAAAATCCTCGGCACAAAAGGAAAAAAAATCATAAATATCCTCCGAGAATAGAACTCTTTATTATCATCTTACTTCGAATAAACGCGCACAGAACCTTCCCCGAACAACATTCTGAAAAGTATGAGAATCGGAATATTGACGCAGCCATTACGTTACAATTATGGCGGTATCATACAGAATTGGGCTTTACAGCAGGTGCTAAGGCGAATGGGGCACGAGCCGGAGATGATTTTCCTCACAGCTCACGGCAAGCCGAACGCCAAGCTTATAGCCATGCGTTGTCTTAGTTTCGCTAAATGCATAATAAAGAAATATTTGCTTAATCGAAGTGATGTATATATCCATTCTGTACTCAATCCTCGATATAATCCTTCTGCTCCTCAATATGTTGACGACGAATTTGTTAAACGTCTTCGTAAAACAAAGCCTCTTGACGTAAGTGTCGACTTAGCAAAATTAGTAGATAAACGTCGCTATGATGCATTCATTGTTGGCAGCGACCAGGTATGGCGAGAGGAATATTCTCCCAATATCTTGTCGTTCTTCCTTGATTTCCTGCCAGCGGACGACACTCGCAAGCGCATAGCATACGCAGCATCATTCGGTAAAGAGCACGACTATATCTCAAGCGAAAAGATGCCGGAGTGCATCCGCTTACTTAGCCGATTCGATTCCGTATCGGTTCGCGAGACAGAAGGCATCAGCATAATACAACACGATTTCGGACGTGAACAAGTTGAGAAAGTATTAGACCCGACCCTCCTGCTGTCATCGGCTGACTATGAACGCCTCATCAAGCCTAACGACCACCATCGAACACCCTATATCGCATCATATATACTTGACTCCAACAACGACAAATCGACTATTATAGCACAAATTGCAATAGAAAAAGGTTTGCCCGTCAACAAGATAAATATTGAAGTACATTCCGGGGACATGGCCACGATGTCGCAATGGCTGGCAAACTTTGCAGATGCAGACTTTGTGGTCACTGACTCGTTCCACGGCTGCGTGTTCTCTATCATATTCGGCAAGCCATTTATCGCCATTGCAAATGCTGAGCGCGGTCTAGGTCGCTTCGTGTCGCTCTTAAGCGAATTCTACCTCACGAGCAGGCTTGTTTACAGTTTCGACGATTTCAGTACCAAGCAGCAACATCTCCTCGAACCACTCGACTATAGCCTAGTGCACCAGCGCCACGACACTTTGCGCCACTACTCCCTCATCTGGCTCAAAAACGCCCTCGAAAAATGAATGGACCAAAGATATCTGTAATAGTACCAGTATACAACGCTGAGCGATGGCTGCGACGTTGTATCGACTCCATATTGGCACAGACATATTCTGATTTCGAACTATTGCTTATCGATGATGGCTCAACCGACGGCAGTGGCGCAATCTGCGACCAATACGCAGCTCTCGACGCTCGCATCCGCCCCTTCCACAAATCCAACGGCGGCGTCTCCTCCGCCCGCAACCTCGGTCTCGACAACGCCCTCGGCGAGTGGATCTGCTTTATTGATAGTGACGATTGGATGTGCAAGGCTCATCTTGAGGATCTCATTAAATATCCGCAGTATGATTTCCGTGCAAATGAATATAGATGTAACAATGGAGAATTCTCTCATGAAAGTTTAATCGATAATAATTATTTGACAGTTACTGATGTAGGGGGTTGTATTGCTTCATTTTTTAATGAACATTTCAGAATGCCTTGGGGAAAGAGATATTGTTCTAAAATTATAAAGAAATATAATATTTTTTTTAACACAGACATTACTATTGGAGAAGATCTTTTATTTAATCTTGAATATCTAAAACATATAGATTCAATTAGCACATCTTCATATGTTGGTATAATTTATTTTCGCAACAATGAAACTAGCCTAACACATCAACGCGAAAGATATACGCCAGAACTTTTTTTGACAGAAATGTGTACGAGTTTGAAAATACTCGGAAACAAATATAATCGAGATTTTAAGAAGTTGTTTTTTGATTTGAGTTTATATGATTTCAATGTCGGTTTAGAACAAATCATCAAATCTGAGAAACCTTTAAGGATAAAATCACAGCAATTAAAAAATTTTATGTTGATTGAAGCTTGTGATATAATCATAAATAATAATGATATTCCAAAATGGGCTCGACGCAAAGCTATTGATTTTTTACTAAAAAATAAATTCTATATGATAGCTGTTAAATTTCTTGAATATTACACTGAGTATTAAATCTTCATTGAGTTTAAAAATACTATTTATTAGTAAATAGTTTATATGGTTTCTATTGACATTTCCGTAATAATACCAATCTACAACGTTGAGGCTTATGTTGAAACATGCCTGCATTCTGTGATGGAGCAAGGACATAGCGATTTTAAGGTTGAATGTATCATTATTGATGACTGCGGACAGGATAAGAGTATGGATATCGTATATCGTACACTCGAAAGCTATAGCGGCGATATCGAGTTCAAGATAATCGAACATGACAACAATCAGGGCCTTTCAACTGCACGCAATACGGCAATCCGAGTAGCGCGTGGTAAGTATGTTACATTCCTTGATAGCGATGATAAACTTCTGCCCGACGCACTCGACGGTATGTTTAAACTTACAATCAAATATCCAGAAGTAGATATAATTCAGGGCAATATACAATTAAATAAAGAGAATAAATATTTGAGATCAGTTCTCGAAATTTCCAAAGAAAAACTTCCTGAATATATTCCAAACAGACAAGAAGCAAAGCATATATTATTGTCAGATCTGCCAGTTACAGCATGGGCTAAATTAATACGACGAGATTTTATCATTTCCAATGATTTGTATTTTATCGAAGGTATGGTTCACGAAGATGATATGTGGGAGCTATGTGCCAGTCAATATATAGAAACTATCGCATTTTTTTTTCCTTATGTTTATTATTATAACAACGATATAACTAATAGTATTACACAAAAGGCTGATAAAACTCGAAGTTTGCTCGGCCGCATATCTCTGATCTCGCGCGCAGCTAAATATTATAAGGAAGAACCTTGTATTGATTATTATGACTATTTAGCTCGGAGACTCGATTTTATTAATAAGTCAGAGATCTGGGCATCTGTTGAGAATCGAAAAATAGTACGTAGATCTATTTCAGAAATGCGTTCTAATATAGCGAAATATAATTGTCCATTTCCATTAAGACTAGCAGCCTCATATTTCGCTCTTCCAAATTCAATTGGCTCAAATCGTTATATACTTTCTGTATTTCGTCGATTTTCTGGATTACTAAAAAGATATTATATTCGTAAATTAACAAATGTCTAAATTTGTTTTATCCTCTATCAATTCCATTGCTACAGGCCCTTGTCGGCAAACAAATATGGAATTGCTACGCATATTGGCAATGTTTTTAGTTTTGGCAGTACATGCAAATTTCTACTCATTAGGTACTCCAACATCTGAAACAATTGCTAACGATCCTGCAGCATCAGCGACACGAATAGTTTTGTGCGTAACATGCTGTATGTGTGTCAATCTATTTATACTTATTTCAGGTTGGTTCTCGATAAAAACAAGTTTGCAAGGCTTTGGCAAATTCGTTTTTCAGTGTTTGTATTTTAGCATTGGTATTTATGCGATAATGCTTCTTTTTGGGAAAGCGCAATTAAGTCTGCTCGAGATTAGCCGTTGTTTTTATTTTACACCATGGGATTGGTTTGTAAAGGCTTATATAGGCCTATATATCATCGCACCTGCGTTAAATGCCTTAGCTGAAAAGATCTCTAAAAGACAATTAGAGTATTTCTTGATTTCGTTCTATCTATTTCAAACCTTATATTCAGTTCGAGGTTCGGCAGCATTTATAGAAAGCGGATATTCAACTTTTTCTTTCATCGGTCTTTACATGATTGGTCGATATCTTAATAAATATGGTTTATCAAATATTTCTAACAGTAAACTTTTTGCTGGTGTGGTTATACCAATTATATTGACTTCTTCAGTGTATTTCTTTGATGCAAGCAAAGATACTTTTATGTTTTCTGGAATGTGCCTTAGCTATGCCAACCCTATAATGATTGTAGCCGCAGCCGCTCTTACATTGCTTTTCGGACGCTTAAACGTGAGGTACAACCGTTATATAAACTTTATTTCCGCCTCCGCATTTGCGGCATATCTGTTTCATTACGACCCGCATATTCTTGATTATTTCTGCACAATTTCACAGAAGATTTATGCAACTTTCAATGGGCTAAGCTGTATAGGTCTCGAAATGGTATTTATAGTAATCGTATTTGTAATATCTGTAATATTGGATCAACCCCGAAAATACTTATGGAATAAGATTAATGAACTTATCTTTCGTCAAAAGTCTTCTTCTCAACCAGAAGTAATAAAAGCTTAGAATCTGCCATTATCTGATGGAGAAAATCTCTATAATAATACCTGTTTATAACGTAGAAAGCTATCTTAGTGAATGTATTGATAGTGTTATAAACCAAAGTTATGAAAATAAAGAAGTCATTTTAATAAATGATGGCAGTACTGATTCTTCAGGTTCTATTTGTGAAAATTATTCTTCTCGGTTCCCTTATGTTAAAGTAATACACAAAGCGAACTCAGGTCCGTCAGCTTCAAGGAACCGAGGAATAGAAGAAGCTCATGGCGAATGGATAGTTTTTATGGATTCCGATGATTTATGGGGTGACGATAGATGTCTTGAAAAATTACATAATTATGCAAATTCGTTAAACCTTGATATAGTACGCTTTGAGTACCAGGCAGTAGATGAAAAACTTACACCAATCGAACCTCGTATTTATGACAAAAATATAGTGTGTGGTCGCGTCATAGACAATTATGACATGGTAAAACACGCAATAGCTGGAGAGTGGTTTACAGTTCTCTTTCTCATCAGAAGGGATATTATCTCCGAGATTCGATTTAATGAAAACAAATACTTTCTTGAAGATTGCGATTTTTACAGCCGCGTATTTGCGTCTCGACCTTTGCGTTGCGGATATATAGATGAAAAATTCTATTTGTATAGGAAATTGCCGCATTCGATTTCTAAAACGTTTAATGTAGCAAAATTAAAAGCTGCTTTTAATTTATGCGACTTATTTTATAACGTAAGTTGCCAAACTGATGATAAAAAACTTAGCAAGCTATACATTTATTATTCTGTAATGATGTATTATTGGACTCTACAGACTTTGGCTGCCGAGCCCTATTATACGAATAGAAAATCAATAATAGAAGAACTAAAACTGAATACTTTGCATGAAAGTATCTTGACTCGCACTGATGAGGTCAAAATAGAATGGAAGTATCGTGCCTTCATACACCCCTCTCCCAAGCATGGTGTACGTCTGCTGCATTTCAAAGATAAATTAAGAACATTATTCCAATGAACTATACAGCAGTCATACGCACACTCGGCAGAGCCGGAGAAAAATATCAACATTTACTCAATTCTCTTTGCTCTCAGACAATAAAACCGACAAGAATACTCGTCTATATCGCTGAAGGTTATCCACTACCAAAAGAAAGCTGCGGTAAAGAAGAATATATATACGTAAAAAAAGGCATGGTTGCGCAGCGAGCTCTGCCTTATGATGAAGTCGAGACAGAATACATTCTTTTCGTTGACGATGATATATACTTCCCTTCAGACAGTATTGAGAAGCTATTCAATGCATTGAAAGAGAATAACGCAGATGTTGTGTCGCCTGATGTGTACGACAACGCGTCAAGGTGTATAAAATCTGAATTATTGATGACTTTATCAGGGCGTATGCGAGCACGCAGACACGACAATAAATGGGCTTACAAAGTAATAGCGACAGCAGGATATTCATATAATAAACGACCTAAACAAAAAACTTATCTCTCTCAGACAAATGCAGGAGCATGCTTTCTCTGCCGTAAATCCGATTTTCTGAAAATTAAATTTCACGAAGAACTATGGCTTGATCAAATCGGGTATGCGATAGGCGATGATCAGATAATGTTCTACAAAATGTATCTTAGCGGTCTGAAGCAAATCACAATCTTTGACACTGGTATCAAACACCTTGATGCCGGAAATAATATCGGCAATAAGGAGAAAGAGCTGAAACTGATTGAGGGCGATTTTTTCTTCCACAAGATTTTCTGGCATAGATTTCTGCAGTCGACTGAGCGCAATTTTATGCGTCGAATATGGAATCGTATCTGGATTAACTATTTCTATGGGTTCGGTTTCTTTATATCTATGATTAAAGGAGCTAAATTGACTCTTGAAGCAAAACGAAAAGGACTTAACCGCGCCAATGCGTTCCTGAGAAGCAAAGATTATCTGTCATTACCCCGAATTGAAAAGAAGATATGACAACAGTTCCCATCGTATTTGCCTTCGACAATAACTGGGCAATGCCAGCTTCAGTTTGTATCTATTCTTTACTTGTTAATGCGAAAGCAACAACTGCATATGATATCTATATTTTATATCCAAAAAAATCGCATTTAAATACACGTTATTTAGAAAAGATCTTTGACTTTTTCCCTCGCCATAAAGTAAAATACATCGGTATCGGAGATGATTTTGACAAAGCTTTCCAAATCAGAGGAATTAATACATTGACATATTACCGATTGTTGATTCCAGAGCTGATTCCGGAATATAATAAAATTTTATATTCCGATGTTGATGTTATTTTTCAAGATGATTTGGCAGATATTTACAACCATACTGACTTGAATGGTAAATATCTCGGTGTAGTAAACTCATTAGCACATTTAGATAATGATCGAAAAGTTTACTATGAGAGACTACTAAATCTAGATTCGACAAAGATTTTTTATGCCGGTAATATAATTCTTAATTCCAAGGCGATTCGTGAAGATGGACTGAAAGAAGTATTTATGACCATGATTGAAACAAAATATAAATTTCAAGACATGGATATATTGAATATTACTTGCAAAGACAGAGTTAAGTATCTTGCACCCTCATTCTGCGTTACGACCTATTTCTGTGATTTAGCAAACAGAAATCGAGAAAAAATAAGGTCTCTTTGGTCTGACATCGAAATCGATGAGGCTTTTTCTAAAGGCATCATTCACTACAATGGCCAAAAACCTTGGAAAGGCTTATGTCCAAACTTCGACATATGGTGGGAATATTACCGCAAATCGCCAGTGTTCGATCAAGAATTCTATTTCAATTTCTATTACAGCCGCCTGAATGAGCTGGACCAGCTTCCTTTATTGAAGCGTATAAAAATACTTGTGCGATATTTTGTATATGGCAGGCGAAAGACCCCCTAAGATTTCAGTTATAGCACCAGTATATGGAGTCGAAAACTTTATAGAACGTGCAGCAGAGTCAATGATGAGCCAGACTCTGAAAGAGGTCGAATTTATCTTCGTCGATGACTGCTCTACTGACAAAAGTATCGACATTCTCAGACACATTATTGACCGCTATCCGTATCGAAATATCCGCATTATCCGACATCACGAAAACCGAGGTCTTCCAGCAGCTCGCAATACCGGATTAGATGCCGCCAAAGGCGAATATATATTTCATTGGGACAGCGACGATTTCGCAGAATCAGACATGCTCGAATGCCTTTACAAAAAAGCCATAAGCGAAAGCTGCGATTATGTATGGTGCGATTGGTTCATGACTTTCAAGACCAATTGCCGGATAATGCCTCAGCCATCTGCGTCCTCTCCGCGAGAAGCCCTTTCTATAGTCCTGGCGGGATGCATGAAGTATAACGTATGGAACAAGCTCATTTCCCGTAGTCTATATGAATCAACCGGACTCCGCTTTCCTGAAGGTCGGGCCATGGGTGAAGACATGACTATGATCAAGCTTCTTGCCAAGGCCAGACGCGTCGGCAACATTCAAAAGCCACTTTACCATTATGTCCGCACGAATTCTGGTGCCATGACCCAAATTTATTCTCAGAAACATCTGACAGAGTTGCAAAGCAACACTTCTGACCTCTGCCATTTCCTTAATTCTGAAATCAAAGATGACACAATCGAACAGGAAATAAACTGGTTCAAACTCAATGTCAAGTTGCCGTTTCTGTTCAGTGGTCGCAAAAACGATATAAAACTTTGGCGAAAATGGTATCCGGAATCCAACAAAGATATCATGAGCAATCATAGACAAGCAATCCGCACTCGAATATTACAGTGGTCGGCAGCTCATAGGCTCAGTGTTGTAAATACTCTCTACAACATTTTAGTTTTCAAATTTATCTACGGCATCATATACAGATGAAAGCATTAAAACCTTTTGGGGTATTATTTGCTGTAGCAGTAACGAGTTGCTATTATTTCCCCTTCATACTGACAGCCTTTCCCCTGGCAAACTCCAAGATGATTCTTGCTGCTATCGGGGTTATTCTTTTAGGCATCACTCTGACTAAAAGAGGAAACGGCTTCTTCGATAAAGATTTCTTGAATCTGTCGCTATGGGCTTTTGCAATATCTCTCATAGCATTTATAAGCATAACTATAAATCATACGCCAGATAACACATTCACCACATATTTTATGTCAATGTGGGTCTGGCTCGGAGGAGCGTATGCTATCGTAAGGCTTATTAAAGCCTTGCACGGTGGTATTTCGGTGCCCTTGATGGTCAATTATCTACTTTCGGTATGCGTGCTCCAGTGTATTCTTGCTCTTGTTTTCGACTATTTTCCAGATGCGTCACAATGGCATGCTTCGACATTTTCCGGAGAAGGCTACATGGGTAATACAGACGAGGATCGTCTACATGGCATAGGTTGCTCACTCGACGTTGCCGGTTTCCGTTTCGCGGCAGTTATAGTCATGGCCTCATATATCACATATTTGCTATTCAAGAACAATAAGTATTGGTCTGTTATAATATACCTATGCTCCATATTCTTTATAACTGTCGTCGGTGATATAATTTCTCGTTCTACAATTATCGGTGTGGGGGTTGCTCTTTCGTTCCTTTTCATTATCTCCTTCACGCAGAGAGGAAATGGCAGGCTACTTATGATAATGGTCGCAATAATGGCAATTGCAATTATTATCTCTTCATACCTATATAACACCAACGAGGTTTTCAAGGATAATCTACGTTTTGGTTTTGAAGGCTTCTTCTCTCTTTTTGAGAAGGGAGAGTGGCAGTCCAATTCGAACGACATTCTGAAGAATATGATTGTATGGCCCGACAATACCAAAACATGGCTTATCGGAGATGGATATATAAATAACCCTGCGGACAATTCCCTCGATACATTTGATCCTTATTACGTCGGAAAAATATTTGGCGGATATTATATGGGGACCGATATCGGTTATTTACGCTATATTTTCTATTTCGGAATTATCGGATTGTCTGCATTCTCATTGTTCTTTATCCGTGTATGCTGCATTTGCATACACCGTTTCGAACTATTCAAATGGATGTTCTTAATGGCACTTGCTATCAATTTTATCCAATGGTTCAAGGTTTCGACTGACCTTTTTGTGGTATTTGCGCCATTCCTGTGCATTTCGGCCAAAGAGAATTATAATTATATGAAGCTTACAGAAAAAGCTTGATAAAAGGTGAAAATAGTATATTGTCATTGCTCTCTGTATAATCCAGGAGGGATGGAGCGTGTATTGCTCAATAAGGTTAAGTGGCTGAGCGAGGCTGGACACGAAGTGGTTGTGGTCACGACAGACCAGCAGCTCCGCCCTCCATTCTATAATTTTCCTGAGAGCGTCAGAATGATTGACCTCGACATCAACTATTCTTTAGACAATGACAAACCTCTTTTCAAAAGAATTCCCTCATATCTGCATAAGCGCAGATTGCATCGCCGTCGGCTAACGGAACTGCTCATGCGCGAACAGGCCGACATCACTGTATCGCTTTATCCTTCGGAATCCTCTTTTATACCAAAAATAAAAGATGGAAGCAAAAAAGTGCTCGAACTGCACTTCAACCGCTTTTTTCGAATTCAGTATGGCCGAAAAGGACTCATCGGACTCATCGACAGATATCGCAGCCGTCAGGACGAAAAACTTGCTCGTAAGTTCGACAGTTTTGTAGTCCTCACGGAAGAAGACATGAACTACTGGAGGAATCAGCCCAATATGTCGGCTATTCCAAATGCCGCTCTGCCAATGCCTTTGAAAAGCGATTGTGCAGCCAAGCGTGTCATTGCCGTAGGGCGTCTTGATTTTCAGAAAGGTTTCGACCGACTCATCGACATATGGGAACTGGTAAAAAAAGACAAAGTCTCCGAGGGCTGGAGCCTTGATATTTTCGGCCAGGGCGAATGGTGCGAAAAGTTAAATGCAATGATTGTGAAAAAAGGACTTACCGACTCCGCGAAAATCAATGCTCCTACCGGAAACATCGCCCGCGAATATGCCGGAAGTTCAATTCTTGCCATGACCTCCAACTACGAAGGCTTTCCGATGGTAATGATTGAGGCCATGTCGGCAGGATTGCCTGTAGTTACTTTTGACTATAAATGTGGTCCACGCGACATCATTACCCCCGATACAGACGGAATTATCATCAAGGAAGGAGACCTCGAATCATTTGCCGATGCAATTTTGCTGCTGATGTCCGACAATGAACGTCGGCAACAAATGGGCCGTGCGGCCACGACAGTCGTCAATCGATATTCCGAAGAGCGAGTGATGAATCAGTGGATATCGCTCTTCGAAAGACTTACATACCAATGAACGAGAAAGGGCGAATAGTGCAGATAAACCCCGTTTTGCGAACAAGCACATCAACGGGACGTATCATGCAGGAAATTGGAGCCTTGGCCGAAAGCAAGGGCTGGCGCAACTGGTGTGCCTATGGCAAAGGACGCGACGGCATAAGGCCATGCTCCACAGAAACCATACCTGTCGGAGACAAATGGAGCACTGCCTTCCACGGCATTCTCACGCGCTCGCTCGACCGACATGGACTTGGCTCTCGCTCCGCAACCCGTGCGTTTGTTGAAAAGCTTCAAGAAATATCACCCGACATAATCCATATCCACAATATCCACGGATATTTCCTGAACTACCCTATTTTTTTCGATTATCTCAAAAATAGCAACGTAAAAGTAATCTGGACAGTTCACGACTGCTGGCTTTATACCGGTCATTGCTATCATTATTCATATATAGGCTGCGACAGATGGAAGACAGGGTGCGGAAACTGTCCGCAGCGAGGTGCATTTCCTCGCAGCCTGATTATAGACCGCTCTCGCCGTAATTACATCGACAAACGCCGTTGCTTCACATCCATACCCAAAGACAGAATGGTGATTGTGCCAGTCTCGGAATGGATGCGCAATGAAATGGCCAGTTCATTCTTCAAAGAATATCAGTTCCAGGTTATACACAACGGAATCGACACCTCGGTATTCCGCCCCTGCAGCGGCAACGCCATGCGAAAACGCCTTGGAATCGACAGCGACAAAAAAATTATCCTCGGTCTTGCAAGTATATGGAGCCCAGAGAAAGGTCTCGACGACTTCATCGCGCTCTCCGAAAAACTAAACCCGGACGAAACAATCGTACTCGTAGGAATAGACGACAGAACGGCCCGACGTCTCCCAGCCTCAATCAAATGGATACGCCGCACGGAGAACATCGATATGCTCGCCGAACTATATTCAGTATCATCGGTTTTCGTCAATCCTACATATCAGGATAATTATCCGACCGTCAACCTCGAAGCCATCGCTTGCGGCACACCTGTAGTCACATACCGCACAGGTGGCAGCATCGAATCCATAACAGACGCCACAGGTCGCATCGTCGGGCAAGGCGACACCGACGGTCTCCTCGCCGCGGTCAGAGAAATAGAAGCACTCGGCAAAAACGCTTTCTCACAAGCTTGCAGGGAGTTCGCTCTTGCTAATTTCAGAAAAGAAGACCGCTATAACGACTATCTGCAACTATACCAAAGTCTGCTAAACAGTTAGCAATACGTTTTTTATGAAAATACTCCAAATCGGGAAATTCTGGCCTGTGTTGGGCGGTGTGGAAAAGGTGATGTTCGACTTGACGCATGGGCTTTCGGCCCGAGGCATTGAGTGCGACATGCTGTGTGCCAGTTCCGACAACAAGAAGCAGGAAATCAGACTCAACGAATACGGGTGTGTCACAGCTGTTCCTTCTCTTCTCAAAGCCAGCGGCACTATGATTGCGCCCGCCATGGTCTCGCATCTGCGACGTATCGCTCACCACTACGACATAATCCATATCCATCATCCCGACCCTATGGCGGCGCTGGCATTGTTCATGTGCGGGTATAAAGGCAAGGTCGTGCTCCACTGGCATTCCGATATCCTGCGGCAGAAAATATTGCTCCACGCCTACCGTCCCCTCCAGAGCTGGCTCCTGCGCAGAGCCGACACCGTCATCTGCACATCTCCAAACTACGCCAAAGGCTCTCGCGAGCTCTGCCGCGTAGCCGACAAACTCCAATGTGTGCCAATCGGCGTGGCGCCTGTCATAACCGACAGCAAAGCCGTCTCGGAGGCACGCAAACTCACCAGCGACCGAAAAATTGTCTTCTCCTTAGGCCGCATGATTCCCTACAAAGGCTTCGACAATCTCATACTCGCCGCCCGCTACCTGCCCGACGACTATGCCGTGGTGATAGCCGGCTCCGGCCCGCTGTATGAACCGCTGCGCAAGCTGGTTGCCGACAACGGCCTCGAGTCCAAGGTCTACATGCCCGGCCGCATAAGCGACGAATTGCGAAACGCCCTCATGGAAGCCGCCTCTGTTTTCTGCCTTCCATCGGTAGAACGCACCGAGGCCTACGGAATAGTACTGATTGAAGCCATGTCGGCCGGAACGCCCGTTGTGGCAACCGAAATCCCGGGCTCGGGCACTTCGTGGGTGAATGCCCATGGCATTTCGGGCCTGAACGCGCCTTGCGGCTCGCCCCACAGACTTGCCGAAGCCATAATAAAAGTCACCGAAAAGAGCGACGGTCCGAATTCCTACGGCCACAACGCCCGGAAGCGCTGGCAAGAACTCTTCACCATCGACACCTTCATCGACAATATCACTGCCGTCTACAGGCAGCTGTAGAGTCTCTCAAGGATTGAGAATCTTAAAAAATCCTGAATACCATGGAAAAATACGGAACCGCGCTACAACTTTACCGCACCACCGACAAAACCATAACAGAAATCTGCCGTCAATGCGGCGTATCGCGCTCCGGATTTTCAAGCTATCTCCAGAGGCACCACCGCGACCTCATGTACATGCGTCACGGGCTCGCTCCCGAATCCGACCGCAAAAAAAAGATGTATAGCGCCAAAGGCCAGACACCGCGCAGCCGCGAGAAATACCACGATGCCATCGAGGCTTGCGACAGCGAAGAATACATAGACCTCAACATATCGCAGATTGCGCGCCTATACAATCTCGACGCATCCTCCCTCGCCAACCAAATGAAAGTGCATTATCCCGAAATACTTGAACAGAGAGAAAACGAACGGCGCCGGCGCGGAATCGCCGACCATTTCCACCGCGGGGCACGCCCGCTCGTGACAGAGGCCTACGCCGCCGCAATAGAAATGCTACAGACCACCGACATGACTATCGGCCAGGTCGCCGAAGCCTGCGACGTCTCTTTTTCAGGACTTAAACAACATCTCCTCATGTACCTCAGAAACCTGGTATCGGAGCGCGAAACAAAACGGCGCGACGGCAAAAACCGGCCGCAGATCGGCAAAACCTGCGGAACCGGTGCCGTGCGAAAATCCGGTGCCGCCAACTCCCGGAAATACTCCGAGGCCGTAGAGCTATACCGCACCACTACGCTCTCCATGAAAGAAATCTGCGCTATAACAGGCAATGTTCTGAGCGCATTCCGCACACACATGCGCCTCTGGCACAAAAAACTGATGTTCGAACGCCGCGGAGCCGCAATACCCGCCGGCGCTTCCGACCGCACCACCCTCCGCGGACTAAAAGCCTTCCGGCCGGCTGTCGCCGAGAAATACGCCCCTGCGGTCGAAAAGCTCGAGGCCGGCTCGCAATCGGTCGAGGAAATAGCAAAAGAATTCGGCTTCATTCCCGAAGTATTCCGCGCCTACCTCAAGGAACACCACAACGCACTCTGGCAGAAAATGGGCATGACACACCTGGCAAACGGTAAAAAAGTGCTTCGACGCTGCTCCGAAAAATATGCCGAGGCAATCGAAATATACCGCACGACGCCCGAGCCGCTAAAATCGATAGCCGCAAGGCTCAACATCGCATACAACAGCATCGGCTCCTACCTGCGGCGCAACATGCCGGAGATAATCGACGAGCATAACCAACTATTATCGAACCATACATTATAAAAATCGCCTGTTTCCGGCAATCGAACAACAACCAAACGTATAATCTGCATTACGTATCTTGCTCTATGGAATTTGAATTTAATACAGTGCCCGCTTTCGAGGAATCTGTAGAAAAAACCGGCAAAAAATTGTCGCAGCGTCCCGAAAAATGGCAGCTGCACGAACAGACATACAAAACCGGCCAGAACTACCGCCTCTCGCTGTCTCAGACACAGATAAAACGAAGTTTCGACATTCTCGTAGCATTGTCGGCCTTCGCCATATTCAGCCCGTTCATCATTGTCATAGCCATTCTCATATGGCTCTACGACTTCCACAACCCGATTTTCTCCCAAAAGCGCGTCGGACTCAACGGAAAGGAATTCACAATCTACAAATTCCGCTCCATGCGCATCGACTCCGAGAGCGACGGTGTGCCCCGCCTATGCGAGGACAACGACTCGCGCCTCACCGCCATCGGAGCATTTCTCCGCGACCATCACCTCGACGAATTCCCCCAGTTGTGGAACGTTCTCCGCGGCGACATGAGCATCGTCGGCCCGCGCCCCGAACGCCCCTACTTCACACAGCAGATTATCGAGAAATACCCCGACTACCGCCTGCTGTTCAGAATCCGTCCGGGCCTCTTCTCCGAAGCGACCCTCTATAACGGCTACACCGAGACCCTCGCCCAGATGGTGAGACGCGCCGAAATGGACATCGACTACCTGCGCGACTATTCTTTCGGCCGCGACATCAAAATCATATACGATACCACAATGTCTATAATCTGCGGTAAAAAATTCTGACAGAATGAACCTCAAGTCCAATCTAAAACTACGGAAGGTCGGCAACAGATACATGCTCGTCGACGTATCCGAGCACGATACCAACATCACAACCGTCCATACCTTCAACGAAACCGCTGCATTCATATGGAACGCAGCCGGCCATAATGGCGTCGACAGCGCCGCCCTCGCCTCCTTGCTGTGCCGGGAGTACGATGTCGACTACGACACCGCCCTCGCCGATGTAAACCACATCTTGCTCGCCTGGAAAGAAGCCGGTATCATTGTCGGCTGAAACACCGAAACCTCCTGAGAGGTTGTTTAACAACATCTGAAAATGCAGAAAAAACAGTCGTTCGGGCATCCCGCTCAAAAAGCCTTCATGGAGCTGGTGCGCTGCGGCATCAGCGGAGCCACACCCGACGAAAGCCTATTCCGGCCGCTCTCGGCAGAAGACTGGAACAGCATATATGCCATGGCCCGGCGCCAGACAGTCTGCGGAATATGCTACGACGCATATTGCCGGCTGCCCGACAGCCTCCTTCCCCCGGGCTCGCTGCTGCCCCGCTGGGTAGCCAGAGTCGACGCCATCGAAACCTCTGGCCGCGCCATGTCGGAAGCCGTGGCAGCCCTCGTGGCAATGCTCCGCCGCAAAGGCCTGCACCCCGTCGTGCAGAAAGGACTCTCCGTAGCGCGCTTCTACCCCACACCCGACCTCAGAGAGTGCGGCGACATAGACCTCTGGCTGCCCCGCAATGAGATGAAGCAAGCCATCAGACTCGCCCGCACCATCGACCCCGACATACATTCGCACCCCGACGGCAGCCGTTCATTCATATTCCGCGGCTTCGTTGTCGAGCTCCACCGCCGCCTCATCAACATCTCGCGGCCTCTGACAGCCCGCAACCTCGAACAATTCGCAAAACGCCGTTCCGACAGCTCAATCGGCAATACCACCGACGCCATTCCGTCGCCAACGCCGCTGCTCGAACTGCTCCTCATAAACGTCCACATAATGCACCATGTATTCGGCACCGGAATAGGCCTCCGACACCTCTGCGACTACATGTGCGCCGCATACGCCCTCAAAGGACAATACAATCCCGCCGAATTCGAAGAAGCATGCGCCATTCTCGGAATATCGCGCTGGACAGCCCTCCTCAACAACTTCCTCATAGAATACCTCCACGCCGACGCCGAAATGCTCCCCCCTGCCCGACCCCGCAAAGGCACAACCATAGCTCCGGCAACGCTGATGAATATAATCGACGAAGGCGGCAACTTCGGCCACCATCCCCTCGGCGCCGACACGGCAGCCGGCCCCGCCGCCCGCGGAAAATTCCACACACTCTCGATGTTCCTCAAAAGGAGCCGTTTCGCCGCCTCTGCAGCACCCGCCGAGGCCTTCTGGCACTTCGTACGGCTCCTCATCGGACAAATACACTGAACGAGGCATAAGACCGGCGGCCCATGATTATTGATGCCATAAAGGGTACCGCCACAAGCCACGCCCACTGATTCGGCCGCCGGTCTCCTGCCCCTTCTCCAAGAGGGTATTTCAAAACACATTTACTATGAATCTCCTGCTGAACATAGGCGGCCTGCACCTCTTGATTGCCGGCACACCCTGGACAGACGCCACCGTGCCCCACAACTTCCGGCCATTCGTCTGCAGCGGCACCGACGTGCCCGCCTCTGCCGCCACACTCAGCATCGAAACAGCCGACAGCCTCCCCGACGCCCCCGCAGGGCGCCCCCTGTCGGTGTCGTACAACGACCTCGGCAAAGCCTCTCTCCACGACGCCGGCACCGAATGGTGCGTGGCCCTCACCCCCTGCCCCGGCCAGTATCCCCGCCTCATGCACATCGACAAAGGCCTGCGGCGGGCCGTCATCGGCCTGCGAGCCGACGATTCCTACGCCAACTTCGTCATCGACTCCATGAGCCGGATATTCTTCTCCCAGTTCGCCGCATCATGCGGAGCCCTCATGGTGCACGCCTCAGTCGTAGGCTGCGACAGCCGCGCCTTCCTCTTCATGGGCAAAAGCGGCACCGGCAAAAGCACCCACTCGCGCCTCTGGACCGAGACCTTCACCGGCTGCACCCTCCTCAACGACGACTGCCCACTCATCACCGCCGACGACCGCGGAATCCTCGTCCACGGCACACCCTGGAGCGGCAAGACACCCTGCTGGCGCAAAGCCTCCCTCCCCCTCGGCGGCATCGCACGCCTGCGCCAGGCCCCCGTCAACCGCTTCACACCCCTCTCGGGCATAGAAGCCTTCGTGGCCTTCATACCCGGCATGTCGGTCATGACCTCCGACAAAAACCTATACTCAGCCGCCTCTTCGACAGCGCTGACGATTCTCGACCTCACAAACACAGGCATCCTCGAATGCCTGCCCGACAGCGACGCCGCTGTCACATGCCGCAAGGCTCTTGACAAGAAATATTAACCAATCATTACGCGTATATTTGATGAAAACTGTTTTAAAAACACTTTTATGCCTGCTGGTACTCTCCGGTGCCGGCGGGTGTAAATCGCAGAAGGATTATCTCTATCTGGCTGACATGACCGACGACCAGGGTTATGCCATCACACAACGCTTCCAGCCGACAATCCAGCGCGACGACAAGCTTCAGATCACCGTAAGCTGCAAAAACCCCGAACTGGCCGTGCCCTTCAACGTCACACCCGGCACACTCAAAGTGTCGGAAAACGGTAAAGTAGGAGGCTCTGTCGACGAGCAGTTCTACCGCGTCGACAACGAAGGCGACATCAACTTCCCCGTCCTCGGCAAACTCTACGTCGCCGGCCTCACAATTGCCGAAGCCTCCGACATGATACGCCAGCGAATCATCGACGGCAACTATATCAAAGACCCCATCGTAAACATCGAGTTCAAGAACTTCCGCTACACCGTCCTCGGCGCCGCAAACCATAACGGCACACACACATGCGACGGCGACCGCATAACACTCCTCGAAGCCATAGCCCAGGCCGGTGACCTCGCTAACAACGCCGACCTCGGCAAAATAGCAGTTATCCGCGAAGAAGGCAGCACCCGAAAAGTCTATACCGTAGACATCAGACGCTCCGACATCTTCAACTCACCAGCATACTACCTCGCGCAGAACGACATCGTCTACGTCCGCCCCAAAAAACCCAAGAGCGAGGAAAAGACAAACTTCCTCCAGTGGCTCACCGTGACCCTGTCTATCGTCACCGCCACCACATCAGTCATCTGGGTTACAAAACATTAATCACAAAACGTCCCCTAATTTCAGAATATGTCATCAGACAACCGAAACACTCAGTCTAAAGGGCCGAATCTGGCCGACATATTGCTCTACCTCCTGTCGAAATGGCCGTGGTACGTGCTGTCCATAGCGATATGCATAGCCATCGCATGGTACCAGTCGGCAACATCGCCCTTCGTCTACTTCGCGCAGACCAAAGTAATAATCAAAGACCCCTCGAACAAGACATCGACCGGCGGCCTCGACCGATACGACAACTCTATCAACCGAGTGAATGTGACAAACGAAATCCTCCAGTTCCGCTCCAAGCGCCTCCTCCAGGAAGTCGTGGCCCGCACACGCGCCGACATCACATACACCACCCGCCAGCGCCTCCGCGACGTCAACATCTACGGCGTATCGCCCGTCGAAGTAACCTTCCCCACAATAGCCCCCAAGGCAGCCCTGGCATTCTCGGTCGTTCCCGTCGACTCGACATCGGCCAAGATAATCATTCCGGGCCCCGACGGCGAAAACCACACCTCGGCAATTCGCTACGGCAAGATGTATAAAATCAAAGGCACACACGTGATGGTGAGCAAAACAGCCTACATGTCGGCCGCCTGGATCGGCAAGGAAATCAAAATCACCAAAGAGCCCGAACTCGCCGCCGTAAACCGCATTGCAGCCAACCTCGGAATACGACAGGAAGAAAAAGACGGTACCATCATCAACATCGCCGTCACCTCCGGCTCGCCCGAGCTCGACATCGCCCTCCTCAACACCATCATACAGGTCTACAACGAGGAATCAATCAACGACAAGAACCAGGTTGCCGTCAACACCGCCAACTTCATCAACGAGCGCCTCCAGATCATCGGCCGCGAACTCGGCGGTGTCGAGTCCGAACTCGAGTCATACCGCCGCGAAAACCAGGTGGTCGACATCGGCTCGATGACATCGCGATACATGGGCGAATCCGCCCGCTACAACGCCGACGCCCTCCAGTTCGACACCCAGCTGCGCATTGCCCTCTTCATCAAGGAATATCTCACCGACCCAGCCCGCTCCAACGACCTCATTCCGACCAACCTCGGAATCAACGACCAGTCTATCGAGAGCCAGATTTCGCAGTATAACTCGGTGAAAATGCAGCGCGACCGCCTCAAAGACGAAAGCTCCGACGCAAACCCCGTCATCGAAGAAATGACAAACGCCCTTCAGCTCCTGCGCAAGAACATTCTCAACGGCGTCGACAACATCATCGTATCTATCGAAGTGAAACGCCGCGACGCACGCGGCTACGAAGGCGACGCCGAATCGCGCATCGCAACCATACCCCGCAAACAGCGCGAAATGCTATCTATCGAGCGCCAGCAGAAAATCAAGGAATCGCTCTACCTCTTCCTCCTCAACCGACGCGAAGAAAACGCCCTCGCACAGGCCATGGCCGACAACAACGCCCGCATTATCGACGGCCCCGACGGCAGTGTTGCCCGCATTTCGCCTCAGCGCAACCGCATTCTCACTCTCGGAGGACTCGCCGGGCTCTTCATACCAACCGTCATCATGCTCCTGTCGGCATTCATGAACACCCGCGTGCGCGGCCGACGCGACATCAAGGAAGCCGTCGCCATTCCATTCCTCGGCGAAGTGCCCCTCAACAATAAACTCGACGCACGCCGCCCGCTCCTGAGCACACGCAAGGCCCACGAAGAAAAACAGGCCTCCATGAACGCCATCACCGGCGACGCATTCCGAATGGTGATAGCAAACATCAACATGATGACACGCGCCAACGGCAAACAGGCCAAGGTGCTCATGACAACATCTTTCCGCGAAGGCGCCGGCAAGACATATACCGTCATCAACATTGCCGAAGCCCTCGCCGCAGGCGGCAAAAAAGTTGCCCTCGTAGACCTCGACATTCGAAAAGGCACACTCTCGCACCGCGCAGGCATGCCCCACAACGCCACCGGCCTCACAAACTACCTCTACGACCCGTCGGTTACCGTCGACGACATCATCGTGGCCCGCGAAGGGCAACCCGACGTCATTCCGTCGGGCATCGTGCCCCCCAACCCCGTCGAGCTCCTCAGCTCAAACCGCCTCGACGAACTCTTCGACGAGCTCCGCAAACGCTACGACTACATCATAGCCGACTCCGTTCCCGTCGGAATCGTCGCCGACGCCGCTATATCCAACCGCGTGGCCGACCTATCGCTATTCGTTATCCGCGTAGGAAGCCTCGACCGCAGGCAGCTCCCCGATATCCAGGCGCTCTACGACGAAGGCACCCTCGGACCCGTCGGAATCATTCTCAACGGCGTCGAACTCCACGGAGGCTACGGATACGGCTACAGCTACGGGTATGGCTACGGATACGGCTACGGCAGCTACGGATACGGCTACGGCCACAAAAAGAAATCCCGTCGCCGCCTCCGCTTCTTCTGATCCGCCCGCAAACCAACCGCCCCGCAGTAGGGCTGTGTGTCATAATTCAGTTTTTCAAGGCAGTAGGGGCGGGGGGGGGGGGGGGGGGGGGGCGGCCCGCCCCCCCCCCCCCCCCCACCACCAACCAACCCCCCCCCCCCCCCCCCCCCCCCCCCCCCCCCCCCCCCCCCCCCCC
>CAMNRO010000036.1 GCA_946553045.1 uncultured Porphyromonadaceae bacterium | reverse complement strand
TGAGAGTGCCTCCAGTGGCTTTAACGGCTTCGGCAAGATTACGAACAGCGACGGCATTCAGATTTTCGGCAAAGGCGACATCTTCTTCGGCTTTGTCAACATTGGTGTAAGCGGCACAGTTTACAATTACACCAATATTCTGGTCGGTCACGATGGAGGCTACGGCTTGCGGGTCTGTTATGTCGAGCTCTGCCACGTCTGTGAAGATATAAATGTCGGTCGAGTTGGTCGACGCAATACGCATGGCGTTTCCCAACTGTCCGTTGGCGCCGGTTATGAGGATATTCATATTTCAAAAGGTGATTCAAAGTCCGCCAATAATGGATGTCCGCTATCTTTTTCGCTAAGTATGGCTTCGGAAGGGTCGATGCGCCAGTCTATTCCGAGCGAGGAATCGACAATCGATATGCCACCGTCAGCCTGTGGTGCGTAGTAATTGTCACATTTATACTGGAACACGGCAATGTCAGATAACACCGCAAAGCCATGGGCGAAGCCGCGTGGAATAAAAAGCTGGAGGTGGTTGTCTTCAGAGAGTTCGACAGCCACATGTCTGCCATATGTAGGCGAGCCCTTGCGTAAATCTACTGCAACATCAAGAACAGCCCCCTTGACGCAGCGCACAAGCTTTGCCTGTGTAAAGGGGGGACGCTGGAAGTGGAGTCCGCGCATGACGCCATAGGAGGAACATGATTCATTATCTTGTACAAAATCTACAGGCTGTACTTTTTCGTTGAACTCTCTTTGGGAAAAACTTTCGAAAAAATAGCCCCGGGCATCTGTAAAGATACGGGGACGGAGGATAACAACTCCCTCAATATCTGTTTTAATTATGTCCATATCAGTCGAGATTCGGAGATTCTGTATGGTCTATTTCGGCTATGACTTTAAGCAGGTACTGACCGTACTGATTCTTTAGCATGGGCATTGCAATCTCCATCATTTTTTCACGGGAAATCCACCCCTTGCGATAGGCGATGCCTTCCAGACAGGCAATTTTGAGCCCCTGACGTTTTTCGAGGACTTCGACGTATATAGAGGCTTCGGCAAGCGAATCGTGAGTGCCTGTATCGAGCCACGCGAAGCCTCGGGGCAACGTTTTCACTTTCAGCTCGCCATCTGTGAGGAACTCCTGATTGACAGTGGTGATTTCAAGTTCACCGCGTGCTGAGGGTTTGATACGTGCGGCAACGTCCACGACTTTGTTCGGATAAAAATAAAGACCAACAACGGCATAATTCGACTTAGGATGCTCCGGCTTCTCTTCGATAGAGAGGCAGTTGCCTTCGCGGTCGAACTCTGCTACTCCATAGCGCTTAGGATCATCGACCCAATAGCCGAAGACAGTGGCTTTGGCGTCGCGTTCAGCGGCATTGACAGCCTCCCTGAGTACGTCTGAAAAACCGGCTCCGTGGAATATATTGTCGCCCAATACCAGGCACACGCTATCGTCGCCAATGAAATCGCGTCCAATGATGAATGCCTGTGCCAGCCCGTCGGGCGATGGTTGCTCGGCATAGGAAAAGTTCACTCCATAGTCCGAGCCGTCGCCAAGCAGACGCTGAAAACCTGGCAGATCAGTCGGTGTGGATATGATGAGAATATCACGTATTCCGGCAAGCATAAGCGTGGAAATCGGATAATACACCATCGGCTTGTCATAGACCGGCAGCATTTGCTTTGATACTCCCTTGGTGATTGGATACAATCGTGTTCCAGACCCTCCTGCAAGTACTATTCCTTTCATAAGTCTAAATTAATACAGATAATTCGAAAAAAAAATTACACGAAATACATGGCTCTATATGGTAATCTTATTGCAGCATCACACCTGCCTCACGATAAATATTCATCAAGTCGTCATATATAGTCTCCCGTGAGTATAGTTTGCCGGCTTTATCACAACCGTTCCGCCCATAATCGCGGCAGAGGGATTCGTCACAATATATCTGGCGCACGGCCTCAGATAAAGCTTCAGCATTTCCTGGGGGTATCAATATGCCATTGATATTATCATCAATTATAGATTGCATTGCACCGATATTGCATGTAATTACCGGTTTCTGGTGTAACATAGCCCTGACAATTACATTCGGGAATCCTTCATACCATTTGCTCGGAACAACTACAATTCTGGAGTTGATATAAAATTCATCTAAGTCTGCGCCTTTTTTAAAACCAACAAATTCGATATTGGCAGGAAGGTTTTTGGGCATGACAAAATTTGAATCAAGATTTCCGGCGATTTTGAACGGGATGTCAGGATTCAGCCTTGCGGCCTCTATAAACTCGTAAATTCCTTTTTCGGCGCTGACCCTGCCTACAAAACTCACCCACTCCCCGAGAACGTCAGGACGAGACTGTTCCAATTTGGGAGAGATACCGGCAAGTATTCCTATACGCTCTGCCGGGATTCCTTGATTTATGAATTTTTGTTTCTGGAATTCACTCTGTACGATAAACACATCTACTCCATTGACAATATTGCCGGAAATTCGACTGAATGAATTGCGAACAGCATAACCGATGCTCTTGCTTCGACTACCCATGCAATTCAGCCTGGCACAATTGAACTCATGTCCACCCCAACATCTTTCACAGATATTACCTTCCGGATCCAATGAAAGTCCTTCAGGGCAAAACAAACGATAGTTTGGACAACGCATTACGACCGGAATGCCTCGTTTTTTTATCGGAGCAAAAATCGATGATGATAATAGAGGATATAGGTTTTGTACTTGTACTATATCCGGATTGTATTCATCAAGTATTCTTGATAATTCTTTTGCTGAGCAGGGATTATATACACCAGTTATCAACGCTTTTATTTTCCCAAAGAAAGAATTCGAAATTTCAGATGAGCTTCTTGTAAACCATCGGACTTCATGGCCGTGTTCCTGAAGCAAGGAGACCAATTCACCGGCAGCATGTTCTTCTCCACTTGGTTTAGAATACTTATTATGAACGTAAAGAACTTTCATTATGTCACTTAGCTTATTTATATAGATGCAGAACTTTGTAAATCATTAAATTCCCTTAGTCTGGAAATTCGTTATATTCAATTCTGCTCCAAATAATTCATCGAAAGTCTGAGGTATAAACGGAACTGAAGCCGATGCCGGATACAATGTAATTTCGCCAAAATAGACCTTACCGTCCACACAATAAAAATCGGTTCTCATGAAGGGATAACCATTGGAAAGCTTTTCTGAAAGCTCAAGCATCTTTGACAATTTCGCCGGTTTATCCTCGAGCACTGGAGCATTTGGATGCCCGGGCCGGCGCACACTGATATGCTTCCATTCCGTATCAAAAAAATCCTCTGTCAAACCGGTTTCTCTAAATCGGTCCCGGCACACAAGAATTACTTTCGGGACACCATTAAAATTGTGTACTTTGTAGTCTGCAATTTCACCGCCATCTGTAACCTCAAGGAGTTTTTCTGCAATAATCCGGGGCTTTACATTCTTATATGGCCATTCACGCGTCACTGCATAGAAATTTCTACGCAGTGATTTACGCATTTCTCTGATTGCATTATTCTTGTCGAGCGTAGATTTATCCCTGCAAATTATCACTCTACCGCTGTCATGAGTAGCTTTAAGGACAAATTTATCCGGCAAAGAGTCAAAGTCTATATCTTCCGCTCTATCCCAGACGCCATATGTGGGCACTATATACTCCTCTCCTATTATGTCGGCTACATAGCGTTTTGCTTCGTACTTATCCACCATTCGTGTGTATAGCGGATTATGATCATTCAGCTTAAGCCATGTCAGTTTTTCATTAAAGGTGCGTGGATTCTTCAAATCGGGCCATCGGCCAAATGCCTTTCGATATTTAAAAGGAACATAAATCGAATCAGGAATCAGCTTCAAAAAGCTATATCCGACACGCTTTACAAAATTGTCATGATGCATATTTATCTCAATGTAACAGTTGCACCAAGCATTTGATTCAATTCAGCATCTGTCAATTTCATTGATGATAAAGTTCTTGCTTTTGCCCTTAAATCTGTGTCAAGAAGCGAAGATGCAATGCTAATCAACGAAGAGGTTACAGGAGTCGGAATACACTTATATTGCGCCAAAGACTCCAAGAGGCATAGTCCATTGGGAACGTCCTCGGTAAGATATCTATTATGTACTGAAGCCGGCCCCTTGGGAGACCCATTCAAAGAATAATCATCAAATACGGCTTTTGCATCTTTACTAAGATCTTCTTCATTTCTAAACTTGCAACATTCAATATAGTCGCAAGCAACACCACCGTATGCTTCTATAACTTCGTTTTTCTCTTTATCTAAATCCCGAATCAGATTCCATATACTCGGAGAAAAGCCTTCCCGATACAGCCAAAATTCACCTCCGCTATACTCTATGCGGCTTGCAGACATAATCGTACCGACCGTATGAACCACTAAATTAGGATTGTGCATTGCTGATTCTACGATATTGGTTCGACAACCGCAATATGTATCAAACAATGAATGGAAAATCTGCAATCCCTTTTTATTGTCGGTCGCAGGATTGCATGAGATGAGGTTTCGAACATTACGAAAAAGGATATTGACCGTTCCAGGCTCCATTATACGAGCATCAATTACAGTCGATTCTCCTTCTGCAACTACAACTTCTGCCGGAAGACATCTTCTGAAATATACGCTGCCCATGTTACCGGGAACTATGCATACCGCCTTTATTCCTTGTATATAGGGAGAAATATACTCTGCAACCTTCTCATGCTGCAGGCTTTGAGTAAGCACAAATACGATTTCCGCATCTTTAAATGCTTCTTCAGGATTTCTCGTTATACAATCAAGAGGCACAAATACTTTTTCTTGAGATTGATCCGTATTATCTATCCCATATATGCCATGCTGGCATTTCAATTTCTCAAAATTATCATCATGCAAAGCATGTGAGGTCTTCAATAGAGAAACTTTGTGTCCGGCTTTTGCCAGACAGAAAGCATGTGCGCATCCAGAATTGCCGCTTCCGACTATCGTTATATTCATTTCGCCAACACGTTTAAATCCAACAAATTGCCCCATCGTTCATCGGTCGAGCGGAGAATATTGGGGTCGACCCCACCATCGGGATAAAATGTCAATTCTCCGAAATAGATTTTTCCGTTAACATTGTACAAGTCAACACGTACAAACGGTTGCCCTTGCGACAATACCGAAGCAATTTCAAACATTTTATCGATCCCGTCAGGGCGTGGCAGATTAAAGCCCTCGGGCGCCGCGACACCACGCTTATTAAGTCTCAAGAAATTCCAGTCTTTGTCAAAAAAATAGAATTTTGTATCGCCTATATGCCTGTCGAGACACACCATTACACAATCCACATGTCCGTTGAAGCAGAAAAACTTATAATCGGTCAATCCACCATCTGACTGTTGGATGAATTTTTCAGCAATTATTCTATGAGGAACATTTTTATAGGGCCATTCTCGTGTTATAGCATAGAAATCCCTCTTAAGACTGAGCTGCATTTCATTGCGGGCTTTGCCGACATCGAGAGTATCTTTATCAGCACATACAATTACGCGACCGCTGTCATGAGTTCCCTTCATGACGAATTGCTTCGGAAGAGAGTCAAAATCAATATCTTCAACTCGCTCCCATACTCCATATGTCGGAATTATATACTCTTCTCCAAGAATATCGGCAACATATTTTTTTGCGTCAGCCTTATCTACCATAATTGACATCATCGAGTCTCGATGATGCAATTTCAACCAGCATAATTTCTCGTTGAAAGTTTTGGGATTCTTCAAATCCGGCCAATATTTCAGATTTCGCTTGAACTTCAATCGAGTATACATCGAATCTGAAATCAGCATATTTGCAATCCCATAAATCGATTGTTTGAATTTACTTTCCTGTTTCATATGTTGTGACGTCTATCGGATTTTGGATATATTCCGGGCCTGCACCAATATTAGAAACTATTTTAGAAGGGATACCCCCTACACAACAATCGTCCGGAATATCATTTAATACTACCGAATTAGCACCGATAGCGACATTATTGCCAATCCTGATGTTTCCTAATATCTTGGCGCCAGGACCAATGTAAACATTATTACCAATAGTAGGGAAACCCTCTTTCTTGCCTCTGTTAATACTTCCAATTGTTATACCTTGAGATATATTCACATTATATCCAATAGTTGCTTTGGTATTAATTACAACTCCTCCGAAATGACCTATATAAAAGCCAGCTCCAATTCTTGTTGATGGATGTATTTCAAATCCATATTTATATTTATAATGTCTTAGCAGAATCGAGAACAGTCTATATAGAACTCTGTTTTTTATGCTTAAATAGGAGCAGATTCGGAGTATGAAGGTATATCTATAGCCAGGAATCATTAGATTTTTAAGCAATACTTTACCCCCCCCGGGTCTATATCTCTGACTATCAGCAGATAATACTTGAAACAGCTTTTTGCGGGTAGAAATATTCATCGTTTCTTTACAATTGCCTCGCATAGGCTATATAGTTCTTCGGCAGCATGCGCGGGAGTATGCTTTGAAACAATACGTTTTGATTCATTTCCCATCTCCTTAAGATACTCTTTTTTAGAAGATACCGCTTTCAAGGTTTTTATCACGCTTTGGGAATCAAGCGGATCAAAAGTCCATCCGTTCTCATGATGAACAAGTTCAGGATGACAACCATTATAGATTGAACAAGCAACGGGAAGACCGGCTGACATTGCTTCAGGAACAACAAGACTCCAATTATCTTCAAGTGTCGGTATTATGAAACAATCCGCAGCTTTATAATAGGGCCCAAGGTCATCGTAATTGACAGAACCAGCGACAACAACGTTCGTAAGATGATGTAGATTTATAAAGTCGTGTATTTCGTCTTTTTGTTCTCCGTCGCCGACAAGCAATAGAGTGGCATTTTTCATGTCTGCATAAAGCCATGCTTTGAGCAACTCCATTATTCCTTTTCTCGGAATCAGCTGTCCAATATAGAGAAAAACAATTCCTTGCAGATTATAACTCGTTTTGATCTCGTCCACCTGTTGTTGTGTAGCCATATTTGTTCTTTTGGCAACACCTTCAGTTTCAGCAGTCATATGACCGAATGCAAGTGGTTTGTTATATTTCAGAGCATCTGTAACATAATTAGCCGTCAGGCTGCCGTTACAATCAATGGCATCTATCCATCGAGAGACAAATTTCCGATATAATGTGCGTAATTTTCCCGCATTACGTTCTGTATGAGGTGTCCTCTCATAACACATTATATGTTTAATATGCTTTGTGTTAAAAGCTCTTACCCACAAAGGTGCGTAAGTCCATTGAAAGAAACCATCAGATAGCAATACTTCAGGTTCAGATTCTCTAATTGCACGAATAAGGCCTTTTTGTAAAGGTATTCTAAAGCCACGGTTTGCCATTGTTGCGTTGTCCTTGGCAACTCCGGTAAGCCGAATCTCTCCAGAAAGAGGGATTGCTCTTTCTCCAAGTACTCGACTCAACTTGTCTTGACATCTTTGCGGCACGACTTCACCATTATAAATGACTGTCAACTTATGACCGCACAACTTGTCGAGTGCTTCATAAACCGGTATCCGATAGTCAAGAAAACTTCGTGTAACCCATGTTATCCTCATATCTTATTGTGGTTGAAATCCTGTAAAACACATTCAAAATAATCTAGCATTTCATTCGCAATGATGTCGGCAGAAAACTTTTCGCGAACAGTCTTCTTAGCATTTTCCTTTATTTCGTCTCTACAATCGTCTGACAAAGTCAATGCTTTATATAGAGTTTTCGACAGTTGCTCAGGTTTTTTCCGTTCGCATAAAAATCCATCATAGCCGTCTGTAATTATTTCCCCTGTACCACCGGCATTGGTCGATACTACAATAGCACCCAATGCCATCGATTCCAAAACGACCATGGGCATGTTTTCCCACCAGGAAGGGAAACAACATATATCGGCTGACAAATAGTTTTTAAAAACATCTTCGCGAGAAAGTTTGCCAAGAAACTCAATCCAGGACCAACCATTGTCCGTGACCCTTTTTTGCAGTCTATCGTGGAATGAACCACCTTTACCGGCCAGTTTAAGATTGATGTCAAATCCTTGCTTACGAAGCAGCAGGCATGCCTCAACCAAATCGCAGACACCTTTTGTCTCACTTATTGTCCCGGCATAGAATATCGTTTTACAATTACCTGAAGGCTTTTGAGGCGTCGAGACAAAAGATGGAATTGTTACAGGATTCTTAACAACGGCCGTTTTGGCTTTTGAAATATCATAATGGCAAGCAACCCAGTCAAGGATAGCATTTGAACAACCGGTTATATATTTTGCCTGTTCAAAAATAGTTCGTTCAGCATTTATTGGCAACGTCCGATGCAACATCCACCACTTTGGCTTTACCATTCCAACGTTCAATCGAGAGAGAGACTGAGGGGTATGGAGTCTTATGACAACGGGAATATTCAGATGTGATAGATACAATGCCTCAGCTCCGTAATCAGCCACCTCTATAATATCCGCATCTGAGATTCGTTTTATAGTATCTCTTATTTTTTTTCGATATGAATGAAAACGATAGATACAACGAAGCTTCTTGACTTTAGAATTACCTTCAACTTTGGGAACAAGAAAATCACCTCCAGACAGAGCAATCACTCTTATTCCTTCCGGTGAGCTTGCTTCAGATTCTTTAACGGTGTCATCAGAGGCTGTAATAACTGTGACTCGATGACCTTTAGCAATATATGCCCGGGCTATCTCCTGCATATAAGAGCCTATGCCTCCACCTCGAGCCGAACCTACATATTCACGACAAACCAATACTATATGCATCACCCAAAAATTTTAAAAAGCATTAATGGATAACCATCAAGGCAAATATTTACAAACTGCTCATATTGAAAATCACCTTTGTTGAGCGACATTCCAAACCTAAACAACAGTACAATCATTGCCATGACAATTATCGATGTCAGTTTTAATAGATATAGTGACAAAACCATACATAGCGGAATGAAGATATAACAATACTCCATAAATCTCAACACAAACAACGGATTAGACATATTGGCAAAAATAAAAGCGACCAAGAAAACAGCGAGCAGCATAATATTGGTTATACCTGTGCTCCAGTCCAACTTTCGCATTATTATTACCGCCATCGGAACTATAGATGCACATACAGCAAGTGGCAATAGTCCGATATGAATTACATCTCCGGCTCCTGTAATCGCTCGGTTTGCGGCATACGCCAATGTTGAATCAGGGTCAGATACAGATGCCACAAATCCAACAATAGCCCCAAACATCACAAAAGAAACTAATATTACAATAAATCTAACTTTTACCGGCCATCGAACCGAAAATCTAAGTATATAATAAATACAAAAAACAAATGCAGAAGCATGAATCAGCCCGGAGCAAGCAAGTCCGAGGTATGACCATTTGTCATCTTCATAAGTCATGCGAACAACAAAGTAGAAAGCAAGACTTCCGGCAAGAACCTGACGTATTATCTGTGCGGTATAGAAAAAATATTCGCTGAAACAAGCCAATATTACCGCAGCTGCAATTGCATATTTCGTATCAATCCTGTTTTCACAAAAAATTCTATCAAATGCCAACATTACAGGAATATACATCAGAATCGTTGTTATGACAACAAAAAGCTTGAAGTTCCCGAATGTCAGATAAGACATTGTATAGTTATAAATGTGATAGAGAGGTTCTTTCGGTATTAAATCAATGTATTCGGAAAATGATTTGGTAGATGCCCAGTTATACAGCCAATAATAGTAACTGATATCAGAGTATTCCGCCGGTTTAGTTGTGTTTATATATCCGAGAGCCATGCCCAACAGTACATATATCAAGCATCTGGTATTCTTTGCCGGACGAGCCTGGTTTTCCTGCAACATCATTGCTGTTACAATTACCAACATAGTGGGAAAACTGATAAATCCCACAGCTAATATTATTCCTATTATAGCATTCGGCCTTATCAATGAATCATTTTCCATATTTTTCTCTTTATCATTGACTTAAATATACCGAACGAATTTAGTATTCGTTGTATGGCAATAGCGGTTGACGGCAAAGAAAGATATAAAGCCAACAGCGTATCCCTGAAACCTATAAGTTTACCTTTATTTTTTATATAGCATTGAATCTGTTGACGTACTTTTTCCCTGCTTTCAGGAATATAATTAAGTTGTCCGATTATATAGTATAACAGGTCTCCAGCCTTATCCCAAACTATTTTATGAGCGCCACGCTCGAACGGCTCATAATGCATGAGGAAGTCCGAAACCTTAATCATTGACAGTAGTTTCCTGGGATTTGTCGACATACTGGCGCTACCAGTATTTTTGAAATATACGTAAATGGAGCTGTCGACAGATGTTACTCGTTTACATACGGAAAGATACTGAAGAACACCTATGGTATCTTCCATAAAAGTAACATCATGAGGAATATTCACAGATGCCCGAAATATATCTGTCTTATATAATTTGACGGGTAAAAATGTTTCACCGTTCTTAATACAGTATTTTATACAATCACCAACCGTATTAAATTCTTTTTTATTATTAATCTCCTTTTCTCTCCGGTCTTTTTCCCATAATAATGTGTACCCTCCGACAACAAGATCTGAATCTGTCGAGACCAAACGGTCGACCATTAATTGCAACGACACAGGAGGCAGGTAATCATCGGCGTCTACAAATGTCAGATAAATTCCATTAGCATATGATAATGCTGTTTTACGGGCATTGACCACTCCCCCATTGGGTATGTCTATCACAGTAATCCGGTCATCTCCGGCATATTGGTTTAATATTGTCAAAGAATCATCGGTGCTTCCATCGTTTACCGCAATGACTTCCCAATCATTAAACGTTTGCCCAATAATCGAATCGATACATCGCTTTATATATTTTCCGGCATTATATACCGGTATGACTATTGAAACAACTTTTTTCATTATTTGAATATTGCCGGCAATATTTTTTTAAAACCCTGACGTAAGACGCAACCCAAAATCAAGCTACAAAGAATCAGACATAGTTCAAATAGCAGTCCATTAAAAGGCAAATATTTTCTTGAAGTTACCATCAGTGCCATGTGGAACGCAAAGATATAAATAGAACATTCCCCAATAAAAGCGACTGCCATTGCTACTCTATTATTCCCGCTAATCATAATAGAGAACGATAAAACCATTGAAATCCCGAGTATGGCTGAAACTATAAACAAGATGAAATTAGAAGGCAGATTATTATCAAACATATCTGTGAGTTCATAGTGGAACACCTTAAAACTAATCAGATACATTGCATAAATACTTATGACACTTAATATAAACACAGCTCCTATCAATCGTCTGCTTCTGCCCGCAAAATATTTGTCGCCGATAATATTACCAATTGCATAAAATACAAGTGCCGAAAATGCAGATAAGCCATAGATATAATTATCTACTCCATACAATGAGGGCAAGTATCCTAAAGCGAAACTAATAATGAAACACAAGAAAAGTCGGTTATATGGCTTAAACTGTATCATTACATGATACATAATTGAAACAATAAACAAAGCCACAAGGAACCACAGAGGCCCAAAGACACCTCCAAAATGTGGAGGACTGATTCTTACATAACTTTCACCGATAAAAGGAATCAGCAGAGACAGGACCGCCATGAATATCAATAACGGAAAAAGCAGCGATTTTACCCTCTTTTCGCAAAACTCACCCAAGCGGCATGATTTATGAAAGATTCCGGAAAGGTAAAAGAATAGTGGCATATGGAACATATAGATAATATAATGCCCAAATTCGATGAGGCTATGCCCCCATACCACAAGAATAATGCCAGCGCCTTTAGCAATGTCGATATGTTGTAATCGAGCCATTATTTAAGTTTTGGTCCAATTTTTTTTGAGTATAGCATACAGCAAGGATATAGCAGAATTGCTATTATCGCTGTCTGAATCATGGCATCGACCATATCGGGGTGTCCGAATTGATTCCACCACAATCTCCATACTACATCAAGAATCAGTATATGCAGGCAAAGTACCACGATTGAGTTACGGCCATAAAAAGCAAAAGTTTTAGATAAAATATGGCTGTATTTTAGCAAATTATATAATAAACATGCCAATATCAAGGCAAGCGAAGAGTCGACAAACCAGCGCACGTAATAGTCTGTCGGTGATAAGTATAGTCTGCCCCATATTATGATTATGATCAGGGAAACAGTCAGGAACGGATATTTTCCTTTAGGAAATCGATGTGAAACATTATGTAACTCATCTCCAATCATGAAAAACGGTAGATATTCCAAGGTTCTTCCGATGTACAGCAAGTTGATTCCATGTCGCACAAGCTCCAGTCCGACCAGCATTAAAGCAAGTGTAACAGACCATCTGATCCAGGAATTAGGAATCTTACCAAGGCAATAAACAAGGAACAGCAATTGCATGTAAGATAGCAAGAACCACATCGGAATATTTAGAGTCCAGTCCTCACCAAACAATAGTTCGCACCCCCATCTTTCGAAACACATTGGTTCGTGCGATACAAAGCCATATACATATCTCCAGCACAGAGACAAGCATATGAAGAACATAAAAGGGAGCAAGGTTCCGCGTATGCGTTTTTTTAACTTGAGTTTTCCATGTATCAAGTACCCGGATACCATAAAGAACATCCCCATTTCAGCCGGATGAGTGAATTCCAGTAAAAAAGGATGCGACCCTCCGTTATGGGCAAGAACGACCAACAATATAAGAAGCCCTTTGAAAGCGTCTATCGCCGTGTCACGAACTTTCGGCATTTGACAACAAGTGTTTTAAAAAAGAACTTACTCCAGCCCATAATTGACGGCTTCACATCTCCCGAGAGTGTTTTAAAATGATTTAGCGGGCGTGCAAATCGCTCGTCGTGAGTGTTTTTAGCTTTGAGATATTTTAAATTATAATATATCCTTGTCTTTTCACGTTCGATTTCTTTCGATTTTGATGGAAATAGCTCCATCTTTGTCTGCATGGTCGAGCACAAAACATTTACATAAGAGACCCATTTGTCTGCATCCCATTCGCTGTTAATAAATGATTCGCTACGGTCATAGTATATATATGCTCCATATGGCGATATTATTATATCTTGCTGTTTTCGCAACAATTCCATCACCATAATGGTATCTTCAAACCGACCGTCCTTGAACCTCAGATCTATAAAATCTCGCCGATACAAAGCCCCACACACACACGTCGGCAATTGCCGACGTGACATAAGAGAGAAAACTTCTTTTACGCCAAGCCTTTCAATTTCTTTATATTTAAAACTTGGCAGCAGATTCGGAGCAATCTCATCGACGGGATTTCCATGCTTATTGATGCGTTGTATCGGAAAATATATCCATACAACATCTGCGTTGGAATTCAATATCTCTATATTGCGTGATATTGTGTCTCGCGCTAATTCGTCGTCAGAATCAAGGAATGTGATATAATCACCGGTAGCACATTCCAATCCATGGTTTCGTGCTGCAGAGACACCTTTATTTTCCTGATTTATGACATTTATACGGGAATCCGGGAGAAAAGAGGCGGAGACAGATGCGGTCCGGTCAGAAGAGCCGTCGTTAACCACAATTACTTCGATATTCGAATAGTCCTGGTTCAAACAAGACTCAATAGCCGAGCCGATGTATTGTTCACAGTTATACGCAGGTATTATTATCGATACTTTTGGGGTAATCATTCTTTCACAGTTTTTTCTTGCTTAAGGCGATTGATCAGAGTCAACCACTTTTCTGAAATCAGCTTAATATCATACCACTGAGTGGCATTGAGTGCGTTTTCAGACATATTTTCTCTCAAGTTTATATCCTTCATCAAGGTCCTTAGGCAATCAATATATTGATTCTGCTTGAATGGTTTAATCAAAAATCCAGTCTTTCTGTCCAAAATCAGGTGAGATATTCCCTTGCTCACATTATATGCAATCGGAACTACGCCATAGCTTGCAGCCTCCAATATCACCATAGGAAAACCTTCAGACGAAGATGTCATAGCCAAAATAGATGCTTGTGGCAAATGTTCCTTAATGTTTACAAATCCTCGGAAATGGCAATTTTTCAAATTAAGTTTTTTCGCCAATGCCTCAAGTTTTTGGCGTTCCGGTCCATCTCCTAAAATATCCAATCTCCAATCAGGAAAATCGCATTGTACTGAAGACCAGATTTTAAGCAGTCGGTCAACTCGCTTGTCCCACTGAGTTAAGCGCCCTATAAACACGATTTTTTTCTCTTTAGAAAGATTTGGTGCTTTTTCAATCAAAAGACCGTTTTCTATAGCAACTATATTGTTGCTGTGCATTTTCGTTATGTGCAACAGTTCTGATATATATTCTTCACACAACACAACAACAGAGTCGCTATGAGAAATAACATCGCGTAACTCAGGTCTAAAGTGTTTTCTAAAATCCCGTTTTGAAAAATAATTTCGAAAGACATATCTGATAGTCTTTTTTAATTTCTCGACAATAGAACGAGAGCTTTGAGCGAACTTGAGTTTAATCTCATTTTTTTGGTTCTCTATCTTAAATCCCGGAGCATAGTGTAAAACAGAGATAATAACCGTTTTTGATAATTTAATATTTTCAGGTGGAATCCAAAAAGGACCTTGATTGATCAGACAATCTATATTGTTCTTTTTTAAATAAGAACTTATAAACTTATTATTCTCTTCAGAATTCAGCCTTTTTGAATCCGGAAGATAAACTATATCTGATATATCAGAATCACAAGAAGTTGGTTTTTGCCATGCTACGACCGAGATGCTGATACCTTTTTCCATGAAACAGGAAGCCAGCAGATTGGTAACAGTCTCGGTTCCTCCAATACCAGGATAGGTGTGATGTAAGAAGCAAATTCTCATTAACGTATAATTAAAGTTAGTTTTGCTAAATACTTGGCAAGAGGCATATTATACAACGCTATCCTGCATACCAAATCTCTAAACGACCTTATTTTGCAACTTGATTCGTTAATAAACGAAATCAAAGTCTTCAATTGATCATGACGGAGAGATGTCGGGTAGGGAGAACGCAGATAAGTATATACAAACTGTTTATTATATTCTGAAAGCAAATTTTCAGTATTGCTATCAGCATATGGCTTCAAGAATCTTGTCACAAACTCTACAGCAAATATTGACCTGTCAGTCAGCTCGCCAATAATATTTTGCTGATTCCGGGACATCGATGTTGGCCTTATATAATATCGATACACTACTTTTTTACAAGGCACGCATATTTTTGAGTAATAGGCCAACTGTGTCATTTGCACCAAGTCTTCACCCATGCTTATCTGGTGCGGGATTTGAATCGAGTTGCGCGTATATAGAGTCCGTTTTATCAACTTTCCCCAGATGTTGAATAATCCTTCTTTAAGAATGAAATTTAGGTACTCTTTTCCAGACAATTTACTGTAAATACGGGAATCACCGAGTATCTCTGTATTATCCGGTCCATTAGTGATATAATCTCCAATGACAATATCTGCATCTGTTGCCATTGCGACCTCAATTAAATCAGATATGGCATTTACAGGAATACTATCATCTCCGTCCAGATGAAATATATAATCACCTTTAGCAATTTCAAGTCCTGCTTTTCTTGCTGAAGGAAGACCTCCATTGGGCTTATGAATTACTTTGAATCGCGAATCTGCATTTGCATATGAATCTGCAATCTGACCACTGTCATCTGTTGCTCCATCATCAACACAGATGAATTCAATGTTCTTATATGTCTGATTGACGCACGAATCCAGGCAATCTTTCAGATATGCAGATACATTATATATAGGAATAATAATGGATACTAACATCATTGTTCTGTTATAACCGGTTAAACAACAGGGCAAACCAGTCTTACTCTTTATATTCTGAGCTAATAATAAATGATGAGACAACTATGTCCGACTACTCATATTTATTGCAATCCAATATGATAAATACAGCAGAGGAACAAGTAATTGTTAATGATTATACCTTATTGTATTTCCTTAATATCTGAGAAAATAATCTTTTGACAAATAGCCGCATTCCTTTATCAAATGAATAGAAAAGGCAGAAACTTATAAGGCAATATATCAAAGCAGAGATTATAACCTCAATGAAAAAGTTTATTAAGTTTTCTGAATTCTTGAATATCAGATTCTTAACGACAAAAGAAATGTAAGAAGACCCAATTATTATCGCGAGTAATTTAAGAATTGCTCTCCAATATAACCATAAAGACATCTTAAATCCTCTCGAGAATAAGTAATATGGCTTCCATATATATACGATCAGCGTCATTCCAATTACACCTCCGGATATTACTCCTGGCAAGCCAAAGAAGAATCCGAGAGCGATTGAACAACCTAAACTAATAATCATTTCAGCAAATGCCGCCCAAATATCACTAAAGAGACCGTAACCATAAATAAACTGATCATTAGTACCTCTTGTCTGCATTAGAAATATATAACAAACGAGAATGCCTACAGTCAAATTTGATAATATGAATTCTTTCCCGACCCATAAAGAAATGAACGATGAAGAAAACGTATATAGACCGAACACTTCAATTCCTGCTATAAAGTACCTTATCGAAGTTAGCTCACGATAAACATTAAGAATCTTTACTGTGTCCTTGCTCGCTATAAGGTTTCCAATAGCAGCCTCTGTACTGCCTAAAAATTTATTTACAAAGTTAAGCAGGTTATTAATAATCATCATATAGTTGCCATATGAGGCAACTGTACTCAAACTGGTAAAGGCATAAATAATGAATGGATTAGTCTGAAATTGTATGAATCCTGCAATTTTATGGATAAATAATTGCTTTGTGTATTTTAATATTTGAGGAAATTCTTTTACAAGGATGCGTCCATTCTTTGAATTAGTTTTCAACCAAGGATAGACCTTATTTATTTTCCAATTTAAAATAATTGAGTGTATTATTCCGAAACATAGGTCAATAAATATCCACCAAAAGTAACTCTTGGTATTATAAGCCACATACATCTGGATACATATCCTGCAAATAGAGGCCGTTTGAAAATATGCCGTTACAATGTAATTTCTTTGGTCTGCAGCCAAAAGCGTTTGCTTATAATTTGCAAAATACCCTATTAGAGACGATGTGAGGAACGAAAAGAATGCAAAATATATAATACCCAAACTAATACCGGTATCTGGAAATATCAAAGGTAAGAATAATGACAATATTATACCAGCAGACAATATAATAATACCGATAATCTTATATAAATATCCAAAGACAGAAATGATTTTGATTATCTGATCTTTATCTCCGTCATACAATGGTTTATATAATACATATCCAATAGCTCCTGCAATTCCTAATTCGGCGAGATTCAGGAAGCCTAACAAATTAGATAATGTTCCTGTAAATCCTATAAAATCAGCGCCTAGGGTATCTAAAAAAATCTTTCTTGAGAAGAAAGACAGCACAAGAATTACAAAGTAAAATGTTAAGTTTACCTTTGCATTTAGAACTGATTTTTGGACACGAGATTCCATCCGGTTTCGCTATATTCTATTGTATTAAATAAAATAATTTCTGAACCAGTCCACGGTTTTATTAATGCCTTCTTCCAATGGTGTGTTTGGAGAAAATCCGGTAGCTTCAGCAAGAGCTGAAGAGTCGGCATAGGTCTGATATACGTCTCCGGGCTGCATGGGCAAATAATCTTTCTTAGCCTCGCGGCCGATGGCCTTTTCGATACAGTTTATATAGTCCATCAACTTCGTAGGCTGTGAATTGCCTATGTTATACACTCTATACGGTGCCGGAGATGTGGCCGGATCGGGATTTTCTTCATTCCAATCAGTATTTCCTGTCGGAATGACATTGGCAATTCTGACAACGCCCTCTACTATATCGTCGATATATGTGAAGTCGCGCAGCATATCGCCGTTATTGAATACTTTTATCGGTCTGTCGTGCAAAATGGCATCCATAAACAGGAACGGCGACATATCCGGGCGTCCCCAAGGGCCATAAACAGTGAAAAAGCGTAAGCCTGTCGTCGGGAGATTATATAATTTGGAATAGGCATGAGCCATCAGCTCATTGCTTTTCTTTGTAGCGGCATAAAGAGAAACAGGGTGGGCTATGCCGTCGTGCTCCGAAAACGGCACTTTCCCGTTCAGACCGTAAACACTCGAAGAGGAAGCATATACTAAATGTTTCACGCCATTGTAACGACAGCCCTCAAGTATATTTATAAAGCCGTCGATATTACTTTCGATATAAGCATGCGGGTTCTTTATGGAGTACCTTACGCCGGCTTGCGCAGCGAGATTGATGACTATATCAAAGCCTTCATTGGCAAAAAGCATTGACATAGCATTGGTGTCCTCAAGATTCATGCGTATAAACCTATAATTTTCCCATTTTGTAGAGTTGATGAATTTATACCATGGAAAATTATCTCTCGACTGTGCTACCTCTATTCCACATTCGGCAAGACGCCCGAACTTAAGTTTTGGGTCGTAATAATCATTTATGTTATCCAGACCGACAACAGCCACATTGCTGTCTATAGTAAAAAGCCTTTGGATAATGGCTGCTCCTATGAATCCGGCGGCACCGGTGACTAATATTTTCATCGTTCAATCTCTTCTGAAAAGGTCTCTGGTATATACTTTTTTAGCCACATCGTCAAGAGTTGAGTCGTAGCGATTGGCTATAATGGCTTTGCTCTGTCGTTTGAATTCTTCAATGTCATTGACCACCCGGCTTCCAAAGAATGTTGTGCCGTCTTCAATGGTGGGTTCATAGATGATTACATCGGCGCCTTTGGCTTTAATGCGTTTCATGACGCCTTGAATTGAAGACTGGCGGAAGTTGTCGCTGTTGGATTTCATTGTAAGGCGATAAACACCTATTACACACGGGACTTCCGCCGCGGAATTATACTGACTGTTCTCAGCATACCACCCGGCCATTTTTAGAACCTGGTCGGCAATGAAGTCTTTGCGGGTGCGGTTGCTCTCGACGATGGCCGACATCATCTGCTGGGGTACATCAGCATAGTTTGCAAGCAACTGCTTGGTGTCCTTGGGCAGACAGTAACCGCCATAACCGAATGAAGGGTTATTATAGTGTGTGCCGATACGCGGGTCCAGGCCAATACCTTCAATAATAGCTTGTGAATCGAGGCCTTTGACTTCCGCGTATGTATCGAGTTCGTTGAAATAGCTTACTCTGAGGGCAAGATATGTATTGGCAAAAAGCTTAACGGCCTCTGCCTCTTTCATTCCCATGAAGAGGGTGGGTATATCCTGTTTTAGCGCCCCCTGCTGAAGCAAGGCAGCAAACTCCCGCGCCTTTTTTTCGAGGAAATCGACATCTGCTATTTCTTTTATAGCTTTATTCTCATCGTTAAATTCCTCGTTGTCTATTATCTTCGGATAGCCAACGATGATTCGAGATGGATAAAGGTTATCGTACAAAGCTTTGCTCTCGCGTAAAAATTCCGGAGAAAAGAGAAGATTCAGCTGTCGAATTCCTTGTTTTGCGTATTTTACATACAGGCTTCTACAATATCCTACCGGAATTGTAGATTTAATCACCATTACAGCATTCGGATTTACTTTTAGCACAAGCTCTATGACATCTTCAATGCAATGGGTGTCAAAATAATTCTTGACAGGGTCATAGTTTGTCGGAGCTGCTATCACTATAAAATCCGCATCCCGATAGGCCGATTCACCGTCAAGTGTCGCCATCAGGTCAAGTTTTTTCTCGGCAAGATATTTCTCGATATATTCGTCTTGAATTGGAGAAATACCATTGTTGATTTTGTCAACCTTTTCAGAAATGACATCGACTGCCACAACTTTATTGTGTTGAGCCAGCAATGTCGCTATGCTTAAGCCGACATATCCTGTGCCTGCAACTGCTATATTCATGATTGTATTATTTGCTATTTCTTTTTGCCGTCGGAGCCGTAGTTGTAGCCGTATCCGTAGCCATAGCCGTATCCGTAGCGGTAGGAGTGGCTGTAGCCGTAGCGGCCCTGGTCGTTGCGAGTGCCGTTGAGGACGAACGCCATATTCCGGTATTTCTTTTCTTCGTACAGACGGTCAAGGTCGGGAAGGATGGCTCTTTCAAGGAGTCCGGCACGTATGATGAAGAATGTCCGGTCTGTGTACCGGTCTATTATCTGGGCGTCTGCTACAACCTCAATAGGCGGACAGTCTATTATGATATAGTCGAATTCCTCTTTTGCAGTGCGAATCAGGTCGGACAGACGCGATGACTCAAGCAGTTCTGTCGGATTGGGAGGAATGGAGCCCACGGGCAGATAGAAGAGTGTGTCGCATACAGTATCCCGCACTATTACTTTTGAGATGTCGTTCTCACTTCCGCTAAGGTAATTGGAAAGACCGAGGCTCGGTGAGCCGATGTAGGCCGAAGTCGAGCCATGGCGCATGTCGCCGTCGATGATAAGGACTTTCTTTCGTTTCAAGGCAATCGACATGCCGAGATTTACCGATATGAACGACTTGCCCGAACCGGGGTTGAACGACGTGAATGCTATCACCTTGGCTCCGGGAGTCGAGCCGCACATGAATTCCACGTTTGTTCTCAGCACCCTGAATGCCTCGTTGATAATATCGCGCTTGCCTTCTTTTACTACAACCGAATTGGTCTTTTGCGCTTCTGCATTGCTTTTCTTACGCGATTCTTTGGTGTACTGGGGAATCTCTCCGAGGAAGGGCACCGCGAGGTGTTCTATGTCCTTGCGGCCGCGCACTTTGGTGTTATTGGTTTCTCTGACATAGGTCACACCGAACGGAATTGCCAATCCTATGAGAAACGCCATTGCCAGAATGTTGCGTCTGTTGGGAGTGGGAGGAACGCCGGAGGCTCCCGGCTTGTTCACGATCCGGGTGTTATAGGCCGTGAATGCCTGTGAGAGTTCATTTTCTTCGCGTTTCTGAAGCAGGAAGAGATAGAGAGACTCCTTCACTTTCTGCTGACGTTCTGTCGACAGCAGATTCTTTGCCTGTGTCGGGTTCGAGGCGAGACGTGACATTGTCTGGGCCTCGCTGCCCCGCAATGATTTCAACTGGGTGTTGAGGGCTATTATTTCATTGTCGATCGTACGGACAACCGCCTGCCTCTGCGCACTCAGCTGTTCGTCGAGCTGGACTACAAGAGGGTTCTTTTCAGAAGACTTGGCAACGAGAGCGTTGCGTTGCAGAAGTTTTTCGTTGTATTCGCCTATGAGCGACTGTATATTGCTGCTTTGCAGCCCGGTGTTCGCCGGCAGCAGCTGCTCGCCGTTGCCGTCTGCTGTAAGATATGAACGGATATAGCGCGCCATCGAGAGCTGGTTGTTCACCTCAAGAATCTGAGCCTGGGTCTGCTGGCTCTGATTCATATACATGGCCGCCGCCGCACCGACATCAGGCACCAGATTGGCACTCTTGTAAGACGATATATCAGAATCGACGTTGCCGAGTTCTCCTTCAATAACTCCAAGTCGGTCATTGATAAAATTCGAAGTTGATACTGCAATCTGATTCTTGTCGCGTATCCAGTTCTCGTTGTACACACCTATCAATGTACTCAGAACATCATCGGCTCTCTGGGGCGACTGGTCGGCAAAAGTCAGCTTCAGCACGGTGCCTTTGTCATTCGACATTGTCACTGCCAGACGGCCGTTATAGGAATCTCTCGCCGCACTCAAAGGCCATTTTTTTATTATGAGAGAAATGTCCTCGCCATTCCGGTAATTACTCGAGGGTGATACTGTCATTTTACCTACAGGGGTTACTATCGTATCGTTGAGCATGCCTGTAAATGTCTGTTTGAACGTCTCGCGTCCGGGTTCCTCAAGATTCTTTATCGAAACCGTTCCGTCAGCAGCAACAGAAAGCTCCAGCGAGAAACTGCCTTCGTCCGGATAGTCTGAAACAGCAAGTTTTACAGGTAGGTCGTAGCCATATGCCACCACATCGTGGAAACGCCCGCTATGGTAATAATTTATGTCGAGCCCAAGGCGTCTTACAACCTCTTCGGTCAGATCCTTGGCCTTGAGATTTGTCATCTCGTTCTGTATATTGGTCTTGGACTGGAACAAGCCAAGATTGGCGAACTCATCGGCTCCTGTCGACTGACCCTTGCTGTCGTCCTTGACAAGAATTTCGGCCGAACGGCTATATACATTGGGGGTGCGCAACAGATATACGTAGGCCACACCGACACAGATGAAAACCGACAGCAGAATCCACGGCCAGTGATGTACGGTCATGAAGAAAATGTCGGAAAGAGGAACCGTGCCGAAATTATTGTTCTTTCTGGGTTTATTGAGTGTCTCCTTGATTTCTGCCATAGCGCTATCGTGTCAGTGTTATTACTAAAGTGGCGATTGTCACCGCAAAAGAGCCCATTGATACCCAGAAGGACGGAGTATAGGGGGTGTTGCCGTTGGGTGTCGTTTCTCGCTTTGCCTTATCATTCGGTTCGACATATATCACATCGTCCTGCTGAAGGTAGAATACTGGTGACGACGCAAGCTCCTGGGCGTTGAGCAGATTTATGCGGTATGCTTCCTGTCGTCCACTTCCGGCATTGCGCATTACAAGAATATTATCGCGCATACCATTGATTGTCAAATCTCCGGCCATGGCAATGGCATCGATAATGGTAAGACGGTCTTTATTGAACTCATACCGGCCCGGAGATTTGACTTCGCCTATGATTGAAATTCCGGTATTTGCAAACTCAACAGTCACTATAGGGTCTTTTACAAGGTCGGCCTTGACGAGTTCCTCTGTTATTTTGTCGGCAACCTGCTCTCTGGTCAGACCTGCAATATGTATTTTGCCAAGCACCGGAAATTTTATATCGCCATACGAATCTATCGTATAATACGACACCTGTCCGGCGCCACCGCCGCTGCCGGTATTTCCGACCGTATTTGTTGACGAGGTTGTCTGTCCGAGTCTGTTTTGAGTCGTTACCAGATTGAACAGATTTGAAAGATTCAAATCCTGCGTGCTGACAATAATCGACAGTTTATCCTCCGGTTTAACTCTGATGTCAAGCATATTTTCGGCCTGAACAATAGAGCCGTTGTGCAAATCAGGAAAATAAGCTATGTTCTTGGGGGTTGAACACGAACTCGCCAAGAACAGTATTGAAAAAGCGATACCTGAAAATACGTGTTTCAGTCTCATGAATTATTAGTGTTTTACTTTTTTGTGTTTATTCGTAGAGTTTTACGGCCAGGCGGCGTTCGCGGGCAGCGATTGAGCGTGTCAGCATTATGTTTGCCACAATCCATGCCGCCAGGTCTGCGAGGAAAAGAAGTGTTATGCCCACATAAGCCGACAGCCAGTAGTTTGCCGCAATCAGAATGGCCGAGGTGCAGATAATCGACATCATGGCCTTGCGCTGCGACATGCCAAGAGCCAGCAGTTTGTGGTGGATATGTGTCTTGTCGGGCAGGAAGGGACTCTTGCCGGCCTTGAGACGGTGCAGATAGACACGCACTACGTCCATACACGGAATCAGCAACGGCGCGAAGGCTACTACGGCCGTGTTGGCGGAGTTCTCGACCCATTCAATCGAACATGTCTCAATGCTCATCACACTCAGGAACAAGCCGATGGTGAGCGCTCCGGTATCGCCCATAAAAATCTTCTTGTGCTTGTTGGCGTTGCCAAACACGTTGAACATGAAGAAGGGCAGAAGCGCACCCAGAGTCGCCACTGCCACTGCCGAGTAGATATAGAGATTGGAGTGCAGGAACACATAGGCGTAGAAGGTGCATGCGATGGCGCTCAGGCCCGAGGCCAGACCGTCGATGCCGTCGATAAGGTTGATGGCGTTGATGATGAACACTATAAGAAGCCCTGTCAGCAACACGGACGCCACCGTCGGAAGCTCGTATATGCCCAGGAAGCCGTGGAGGTTCTCTATGCGTATGCCGCAGATTATCACAAGGGCGGCCGCAAAGGTCTGCATGACGAATTTGGCGCGGTATTTGACACCGACAAGGTCATCGGCCATGCCGGTCAGATATAGGATAATCGCGCCGCAGCCTGTGAAACACAGCGGCTGGATATTGTTGTGTATTCGCAACTGAATCGATACATCCTGCGAAAGCGTTCCAAGCCCGAAAAGAAGCAGCAGAGCGAACAGAATGGCCGGGAAGAAAGCTATTCCACCCAGACGTGGCACCTCCGTCTTGTGAATCTTGCGCGGGTCGGGGGTGTCGAACAGATTCTTGCGGAATGCGATTAGAAGAATCTGAGGTATGATTATCCCGGTGACAGTTGCCACACACAGAAAAACCGAGAAATCAATTAAAATCCAGCGTAACATGTGGTTATGATTGTGTTAATACAGTTTGTTCAGAAAAAGAGACTCAAGGTGGTCCATCATGCCGGCCGAAAGCCGGATGCTTCTCAGACGGTCGAGCTGGGAGCGGCCGTGAATGTCAGTCCCGACACAGTCGTACATTCCGCGACCCAGCATGAATTCCGCGGATTTTTGAGCCTGCTGTCCGTAGAATCCGGTCAGCGAGAGCAGATTGAGCTGAAAACGGCAGCCAAGCTCCTTCCACCGCCGGTAGCCGTCGGGCGATTCCACATACACATATCGCTCCGGATGCGCTATGAGCGGGAAATATCCGGCCGACCTTATATCTTCCAGTGTGCTCTCCAGCTTCATCGGCGGATTGAAGCACGAGGTTTCCACAAGCAGCATATCGCCCCGCGGGCCTATCGGCAGCACATCGCCGGCGGCAAGCCGCCCGGCGAAAAGCACGTCGACCATATTCTCTGCCGCCAGACGCAGCACTATCGGGCCATTATAGGCCTCGGAGAGCCGGGAAAAACCACTTCTGAGATCTGCCGTACGGTTGGGCATATCCTCCATTACATGAGGAGTGAGCCACACCTCGCGGATTCCCATTTCCTCATACCGGGCCAGAATCGTGAGCGAATCATCGAGACTCCCCACACCGTCATCCACACCCGGCAGAATATGAGAATGCCAGTCGACAAACCCGTTGAAATCCACAATGGCCTTACGCCCGAAGATACTATCGAAGAGCGACATTATATTATCAGTCAGCTTATCCCTGCACTCTGAGTGAGCCGTGAATCAATTCCGATTTTCCATTCCACACCTTGCCCGTCTATGAGACGGAGGCGATAGATTACTCCGACCTCGCACGTCTCCTCCACCTTCAGCAGCTCGCCTTCGGAGCCTGCGAAAAGACCGTCCAAGACTTTAATCTTATCGCCCGGCTTTGGCTGGATAGTGCCGATAGCACCAACCTCATAGTCGGAAGTGAAATGCCCGATAGTACGCTGAAAACACTCCATAGCCTCGCGGCTTATAGCAGCGTATGTGCCTGTTCCACCACCGGAACGATAACACCATGCAAGGTCTCCTATTTTGAGGAAAAGAGGATAGATATCCGTTACCCTACTTTTGAAAAATACAATATCGGGGATAATCGGTTCCTCTATGAAGCGTGTCTTTTTGCCTATTCTGCGGGCTATCTCATGGCTGGGGTAAAACAATTCGGGGGTGTGGAAGTCTTTCCCAAGATGTTTCAACCGTTTTTCCACATCTTCTATCGACACTCTCGGACGCAATTTCATGGCGTGCCAGTTGAGAGGATTAGCCAGGAATGTATCAGCTACAGATTTGACGACAGCCTCTCTGTCGGCAATAGAACCGTCAGGACAGCTCTTCATCTTCCTAGCGGGTAGAGCCTGAGGATATTTGCCCAGGAAAGCATATATGCCCGAAGGCGACAACCCACATTTCATGGCGGCATAAGCCCAGTAACACAGCACTGTATCCATAATAGAACCGAACATTCTTATTCCACGGGAATCCAGTACAGACACTATACGGCTCTCCAGTTCTCGCTCTAGCTGACGGGGCGTTCGTACCGACTGCGACAGCGGAAAGACATACTTCCGGCTCGTTTCGCAATAGCGCTCCAATATTGAAGCAATCTGCAGAGACTGGTACTTGATATCATCTTTCTTAAAAGCAGCAATCTCAGTCAAAGAGCGACACCCGCTAAGAATCGATATCACGAAGATGTCGATGTACATCGCCAAGTCTTTCGGAAGCCTATGACTTATACACGCAAGATTATGCAATCTCACATACTCATCTTCGCAAAGCATCTTAAGAGGTCGAATCCGAGCCCCGCTCTTTATTCGGGCTTTGACAATGCGAAATACATCCGTTGACTCCAGAAGGCCTTCGCTAACGGCAGCACTATAGAGTGCCGAAAGTATATCTATATAATGTGCGACTGTCTTCGAAGTCATGCCGGCATTGAACAAATAGAAACACCAATCTTCAACAAGAGCTTCGCTTGGACGAACCAAAGAAGACCCGTTGTCAGGTATAAAACTTGTGAGATAAACGAAAGACTTATAGTATTCCTTAACCGAGCTTCCGCTCAGGCTTTCAATACGGCATCGGAAAAACTCCAGAATTTCGTTATTTGTAATTTGCTCAATTTCAACAAACTGATTCATGCAACTTTTAACCAAAAGCTAACATTCATACAATTCTTTCCGACCCCTCATATCCGGCAATACAACCAAGACACAAAGGTTCACACAAAGTATGTCGGGCAATTTTCATGCGAAAAATGCTTCAGATTGGCGCTTCAATAATAAGTAACTCTTCCCAAGAGATTTGGATTTTGTATAATCCCTTTGTTTTCTGAATATTACAATCACCGAGCTTTGTCGGCAGCTAAAACAATGCAATTTTTCCGTTACCCCAAATTACACCTTCGGATTCCGTATAAGCATGGTATTCCTGAGGTTATGAAGAAAGATTCTACCTGCAAGTGCAAAATTAGGCAATAAATTTGAAGAACTCGG
>CAMNRO010000035.1 GCA_946553045.1 uncultured Porphyromonadaceae bacterium | reverse complement strand
TCCGAGTTCTTCAAATTTATTGCCTAATTTTGCACTTGCAGGTAGAATCTTTCATAAGGTCTATCTGTCTCTCTAAAAGCAACGTTTAGGGTTATACTGGACTGTGAATGTGTTATTTGCTTGAAATTCAGATGTGACGAGGTGGCTTAAAGCCCGTTGCTCTTGAGCCAGTCCGCCATTATTCGATACATGTCTTTTCGTATATGTTTTTTTGAAAGAGCAATGTCGTGTAATCCACCGGCAAAACTAACTTCAGTGATATTGTCACCAAGACGATTCCCATATTTTGAGATAGACTCTACATCGAGTATGGCATCTGCTCTGTTATACTTTTCTTTAGGGTCTCTTTTCTTCACAGATTCATCTGAATGTAGAAGCAGCACAGGTACCGTGATTTTTCGCTTTCGTAAATCCTTCTGAGCAGTGTGAATAGCACGTACCCAGCCCATGTCGGGGTCCGGCAGAATGTCAGGTTTCCATGCCGTGTTATAAGCCCACTCTCCGCCATGCTCTGCCGACAAGGTTTCGGCATATCCGCTGTCGGGTTTCTGGTGAACTTGTATGTCTGGCATAAGGCGTCCAAGTCTGCTGACTATCGGCATCGCCAGCGACCGCAGCAACAGAGGCAGATTCCAGTCAAGAAAAGGACTGTTGAGGATAAGAGCCTTGATAAGAGGCGATGGTTTTTCTGCCATATATAGCGATGTCGTAAGGCCCCCTGTTGAATGGCCCATAAGTATGACTTCGGTCGAGCCATCGTCTGTCATGATTGATAGTGCAGAGTCGATGTCTTCGAAATATTCACGCATATTCCTTACCTGAAACATCTTCTGGCCTGGTATGAGAGAGCGCCCGTACTTTCGCAAGTCTACGGCATAGAAGTCATAGCCACCTCTTATAAATTCTTCGGCCATTTCCTTCTGAAAAAAATAGTCGCTGAACCCATGGATATAAAGAATGGCTTTGCCTGTTCGTTCTTTCGCACGATTGCGTATTACAGTGCACCGAACATGTCCGCTGTAATCGTCCGGCTGATATACATATTTCATTTCAAATCCAGAACCGAGGCAATCGGTTTGCCAGCCATTATCTTTCGATTTCATATCATCTTTATTTGCTTATATCATATAAGTCATTCTGCACCTATATTGTTTAATTTGGCAAATTTAGGCGATATTATTCATTAATCAGACCCTTCAGTGCCGGATATTGCCAAAAAGGTTATTTTTATTGCCAATAATATATGTATATGCAGGGTGATATTGTCGGGATTGTCTATAATTCGTAATTTTGAGATACTTAAAAACTATTTCGACGTGCGTTTCAATTTATTTTCCACACTTATAAGTTCTGTATGTTTAATCTCTCTGTTTGTGGCTCCCTCGGCCGGAGCAAAAACTCTTCCTCCAGGGTATCCTGAAAGAGAGAATATAGAAAATCTTGAAGAGAAATTCCGTTGTCCTCCTCCGGGTTACGGTGAAGTACCTTTCTTTTGGTGGATAGGAGACACTCTTACCCGCGAACACCTCGCATGGGAGCTTGACCAACTCTCAGGGCGTCATATAAGCAGTCTGCAGATTAACTACTGTCATCGCGATACGGGAGGTCTCATTTACGGTCTCACATATCCGTCGCAGCCCGCCTTGTTTTCAGATGAGTGGTGGTCTCTGTTCGGTTGGTTTATGGACGAAGCCGGCAAGCGTGGCATGACGGTGAGTCTGAGCGACTACACTCTCGGTCCGGGGCAAGGTTCATATGTAGACCGTATGCTCGAAAAGAATCCGTCGCTCAATGGCTATGAGCTGCATTTCGACACGTTGCGGGTTGCCGAAGGCGAGATTGTGCGTCGCCGTTATGACGAGCTGCCCCTTTCGCTGAATGCTTATAGGCTCAATGACGGTGGCGGTATCGACCTCGGTAAACGGCCTTATCGCCTGCTTGAGAAAGCGTTCGGACGCGATATAAACTGGGCGGCTCCATGCAATGTGTTGCTTACCGAAATAAAAGTTGTCAGGAAGGTGCCTTCGATTAATCCGATGCATCCTTTCTCGGGCCGTTCGTATGTCAACAATTTTTTTCAGATGTTTGAGGACCGCTTCCCCGGTTCGCCTCAGAAAGGGCTTAATTTCTTTTTCTCCGATGAGCTCAATTTTGCTCTTGACGGCAATATATGGAGCGATAATTTCCGCGATGAATTCCGCCGACGCAAGGCCTACGATATAGTGCCTGTCATAGATGCGCTTTTTATGGATCTTGGAGATATGACTCCGAAAATAAGGCTGGATTATAATGATGTGCGAGTGTCTCTGAGCGAGGAGTGTTTTTTCAAACCAATTTACGACTGGCATCAGAAGCACGGCCTGATATTCGGCTGTGACCACGGTGGACGTGGAAGAGATGTAAGCGAATTCGGTGACTATTTCCGCACTCAGCGCTGGAATCAGGCGCCCGGCTGCGACCAGCCGTTTCTGCAGCGCGATATCGTCAAAAACAAGGTGGCGTCGTCGATAGCTCACCTCTATGACCGTCAGCGCGTATGGCTCGAAGGTTTTCATAGCAGCGGCTGGGGCACGACATCGGCTCATCTGACAGATGCAATCTTCGCGAACTTTGCCATGGGGCATAATTTGCTGTCGCTTCATGGATTGTATTACACTACCAAGGGTGGACTCTGGGAGTGGGCTCCTCCGTGCAACCATTTTCATGAGCCATACTGGGTCGACATGGAGAACCTTCTTGAATGCACGGAGCGTCTGAGCTATATACTTTCACAGGGTTATCATGTGGCTGATATAGCAGTGCTGTATCCTGTGGAGCCCGTGGTGGCCGGTTATGGCGACAGGGCTGTCTCTACTGCATTCGAGGCTGGAGAGAAGCTCTATCGCGATGGTCTTGACTTCGATTTCATAGACTACGAATCGTTGGCCAGGGCTACTGTCAAAAACGGCATGCTGAAAGTCGCCGGTGAGAACTATCGCGTTATTGTCATCCCCGACATGCCGGCAATCCGTCATCTCTCGCTCGAAAAAATCCGCGAGTTTGCCGCCCATGGCGGAATTGTCGTCAATATAGGAGAGCTTCCTGAGGCAACCGCTTTGGAAGGACGTTTCGGCAAGACCATGAAGCGTGTGCTCGACGATATATTTCATAAAGGGCGTCCGAATGTGCACAGAATTGCCGGTGCCGGCAAAATTGTCGAGACTGTAAGCTCGGCGATACCACGCGATTTTACTGTTTTGGAGGGAGCCTGCGATGGAGAGTATCCATGCATAATGCATCGCAATATAGATGGTCGAGATCTATATGCAGTCTATAATGTTGCCAGGGGGGCACTATGCCGCTTTCGCGCCACAGGAGCTCCGCGCCTGCTTGATTCTTATACCGGCAGCTCGCGTAGTCTTGAGGTTGTTTCTGTCGGAGGTGGCGCAACGGTGATACGCATGCCTCTTGAGGCATCAGAGATGAATCTGATTCTTTTCAATCCTGAAGAGAAAGCTGTGATAGAATCCCGGGAGAAGCCCGAAGAAGAGATGGCGTTTTTAGACCTTGACGGAGAGTGGTCTTTTGCGCCGGAACCGGTTCTTGACAACAGCTATGGCGACTATCAGTGGCCGGGCAGGCCCGAGATGCTCGGAGTCTGCGCCTATGGTGCGACATATTGTCGTCTCGACGGTCGTGGAAAAGCGCTTACGGAACCGAGGCTGCAGACCTTCGGCTATGGAGAGAAATTCATGCTGCTTGCAGCTCCGAAGATGGAAATGGACTATGTGATGAAACATCTTCCGGGAGAATCCTCACCCAAGACCGGAGGCTCTGAATACCTCTGGCAGCCATATGATTTCTCGTGGCGTCGCGGTGTTGAGAACGATTGCGGTCATCAGGGCTGGCATGGGCTTAAAGGCGAGATTGACAATGACTTCATACGTCTGGGCAAAGTCGAGCACGAATTTAACGGAACTGTACGCAAGGCTCAGGATGCACCTGTGACGGATTACTATCTCTATACTTGTGTGGAGGCGACTGCGGCTGGCCTTTATGAGGTGGAGTGGGGTGGTCTTAAGCCGGTGGAGCTTAGGGTTAACGGCAAGGCGGCCTCTCCTGCAGCAAGGATTTCTCTCGAAAAAGGCATAAATCGGATAGTGCTTCACTATGACAGTCATGGAACCGGTCGTTTCGTTCTGCGAAGCGGCGAGCCGGCTTTTATGGCCGATTTCGAGGAGGAACGTCCGCTGGCAATGAAATATCGCGGAGACGCCTCTCTGCTTCTGTTTGATACTCGCGATAAGGCTGCGACGAAGGCATCATTCACCTTTGCAACTCCTCCGGGACTTGCGGAAATGGAATTCTACGCATATGGAATTCCGGAAGTCTGTGTCGACACTCTCGTATGCACGGTGACAAATCTCGAGACTCGGGCCGATGGCGCTTCGCTCTATATCGTGTCGTTGCCCGAGATGTGTCGTGAGGAGTCTGTGGCAACCATAACCGTGCCGGAGATATGGGGATATTGCGGAGGTGCTGTTATCGACGGACCCGTGAAATTCACTTGTGGAACAGGAGTGTACCGGCTTGGCGACTGGTGCGGAAATGAAGCGCTGCGCACATATTCAGGTGTGGCCCGATATGGCAAGACTTTTGAACTTGGCGACAAGGTGCCTGCTTCCGCCGTGCTCGACCTCGGTGAAGTAGTTTCGTCTGCCCGTGTGATGGTCAACGGCAACGACGCCGGTACGCGTCTGGCGCCTCCTTTCCGTTTCGATATAGCTCCGTGGCTCAGAGCTGGAACCAATACTGTAGAAGTCCGTATTGCCAATACTTCAGCCAATTACTATCTTACCACACCGACAACCTATGGCGGTTCTACGGTTTCCGGTCTTATCGGGCCGGTGCGTATTATCCATACGCCTTTATGAGTTTTTTCATTGGCTTTTATCTGATTTGAAATAAAAATGACATCTGGAGTTGCTAATTTTGCAATAAAAATTTCCATATGAAATTACTGCATTTTTATCTGTTGGTATTAGCCTTGGCTTTGGGAGCGTGCGGACGTGGTTCCGATTCTGCAAGTAGCTCTGAAAATAGAGCATATGACAATATAATGACTCGCACAAGCATTCGCCAATACACAGACGAAGCTGTGTCGCGCAGTGCGGTCGATTCGCTTCTCCGTGCCGGTATGGCAGCCCCTACTGCCGCCAACAAACAGCCTTGGTGCTTTGTGGTGATTGACCGTCGCGATATGCTCGACAGCATTTCGGGCATGGCTCCGGGCTGGCGTCCGGCCTCAAGAGCACCGCTTGCCATTGTCGTATGCGGAGACCGCGACAAGGCTATTGACGGAGAAGGTTCCGAGTATTGGATTCAAGATTGTTCCGCAGTTTCCGAAAACATACTTCTCGCTGCCCATTCGATGGGGCTTGGCGCGGTATGGTGCGGCGTCTATCCTGTTCAGGAGCGTACCGAAGCCCTTTCTGCTTTTATCGGATTTCCTCCGTCGATAGTGCCTCTGAGTCTGATTGTAATAGGACATCCGGCCGAAAATCCTGCTCCGAAAGACAAATTCGACAGCACGGCAATATATTTCAATCGTTCGCTTCCTTTCTGAGTTTATTGAATTGTTTAACAGCTTCTTATAACATTTCCTATGATAGACGAAATTCTTGAGCATAACCGTCGGTTTGTGGACGAAAAACAGTATGAGGCTTTCTCTACATCAAAATACCCGGACAAAAAGATTGCTGTTGTCACATGTATGGATACGCGTCTGACGCATCTTCTGCCTGCGGCACTTGGAATTAAGAACGGCGATGTGAAGATGATAAAGAATGCGGGCGGCACCATTACAAATCCTTTTGACTCGACTATGCGCTCGCTCCTCGTTGCTGTCTACGAACTTGGGGTGAATGAAATAATGGTCATTGGCCATACCGGCTGCGGTGTGCAGGGCATGAATGCGGCCGAGATGCTTGGACATATGCGCAAGCGTGGTATTTCAGACGAGCATATTTCTCTAATGCGCCACTGTGGCATCGACCTCGACAGCTGGCTGCACGGTTTCGATGATACAGAGGGTGCTGTCCTTGAGACCGTTGACCTCGTGCGCAATCATCCGCTCATGCCGGATGACATCTCTGTGCGAGGGTTTATAATCGATTCGGAAACAGGAGAACTTTCGCCGCTTGGCTGAAACAAAACGTTCGGCTATTTGTTTAAGAGAGTGTTCAGTATGAGTTGCTGGATACTCTTTTTTATTGCCGTGGACGGACAAGATTCACATAAAACAACGCGCGGAGTCCTGCGCGACGCTGCCAAAGTGCTGAAAGTGCTGATACCTGTCGGGGTCTCGGCGGCATTGGTGCTGTGGCTTTTCCATAAAGTTGATTTTGCGGAAATCCGTACTGTCGTCAGGCAAGGTGTCGATTACCGATATATTTTCCTGATGATGGCGATTACGGTGTTGTCGCATGTCATTCGCGGTATTCGTTGGGGGATACAGCTCAGGGCCGCAGGCATTCCTCGGATACCCGTCATCGCCGAAAGCGTGTCTATTTGGGGTGCGTATGCTCTTAATCTGCTTTTTCCGTTTCTTGGTGAAGCGTGGAGATGTGTCTATATATCGCGTCGTGAAAGTTGCAAGCTCTCGACAGTCGTCGGCACGGATATAGGAGACCGAGCCAGCGATGGACTCATGATAGGGCTTCTGATACTGCTCATGGTTGCGGTGGCCCGACCTGAGTTTGATAGTTTTCTCGACCGTTATCCTGTCGGAGAGGCTGTGGATCGTCTCATCTCTAATGGCGATTTATGGTTGGGATTGTTCTTGTTTACCATTCTTTTGATTGGTCTTGACAGAATATTCCGAAAGAAGCCGCTGGTGCATAGTTTCAATGCTTCTGTACGCCGCATATGGTCGGGCTTTTCAGTATTGTTTCACATGAAAGGAACCGGCCTGTACATATTGCTTACTCTTGGAATATGGACATGCTACTACCTTGAGACATATGTGTGTTTTTTCGCATTTCCTTTCACTCGGACACTTCTTGAAAATGATATGGGGCTTGTAGCCGGACTGGTCGTGTTTGTTTTCGGTTCTTGCAGCATGATAGTGCCCTCCAACGGTGGCCTTGGTCCGTGGAATATAGCCGTGATGTTTGCCCTCGGCCTCTTTGGCATAAGTCAGAGCGATGGTGCGGCCTATTCGCTTGTATGCTGGAGCTTCCAGGCTGTTGTTCTAATTGCTTCAGGTGTTTTCAGCGCTTTTTATATCATGTTCTCTCGTCGCCGCCATAAGCGATGAAAGAAAAAACGGCCTGATACGCTTGGCATATCAGGCTGTTTGGATTTTGATGTTTGTTTTTACGTCGAAAACTTAAGAACCGAGGTAGCTTTTCAGAAGACGGCTCTTCTGGCCTTTGAGGCGGCGGATTGCCTTTTCCTTAATCTGACGGACACGTTCGCGTGTGAGGTCGAATTTGGCTCCGATTTCTTCGAGGGTCATTTCCTGACAGCCGATACCGAAGAACATTTTCAGAATTTCGCGTTCGCGCTCATGGAGCTGGCGGAGGGCGCGTTCAACTTCGTTCGAGAGTGATTCCTGATTGAGGGCGGCGTCTGCCATGGGGCTGTCGTCATTGGTGAGCACGTCGAGGAGGCTGTTGTCTTCGCCTTCTACGAAAGGAGCGTCTACCGATATGTGACGGCCGGATACCTTGAGTGTGTCTGCAATTTTTTCTACAGGTACGTCCAGGCTTTCGGCAAGTTCTTCGGGTGAAGGACGGCGTTCGTTTTCCTGCTCGAATTTCGAGAGCGCTTTGCCGATTTTATTGAGTGAGCCTACCTGATTGAGGGGGAGACGTACTATTCGACTTTGTTCGGCCAGGGCCTGCAGAATAGACTGGCGAATCCACCATACAGCATAGGAGATGAATTTGAAACCGCGGGTCTCGTCGAATTTGCGGGCTGCCTTGATAAGGCCGAGGTTACCCTCGTTGATAAGGTCGGGAAGTGAGAGACCCTGGTTCTGATATTGCTTGGCCACAGATACCACGAAGCGCAGATTGGCACGGGTGAGCTTTTCGAGGGCTACCTGGTCGCCTTGCTTGATTCGCTGAGCTAATTCTACCTCTTCTTCTACTGAAATCAGCTCTTCACGGCCTATTTCCTGGAGGTATTTATCGAGCGACGCGCTTTCGCGGTTAGTAATCGACTTTGTGATTTTAAGTTGTCTCATGTGTCTGCTTTGAACCGGTTGTATTGCAATTAGCTTGCAAAGATACTAAAAATTTTGATATTACGCAAGTAGGCCTGCGAAGTAGGGAAGAGAGATGTTTTGCGGTTCAGTGCCGTCCGCAGTGTGCTCTGCTTTCGTTTTGAGTAAACGCAGAGGAGCTTGCGACGTTGTAAATCGTAGCCCCTGGCTGGTGTTATTTATAATTATTTAACTTCAAATTCACTATGTCAGCCGACTTAAGTGGGCGTGATATGTGTTGAAGAGCAGGTTGTTGGGAAAAGTTACTGCAACGGGGCCGCAAAGGCGCCGTCGCAGCAACTTTCAAAGTCGTTTCGGTTTATTTGTATCGGGCCCAGCGGATTATCTCGATGAGTGTGGGCTTTTTGCCATACATGAATATGCCGACGCGATAGATTTTCGCACAGAGCCATATCAGGAATGCAAAGCTGATATATAGTACTACGAGCGAGAGAATGATTTCCCATGTCGGAACGCCGTAGGGGAGACGGCTCATCATTGCCATCGGAGATGTGAATGGAATCACGGATACCCAGAATGCGAGTGTCGAGCCTGGATTGGAAAGTACCGCCATTGAAGAGATAATACCGATGATTACCGGCATAGTGGCTATAGTAGATAGCTGGGAGGCATCCTGCACATTGTCGACTGCAGAGCCGATGGCGGCATAGATGGCTGAATAGAAGAGGTAGCCGCCAATGAAAAACAGCAATAGATATAAAAATAATCCTGCAATAAAGCCTGTGTCCGATAGCTGGCTCATGGCAGCGGCTATTTCAGTGCTTTCGCTTGAGGCGCCGAGGTCGCCGAGCAGAGGCATGCTCCATAGCGAGCAGGAACCTATCAGGACTGCCCAAATCAGAATCTGGGTGATGGCGACAAGGCCTATGCCGCTTATTTTGCCGAGCATTAGCCAGGTCGGTTTCACCGACGAAACTACGATTTCTAGCACGCGGTTGTTCTTTTCCTCTATGATGGAGTTCATCACCATCTGTCCGTAGATGAGAATGAACATGTAGAGCATCATGTCGAGAGTAAGGCCGATTACATACGACAGGCCGACAGATGTTGCCGTGTCTTCTTCTTTATCGATGCGGATTGTGGCGAGTTCGAAATCTGCGTTGACACTGGCGAGAATCTGTTTGATATTGTCTATGTTATATTCTTCCAGACGTATGTCCTCGATGGCATCTTCAAGCTGGCTGTTGATATAAGCTCCCGTCTGCATGGCCGGTGCTCCACGGCTGTATAGCCGTATGGCGTCGGCCGGATTTTTTACGGCGTTGGCATCGATTACGAGTATGGCATCGAAGTCTGTATCCGCACGAAGACTGTCGAGCGGCGCATCTACCGATACGAATTTTACCTCGTCGTTGCTGTCAAGGCGCGGCGCGATAATTCTGGTCTGGTCTACGACTGCGATATTGCGGTTTTCGGGAGAGCTCAGCAACATGACGGCTGCCGGTGCCAGACTTATGGCAATCATCAGCAGTGGCACTAAAATAGTGGTGATGATGAAACTTTTGCGTTTCACGCGCGTTAGATATTCGCGCGCTATTATGAGTTTTAGTGAGTGATTCATTGAAGCTGGATTTCAGATGGGTCATTGTCTGTATTCGATGCCTGTACTGCTGCTACGAAGATATCGTCCATCGAGGGCAGCACGTGGCGGAAGCTGTTGATATGTACGGCTTCGTTGGCTGCGGCCAGAAGCGGACGCACATCTGCGGCCGAGCCGAGCGATATTGTCGCTGTTGCATATCCTCGGTCGTCTACGCCACCGAGTTTGAAATCCTGGCCGATGTTCTCTGCCGATGCGCGCAGTGCGTCGGGGCTGCCTGCGAATGTGATTTCATATACATTGCCTCCGAATTGTTCGCGCAAGGCGCCTACAGGACCTGTGAGAATGTTGCGTGAACGATTGATAAGGCTTATCTCGTCGCATAGCTCTTCAACGCTTGCCATATTGTGGGTCGAGAAGATGACTGTGGCCCCTTCGTCGCGCAGTTTCAGAATCTCGCGTTTTAGAATGCCGGCGTTTATAGGGTCGAAGCCCGAGAAAGGCTCGTCGAAAATGAGAAGTTTGGGACGATGAAGGACGGTGACGATAAACTGCACTTTCTGAGCCATGCCTTTCGACAGTTCTTCAATTTTCTTATCCCACCATTCGGATATTTCGAGGCGTTCGAACCACTGTCGCAGGGAGGCTTCGGCTTCTCGTTTGCCAAGACCTTTGAGGCGTGCGAAGAAAAGTGCCTGTTCGCCTACTTTCATCTTTTTGTACAGGCCTCGCTCCTCGGGCAGATAACCTATCTGCGCCACGTCGGCGGCCGTAAGCTGATGTCCGTCGAAAGTCACAAGTCCGCGGTCTGGCGCAGTGATATGGTTGATTATTCGTATAAGTGTCGTCTTGCCGGCGCCGTTGGGGCCGAGCAGACCGTAGACGCTGCCGCGTGGTACGGCAATCGAAACATCGTCGAGTGCGCGATGCTTCGTGTAGTCTTTTGTTATATTTTCTGCTGTAAGTATGTAGTCCATATACTATAGGACGTCAAATTCCTGAAATTATTACACTCGGGTGTCAAAAAAAATCCTGATAAGCTTCAGTCTTGAGACTGCCAGATGGCAAATGAGGCCAGGGCTTGTCTGTGAAGCATTTCGAGACCGTTTTTGGTTTTTGCACCATGTGCGGCAGCCTGTCGCATGAATTCTGTTTCTGCCGGATTGTAGACCATGTCGAAGCATACTGCTCCTGCAGGGAGAAGGTGGAACGGCAGCGGCGCACAGCGGTCGGTGTGCGGAGCAGTGCCGAGCGGTGTGCAGTTGACAATAACCGGGTGAGAAGCCATCAGTTCCGGCGTAAGGTCGGAGTAGAGCAGGGTGTCGGAATCCTTATGATTGCGCGATACCCGTATAGGCGTCAGGCCAAGCTGCCGTAGGCCTTCTGTGGCGGCTTTGGAGGCTCCGCCGGTTCCGAGCACGAGCGCACCGGCACCTTGCAGTCCTTCGACGAGAGGTCGAAGACTTTCGCGGAATCCTTCGACATCAGTGTTATATCCCTCAAGGCGAAGTACACGGCCGCTGTCGTCGCGCACCACTTTTACAGTGTTGACAGCTCCGATAGTGGCTGCCACGCCTTCTGTCGCGTCGAGATATTCCATTATAGCCTCTTTATAAGGCGCCGTAACATTGAATCCTTTGAGCTTTGGATTAAGGAGCACAAGCGAATAAAGAGCCGCCGGGTCGAGTGTCGGCATCTCAAAATTCTCATACTTCAGGTTTTTCCCTTCGCGGGCAAACTTATCTGTAAAAAAGGTTTTCGAAAACGAGTGCCCCAGCGGGTACCCGATTAATCCGAAATCCACATCTGAAAGACAGTCGTTTCTCATAAAATATTTTTTGCAAATTTACTCCAAAAAAATGGACAAGAGACCGCCTGAACATGCCAGCCGGTCTCTTTTCGGTTCTGTATTTTTTTCAGTTGGCGGCTGAGCCTGTCGTGTAGGTGCGCCAGCGGTCGATGAGGGCCGTCATGTCGGCGGGAAGGGGAGCGGTGAAGAACATTTCTTCGCCGGTATGAGGGTGGCGGAAGCCGAGGGTACGGGCGTGGAGGGCCTGGCGCGGGCATATCTCCATGCAGTTGCGCACGAATGCCTGATAGGATGACGAGCGCACGCCACGGAGTATCTGGTCGCCGCCATAGCGGGCGTCGTTGAAGAGAGGGTGGCCGAGCGATTTCATATGCACGCGAATCTGGTGTGTGCGGCCTGTTTCAAGAACGCATTTTACCACGGCGACATGTCCGAGCGGCTCTGTCACGGAGTAGTGTGTGACGGCTCGCTTCCCTTCAGGACCGTCGAGAGGAAACGTTGTCATCTGCAGCCGGTCTTTGGGCGAGCGGCCTATGTTGGTGGCTACGGTGCCTTCTGCCGTTTCGGGAACGCCCCAAACTACGGCTACATATTCGCGTTTGGTCGTCTTGTTGAAGAACTGACGGCCAAGGTCGGTCTTGGCATCGGGTGTCTTGGCTACGACAAGAAGCCCGGAAGTATCTTTGTCGATGCGATGTACCAGGCCAAGGCGCGGGTCGTTGACGTCATAGTCGGGCGTATCGCGGAAGTGCCATGCGAGGGCGTTGACGAGTGTGCCGTCGTAGTTGCCGTGGCCGGGGTGCACGACCAGACCGGCCGGCTTGTTTACCACGAGTACATGCCGGTCTTCATAAACAATGTCGAGCGGAATGTCCTGGGCGATGATTTCGAATTCATAGCGCGGACGGTCCATTACAACCTGCACTACGTCGAGGGGCTTGACGCGATAGTTGCTTTTGACCGGTTTGCCGTTGACGAGAATGCATCCGGCATCAGCGGCCTGTTGCACGCGGTTGCGAGACGATTTCTGCAGGCGCGCCACAAGAAATTTGTCGACACGCAACAGTTCCTGGCCTTTGTCGGCCACGAAACGGAAGTGTTCGAAGAGCTCGTTGCCGTCGATTTCTATGATTCTGTCGTCGCTTTCGTCTTCTTCTGCCATTCGGGTGTTTATATCATTCGAATACATCGCTTTCGCTGTCGAATATTATATTTTCTGCCGAGTCTTCAGTCGAATCGGTCTCTTCGGGAGCCGGGCCGTTGCCTACCTCGAGAGTTACAGTTGAGGTTATCGGTATGACAGAGCCCACGGAGAGAGGCGTGTCGCCGTATTTGGCTCCCATGACGAGGTCGGGAAACTCTGACGGAACATAGACCATACGGACGTCGGTAATGCCAATGCCGCGGAGATACGATACGGCCTGACGCGACGATACATTGCCGGTGAGAGGCATCGATATTGTCACCTGCTTGGGGGCGAAGGCAGTTACTGTCACGTAGACCTGACGGTCGCCTTTCACGACAGCTCCGGCCTTTGGCCATGATTCCACGACCGTGCCCGGAGGAATGCTGCGGTCGTATATCGAGTCGGAAATCTCTATGTTAAGACCGTTGGCAGCAAGAAGGGCCCGTGCTTCATTGTAGCTTTTCTGTTTTATTTCGGGCACAACTGAAGTCTGACCGTGCATGGTCCAGTAATCAAGAAACAGCAATACCCCCCAAAGCACCAGAAGAGCAACCGCGATTATATATACGAGGTTGGCGATAATCGGGTGCTTGAGTCTGAAACTGTTGAGTTTTTCGAGGAAGTTCATTTTGATTCGGGCTCGTCGTACCACTTCGAGTACATGAGATAGTTCTTGGCTATTTTTACGTTGATTTCGCGGGCCTGTGCCGGGTCTACCATCTTGATGAATTTAGCCGGAGCGCCGCCCCATAGCTCGTTGGGGCCTATCTGAGTGCGAGAGAGCACCACGGAGCCGGCGGCCACTATGGCGCCTTCGCCCACCACGGCATCGTCCATCACCACGGCGCCCATGCCGATGAGGGCGAAGTCGTGGATTTTGGAGCCATGTATAGTCACGTTGTGTCCTATCGACACATCATTGCCGATTTCGATTGTGGATTTCTGGTAGAGCGTATGGAGTACCGAGCCGTCCTGAATGTTCACACGGTCACCGATGGTTATAGTGTTGACGTCGCCGCGGAGAACGGTGTTGAACCATATCGAGCAACCGTCGCCCATGGTGACGTCGCCGATGATAGTGGCGTTTTCTGCAAGGAAGCAGTCCTTGCCCATTTTCGGCGTAAAGCCGCGCAGAGGTATGATGAGAGCCATTCTTTCTTTTAGTTAATAATTGAAATTAATAATTTAGAGTTTTTTTGTTGTGTAGCTCCAATTATTGATTAGTGAGATTGGGCCGAGAAATATTGAACTAATAATTATTAATTATACATTATTAATTCTTAATTATAAAGCCGCAAGTTTTGCGGTTTTATCGGCGAGCCATGCGCGTTCGGCTTCGGTGTCGAGGGCTGGGGTGAGGAGGTCGCGGACTTTTGCGTGGTAGCTGTCGACCCAGGCGATTTCTTCGGCGGTCATTATGCTGAGGTCGAAGAGCGTGCGGTCGAAGGGGAACAGTGTCAGAGTCTCGAATCCGAGGAATGAGCCGAATTCAGTCTCCATTACGGGCACGCAGAGCACGAGGTTCTCGCAGCGTATGCCATGCACGCCTTCGCGGTAAACGCCGGGTTCATTTGACGTAATAGAGCCCGGACGCAAGGGTGCCTCCACATTGTTGAGGCGTATGCTGTGCGGGCCTTCATGCACGCTCAGGAAGTGACCTACACCGTGACCGGTGCCGTGGAGATAGCTGAGGCCGTTTTTCCACAGGAACTGGCGAGCGATGGCGTCGAGCTGGGCTCCGCGTGTTCCGGAGGGGAACACAGTGGTGCCAAGCGCTATGTGACCTTTCATCACGAGCGTAAAGTCGCGTTTTTCCTGTTCGGTCGGTGTGCCGAGGGCTATGGTGCGGGTAATATCGGTTGTGCCGTCGAGGTATTGTGCGCCCGAGTCTACCAGAAGCAGTCCTTCAGGGGCAAGAACGGAGTCAGTCTCTGCTGTGGCTTCGTAGTGAACGATAGCACCGTGGGGACCATATCCGGCTATGGTGCCGAAGCTTTCCTCGAAGAACAGCGGTTGCTCAGAACGGTGCTTGTGAAGCAGCTTGTCGATGTCTGTTTCAGTTGTGCGTTCGCCCTTTTTCATGCGGTCTTCGAGTTCCATGAAAGCCTTGACAAGGGCTACGCCGTCGCGTACCATGGCATTGCGTACTCCATCGAGCTGGACATCATTCTTCACCGATTTCAATACAACTGCAGGCGATACTGCGACCTTCACCGAGCGGCCGCCGAGGATATCGACAACAGCTCCCGAAGTGTGTGCCGGGGCTATGAGCACTCTTGTGTCGGCCGGAAGTGACGAGAGAAAATCGGCAGCGGCTCCATAGGGTTGTGTCGTCACTCCCTGTGATTTGAGATAAGCCAAGGTCTCGTCGGTCAGTTTTGCCGGAGATATGAAAAGAACTTTCACGCCGTCGGAAAGATATAGATACGATGTGGCTACGGGAGTATGACGCACGTCGTTTGAGCGTATGTTGAGAGTCCACGCTATTTCATCGAGAGCTGAGATGAAGACAGCCCCGGCGCCTTCACTTGCGGCGCTAACGAGGATATCGGCCATCTTTTCGCGGGCCGAACGGCCTGCGTATTTCTCTTCGTGAATGAAAATTTTACCGTCGGGTAGGGCGGGACGGTCGCTCCAGAGCTTGTCGACTATGTCGTAGTGACAGTTGAGAGCGATACCGCATTTAGCGAGTGCGTCGGCCATTGCCTGAAGGGCCGGAGCAGAGAAAAGCATGCCGTCGACACCAACCTTATCGCCTGCCTTGAGCGAAGAACAGAGGTAAGCCGTAATCGAAGGCGTCTCTTCAAGACCGTCTTTCATCAGTTCGATGCCCGAGCCCTGAAGCTGGTCGGCTGCCTGAATGAAGTAGCGCGAGTCGGTCCATAAGAGGGCGGCTTCGAGTGTAACAACAAGGTCGCCGGCCGAGCCGCTGAAGCCCGAAAACCAACGGCGCGCCTGCCAGTGTGGTGCAAGATATTCGCCGAGATGGGGGTCGGCCTGAGGTATGATGACAGCTGCGATTCCGGCCTCTTTCATGAGTCCGCGCAGAGCTTCGATTCTTTCAGTGTATATGTTCATATGCTCATTTTTATTTTCTTACGCGAAGATACACATTTCCCCGCAATTGAACACATAATTGCCCGAAAAACGCATTTCATGAAATTTCTGAGTCTTTTTGTGAGAACCATAAGACTATAGAATTCATTTACAAAAAGAGAGATGATGAAAAAAGTTGTTCTAAAATCAATAGTATTGTCGTGAAGAACTCTGATAATAACGAGAGGAGGTTTCCAATGCTGGTATTGAAAACAATAACGGTGCTCCCTACATTGATGCGCTGGAGAATCGAGACTATTCGAAATGTTTATGGCATTGAGCCTGAACCTCGTTTGCTCGTAGCTATACGACGCTATTATCGCGAGCATGTAGCCGATGGCTCTCATGTGGCGTTTGTTGCAGAAGCCGACGGAGAGGAATGCGGCTGCGGCGCCATCAGTTTTACCGAAGAGCTTCCTTCGCCCGACAATCCGACGGGGCGGTGTGCGTATATTACGAATATATATGTCCGTGAAGCTTATCGGAATAAAGGCATTGAGCGTGATATTGTCAGCCTCCTTATGGAAGAAGCCGAAAGCAGGGGCGTTGGAAAGATATTTTTTTGAGCTTGTGTCTGTCAGTAGGTTTTGAGTGGCGGGTCGAAAGCATCGGGAAGATGTTCGAGGCGATAGTTTTCGGGGGTGCCGTTGATTGCGAAGAGGTCGAAGCGTGGATACTGGCGTAGCTCAGAGTGCATCGACAGATAGGCATTGGCAGCACGCACCATGTTTGCAATCTTGCGTCGGTCTATGGCTTCGAGCGGGTCTTCGCTCATGTCCGCACGGGTTTTGACCTCGGCAAATACAATGGTGTCGGCGTTTATGGCTACTATGTCGAGTTCGAGGTGACCTTCGCGCCAGTTGCGTTCAGCTATAGCCCAGCCTTCTGCCGTAAGCTTGTCGCAGGCGAGGCTTTCGCCCCATTTGCCAAGTTCGTTGTGCTTCAAAATTATGAATTATCAGTTTGTCGATTAATCTCACCCCTAACCTCTCACTTCTAATTTCTGACTGCCATCATCTTCTCCAGAAGGCCGGGGTGAAGAGGACCAGTACGGTGAAGATTTCGAGACGCCCGGTAAGCATCTGGAACGACAGAATCCATTTGGCCGGATCGGGCAGAATATCGTAGGAATTACCGTAGCCGGTTATGCCGGCGCCAAGACCTGTGTTTGAAAGGCACGAGAAAGATGAGAAGAACGAGTCTACCAAAGGAACTCCGCAAGCGGTCAGGGCCATGCCTCCGGCTACTATCAGGAGCATGTAGATGCAAAGGAATGCTATCACCTTGCTCACAAGTTCGGGATTGACCACGCGGTCGTTGACCTTCACCGACATTATCGAGTTGGGGAAGAGGCAACGGTATAGCTCGTTGTGTGCGTTTTTGAACAGATATAGAATGCGGTCAATCTTGGCACCGCCGCTGGTGCTGCCGGCACAGGCGCCGAAGAACATCATGACGAATGTAAGCGACAGCACAAATGGCCCCCAGGCTTCATAGTTGCTGGTGCTGAATCCGGTGGACGTGATTGTCGAAACAATCTGGAACAGCGGATCAACAACAGCTTCCACCCAGTTGGAGGCCTGTCCGCGAAGCATTATCGTGGTCGAGAAGAGCACGAGCATGATTAGAATAATGGCTATATATGTGCGGAATACATCGTTCTGCTTCAGCGATTTGAAATTTCCGCGCAGACATTTGTATATCAGTCCGAAGTTGACGCCGCCGAGGAACATGAACACAATCAGCACGATTTTTATATACAGCGAATTTGTCCATGCGGCAATACCATCTTCATGCGATGAATATCCGCCCGTCGAAATTGCGCCGAATGCATGGCAGAAACTGTCGAAGAGGTTCATCGGACCCAGCCAGAGCAGGAATATAAGTATTGCTGTAAGGCCTATATAGATAAGCCATAGGCTCTTGGCTGTCTGGCTGATACGGGGCTGTATCTTGTCGTGGGTTATGCCGGTGACTTCTGCGTTGAACATCTGCATGCCTCCCGAGTGGTTGAGCATAGGAATTACGGCGAGTGTGAACAGTATGATACCCATACCTCCGATCCATTGCATGAGTGCGCGCCACAGATGTATGCCATGACTCATGTCCTCGATGCTGTCGAGAACGGAAGCGCCGGTGGTGGTGAAGCCCGACATTGCCTCGAAAAAGGCGTCAGGAATATTTACGGCCTTGGTGCAGAACAGGAATGGTATCATTCCGAATATAGAGAATACGACCCACACCAATGCCGTGAGAAGGTATCCGTCGCGTTTTCCCATGTGAGAGCTTGTCGGGCGGCAGAAGCGGGCGCAGATACCGCCGACAGCCAGCGTGAGCACAGATGTGGCGGCAAACGGCTTCCAGTCGCTTTCGCCGTAGGCAATACATGTGCCGGTCGGCACGAGCAGAAAGACGCCTTCAATCAGTAGAAGCCATCCGACTATCATTCCGAGCATGCGCCAGTTGATGAAGTGTCTGTGAGAGAGCTTTAATGCTGCCATCAGTTAAAGAGCTTTTCGACTTTGTGAAGCGCTCCCGACAGACAGAACACGAGCACGTGGTCGCCGGGGCGGAGCACCGTGTTACCGGTGATAAGCATGCCTTTGTCGTCGCGTATAAGGCCCGCCAGAGTCATGTCGTGCGACAGTTTCAGGTCTTTTACTGGCGAACGGGTTATTTTGGAGCCTTCGTGTACTTCGAGTTCCGCAACCTCTGCATCGGCAAGAGCGAGACATTTCGAGGTGGACGAGTCTGCATCGAGCAACAGCTGGAAGATTGTGCTCGATGCAAGCAGTTTCTTGTTTACCACAGTGCCGATGTTGAGATTTTCGGCCTGCGATATAAACTGTATGTTTTCTACATCGGCGACAGTCTTTTTTATGCCCATCTCTTTGGCTGTCAGACATGTGAAGATATTTGTCTCAGAGCTGTCCGTAAGGGCTACGAATGCGTCCATATCGCTGATTCCGATGTCGGCAAGCAAATCGGCATCGCGGGCATCGCCGTGTATTATTTCGCAGTCAGGGCATTTCTGGGGCAGTTTGCGGCAGATTTCGAGGTCGTTTTCCACAATCTTGAACTTGAACCGGTTTCCGGCGAGGTTTACAAGACGGATTGCGATCTTGGAACCGCCCATAATGAGCACGCGTTTGATTTTGTGCTCGGTCTTGCCGGTTAGTACAAGGAGGTCGTCGATATGGTCGCGTGTGGTGGTGAGATATATGATGTCGCCGCTTTCCATCTGGTCGTCGCCTCGGGGTATGATGGTCTCGTGATTGCGTTTTATGGCCGAGACATGGAAGTGCCTGTTGGTGAAAGCGAAATCCTTGAGTTTCATGCCGGTGATAGGGGCGCCATGGCGCAGCTTCACTCCGGCAAGGATAATTGCACCGTTATGCAGTTCGAACCAGTTGCGGATCCACGAACGGCTCAGGGAGGTGATTATTTCCTCTGCGGCAACATGTTCGGGGTAAATCACATGGTCTACGCCTATATGGCGCACGTGCTTTGTGTTTGCCGGGTTCATGAAGTCGTAAGAGGTGATACGGGCCACCGTGGTCTGTGCTCCGAGGTTCTTGGCAATGGAACAGGCCACTATATTGTTCGATTCGTAGGGCGTTACGGCAATGAAGAGGTCGCATTGTCCGGCGCGGGCTTCCCGGAGAGTGGCAAAAGATGTCGGATTGCCTACTACGGTCATAAGATTGTAGTTGGCGTCGAGAACAGCAAGACGTTCGGAATTTTCGTCGACCAAAGTGATGTCTTGTTCCTCTGCCGACAGGAGTTTGGCCAGGTGTGAACCAACCTCGCCGGCTCCGGCTATCACTATTTTCATTGTTTTGCAGTTTTTATTATTGCCGCCAGAATGCCGTCGGCGTCATAGCCGCAGATGGCATGGAGCTGGGCCGGTGTGCCCTGTGGTATGAATTTGTCGGGCATGCCGAGGCGCACAATTGTCCGGGGGATACCGTGCGATGTAAACCAGTCAGACACAGCACTTCCCATGCCGCCGTCGATGGTGCCGTCCTCCACCGTTATTATGGGGCAGTTTTTGGCTGCGACTTCAGCAAGAATGTCTTCGTCGATGGGTTTGGCGAAAATCATGTCGTAGTGTGCCGCATCGATGCCTTTTTCGCGTGCTTTGGCAATGGCTTCGGCAGCTGCAGACGCTACGGGGCCGATGGTGAGCACGGCAATTGCAGAGCCGTCTGTCAGCCGTTCGCCTTTGCCTATCGGCAATTCGCGCATGACGTTCTGCCATTCGGCGAGCCGGCCGCCTCCACGGGGATAGCGTATCGCGAATGGTCCGTGGTCGTTTGCCTGCGCAGTATAGAGGAGGTTGCGGAGGGCATGCTCGTCGCGACCCGAAGCCACAATCATGCCCGGCACGGTGCGCATATAGGCAATGTCGAAAGCTCCGTGGTGCGTGGCGCCGTCTTCACCGACGATTCCGGCACGGTCGATACAGAATATCACCGGCAGGCGTTGCAGGGCGATGTCGTGGATTATATGGTCGTATCCGCGCTGAAGGAAACTTGAGTATATGCCTACAAAGGGCCGCATGCCGTCTTTGGCAAGACCACCTGCAAATGTCACCGCATGGCCTTCTGAGATACCGACGTCGAAGACTCTGCCGGGCATTTCGGCCTGCATGGTCGAAATGGACGTGCCGGAGGGCATAGCTGCTGTAATCGCTACTATTTTATCGTTCTTTCGGGCAAGTTCAAGCAGAGTGTTGCCGAAAACGTCCTGATATTTGAGCGGGGCGCCGGCTTTGGACCCCTCTCGCTTGCCGGAGACGGGATCGAAACGACCGGGTGCATGCCAGGACGCGGGGTCGGCTTCTGCCGGGGCATATCCTTTGCCCTTGACGGTGCGGAGGTGCAGGATACGCGGGCCTTCCATGTCGCGTATATCATTGAGTACACGGACTATGGTGGCTATGTCATGGCCGTCGAATGGGCCGAAATATCGTATGTTGAGACCTTCGAAGAGGTTCTGTTGCTTCGACAGCAGCGACTTAAGGCTGTTGTTGAAACGTAGAAGCGCTCCTTTCCGGCGGTCGCTGACAAGATGAAGCTTTTTTAGAACTTTGAATGTCTTGTAACGCAGGTCGTTGTAAATGCGGGAAGTTGTGAGGTGCGCTAATTGCGAATTGAGGGCGCCGACATTTTTGTCGATTGACATGTCGTTGTCGTTAAGCACAATCAGCAGATTGTTGGGTGTGTTTGCCGCGTTGTTCAGGCCCTCGAAGGCAAGGCCGCCGCTGATAGATGCATCTCCGACTACGGCTACAACGTTGCGCCTTGGTCTGTCTTTTTTCAGTATCGTGGCTATGGCCATGCCGAGGGCTGCCGATATGGAGTTTGACGCATGGCCGGCCGAGAATGTGTCGTAGGGGCTCTCGTCGGGGTTCGGGAAGCCGCTCAGGCCGCCGAATGTGCGGTTTGTCGCGAAATTGTCGCGTCGGCCGGTGATAAGCTTGTGCCCGTAAGCCTGATGACCGACATCCCACACTATGCGGTCATATGGTGTGTCGAAAACATAGTGCAGCGCCACTGTCAGCTCTACGGCGCCCATGCTCGAGGCAAAGTGTCCCGGGTTTACAGAAAGAGATTCAATCAGAAATTGACGTATTTCTGCGCATAGCTGTGGAAGCTGCTCTATCGATAGCTTTCGCAGGTCGGATGGGCTGTCTATTCTGGCAAGCAGCGAGCCATTTGTGGTCTCGGCGCTCATTTGCGTATGTATTTTTTATACATCGGCACAAAAATGATGATGGCCGACGCAAATATTACAAAAAGCGTATAGAGCGTTATTTGCGCATGAGTCAGTATGTAGGCGGCCAGTCCGAGCCATAGCAGACCCAGAATGGCAAAGCGGATAATAACCGATGTTTTCATAAGCCAATACTTTCTTAGGCTGCAAAAATAGCAAAAAAAAAGCACATTCCTGCAAAAACTCACACACAACCCGCATCGCACTATTGTTCAAAAGAGTTCAAAAAGAACCATTTCGAATAATAGTGCCCGTCAGCCCGTCGGCCTATCCGCCCGTCCGCTCAAAGACTAACGAGCGGCACGCAGTTGGTGAGATAACGGCGCAGTTCTCCCCAGGGATAGATTGTGGCGGTGTCGCCGCTCCGGAGTGCGACGGGGCGCTCGTTGAGTTCGACGCGCATGTAGTATCTGCCTGATTTGCGGGCTTTGAAGAGCACGAACTGCACGTTTGCCGCCATTGGCACTACATCGAAGTCGCGCCAGTGCTGAGCCACTGTGTCGAAGTAGTTTGTGAGGTAATTGCACCCGGGCACACGTATGAGCGAGAGCAGAGGCATGAGTGTTTCGGCATGGCCGAAGCGAAGTACGGCACATGTGGCTGCATCAGCGCCTGAAATAAAGGCATCTGTAGTCTCTATGATATTGAGCACGAGGTCCGACGCTATTTCAGCAGGCACCGACGACACCGTTGTGGCCGTGCGTTGCAGATATTGCCTTAGATTAAAGCAGCTCCAGAGGGCGTTTGCCTCGGCCTCGGAAAAATATGTAGCCATCTCAGAACGTTCACCCATGGCTTCGAGGCTTGATACGACATAATACTCTACTAATGCAAGATTTCGTCGGGCCTTCTCGTCGCCGTAGGGATAATTCTCTCCGAGCACTCGGCTGATGGCTGTTGTCGGGCAGTATTTGTCTACATATTCGGTATAAGGCGGTTCCCAGGTCTTGTCCTTGCGGAAATCAAGATAAGCCTGCACGGTGTCGAAGGGCCGCATCAGTGCAGAGTTTATGCGGCCGGTAGATGTCGAGAAAGTGAGGCGGTTGTTCATTCTGTCGAGCTGATGGGTGAATGCATACATGCTCATCATGGCACGTGGAGAGTACGATGAAAGTGCCTGCACTACACCGCCTTCGCTGAATACCTCCGTATAATTATAGAACATGCGGGTGGCAATTCCCTGCTGTTCGGCCATGCCGAGGGAATCGAGGGCGCCCCACCGGTTGTTGCTTTGGACTATGATATGTTCATTGAGTTTCTGGAGCTGGCGACCGAGCGGTGTGATTGTGCCGAGGCTGTCGGCGCGGTCGAGGGCTTTCCGAAGAGCGAGGCAATTGGCTGCCGACGACGGATAGCGGGCGCCGTGCCTTCCCACATGATTGATAAATACGGGTACGAGGGAGTCTGGATATTCCGGTTCCTGGGCCGGTTCCGGATATGGGGTCAGGGAGCCTTCGCATTGTCTCATGGAGTAGCGTGTGGCCATAGGGTCGGAAGCGAAAGATGCAGCCGAAGTGGCGACCAGCAAGAGGGCGAGTATATATTTGATAGCTTTCATGTAGGTATTTATTTTCTATTAAACGATTAGGTGTGGTCGGATGGACCTGGTTTAACTCTTTTTAGGGAGTGTGTGCAGAAATCATGCACATGTGCGCCTCTACTTTTGCAATGTAAAATCAATTAACTCTCAACTCTCATAATCATGGCAACAATCTCTTCTTCCGATGTCCTTTGTGCTACGGTCTCTTTTCGCGGTCGTCAGCTTGCTCAGTTCACTTCGAGCGGTTTCAATTCTTTTACCGATGTTCTCCGTGCCATACGGGGTGCTGTGGGGTCGGTCGTAGGCCTTATCGAACTTAGCGTGCTGAACACAAGCCGCGGCTGGCGCGAATGTCGGTCTATGTATATTGCTCCGAGTGCTCCCGGTGTTCAGTTGACCTTGGGTCTGTAGTCGAGTGCGGAAAGCAGTCCTTCAAGTTTTCGGCGTACGTCCTGCAGGCGCGAAATTACCTGGTGGGTCTTTTCGACGGCTTTGCGGTTTTTGCGCAGATGTTCGCGGGCTGCGTCTACTTTCAGACCCTTGTCTTTGATAAGATATTTTATGATTCGCATACGCTCGATGTCGGCGGGCGAGTACATGCGCGAGCCGCCCGATGTTCGGCGCGGTCTTACTTCCGGAATGTTGTTTTCCCAGAAACGCAGGGTCGACTGTGGCAAATCAAGCAACTCGGCAACATCGCCAATGCGGTAAAACTTCTTGTCTAAATCCAATTTGAATTAATAATTAAGAATTAATAATGTAGAATTGATGACTTTGGAAACGGGTGATTCTAAATTCTTCATTATTAATTATAAATTATAAAAGTTAGTCCATGACGTGGCCGGCATTTTCGGCCAGCTGGATTATTTCGTCGTATTGCGCGGGCGTGAGGTCGAAGAAATAATAGTTCACCGGATTCTGGGGAGCTCCGCGGTATCGTACTTCGTAGTGAAGGTGCGGTCCGGTCGACTTGCCAGTGTTGCCCACTTCGCCTATGAGGTCGCCGCGATGCACGGCCTGCCCCGGACGAACATTGATTTTAGAGAGATGAGCATAGCGTGTCGTATAGTTGTAGCCATGTTTTATCTCTATCATGTTTCCGTATGCGCCCTGCCAGGAGGCCGATGAGACTGTGCCGTCGGCTGTTGCATAGACCGGAGTTCCGGGAGGTGCCGAGAAGTCCATGCCTTCGTGAAATTTCGTTGTGCCATAGACCGGGTCCACGCGGACTCCATAGCCCGAAGCCATAGTCCGCAGATATTTTTCAGGTACAGGCTGTATGGCCGGCGTATGGGCTATGCGCTTTTTCTGGCCGGAAGCCTCGTCGGCAAGAAAATCGAACGACTGAATCTGAGAGTATATCATTCGGTCGAGCTGGTCGAGTTTGTTTTCGACAGTGCCGACGAGCCTTGAATCGCTCAGCGAGTCGAGATGGTCGAAGTTGCGGCGCCGTTCCAGCCCGGCCAGACGGCGCGAGCGTCCGAGCGGTTCTGCCTGCATCATCACGCGATAGAAGTTGTTGTCGCGTTCGGCAATGTCTTCCATCACCGCAAGAGCCTCGTCGGCCTGGCGGTTAAGCAATTCGAGCCTGGCTTCGAGCCGCTCGTTCTCTTCGCGAAGCCGTCTCTCGCGGGGAAATTCAAGAAGACTGAAAAGTACAGCCACAAGCCCTATGACAACGGCAGCCACCCAACCGAACTGCTGCATAAGCACCATGATGCGGCGGCGCGCCGAGGGATAGACGCGCTCATACTGTCCTGTTACAGCGTTATATCGGTAGAATGTTTTTTGGCTCACGTATCTTAAAATTTGCGAAAGCGCGAAATTTCAAGTAATTTTGCGCCTTGATAGCGCAAAGATAACAATTTTTTCGCACAACACTGCGCATTCGGTTAATCAAGACAATAGACATACATTTATTATATGCTTACCGCCAAAGAAATACGACAGTCTTTCAAAGACTTTTTCCAGTCGAAAGGGCACCGCATAGTACCCTCGGCCCCCATGGTGATTAAAGATGACCCCACACTTATGTTCACCAACGCGGGCATGAACCAGTTCAAGGATATAATTTTAGGCAATGCCGTGCCAAAGTCGCGTCGTGTGGCCGACTCTCAGAAATGCCTCCGCGTGAGCGGCAAACACAACGACCTTGAAGAAGTAGGTCTCGACACATATCATCACACCATGTTCGAAATGCTCGGAAACTGGTCGTTCGGCGACTATTTCAAGACCGAAGCAATCGATATGGCGTGGGAATACCTCGTAGATGTGCTCAAACTCGACCCGGCTCGTCTCTATGCTACAGTTTTCGAAGGAGCTCCCGACGAAGGCCTGGCGCGCGACGACGAAGCTGCTTCCATCTGGGCGAAGCATCTCCCTGCCGACCATATCCTTAACGGCAACAAGCACGATAACTTTTGGGAAATGGGCGATACAGGTCCCTGCGGTCCCTGCTCGGAAATACATATCGATTTGCGTTCCGACGAAGAGCGTGCCGCTAAGCCCGGAGCAGAGCTCGTGAATCACGACCATCCGCAGGTAATCGAAATATGGAACCTCGTGTTCATGCAGTATAACCGCAAGGCCGATGGCTCGCTCGAACCGCTGCCCGCAAAGGTTATCGATACCGGCATGGGCTTCGAACGCCTCTGTATGGCTCTTCAGGGAAAGACTTCCAACTACGATACCGATGTCTTCACTCCCCTTATCGGAAAGATTGCCAATCTCAGCGGCAAGAAATATGGAGAGGATACCCATGTAGATGTGGCTATGCGTGTGATTGCCGACCACGTCCGCACCATAGCATTCTCCATCGCCGACTCTCAGCTGCCCTCCAATGCCAAGGCCGGCTACGTAATCCGCCGAATACTCCGCCGTGCCGTGCGCTATGCCTATACTTTCCTCGAGCAGAAGAAAGCATTCATGTATCGTCTCGTCGATACTCTCATCGAGAACATGGGCGAGGCATATCCCGAACTGCCCGCACAGCGCGACCTTATAATAAAAGTAATCAAGGAAGAGGAAGACTCCTTCCTCCGCACACTCGAAAATGGTATCCGTCTGCTCGACGACGCCGCCAAAGCCGCCAAGGCAGAAGGCAAGACAATGATTTCGGGCAAACAGGCCTTTACTCTCTACGATACATACGGATTCCCCCTCGACCTTACGCTGCTTATCCTCAAGGACTATGGCATGACAATCGATCAGGCCGAGTTCGACAGCGAAATGGCTGCTCAGAAGGCCCGTGCACGCAGCGCCGCTGCCGTTGAAGCAGGCGACTGGGTGATTCTCGCCGATGGAGAGGAAACCTTCGTGGGCTACGACTCGAACACTGCAGAGACCAAGATTCTCCGTTACCGCCATGTGAAGCAGAAAAACCGCGAATTCTATCAGATTATCCTTGCCGAGACTCCTTTCTATGCCGAAATGGGCGGCCAGGTAGGCGACCGCGGCACTCTCACCGACATCGAGAGCGGCGAAGTTATCAAAGTTACCGATACCAAGCGTGAGACAGGTACTGCCGTGCACATCGTTGATAAAATGCCGGCTAATCCCGAGGCTGCATTTGTTGCCGCTATCGACCGCGAGGCCCGTGCCGCTGTATCGCGCAATCACTCTGCCACACACCTTCTCCATCAGGCACTCCGTGATGTTCTCGGCACCCACGTTGAGCAGAAAGGCTCTTTCGTGTCGGCCGATGTGCTCCGATTCGACTTCTCCCATTTCCAGAAACTTACCCGCGAGGAAATCGAAGCTGTGGAGCGCCTTGCAAACCGCCGTGTGCGCGAGGCTCTGCCTCTCGACGAACATCGTTGCGTGCCTATTGCTGAGGCTCGCGCCATGGGAGCCATGGCGCTGTTCGGTGAGAAATACGGCGACGAAGTGCGCGTGGTGCGCTACGGCGATTCTGTCGAACTCTGCGGTGGCACGCACGTTGCCAATACCGGCAATATCGGCATGATTAAGATTACAACCGAATCGAGCATTGCCGCCGGCATACGTCGTATTGAGGCTATCACAGGACCTGCTGTAGAAAATATGATTTATGAGGCGCAGGGAGCGCTCCGAGCCATCAGCGACATGTTCAACAATGCGCCCGACATCGTTGCCGCCCTCCGTAAACAGGTGGAAGAAAATCAGGAACTCCGCAAGCAGGCCGAAGAGTATTTTGCCGAACGTATCGACACCATGGCGAAGAAACTTCTCGAAGGAGCTTCATATAACGATCATGGCGTGAAGATTGTCGAACTGAGCGGCGTGCGTATGCCCGATGTCGTTAAGGCAGTGGCATTCCGTGTGCGTGAGCTTTCTCCCGAAAATACAGTGGTGATTGCCGCTACTTCCGACCCATCAAAGAAACCTTTGCTTACTGTGATGGTCGATAACAACCTCACCGAAACCTACAACGCATCCAAGATTATCCGCGAAGCCGCCAAGAACATCAAGGGCGGCGGCGGCGGTCAGCCCGGTTTCGCACAGGCTGGCGGAAAGGACGCCGAAGGTCTGGCAGCTGCACTTCAGGCTCTGCGCGACTCCTTCAAATAAAAATTGATACATAAACAAGCCTGGTCGCATCCTGAACTGCACCCCAAAAGTTAGACACAAAACTTTTGGGGTGCATTATGTATAGA
>CAMNRO010000034.1 GCA_946553045.1 uncultured Porphyromonadaceae bacterium | reverse complement strand
GGTGGCGCACTTCTCGATTAGATTTCCTGGCGCACTTCTCGATTATTTTTTACACTCTCTGGGATACTTATCGCAACGTGCATCAGCTCCTCACTCTGGTCTACCCCGAAAAACAGACCGACATGCTCAATTCCATGGTCGAGATGTACCGCGAATGGGGCTGGCTCCCTAAATGGGAACTTTTCGGCAGGGAGACTTTCACCATGGAGGGTGACCCCGCCATACCCGTAATCGTAGACTCATGGCGCAAGGGGCTCAGGGATTTCAACATGGATGCCGCCTACGAAGCCATGAAAAAGTCGGCGACCACTCCCGGCTGCGACAACCGCATGCGCCCCGACATCGATTCATATATCGAGCGCGGATATGTGCCTCTGGGAGTATTTCAAGGCGATAATTCCGGCGATAATTCGGTAAGTCACGCACTCGAGTACTATGTGGCCGACAACGCCCTCGCATGGCTGGCCGGGGAGCGAGGCGACATAGACTTCGCCCGCACACTCAAAGAAAGGGCAAAAGGATACCGCAACTATTATTCTAAAGAAAGCGGCACTCTGCGGCCTCTGAACCAGGACGGCACCTTCCTTACGCCCTTCGACCCGCGTCAGGGCGAGAATTTCCAGCCGGTGCCCGGATTCCACGAAGGAAGCGCATGGAACTATACGTTCTTCGTGCCGCACGATGTCGATGGCCTCGTGAAGCTCATGGGCGGGAAAAAGGCGTTTGTCGATAAACTGCAGATGGTGTTCGACACCGGCCTTTATGACCCCGCCAATGAACCGGACATTGCATATCCCTATCTGTTCACACACATCAAAGGACAGGAATGGCGCACTGCCAGAGAGGTGTCGAGACTTCTTGACAAATACTTCACCTCAAAACCCGACGGCATTCCTGGAAACGACGACACCGGAACAATGTCGGCATGGGCCGTATTCTCCATGATGGGATTGTACCCCGACATTCCGGGCGTACCGGAATATGCCCTGACCATTCCGACATTCGACAAAGTGACCATACATCTGAATCCGCAATATCACGGCACCGACAGTCTCGTAATCGAAAAAATTCATTCCGACAAAAATTTCATAGAGTCAGGCAACAAAAGAATCGGACACCGTATCGGCCATTCCGATCTTCTTTCGGGAAAGACTCTGCGCATCCATACATCTGAAAAATAAACGCTTTGATATGATATACAAATTCAGACCCATATTCAAATCAACAATCTGGGGCGGCGATGAAATTGCACGTTTCAAAGGCATTACTCTTCAAGAAGACAACATCGGCGAAAGCTGGGAGATTTCAGGCGTGAAAGGCAACCTTTCCGTGGTCGACGGCGGTACAGCCGACGGTCTTAATCTCCGGCAGCTTATCGAAAACGACGGTGCCGGACTGCTCGGTAAGGCCAATTATGAGCGCTTCGGCCTCGAATTCCCTCTGCTGATAAAATTCATCGATGCCCGTCAGGATTTATCCATTCAGGTGCATCCCGACGACAAACTCGCAATGGAACGTCACGGCTCGAAAGGCAAGACCGAAATGTGGTATGTGGTAAACGCCACTCCGACAGCCCACCTCAAATCGGGTCTGAACACAGACCTCACTCCTGAGACATACGTGCAGGCCGTTGAAAACAACACTATCTGCGACAAGCTCGAGGATTACAACGTGAAAGCAGGCGACGTGTTCTTCCTGCCGGCAGGACGTATCCACAGCATAGGCGCGGGCTGCTTCATTGCCGAGATACAGCAGACATCCGACATCACTTACCGCATATACGATTTCAACAGACTCGACGCCAACGGCAATCCTCGGCAACTTCACACCGAACTTGCAAAAGATGCCATTGACTATACAGTATCCGACAACTACCGCACCGACTACACAATGCCTCGCGAGGGTATGGTGACTCTGGTCGACTGCCCCTATTTCAATGTTGGCATGGCTGCGGTCGGAAACGATGCTCTGAAACTTCCCGAAACCGATTCGTTCTTTATCCTCATGGCTATCGAAAACGATATCGAGATTAAGGCCGACGGCTGCACAGATGTTCTCCGCAAAGGTCATACCGCGTTGATTTCCGCAGATACAGAATCCACCGCAATCAAGGCGCTTGCAAACGAGGCTAAAGTATTGATTGCTTATATCGGCTGACATCTAAAACTTCCCCCCCTGAAAAAATAAAAAAAAGCGACTCAGCTTGGTGTTTACCACTTCGTTGAGTCGCTTTCGCTGTACCCGGACCCGGGATCGAACCGGGATGGGTCGCCCCACCGGTGTTTGAGACCGGCGCGTCTACCGATTCCGCCATCCGGGCGATAGCTTCGGCAAAGTTACATATTTATTTTTTGCTCTGCAAATATTTTTTGCGGCTTACCTTACGGCGAAGATTGGGAAATAGCTTGCGGAAGCGCACAAGATAGCCGGTAATGGAGCCTCCGCCCACCACCATCGTCACAGCGGCGATGATAAGAACGAGGCCGGCCCAGTCGCGCGCCGTGAGATTTTCTGAAAAAACCGTCACACCTATCACCACGGCTGTCACGGGCTCGAGAGCGCCGAGTATAGCCGTCGGAGTCGGACCGATATACTGTATGGCCGAGGTCGTGCATAGAAACGACACCACCGTCGGCAGCAGCGCGAGAGCAAGCACGCACCCCCACATATACCAGTGCCGCGGGGTGGTGAACGACGCGCCCGGCGTCAGCAGAATCTTCAGCCCGAAAAGCAGCGCACCCGTGAGCAACACATAGAAAATCAGCTTGACCGTCGGCACATGACGGAGGCCGGGGCGATTGACCCCTACGATATATATGGCATAGCTCAGCGACGACAACATGACCAGCACCGTGCCCGTAATGCTGAGTGTCGCACCGTCGCCGCCCTTGAAAAGCAGCGCTATGCCGCCCAGAGCCGCCACCATGCACACGCCCGTAAGCACGCTCATGCGCTCGCGATAGACAGCGGCCATGATACCGGCCACCATCAGCGGATATACGAACAGCAGCGTCGACGCTATCGATGCGTCCATATAGTTGTAGCTCTCGAAGAGCAGCAGCGACGACAGCGCCATCATGACGCCCATCAGCACTATCGGAAGCCACAGACGGGCCTCGCCGCGGAAACTGCGCCCGCGACCCACTATCATCAGCGCCATTATCGGCACAGCGAAAAGATAGCGGAAAAAGAGCACACTGTCGGCGTTCATGCCGTCGGCATAGAGCGGAAGGGCAAAAAGCGGGTTGAGGCCATATGTGGCAGCCGCGATTGCTCCGAGGACATATCCTTTTGGATTCATAGCTTTAACTCAAAATCCTGACGGGGCAGATGCTCGAGCGCCGCAACGACCGCGCAGTCGCGACCGTTGAAAAATGTCATGCCCCGCCCGAGCGCCGAGCGCGCCGACACAAGCACAGAGGCAGCCTCTCGGCCGAGTATCAGCGCATTGCATGGCATTAGCCCCGCAATATCTTTATCCGAAATAATGAAGTCGGGCTCTCCGGCGTTCACTGCGGCATGCGGCAGCACCTCGCGTACGAGCGCCTCGGCCTTCTCGGCCCCTCCGTCAAGGTCTATGAGCACCGACGCCGGATTGAAATAGGCAAGCAGCCTCACCAGAAGCCGCATGCGCCGGTCGCGTCCTGCCGACGAATAGGCATAATAGCCATATCCGCCCGACAGACACAGCACCTCGGTTATGAAGCGGTATGCAAAGGGCGAGTGTACGCCGAAACCGCGGCTGTGGCGGCGCCGTTCGAAGCTTTTCAGTAGAGCTTGCATCGGCGACCCTCGCGGAACACGGCAGCAGCCAGAAGAAGGTATATCAATGTCACACAGGCGTATGCCACCGAAGCCGTCGTGCGTATCGAGGCCGGCTCGAAGCGCATCGTCACCTCATGACTGCCAGCCGGCAGCGCCATGGCGCGGAGCACATAGTTCACACGCGCGAGTTCGGCAGGCTGGCCGTCGACAGTAGCCTTCCAGCCCCACGGGAAGTAGATTTCCGAGAACACGCCCACGCCGCCATTGGCCGTCGCGACATGATATTTTAGCTCATTGGGGCTGTAGGAGGTCATATAGATGGTGTCGCCGGGCGCGAGCGAAGGCTCTTCGGGCAGAACGCCGGCAAAACGGCGGTCGGCAACGGCCTGGCGGCCGAAATCGAGCGTCGAGGCGTCGAGAGCGGCCATTTCGGCGTCGGCGCCGTCGACCCACACTATATCGTCCACGAGCCATGCATTGCCCAGCGCGTCGGGATTCTGCACCAGGGGCTGCTCGCCGTCGCCCGTTATCACATAGCGGGCGTTGAGCATATCGGCAACTCGGTAGCCGGTGCGCAGGTCGCCTGCGATTTCAGCCACACGCGGATCGTCGAGCACGGGGTCGCCGGGCATGTAGCCGTAGCGGAGCACCGGCGCAAGCTTGCGCTGTATCAGGTCTTCATATCGGCGCAGTTTGGCAGCATGATAGCCGCCGAGGGTGTGGTGGAAATACGAGCGGTCGGCGCCGTAGAAGCCCGGAATGTCGAACACTCGGTATTCGCCGTCTTTGTCGGCGAGAATGGCATTGTCGATGGCGTCGGGAGTGAACACTATCTCGCCGCCCTCGTCGGCCGGACCGAACGAGCTGTGCGACACATAGCGCTTGTCTACCGTATAGAGGTCGGCGAGCACAAGCACGCCTATGCCGGCCACCGCCACGCTCCTGCGCGCCTTGCCGCTATAGAACAGGGCCAGAACGGCGGCTCCGAGCGCCAGAATCAACAGCGAGCGCCAGCCGTCGCCGCGCACCAGACCGAAACGAAGGTCGCTCACGGCCTCTACGTTGGCCGGATTGGCAAGCGAGAAGTCATAGACAGCCTGCGCTATCTGCGAATCGGGCACACCCGACTGGCGGTAGTACTCGGCCACCTGCTGCTGAAGCTGCTCGGAGTACATGCGGTCGGAGTCGTTGATTGCCGCTCCGAAAGCCCCCGGAAACACCACAGCCACAAGCGCCACAAGCGCCGGAAATCCGAACGACACGCAAAGTGCCGTCTTATACTTCTTCCACGCACCCGCACCGTCGCGCAGGAGCTGGGCCAGCGCAAGGATAGCGAGCAGAGGCATACAGAACTCAGCGACGACGAGGATGCTCTCGACCGCGCGGAATTTGCTGTACATCGGGAAGTGATATATCATCAGATCGGTCAGCCATTCGAGATTGGCACCGAGCGACAGCAGTATCGACATCACCGTCGCCGCCACCAGGGCCCATTTCAGCGGCCCGCGCACTATGAAACAGCCGAGAATAAAGAAAACCACTATCAGCACGCCAACATACACCGGACCGTTTGTGCCCTCGGAGTTGTTGAAATACTGCGTCAGATACTGCAGCAGCATCGACGTCGAGGCATTGTCGGCATACTTGGCTGCGCCGTCGAGCTTAGCGAGGCTCATGTGCTGCATGGCACCCTGCTCGGGGCGTGCCGAAGCACCGCCGCGCACGTTCGGAACCATCAGCGAGAACATCTCGGCACGGCCATAGCTCCAGCTCACGATATCAGACTTCGGCAGACCGCCCGTCGGACGCTCGGACGAGGTCGCAGCGGCACTCTCAAGGGGTGTGAGCTCGCTTGTGGCGCGCTTGGTTTCCTTCGAATATTCATATGTGTTGTAAAGCGACGGCGCATTGGCTCCGAGAGCGAGCAGACCGACTCCGACGGCTATGCCCGTTGCCGCAAACCAGCGGGGAAGGCGCTTCATGCGTATGGCCTCCACCAGATATGCCACAGCCATTATAGCCATCGTCAGACCGAAGTAATAGGTCATCTGAGGGTGATTGGCATTGAGCTGAAGCATGGCGAAGACGCCCAGCAGGGCGGCCCCGGTGAGGCGCCGGCCTCTGTAAAGCAGTATAAAGCCGGCTATCGTCGGAGGCACATAGCTAAGCGCCAGGAACTTCCATATATGTCCGGCACCGATGATGATGACGAAATACGACGAAAATCCCCAGGCCACAGCCCCAATCAGCGCATAGTACCACCTCATTTTCAGGGCAAAGAGCAGCAGCAGGAAGCCCATCATCATCATGAAAAGAAGATTCGACGGCGCCGGCAGCCACAGACCGTAGACAGTGTTTATCCACGTAAAGAGACTGTTCGACGGATAACTCGGCGAAATCTGAAACGTAGGCATGCCGCCGAAAAGCGAGTTTGTCCACAACGCTTTCTCGCCAGTCTCGGCCTCATACACAGCCGCTTCATGACCGTTGGCAGCACCCTGCTGCATATCGGGCTGCCGGAGGCTGTTACTCTCGAAATTGTCGGGATAGAAAAACGCCAGCGAGATAATAGCCATCACCGCCACCGACACAAAGAAGCCCCAAACCTGCGGCCGCCTGAAAAATGCCTTCATCATTATAATTATGAATTATGTATTATGAATTATGAATTGATAGGTTATGACTGAATGAATTACGTCTACGAACATTTAATTCATAATCCATAATTCATCATTCATAATTTATGTAGGGAGCCAGCGGTAGAGCCGGTCGGCGGGGCGGATTTTGGCGGGCACGGCTATCGAGAAGCTGTCGCCCTTCACCGCCCGGGGCACACTCTTGCCGTCGACGCGGATATCCTCCACCTTGATTATGAGAGCTCCTGTCGTGGGCCCGGTGATTATCACCTCGTCGCCGACACACAACTCGGCACCCTCCATAAGGAACTCGCCCACGCCAAGTTTCGAGAACCACTTCACGCCCTTGGCCGCATACTGCTTCACGCGCGTGGCACTCGAGCCATACTTGCCCGACCACTCGCCAAGACGCTGACCGAGATAATATCCGTCCCAGAAACCGCGGTTGAAGATAGTGGCGAGACGTTCGTCCCACTGCTCCACCTTGTCCTTGCCATAGCTGCCGTCGCAGATAGCCTCGATGGCCTCCGAGTAGCACTCGACGGCGGTCTTCACATACTCGGGTCCGCGGGCGCGTCCCTCGATTTTGAACACACGCACACCCGCATCTATCATGCGGTCAAGGAAATGAATTGTCTTCAAATCCTTGGGCGACATTATATATTTGTTCTCTACGGTCAGCTCATCGCCGGTCTCGAGGTCGGTCACGCCATATCCGCGACGGCATATCTGCGTGCACGCGCCCCGGTTGGCGCTCGAATTCATCTCGTGCAGACTGAGATAGCACTTGCCCGACACTGCCATGCACAGAGCGCCGTGGCAGAACATCTCGATACGCACCCGCTCGCCCGACGGACCGCAGATATTCTCGGCCTCGATGGCGTCGGAAATAGCCTTAACCTGCTCCAGGCTCAGCTCGCGGGCCAGCACCATCACATCGGCGAAAGCCGAGTAGAAGCGCACAGCCTCGATATTCGATATATTGCACTGGGTGGAAATATGAACATCCACACCATGACGGCGGCAGGCCGCGAAAACAGCCACGTCCGACGCTATCACAGCCGTGATACCGGCACCGGCGGCCGCCGCGACAATACCTTCGAGTTTCTCCATCTCGCCGTCGTAGACTATCGTATTGACCGTCAGATAAGTCTTCACGCCATGCTCGCGGCAGCGGCTCACAATCTCGCGAAGGTCATCGAGAGTAAAATTCGCGCTCGAACGCGAACGCATATTTAGCCCCTCGACACCGAAATATACTGCGTCGGCACCTGCGGCAAGCGCGGCGCTGAGCGACTCGTAGCTCCCCACAGGAGCCATTACTTCAAATTCTCGTCTCTTCATGCTTGGAAATCGATTCAGCAGCCACGCGCATCGGCGCGCCCGCATTCAAAAAAGGATTTGCACACAGTCCCTGTATCAAAATTACCACACCAGCCCAACAGCCCAATACAACACAACCCACGAGGGAAAAGCCCCGTGGGAATGCGTGTCTTTTTGGGCAATAATGTATTACTGCTCGGCAGCGGGAGCCTCTGCTTCTGCGGCAGGTACTTCCACGATTTCTGCGGCAGACTCCTCTACAGCGACAGGAGTGTCGAACTGGCCGGCGGGAGCGGCAGGAGCTGCAGGAGCCACAGGCTTGGTGCGAAGCTCGGTAGCCACAGACACCTTAGGCATGGTGAAGGCAGAGATGATAGAAAGCACCACCAGTGCGCTCACAAGAGTCCATGTGGCCTTTTCGAGGAAAGTGTTGGTCTGACGGACGCCCATAACGGCGTTGGCGCCTCCGAACTGCGACGACAGACCGCCGCCTTTCGACTTCTGGATAAGTACAATGCCAATCAGCAGAATGGCTACGATGACTGTCAAGACAATTATGACAACGTGCATAGTTTTATATTAATTTTTAGCGGAGCCGTCGCCCTCGCAGGCTTCAAGACGGTGCTGGTTTATAATCAATTTTTGCAGAAAACGCAATTGGTCTGCAAAGTAAGCACTTTTTTTTGGAAATTTCAAGCTAAGACCCGATATAATTTCATATGCACGCTCATAACGGCGCTGTTTTATGAAAATACGGGCCAGACTCTCGCTCAGAAGCGAGTCGTCGCTGTGCTCGGGCCGCGCCACAGGACGGCTGTCCTCCTCGTCGGCCTCAGACTCGGCTTCGGCCTCTTCCTCGTGCCGCGCAGCCGGGTGCTGGCTCAATATGAAAGCGGCAATGCGGGCATCCTGGCTGTCGGTTTCGGGCGGCACTTCGGGCAGATTCTCCTGCTCCTCACGCGCCAGCATCTCGCTGTAGTCAGGCGTAGGGTTGAAAATCATGCGCTCCAGCAGCGCATTCTCCTCCGGCGTACACGAACCGTAAGTACGCAGGAAAATATCTATCACATCATCTGTCCGCTTGGCCTCCGCCTCCTGACGCGCCGGATAGAAATCGCGCCATTCAGCTCCGTGGGCGGCAAATGCGAGCGCACGCCCCGACGAAGCCGCCACCGCAAGATAGCGGCGCAACTCCTCGGCCCCGGCATCGGCAGCATCAGCGCCCCTCTGGCGAAGCTCGGCGAGCGCCGGAGCCACAAAATAGGGATAACGGCTGCGAAGCTCGCCCAGAGCCTCCATGCCATCGGCATCGAGACTGCCCTCGGGAGTCTCGTAGACCTTCTTCAGTAAATCTCCGGCATCTGTCATGACACGTCCTACCAGTTTCCGAGTGTGGCGTTGAAAATAAGTTCTACAAGCTCCTTCGAAATCTCATCGATAAGCTGGTCCTGCACATCGGTGAGCATCTCGGTGCTGTCGAAATCGCGATAGGCGCTGAAGGTCTGGTCTATATCCTTTCCTTCCTCCTTGTTGTCGATATACTTCACGCGCACGCTGATGGTGAGGCGCGTCATCGACGCATAGCCGCTCTCGGCCACAGCCTGCGGCGTCAGATTATAGCCCGTTATCTCGCCCTCTATCTGAAGGTCGGAACCGCTCTCCACCACCTGCAGACGCGTATTGCGGTCAATATAGTTCAGAAGTTCATTCTCGAACACCGACTGCAGCGGCGGATACACAAGCGCGGCACGTATCGGGAACTCCGACACGCTCACCGTCTTATACACCGTATAGTCAAGAGCCGAGCCGTTGAATTTATAGCTTATCCGGCACCCGGCCAGTACGACTGTCGCGACAGCGCACATCCAGGCAAGATACATTCTCCAGTTATTCAAGCCCATATTCTTTTATTTTGCGGTAAAGAGTTCGCTCCGATATGTTGAGTTCGGCCGCTGCGGCCTTGCGGCGCCCCTCGTTGCGCTCGAGGGCGGCGCGGATAGCCTCGCGCTCCTTGTCCTGCAACGTCTCAGGCTCAGGGGCAAGGACCTCAGAATAGCCCACCACCTCCTCGCGCCGCGGAGCCACCACAAGCGACGTCGGGTAGTGCGGCGCCTCGGGCGCCTCCGGCCTCAGACCGGCATCGTGAAGTATATGCGCCGTCGAATCGGCCGCATGCACCGGACGGCTCTCAAGCTGCTCCTGCAGGGCGTCGATACGCTTCTGAAGATTGAAAATCATGCCAAGAAGCATTTCGCGCTCACGCTCGTAGCTGTGCTCGCCGCGCGCCGTGGCAGGCATATACACCTCGCCCACCGCCGGCAGATACTTCCTGAGAGTCTCGGCGTCAATTTCGCGCCCGGCCTCGAAAAGTCCCATCTGCTCGACAACATTCTTTAGCTGGCGCACATTGCCCGGCCAGCGGTAATGACGCATCATGGCCTCGGCCTCGTCGCCGAACGAAATCTGAGGCATACCGTAGCGCTCGGCGAAGCCCGACGCGAAGCGGCGCGACAGCAGCCGGATATCCGACCCGCGCTCGCGAAGCGGCGGCACATGAATCTGAATCGTCGACAGACGGTAGTACAGGTCTTCGCGGAAATGCCCCTCGGCAACAGCCCGCAGCAAATCCACATTGGTGGCAGCCACCACGCGGATATTGGTCTTCTGCACCGTGCTCGAGCCGACCTTCAGAAACTCGCCCGTCTCAAGCACACGCAGCAGACGCGCCTGGGTCGTCAGAGGCAGCTCGGCAACCTCGTCAAGAAAAATAGTGCCTCCGCTCGCCTCCTCGAAGTAGCCCTTGCGAGAATCGACAGCGCCCGTAAAGGCGCCCTTCTCATGGCCGAACAACTCCGAATCGATGGTTCCTTCGGGAATGGCGCCGCAGTTCACCGCAATATACTTTGAATGTTTGCGTGAACCCGCACCATGGATAATCTGCGGAAAAAACTCCTTGCCCGTGCCGCTTTCGCCAGTCACAAGCACCGACAGATCTATCGGCGCCACACGCAGCGCACGCTCCACAGCCTCGACAAGAGCCGGAGCATTGCCCACAATGCCATAGCGAAGCTTAGCCTGCTGCACAGCAGGAGATATATTATATTGTCGTTCGTTTTCCATTTGAGATTGCAAATATACGCAATTTTCATTAATTTTACCGCTTCTAACTCAATAACACAACCGATGGAAGAGAAGGACTACGACAAGATTATCGACGGACGAGCCGGACAGGTGTTCGCCGCGATGGAGAGCCAGACCTCGCCCGAAGACATGAAGCGCATACGCGACGCTTTCGAGCTCGCCAGAGCCGCTCACGCTCCCCAGAAACGCAAGACGGGAGAGCCATATATCCTCCACCCCATCGCCGTGGCCCTCATTGCCGCTCAGGAGCTTTGCCTGGGTGCGAACCCTGTCATTGCGGCATTCCTCCACGACGTTGTCGAAGACACCGACTACACCATCGACGACATCAGGCAGCGATTCGGCGAAGACGTGGCATTCCTCGTCAGCGTCGTGACAAAGCAGAAGAAAGAGAAATACGAAATGTCGCGTCAGCTCGATAATTTCAAGCAGATGCTCAACTCAATCCAGTACGACATACGCGCTATTCTCGTAAAACTCGCCGACCGCCTCCACAACATGCGCACTCTCTCCTCCATGCGCCCTGACAAGCAGATGAAAATAGCCGGTGAAACCGACTATTTCTACGCCCCGCTCGCAAACCGGCTCGGACTGTACCACGTCAAGACCGAACTCGAAAACCTAAGCTTCCGCTTCCGCTGCCCACACGAATACGACGAACTAAACCGCCTCATCGAAGGCGACCGACGCGCTCAGGCCGAGCGACTCGAAGTGTTCTGCGGCGAAATCAGGCAGATTCTCAAAGACCGCGGCATAAAGGCCCGGGTCTACATCGAATACCGCCACCCATACAGCATATGGCGCAAGATGCACAAGTTCGGCGACGACTTCAACCACCTCAAATACCGCCATTTCACCGAAATCGTTTTCGAGTGCCCAGCAGGAGTCACCGAGAAAAACATGGCACTCCGCATATACTCTATCCTCACCGACCGGTTCAAGGAAAAACCGGGCGGTATAACAAACTACATCGACTCGCCCAAAGAAAACGGCTACCAGAGCTTCCACGTCAAACTCCTCGCCGACTTCGGCCGATGGCAGGAAGTACACATCAGCAGCGAACGAATGATACGCGACTCGCGCCTGGGCTGCATCGCCGACCGCTGCGACGACAACATCCGCCGCTGGATCGAGAAATTCCGCTCGATTCTTCGCGACATCGCATACAACGGTCTCGACGGAAACACATTCCTCGAAAACGTGGCGACATCGTTCTACAACGACGACATCATGACCTTCACGCCCAAAGGCAAACCCGTCGTGCTGCCACAGAAAGCGACCGTGCTCGACTTCGCATTCGAAGTCGACCCCGAGCTCGGCATCCATGCCAAATACGCCCGTCTCAACAACTTCCTCGCATCGGTCAAATCGCGCCTGCACCGCGGCGACGTAGTCGAGATTTTCACCGCCCGCGACGTACACCCCCAGCCCGACTGGCTCGACTCCGTCATCACATACAAGGCCAAAAACGCCATCGAGGCATACCTCGCCTCGCGCCCGAAGAGCGAATTCCTCCGCTGCCCGCACTGCCTCCCAATTCCCGGCGACGAAGTAATCGGATTCCTCGAAGACAACGGCGAAATTACAATCCACAAACGCGACTGCGAAATCGCTATAAGGCTCGCCACTCAGCAGGGCGACAACATCGTATCGGTCGACTATAAACCCGACGGCACCCTATATCCCGTCAAAATGAAAGTGACAGCCGTAGACCGCTACCACCTGTTCATAGACCTCGTCGACTGCATCACAAACGACCTCAACCTGAGCATGGACAGCTTCAACACCGAAACCGTCGACTCCATCGTCACTTGCCGCATCGCCTTCCGCGTCCACTCCGAAGCCGAACTCCAGACCGTAATACACCACATACGCGCAATCCCCGGCGTCGACACCGTCTCCCGAGAATAAAATATGATATTAGGAGATTAGGAAGTTAGGACGTTAGGAGGTCAAGAATCAAAAAAAATCCCCCTAACCACCCAAACACCTAACCTCCTATCCTCCAAACCACCTAACGTCCTAATCTCCTATCCACCTAAGCTCCTAACACATGAGATTAGTAATTCAGCGAGTAAGCCGCGCGAGCGTCAGCATAGGCGGCAAGACACATTCAGCCATCGGCGCAGGCCTGATGGTACTCGTCGGCATTGCCGACGGCGACACCGAAGACGACGTCCGCTGGCTCGCCGCCAAGACAGCCGCCATGCGCATATTCCCCGACGCCGACGGCGTAATGAACCGCTCCGTCATCGACGCCGGCGGCGAAGTCCTCGCCGTCAGCCAGTTCACCCTCAACGCCTCCACCCGCAAAGGCAACCGCCCGAGCTATATCCGCGCCGCAGGCCACGACCTTGCCATACCCCTCTACGAACTATACTGCAAACTGATGTCGGAGGCCATCGGCAAAACCGTCGCAACAGGCGTATTCGGCGCCGACATGCAGGTAGAACTCATCAACGACGGACCCGTCACAATAATAATAGACTCTAAACTCCGCGAATGAAAATACTCGCGGCACCGCTCCAAGGCTACACCGACAGCGCCTGGCGCCTGGCCCACACAGCCGTATTCGGCCCCGACGGCCTCCCCGACGCCTATTTCGCCCCCTTCCTCAGGGTCGAAAAAGGCGACGTGCGCCCGCGCGACCTCCGCGACCTCGCCGCAGGCCCGGCCGGCACCGTTCCGCAAATCATATTCAAAGACCTCGACGAATTCGACCTCCTCACCACCGCTCTCGTCAGCAATGGGCACCACCACATCGACCTCAACCTCGGCTGCCCCTTCCCGCCCCAGTGCCACAAAGGCCGCGGAGCTGCCATGGTAGCGCGTGCCGACCTCCTTCGCGCCGTCGCCGACCGCATGACATCGCTCCCCGACATAGATTTTTCGGTGAAAATGCGCCTTGGTCTCAATTCGCCCGACGAATGGCGAAGCACCATCGCCATCATCGACGCCATGCCCCTGACACACATCACCGTCCACCCCCGCACAGGCCGACAGCAATACAAAGGCGAACTGCATATGGACGAATTCGGCGAACTGCTCGGCGTCGTCTCCAAACCCGTGATTTTCAACGGCGACATCGCCACAGCGACCGACATCGCCGCCCTCGCCGACCGCTACCCCGCCCTTGCAGGCGTCATGACAGGCCGCGGACTCCTCGCCTCCCCCTGGCTCCTCGCCGAATACCGCAACGACGAAACCTGGCCGCAGGAACGCCGCATCGCAGCCCTCCTCGCCATGCACAGCTCCATCTTCGACACCTACGCCCCCACCCTCTGCGGCGAAACCCAGCTCCTGTCCAAACTCCTCCCCTTCTGGGAATACCCCGCCGTCCACCTCCCCGCCAAACTCGCCAAAACCCTCCGCAAAGCCCGCACTCTCGCCGCCTACCTCCAGGAAATTAAGAGATTAGGAAGTTAAGAGGACAGGAAAGAGATATAATATAAGCATATAAATAAAAAGAACTGCGTAGCTGCGACACATCGAGTGGATTATGTCGCAGCTACGCAGCTCTTTATCTTTTGGGGGGCTTCGGGAACCTATGGCCGCACGCACCTTGCGGCGCCCTTGCCATAGGCTATTACTCTAAGCGCTGCTCCGCAGCTATTTGCCGCTACGCGGCCCTCTTCCTAAAAGCCCAACAGCCCGTCAGCCCAAAAAGCTCATCAGCCAGTCAGCCCAACAGCTTGTCAGCCTAACAGCCCAATAGCTCGTCAGCTCAAAAAGCCCGTCAGCCCGTCAGCCCAATAGCCCAACTACCGTCCGCCGCCGAGGGCCTGGTAGAGATTGATGACAGCGTTGGCGCGGGCCAGGTCGGTGTTGATCTGGCTTATCTGAGCCTGGAGAAGGCCCTGCTGAGCGGTGAGCACTTCGAGATAGTTGGTTGTGCCGGTCGAGTAGATAAGAAGATCGCGGGTGTACTCAACCGATTTCTCGAGGTTGTCGACCTGCTCGGTGAGATATCCGCTCTTTTCGATACTCTTCTCGTAGACCGTAAGAGCATCGCTCACCTCGGCAGCGGCCGACATCAGAGTGTACTCGAAATTATTCATAGCCTGCTTCTGCTGAGCCTTGGCACCCTGCAGACGCGCTATATTCTGGCCTCGAGCAAAAAGCGGAGCCACAAGCGAGCCCGCCAGCTGATAGAACCAGTCGCCGGGATTCTTCACCATCGAACCGAGGAGGTTTGTGAAACCACCGTTGGCAGTGATGGTAAGACCGGGATAGAAAGCGGCGCGTGCCGAGTTGGTGGCATAGTAAGCCGAAGCAAGAGTCTGCTCGGCAGCCTGCACATCGGGGCGACATGCGAGCTCAACCATCGGCACACCCTCGCGGATAATCGAGGGCACCTTGAGGTCTACGCGGTCGGCCACCTCCCATTCCTGAGGCATCGTATTGACAAGAAGGCTCATCGTATTGTTGAGCTTGTCGAGCGTGGTCTCGAGGTCAGTAATAGAGCCAAGTATGCTGTAGTAATTCGACGCCGACTGCACGACAGCGGCCTCAGTCACACCGCGGCCGGCCTCTTTGAGGTCGCGCATGGTACTCACGGTCTCCTTCCAGAGCTCCGAGGTAGTGCGCGAAAGCTCAAGCTGATTGCGCACGGCAGCTATCGAATAATATGTTGAAGCCACGGCCGATATAATCTGGCTGCGCACAGCCTGCGCATAAGCCTCGCTCTGCAGCAGAGCCGCCTTCGCGCCGCGGTTGCTGTTGAGCAGCTTGCCGAAAATATCGATTTCCCAGCTGAGCTGAGCGGGCAGGCTATATGTCCAGTTGATATCGCTGCCGGCATACGACGCTCCGGCACCGTTAGGCGCGAGCGCCACCGACGGCAGATAGCTCAGACGAGCGCCGCGCAGATTGGCGCGGGCAATATCGACGTTGAGGCGGGCATTCTCCAGATTGGTATTGTTCTCAAGAGCACGCTCTATGAGTTGCGCCAGCATAGGGTCGGTAAACACATTCTCCCACAGCAGATTGCCGAAGGCGGCAGAGTCTACGGGAGTCTCGCGGGCTTCCGCATAGGCCTTGGTGAGAGCCGTAGATGTCGGCGTCTCATATTTCTTGTATATGTGGCAGCTGCTCATCGTAGCGGTCAACACCGTCATAACCACAGCCGCACGCACAATATTTCTAAATTTCATAATATATCGCTGAATCGAATTGCCGGCGGAGAAAACGGGGGTCGGCTTTCCCCGCCGTCAATCCACAATTCATAATTATTTAAGTTAAGCGATTAGTGTTTAGCGTTTATAGTTGCCGGAAACCATTCTTTAACCGACAATCGCCACCCACTAACCTGATTGATTTACTTGGCGTACTGCTCGATTTCGTTTTCGATAGTGCCGCCCTTTTCTTCATTCTGCCACTTGATAGGCTTGATTTTCTCCTGAAGTATCTGGAAAACGATGAAGAGCGCGGGAACGATGAAAATCTGGCAGATCATACCCAGAAGCATGCCGCCTACCGAACCGGCGCCGAGCGCACGGTTGCCGTTGGCGCCTACACCGTGGGCGAACATCATAGGCAGAAGACCGATAACCATCGCCAGCGAGGTCATAAGGATAGGACGCAGACGGGCGCATGCGCCGGCCACTGCCGCATTGAAGATACTCATGCCGGTCTGACGGCGCTCGAGAGCGAACTCGACGATAAGAATGGCATTCTTAGCCAGAAGACCGATAAGCATGATGAGCGCAATCTGCAGATATATATTGTTCGATATACCGAAGAATCCTGCGAAGATAAATGCTCCGGCAAGACCGAAGGGAACCGACAGAATAACCGAGAACGGCAGCATATAGCTCTCATACTGTGCCGACAGAAGGAGGTAAACGAACAGCAGACAGAGGCCGAAAATCATGGCCGTGGCGTTCGAGCTGCCCGAGCCGGCCTCCTCGCGGGTCATGCCCGCATATTCATAGGCATAGCCCTGCGGAAGTGTCTGGGCGGCGACACGCTCGATGGCGGCGATAGCCTCGCCCGACGAGAAGCCCGGATTGGGAGTACCCGTCACCGAAATCGACGTAAACATGTTGAATCGGTTCATAAGGTCGGGACCATACACGCGGGTAAGTTTCACGAAGTTGGAGATAGGAGCCATCTCGTTGCCGTTGCGGATCTTCACGCTGTTGAGCGTCTCGGGATTGATACGCGCCTCGGGAGCCGCCTGCATCATCACACGGTAGATTTTGCCGAAACGGTTGAAGTTAGACACATACATACCGCCGTAGTAGCCCTGCAGCGTCTGGAGAATAGTAGCGGGGCTGATACCGGCCTGCTTGGCCTTGGCGGCGTCTATATCTATCATATACTGCGGGAAGGCAGGATTGAAGGTAGTATATGCCGCCTGGATTTCCGGCTGCTGGTTGAGCTGGGCAAGGAAGCCCTGCACCACCGAGAAGAACTGGTTGATGTCACCGCCGGTGCGGTCCTGCATCTTCATTTCGAAACCGTTGGTAGCCGAATAACCCGAAATCATAGGCGGTGCGAAAATCATCACACGGCCGTCGCGCACATACTGCGAAGTCAGATAATACAGCTGCTTGATTATATTCTCGGAGCTCTGGCTGGCGTCGCGTTCGCTCCAGTCGTCGAGCTTAATGATGAATGCGCCGTATGTCGGGCCCTGGCCGGCGATAAAGCTATAGCCGTTGATGGCCTGGCGTATCTTGATGCCGGGAATATTGGCGGCCAGCGAGTCGATTTGCTTCATCACCTCGGCCGTGCGCTCCTGCGATGTACCCGCAGGCATATCGACCATGGCGAAGATAGTACCCGTATCCTCGTTCGGCACAAGAGCCGAAGGAGTCGTTGCCATAAGCCATACGAGCACCGCGATAGACACAACGACAGTGCCGAACGATATTACCTTGTGCTTCGCAAACCACGACGCACCCTTCTTGTAGCCATTCAGAAGCTTGCCGAAGTTCTTCTCGAACGAACGGTGGAAACGCTTGCCGAACAGACCCAGAACCGCAACAATGGCAACAGCCCATGCGATGCAGCTCAGCGTCACATTGTGGAAGCCATACCAGCCGAGCACCATGAAGGTGATGGTGGCGATAAGGAGCACGAAAGTGATAAGAGGGTGAATATCGAGCGCGAACGTGCGTTTATATTTTTTCGCCATTACCTCGCCCGTGGCCTTATAGGCCTCGCCCATGCGCTCCTTGAGCGACATCTCGCTGCCGTCGGCCTTATGAGGCTTCAGGAAGATGGCGCAGAGGGCCGGCGAGAGGGTAAGAGCGTTCACAGCCGAGAAACCAATCGAAATCGCCATCGTAAGACCGAACTGACGATAGAACACACCCGCGGTGCCGGGCATGAACGACACCGGGATAAACACCAGCATCATCACAAGAGTAATCGAGATAAGAGCGCCGGCGATTTCGCCCATAGCGTCGATAGAAGCGCGGCGAGAGCTTGTATAACCCTGGTCGAGCTTGGCATGCACCGCCTCGACTACCACAATGGCGTCGTCGACCACAATCGCGATGGCAAGCACAAGAGCCGAAAGTGTGATAAGGTTCACAGAGAAGCCGATAAGCTTCATCATGAAGAATGTGCCGATAAGCGCCACAGGAATGGCGATTGCCGGAATAAGAGTAGAGCGGATATCCTGAAGGAACACATACACAACGAAGAACACCAGAATGAAAGCCTCGATAAGAGTGTGGACAACGGTGTTGATCGACGCATAGAGGAAGTCGTTGTTGTTCATCGGAATCTGAATCTCGCAACCCTCAGGCACATCGCTCTTTATCTTCTCGCAGAGCGCCAGACAGTCCTCGATAATCTTGGTGGCGTTCGAGCCCGGAGTCTGGAACACGATAGCCATAGCCGCAAGATGGCCGTTGGCCTCGTTGGAGAAGCCATAGGTCACTCGGCCGAGCTCGATTTCGGCAACGTCCTTCAGATAAAGCACTTCGCCGTTGGCACCCGTGCGGACAACGATGTCGCCGAACTGCTCGGGAGTGGTCAGACGGCCGCGATAGCGCATGATATACTGGAACGACTGGTTGCCCTGCTCGCCGAAAGCACCGGGAGCGGCCTCGACGTTCTGCTCGGCAAGCGCGGCCGAGATGTCAGAAGGCATCAGATGATACTGCGACATCACCTCCGGCTTCAGCCAGATACGCATCGAATAGTCGGCGCCGAACGACATCACGTCGCCTACGCCCGACACACGCTGAAGCTCGGGAATGATGTTGATTTTCATGTAGTTGTCGAGGAACTCGGCCGAATACTTGGCCTGAGCCGTCGTATCTACCAGAGCCACACCGAGAAGCATCGAAGTCTGGCGCTTCTTGGTCTGCACGCCCACCTGGTTCACTTCCGAAGGAAGAAGGTTGGCAGCGGCCGACACACGGTTCTGCACATCGACAGCAGCCATGTTCGGGTCAAAACCCTGCTCGAAATATACGTTGATGGTAGCCGAGCCCGTATTGGTGGCTGTCGACTCCATATAAGTCATGCCCTCGGCACCGTTGATACTCTCCTCAAGAGGAGCAATCACCGAATTGAGCACTGCGGCGGCATTGGCGCCGTTATATGTTGTTGTTACCGATATTGTAGGCGGAGCGATATCGGGATACTGCGTCACAGGCAGCGACGCAAGACCGATAAGACCCAGCAAGACGATAAAAATCGAAATTACCGTCGACAACACCGGGCGATTTATAAATCTGTCAAGTTTCATTATTTAGAATATCAGGAAGTCAGGCAATTAAGAGATTAGGAGGTTAGGAAGATAGGAGGTTAAGAGGATAGGTGGAGAAGAGGAAAGAACTCCTAATTTCTAACTTCTAACTACTAATTACTAACTGATTATTAGTTTTTAGGCGAAATTACAATACCCGGACGCACAACAGTGCCGACACCTTCGACAACCACACGGTCGCCGGGGTTAAGACCCGAAGTAACCACAAAATTCTTGCCGTCATTGTAGGGGTCTACGGTAATCTGCGTGCTCACAGCCATGTTCGAATCATTGAGAGTATAGACATAGCGCAGGTCCTGAATCTCATAAGTAGCCTTCTGCGGAATCACGAGCACACCCTCATTATTGCGGGGAATGATAATCTGGCCCGTATTGCCGCTGCGCAGCATACCCGAAGGATTATCGAACAGCGCACGGGCCGAAGCAGCGCCGGTGCTGTTGTCGATTACACCCGACACCGTAGCCACCTTGCCCTCGAGAGGATAGATAGTGCCGTCGGCAAGCTGAAGCTTCACAGCCGGCAGAGCATCTATCTGGGCGGTGATGCTCTCCTTGCCTCCGTCGGTGAGACCGAGCAGGTCCTTCTCGGTAAGCGAAAAATAGGCATACACCTTGCTGTTGTCGCTGATAGTGGTGAGAGGCTGAACGCTTGAAGGAGACGCCAGCGAACCCTCGCGGTTAGGTATCGAGCCGACAACACCGTCGCTCGGAGCCGTAACCGTGGTATAGGCAAGATTCTTGCGGGCATTCACAAGAGCCGCGTTGGCCTGTGCGAGCGAAGCCTTGGCCTGTGCAAGCTGATTGGCGGCCATCTGCCATTCGGTTTCAGAAATAATATTCTTGTCCAGAAGCATACGCTTGTTCTTCTCTGTGATTTCGGCTGTCGAGACAGCGCTTGCAGCCGAATTTACATTCGCCTGAGCCTGATCGACCGCGGCCTGGAACTGAACCTGATCGATAGTGAAAAGAACCTGACCTTTGCGCACCTTCTGGCCCTCGTCTACATGCACCTTGGTGATGAAACCCGTCACCTGCGGACGGATATCGATATCTGTCTTACCTTTTACTGTCGCGGGATAGCTGCTCTGGAACTCGGCATTTCCGGGTTCTACTGTAATAACGGTGATTTCGGGAGGAGCGCCGGCGCCCTGGGCGGCCTGCTCTTTTCCTCCGCACGAAGCGAGCATCATTGCAGCTCCGGCCATTGCCAGCGCTGCGATACTGATTGTGTTCGTTTTCATATTGTGTCTATTGGAGTTATAATGTGCGTAGATACTAAAAAACGGTGCAAAATTACTAAATATATAATGTATGCGAGTTGCCTTAACGCCAATAAAATTTGCCAAAAAGGGAAATTCACCGTTAAATTTTGCAAACTTCCTATTTTAATTGGCCAATAGCACCACCTCCACTTCTAAAAAACATCTATCACATCTATCAGTTCAACTCACACGGCCTAAACAGCAAGCACGTGCACCACATGAACACAGAAACCTTTCCCGACGTTCTCTCAAAAGAACTCAGGGCCTATAAACAGCACTTTTTAAGGGCGCGTTTGTGCCTTAACGAAAATTTTGCTTAATTTTGCCCCGACAAAAACAAATTGAGAATGAGCAAACCCCGAAATCTTGTCATAGTAGAGTCTCCGGCAAAAGCCAAGACCATCGAGAAATTCCTCGGCGACGACTACCGTGTGATGTCGAGCTACGGTCATATACGCGACCTCAAGAAAAAAAGCTTCAGCATCGATGTCGACAACGACTTCCACCCCGTCTACGAAATTCCCGACGACAAGACCCAGCTCGTGGCCGAACTGCGCAAGGCTGCCGCTGCCGCCGACACCGTATGGCTCGCTTCCGATGAGGACCGCGAGGGTGAGGCCATTGCATGGCACCTCTACGAAGTCCTCGACCTCAAGCCCGAGAATACTCGCCGAATCGTATTCCACGAAATCACCAAGAAAGCCATTCTCAACGCAATCGCAAACCCGCGCGACATCGACAACGGCCGCGTCGACGCCCAGCAGGCTCGCCGCGTGCTCGACCGAATCGTAGGCTTCGAACTCTCCCCCGTACTCTGGAAACGACTCAAGCCCGCCCTCTCGGCCGGCCGTGTGCAGTCAGTCGCCGTACGCCTAATCGTCGAACGCGAAAACGAAATCAAAAACTTCGTCAGCGAGCCATACTACCGCGTCACAGCCCGCTTCGCCCCCGCCGGCACACAGGCCGCCGTCAAGGCCGAGCTAAACCGACGCCTCGCCACACAGACCGAAGCCCGCGCCTTCCTCGAAGGATGCGCCGGAGCCTCATTCCGTGTCGGCGCCATCAACGTGCGGCCCCTCCGCAAATCGCCCGCGCCGCCGTTCACCACCTCTACCCTCCAGCAGGAAGCATCGCGCAAGCTCGGCTTCACCGTATCGCAGACTATGATGGTGGCCCAGCGGCTCTACGAGAACGGACACATCACATACATGCGTACCGACTCGCTCAACCTCTCCGACGACGCCGTGGCCGCAATCTCCGCCCAGATAACCGAAAAACTCGGACCCGAATACCTCCACGTCCGCAAATACCACACCTCGAGCAAAGGCGCCCAGGAAGCACACGAGGCCATACGCCCCACATACGTCGACCGCGAAGAACTCGACGACGCCACCGCTCAGGAGCGACGCCTCTACACCCTCATACGCCGACGCGCCATCGCCTCGCTCATGGCCGACGCCGAAATCGAAAAGACCACCGTCGAAATCGAAGGAGCTCCCGGCGGCGACATTTTCTCGGCAAACGGCGAAACCGTCAAATTCGACGGCTTCCTCCGCGTATATGCCGAAGGACACGACGACGACACCGACACCGCCGAAACTCCCGTCCTGCCACGACTCGAGACCGGCGTCACGATGACATACCGCGAAATCGACGCCATCGAACGCTTCACCCAGCAGCCCCCACGCTACACCGAAGCATCGCTCGTCAAAAAAATGGAAGAACTCGGCATCGGCCGACCCTCCACCTACGCCCCCACCATCTCGACAATCCAGCACCGCGAATACGTCGTCCGTGGTGAAAAAGAAGGAACACCGCGCGACTTCGCAGTCCTCACGCTCGCGCCGGGAGGAAACATCGAAAGCAGCATACACACCGAGACAACAGGCTCCGAAAAAGGAAAACTCATACCCACCGACATCGGCAGCATCGTAAACGACTTCCTCACAGAGCACTTCCCCGACATTCTCGACTATAACTTCACCGCGCGCATCGAAGAAAAATTCGACGAAATCGCCACCGGCGACCTCCGCTGGGAAGACGAGATTGCCGCATTCTATACCCTCTTCCACCCCGCCGTCGACAGCGCCCTCAACATTGCCGGAGGACCCAAATTCGGCGAACGCCGTCTCGGCAACGACCCCGCCACCGGCGAACCCGTCAGCGTCAAAATCGGACGCTTCGGACCCGTCGTCCAGATAGGCGAGACCGACAGCGAGCGCAAGCCCCGCTTCGCATCCCTTCTCAAAGACCAGTCGATGAGCACACTCACCCTCGAGGAAGCCCTCCGTCTCTTCGAATTCCCCCGCACACTCGGCGAATTCGAAGGCAAGGAAGTACAGGTTGCAATCGGACGCTTCGGCCCCTACGTGCGCCACGACGGCAAATTCGTCTCCATTCCTAAAGAAATCGAGCCCGCCGCCCTCACACTCCCCGAAGCCGAAGAACTCATCAAGGCAAAACGCGAAAAAGACGCCAACAAGACCATAAAGACATTCGACGAAGAACCCGACATTCAGGTTCTCAACGGTCGCTACGGCCCATACATCGCCGCCGCAGGCAAAAACTACAAACTGCCCAAAACAGTCGCCGACCCCGCGGCCCTCACTCTCTCCGAAGTAAAAGAAATAATCGCGGCGGCCGACGCCGCTCCCGCCAAACCTAAAAGAGGACGCAAAAAATGAGCCCGCGCAGACCACTCCCCGCAAAACCAGGCACACGGCCAGGCACCTTCCGACCCGACAACATTCTCGAATTCAAGGCCCAAGCCGCCGAGCCGCAAAAACTCATCGACTTCATAATCGAAGCGATGCCAGACCGCAAAAAGACCACCGTCAAAGAATACCTCAAGCACAACCAGGTGATGGTCAACGGCAACGTATCAACCCAGTTCGACACACCCGTCGAGCAGGGCGACACCGTATGCGTCAACACAACCCGCGAATTCCAGACATTCTACAATCCACGCCTCAAAATAGTATATGAAGACGACGACATCATCGTCGTCAACAAAGGCTACGGGCTCCTCTCCATGGGAACCGACAAAATAAAGGAAGGAACAGCCTACTCCCTCCTGCGCGACTACGTCAAGCGAAAAGACCCGCGCAATAAACTCTTCATCGTCCACCGCCTCGACCGCGACACCTCCGGCCTCATGATGTTCGCCAAAACCATACAGGCAAAAGAAACCATGCAGCACAACTGGAACAACATGGTAATCGAGCGCCGCTACGTCGCCGTCATCACAAACGGCCCTCTCGACCCACGCGAAGGCGAAATACGCAGCTACCTGACCGAAAACTCCGCCCACGAGGTCTACTCAACCACCCGTCCCGGCGAAGGACAGCTCGCCGTAACATACTACAAGACACTCCGCTCGCGCGGCAAGCACTCGCTCGTCGAGCTTAGCCTCGCCACAGGCCGCAAGAACCAGATTCGCGTGCACATGAAAGAAGCCGGACACCCCATTGCCGGCGACCGCCGCTACGGAGCTCCCGCCTCGCCGATACACCGCCTCGCCCTCCACGCGCAGACCCTCCGCTTCGTCCACCCCATCACACGGCGCGACATGGCCTTCTCAACCCCAATCCCTGCCGCCTTCGACAAACTCAGTTGACAGATTGGGCTGTTGGGCTGACGGGCTGTTGGGCTGACAGGCTGCTAACCAAGTAGCATAGCTGCGACACGACGGAACGCACGGAATGCCCCCGGCAAAACGTGCATCAGCCGCATAAACCCTTTACGACATCTTGACGTTATTCCTTGTGCCGATTGACAAAATGGCAGTCCGACTCTGCCATCTTGCAATTGGCGCGATTTTTGCATACACTCTGTCAGAACGCGGAGACACACCTCCCGTTCCAGCCACGTAATTAACAAACTAAACAACATACTGTCATGAAACTCAAACCACTTGCCGACCGCGTCATCATCAAGCCCACCGCCGCAGAAGAAGTGACAAGCTCGGGCATCATCATTCCCGATTCAGCCAAAGAGAAACCCCTCAAAGGCACAGTCCTCGCTGTAGGCAACGGCACCAAAGACGAAGAAATGATTCTCAAGGCCGGCGACGAAGTGCTCTACGGCAAATACGCCGGCACCGAAATCGAATTCGAAGGCGAAAAAGTGCTCGTAATGCGCCAGAACGAAGTTCTCGCAGTAATCTGTTAAAAGTTACAAATTACAAGTTAGAAGTTACAAGTTCAAAACTTCTAATTTCTCACTTCTAACTTCTCACTTCTAATTATCCCCATCATGGCAAAAGAAATCAAATTCAATATCGAGGCTCGCGAAGAGCTCAAAAAAGGCGTCGACGCACTTGCCGATGCCGTCAAGGTAACACTCGGCCCCAAAGGTCGCAACGTAATCATCAGCAAACAGTTCGGCGCACCCCACATCACTAAGGACGGCGTGACTGTAGCACGCGAAGTAGAGCTCGACGAGCCCTTCCGCAACATGGGCGCACAGCTCGTCAAGGAAGTTGCCTCCAAGACCGGCGACGACGCCGGCGACGGCACAACCACCGCAACTGTCCTCGCCCAGGCAATCATCGCCGTCGGCCTCAAGAACGTGACCGCCGGAGCCAACCCCATGGACCTCAAGCGAGGCATCGACAAGGCAGTAGCCGCTGTCGTAGAGGGAATCCGCGAAATGAGCCAGGAAGTAGGCGACGACTTCAAGAAAATCGAAGACGTAGCCCGCGTCAGCGCCAACAACGACGAAACCATCGGCCGACTCATCGCCGAAGCCATGGAAAAAGTCAAAAAAGAAGGCGTCATCACCGTCGACGAAGCCAAAGGCACCGAAACCACAATCGAAGTCGTAGAAGGCATGCAGTTCGACCGCGGCTACATCTCGCCCTACTTCGTCACCGACACCGAAAAGATGGAATGCGTCATGGACAGCCCCTTCATTCTGCTCCACGACAAGAAAATCTCCAACCTCAAAGACATTCTCCCCGTCCTCGAAGCAACCGCACAGAGCGGCCGACCCCTCCTCATCATCGCTGAAGATGTCGACCAGGACGCCCTCGCAGCCCTCGTTGTCAACCGCCTCCGCGGCTCGCTCAAGGTATGCGCAGTCAAAGCTCCCGGATTCGGCGACCGCCGCAAAGAAATGCTCGAAGACATCGCAATCCTCACCGGCGGCACCGTTATCTCCGAAGAAAAAGGCATGAAGCTCGACCAGGCCACACTCCAGGACCTCGGCCACGCCAACAACATCACCGTCAACAAAGAAAACACAACCATCGTAAACCGCGACGGAGACAAAGAACGCATCGCAGCACGCGTTGCCCAGATCAAGGCCCAGATTGCCCAGACCACAAGCGACTACGACCGCGAGAAACTCCAGGAACGCCTCGCCAAACTCGCCGGCGGCGTAGCCGTCCTCCACGTAGGCGCACCCTCCGAGGTTGAGATGAAAGAAAAGAAAGACCGCGTCGACGACGCCCTCAGCGCAACCCGCGCTGCCATCGCCGAAGGCATCGTTCCCGGCGGCGGCGTTGCATATATCCGCTGCCTCGCCCGTCTGCGCGACCTCAAGGGAGCCAACGACGACGAACAGACCGGTATCGCAATCGTTGAGCGCGCCATCGAAGAACCCCTCCGCCAGATTTCCGCAAACGCAGGCGTCGAAGGCGCTGTCGTTGTCCAGAAAGTAAGCGAAGGCACAGGCGACTTCGGCTACAACGCCCGCACCGACACATACGAAAACCTCCTCGCAGCAGGCGTCATCGACCCCGCTAAGGTAACCCGCGTAGCCCTCGAGAACGCCGCCTCAATCGCCGGCATGTTCCTCACCACAGAGTGCGTCATCGCCGAAAAGAAAGAAGAAAACCCCGCACCCATGCCCGCACCCGGCATGGGAGGCATGGGCGGAATGATGTAATCCGACCTCATCACCACACATAAAAACCCGACAGAGGCGCGCCCCCAAGGACGCGCCTCTGCTCATATTATATATAATAATGTCCGATTTCAGACTCCGAGCACTACCGCCGGCGAAATATTAAGCTTCTTGCTTATTATGCGGCCTACCTTAAGAGTCGGCTCCGCCTTCCCCGACAGATAGTCGCACACCCGCGACGGGCTCACCCCTATCAGTTTTGCCAGAGCCGCCTGCGTCAGCCCCATTTCATACATACGAAGCCTTATCACACTGGCAAGCGTAGGCTCTCCTATTGCATAATGAGCCTCCGAATAATCTGCAACGAGATTAGAAAGAAGCACAAGCTCGATATAATTAGGATCAGTCTCCGGCGTATTGTCATCAACAAGAGGGAGCAGCTTCTCCACCCTTGCGACAGCCCATTCATACTGGCTTTCATTCTCGATTTTTGTCATAGTCCTGTCAAATTAGATGGTGGAACAATCAATGCGGTCATACTCCGAGTGTGTGCCGATAAAACGCACATAAACAAACTGCGGCCTGAACTGAATAACAACCACCAGCCTGTAATCGTTGCCTTTTATATTGAAAACATAATGCTGATTGCCGACATAATCTACAGAATTGAATGTCTGTCTGATATCTGGCAACGAATGCCATGAACTCTCCTTGACCTTCTTCACCCAATCCTGGAGTGCGCTCTTGGCCTCAGGATGGCGTTCGGCATAATCTTTCAGTGGTTTCTCTGTAAATATCCGCATTGCATATTATATATATTGCAAATATAGAAATAAAATTCTTAAAAATAAAATATTCATCAAAAAAGCAGCCATTCCTCCCTTCCGCATGCGCTCAGCATAATTAAGTTTCATTAAATTTTAAATCGGTAACACATTGGCGATTTAACTAAAATATACATAACGACCGTTTATTTAAGCTCAGTTTACAATATTTTACGAATTTTGTGGTCGGAAAATTTTCACATTCCGAAAACTCTTTCTACTTTTACACGCTCAATTCACCGGCACGGGGTGCCGCTGCATGAAACGAACGACTGAACTAAAACTAAAAACAAATTATAAAACGACTGAAAATGAGCAATCCCAACGTTAAGCCCGCTGACGGCAAACTCGGTGTTATGGTGGTTGGCCTCGGCGCCGTCACCACAACTTTCATCACTGGTGTCCTCATGGCCCGCAAAGGCCTCGCAAAGCCCGTAGGCTCAATGACACAGTACGACAAAATCCGTGTCGGACAGGGCGCTGACAAAAAATACCTCAGATACAACCAGATTGCACCCATCGCAGACCTCAACGACATCGTTTTCGCCGCTTGGGACGTCTACCCCGCAAACGCATACGACGCCGCCATACACGCCGAAGTCCTCAAAGAAAAAGACATCGAGCCCGTGCGCGACGAACTCGAAGCAATCGTACCCCTTAAGGCCGCTTTCGACCCCGCATATGCCGCACGCCTCCACGGCGACAACGTAAAGCAAGGCACACGCTGGGAACTCGTCGAGCAGCTCCGCGAAGACATTCGCAAATTCAAGGCCGACAACAAGCTCGACCGCGTGGTTGTACTTTGGGCAGCTTCTACTGAAGTCTACGTACCCGTCGACGAAAAAATACACTACACCCTCGAAGCCCTCGAGGCAGCCATGAAGGCCGACGACCACGAACACATCGCCCCCTCCATGTGCTACGCATACGCCGCTCTCGTCGAAGGCGCTCCCTTCATCATGGGCGCTCCCAACACCACTGTCGACATTCCCGCAATGTGGGAACTCGCCGAAAAGACCAAAATGCCCATCGCAGGCAAGGACTTCAAGACCGGCCAGAC
>CAMNRO010000033.1 GCA_946553045.1 uncultured Porphyromonadaceae bacterium | reverse complement strand
GAGTTCTTCAAATTTATTGCCTAATTTTGCACTTGCAGGTAGAATCTTTCTTCTCCAGAAACATCTCAATAAATCTCAACTAATAGACTAACAGCATTTCCTAGTATCATAGTTTCTATAAATTTGGAGGTGTGGAAGAAATGATGTAATTTTGTTTTAGAAGACTTGAAATCAATATGAAAACCAGAATTGCAGCTCTCTTCATTGCCGTTTTTTGCGGTGTCGCCTCGGGCATGGCATGTTCATCGCTCATCGCTTCCGGCAAAGCTACGGTGTCGGGTCGCCCGATACTGTGGAAACACCGCGACACATCGGCCAAGAACAATTATCTATACCGTGTTGAGGCAGACTCGCTTGCCGGCCGCAAATACGGCTTTGTCGGCCTTTTCAACGGTGCCGACAGCCTTGTGCTCGACGAGGCCTGGATGGGCATGAACGACGCCGGATTCGCCATAATGAATACCGTTGCCTACAATCTGCCTGAAAATGACCCCGAATGGATTGACCGCGAAGGATATGTGATGGCTCTCGCACTCGGCACATGCAGCACTGTCGACGATTTCGCCGAGCTACTCGACAATCTGCCCCGACCAATGGGCGTACGCACCGACTTCGGCGTAATAGACGCCTCCGGCAATGGCGCGTACTTCGAAACCGACGACCTGGGCTACACCCGCTTCAACCTCGCCGACGCACCAGGAGGGGTGATGATACGCACAAACTACGCCTATAGCGGCGAACCCGACAAAGGCCTCGGGTATATCCGCCACGACAATGTCGAAGCCATACTCGCAGCAGAAATCGCTACAGGAAGCATAACACCCGCCTCGCTGACCGACGGTGTGAGCCGCTCTTTCCACAATTCACTGATGGGCTACGACGCTCTCGCAATCGGCGACACATGGACCGTAGACCAGGATTTCGTGCCCCGCCACTCTTCGACAGCCTCGATAGCAATCGAGGGAATACTGCCGGGCGAGACTCCGGACCGGATTATGATGTGGGCCAACGTAGCATACCCGCCATGCTCTCATACTGTCGCGGTGACCCTTACTGAAATACCGTTTGAAGTCGGGCCCAACTCAGAGCTGGGAGCTTATTCACCGGCCGGACTTGAAGCCTCAGAACGCATGAAGGCCGTCTTTCCCGTGCAGCGCGGCAACGGCCAGAAATACATAAATCTCGATGTACTGAGGCCGATTCTCGAAGAAGAATACAGCATATCGCTGGCCAACTACGCAAAAGCAGCCGCTAACCGCCGCTAAGTCATATTTTTTTGCTATATTTGCCGCAATATGAATGCCAACAGCGAAAAACAGGAAGTTCTCGACAAACGCTACCTCCGCATGGCTCAGATATGGGCTGAAAACTCATATTGCCAGCGCCGCAAGGTAGGCGCAATTCTGGTGAAAGACCAGATGATTATATCCGACGGTTATAATGGAACACCAGCCGGATTCGAAAACGTGTGTGAAGACACCGACGGAGCCACCAAACCCTATGTGCTCCACGCCGAAGCAAACGCCATAACCAAAGTCGCCCGAAGCAATAACTCAAGCGACGGCTCGACACTTTATGTGACAGCATCGCCGTGTGTGGAATGCGCCAAACTCATAATCCAGTCCGGCATACGCCGGGTGGTGTTCAACGACCTCTACCGTCTGTGCGACGGAATCGACCTTCTTCGCCGCGCCGGCGTAGAATGCGTCCATATCTCTGAACTGCAATGAACGACAATCGTAAATACATGCTGTGGCTGCCCGTGACGGCAGCCCTTTTCCTGATAGCCGGTATCTGGACCGGAACATATCTTTCGAATCACGACGGTAGCCGGGCAAGCCGTCAGAAACTCGACCGTGTTTTCGATATAATCGACCAATATTATGTCGACGAAGTGTCGGCCGACAGTCTCATCGAGCTGACACTGCCCGAACTCCTGCACAATCTCGACCCACACTCGGCCTACATTCCGCGCGAAGACCGCCTGGCCGCAAACCGCGACCTTGAGGGCTCGTTCTACGGCATAGGCGTATCTTTCCAGATAATCAACGATACAATCTATGTGCTTGAAGTAATCAACGGTGGCGCGGCCGAAGAAGCCGGACTGCTTGCCGGCGACCGCATTATAGAGGTCGACGGCGAAAACATAGCCGGAACCGGCGTGACTGAAAACGATGTCTTCAGCCGTCTGCGCGGACCTGAAGGAACTGCAGTAGAAGTGACCGTGAAGCGCCACAATGCCAACGCGCCAATCAAGTATAATCTTATCCGCGGCGAGGTACCCGTATCACCAATCGACGCCTCGTATATGATCAACGACAGCACGGGCTATCTGAGATTGGGCAAATTCTCGGACAACACCTACGCCGAAGCTCTCACCACGCTTATGCAGCTGCGCTTCCTGGGGGCGAAATCGTTTATCCTCGACCTTCGCGGCAACGGAGGAGGCTACATGCTTCCGGCCGTACGCGTGGCAAACGAATTTCTTGACCCCGAGCGCATAATAGTCTCCACCAAAGGGCGCTCGATGGTTGACAACCGCACTATCTACGCCGACGGCAGCGGCGACTTCCGCAATGAAAAACTTGTAGTACTTGTAGATGAATTCTCGGCAAGCTCCAGCGAAATTTTATCAGGCTCGATACAGGACAACGACCGCGGCCTCATCATCGGACGCCGCACATACGGCAAAGGCCTTGTTCAGCAACCGTTCGAGCTGCCCGATTCGAGCGAGTTCCGCCTGACAGTGCAGCGCTATTACACCCCTTCGGGCCGCTGCATTCAGAAACAGTACACACCGGGCCACAGCATGGACTATGAAGTCGAAGTCTACGACCGCTACAACCGAGGCGAGATATTCTCGGCCGACAGCATCAAGGTCGACTCCACCCAGATATTCCATACCACAACAGGCCGCATGGTCTATGGCAGCGGCGGCATTATTCCCGACATATTTGTGCCGTCGGATACTACAGGTGTGACGAACTACTATATAAAGGTGGCAAATGCCGGCCTGCTGCGGAAATTCGCCTACGAATATGCCGACCTCAACCGCGACCGCCTCAACGAAAGCGAGAACACAGCCGACATGCTTTCGCGCCTGCCCGCCGACTACGTTCTGCTCCAGTCGTTCGTAAACTATGCCAACACCAAAGGCGGAATAGCTCCGCGATGGTACTACATCAACATTTCGGCACCTTTGATTGTTAATCAAATCAAAGCGCTGATAGCACGCGACATTCTCGGACTCGACGGCTATTTCGAAGTCGTGAACGAGAGCGATCCGGTTGTACAGGAAGCTCTGCGCCAGCTCTCTTCGGGCGGTGCCGACTTCCCTCTCAGCGACCACAAAACCGCCGAAAAATGACACACAGTAAAGAAGATATCCGCAGACGCGTAAGGGCTTGCAAAAGCATGCTCGGAGAGGCCGAGCGCGTTGCCGCCGCCTCGCGAGTGTTCGACAGAGTCCGCTCTATGGCAGCATTCATGATGGCGCACAAAGTATTGCTCTACAATTCTCTGCCCGACGAGCTTTCGACGCGTGAGTTTATGGACTCATTCGCATCCGACGCGGACAAGCAGTTCTTCCTGCCGCGCGTAAACGGTCTCGATCTGGAGATACTCCCCTACGAGCGCTCGCGCATGCACCTCGGAGCATTCCGCATCGAGGAGCCGGACGGCGACGACACCGTCGATATTTCGGAGATTGACCTTGTGATTGTTCCGGCCGTAGCCTACGACCGTCGCGGCAACCGCGTAGGGCGTGGAAAGGGCTACTACGACCGCTTGCTTTCGCGCTCGAAAGCCATTACGATAGGCGTGTGCTATGACTTCCAGCTATTCGATGAAATCGAGGCTGAAGAGCACGACATTCCTGTACATTTTGTAGTGGCAGACGGCCACGATATTTATCGCGGACGCCGCCGCTGAGATGTGCTTCTGGCACCTGAACCTGATTTTTTAGAACTACGACCACCGCTATAGTTCGAACTGCTCCCCGAGCTTTTCGAACTATTGTCGTTTTCGTAGTAATCGCTGCCGCTGTAGTCGAATACCCTGTTCACAATTTCATCGACTACTATAGCCGTCAATGCCGCGGCTCCCAAAATCTGACCAAGACCATTCCCCTCTGATTCCCTCACTCTTGCTCCCCGCCGCGAGGCTCCTGCCACATTTACCATATTCGCGGCGAGGTCGTTGGCCCTCATGATATGATATGTCCACACAAGTTCGGATATTTCAGCTATTTTTGATTCGGCCTCCTCGGCAACACAATCGGAGGAAAAGACCGCAATACTATAATGTCCGAAACCGCCTGAAGCATAGGGGAAATACACAAATGCGGCATCGTTTACAGCCGTGGTGCGACCGTCTTTTTCGAACCCGGTTCCCGTTTTATTGAAAACCGTTCCATTACCTATGCCTTTGACAATCCGCGAATTGCCAAAAGCCGATTTCGACGCCATCACAGCCTGCAGAGCCACAATCGACTGCGTTGTATCCTCGGCAAAAGCATAGTTGAACAGACCGGCACAATCGAGCGGCGTGCTCCAGTTACCCGAAGCGAGCGAAGGATTACGGTGCATATCGTCCTCTGTATGTGCTATCGCAAAATTTTTAGCCGGCGTATCGGCTTTTAGCAGGCTGTCGACCCGGGCGGGAGACAGAAAACGGTCAAATAGTATATCGGCGGCATTATTGTCGCTCATCCTCAAGGAATAATAAAGCAATGTCGAGAGGTCTACGGTGCCTCCTTCGCTGTTTACTGCGCGGAGAGGACTCCAGGTATTGGCTTTGAGATCGTCGGCGCCATATGTCACCTTGGTGTTAAGCAAATCTACCGCCGACATGGTTTTGGCCATGGCAAGCGCCTGATGAAACTTCATGACGCTCTGCATTTCGAAAGGCTTGTCGCCGTTTATACTGATGGTATCGCCCCAGTCGCTGATTACAGCCACGCCCATATCGCTGTCGCCGACAACGGCTGCGATACGGTCCTCAAGCGACTCTGCTGCAAACGCACTTACAGCAGCCGCTATCCCCACACAACAAAGAAACAATCTGCGTATCATAAGAATATATTAACTCTAAACATCGCGAAGATAGCTAAAAAACGAGTATCCGCCAAAAATATCACCGGACGCTTATCCGGCATATACGCTTGCATATCGAAATATTTGCCCGTTTGCAGAATTTTCACTACCTTTGTATGCTAAAATATGATCCAAATTTCCAAAGCATACATAAGATATGGCAGAACAGAATGAGGAGTATAGCGCCAGTAATATTCAGGTGCTCGAAGGCCTTGAGGCCGTTCGTAAGCGCCCTGCGATGTATATAGGCGACATCTCTGAAAAAGGCTTGCACCATCTGGTCTACGAAGTCGTCGACAACTCGATTGACGAGGCTCTTGCCGGATTCGCTTCAGACATACAAGTCACTATAAATTCCGACAACTCGATTACCGTTGTCGACAATGGCCGCGGTATCCCTGTGGACATGCACGAGAAGGAGCACAAAAGCGCCCTCGAGGTCGTGCTCACCGTGCTTCACGCCGGCGGCAAGTTCGACAAAGGCTCCTACAAGGTTTCGGGCGGTCTCCACGGTGTCGGCGTATCATGCGTCAACGCACTGTCGACCTACCTGCGGGCAGAAGTGCGCCGCGGCGGCAAAATATACGCACAGGAGTACTCCTGCGGCAAGCCGACCAGCAGCGTCGATGTAATCGGCGAAACCGACACCACCGGTACAAGCGTGACATTCAAGCCCGACGGCTCTATTTTCACGACTACCGTCTACAACTACTCCACCCTCGCCAACCGTCTCCGCGACCTCGCATTCCTCAATTCGGGCATTACACTGCACCTCACCGACATGCGCGAGCTCGACGCCGAGGGCAAACCCCGCAGCGAGACTTTCTACTCCCAGTCGGGCCTGCGTGAATTTGTTGAGTATATAGACTCCAACAAGGAATCGCTCATCAACGACGTCATCGACCTCACCACCGAAAAGATGGGCATTCCCGTCGAAGTGGCACTGACATACAACACTACTTCGAACGAGAACATCTACTCTTTCGTCAACAACATCAATACAATCGAAGGCGGCACACACCTCACAGGCTTCCGTCGCGGCCTTACTTCCACTCTCAAGAAGTATGCCGAAGACAACAACCTGCTGAAGAACGCCAAGGTCGAGATAGCCAGCGATGACTTCCGCGACGGCCTTACCGCGGTAATCTCCGTGAAAGTGATGGAGCCGCAGTTCGAAGGCCAGACAAAGACCAAGCTTGGCAACAACGAGGTCATCGGCGCCGTACAGACATCTGTAAGCGAAGCTCTCCGCAACTACCTCGAAGAACACCCGAAAGAAGCAAAGGTGATTGTCGAAAAGGTTGTGCTCGCAGCCCAGGCACGCCACGCCGCACTGGCCGCCCGCCAGAAAGTGCTCCGCAAATCGCCCCTTTTCGGTGCCGGCCTACCGGGCAAGCTCACCGACTGCTCGAGCCGCACGGCAGAAGACTGCGAAATCTTCCTTGTCGAAGGTGACTCCGCAGGCGGAACAGCCAAGCAGGCACGCGACCGCCGATTCCAGGCCGTGCTGCCTCTGCGAGGCAAGATTCTGAATGTGGAGAAAGCGATGGACCATCGCATATTCGACAGCCAGGAAATTACAAATCTCTTCCGCGCCCTCCGCGTAAGCATAGGCACCGAAGACGACCCCAAGGCACCGAACCTTTCGAAGCTCGCATATCACAAGGTGATTATCATGACCGATGCCGACGTCGACGGCGCCCACATCGCCACCCTGCTGATGACCTTCTTCTTCCGCCGCATGCGTCCACTTATCGAACAAGGCTACCTCTACCTCGCATCTCCGCCACTCTACAAGTGCAAGATGGGAAAGAACGAGGAATATTGCTGGAACGACTTGCAGGTGCAGCAGTTCATCGCAAAATATGGCGAGCGAACCAACGTACAGCGCTACAAAGGTCTCGGTGAGATGAGCGACGAAGAGCTCCGCACCACCACCATGAGCCCCGAAGGCCGAATCCTCAAGCAAGTGCAGATCAACGACGCTGCCGAAGCCGACAGAATTTTCTCAATGCTTATGGGCGAAGATGTGGCTCCACGTCGAGATTTCATTGAAGCGAATGCCACCTACGCAAACGTTGATGCCTAATGAACGATAATACCCGCGGACGTGTTCTAATATAAGAAACGCCCGCGGGCATTGTAAGCGGGTATCCGAAAAAACAATCATAACTAACCGCCCTCGGCTGATACCTCATCACACATGGCAAAAAAGAACAACACAAAACAGAAAGGACGCCAGCTAAAAGCAGACGTCGACAACTACATAGCAACACACCCCAGCGAACTTTTCAACTACCGCCAGCTCAGCCATGCGATAGGCGTCGATACCACGGCAGCTTATCGCGCTGTGGCGCTTTATCTTGCCGAACTTGCTTTCGACGGCAACCTCATCGAGACAGCACCGGGCAAATATAAGGCTCCTCAGCGCACCGTCAGCGCCGAAGGTATATTCGTGCGCCGCTCGAACGGCAAAAACAGCGTCATTACCGACGACGACGGCGAAGAAATATTCGTAGCCGAGCGCAATTCGATGCACGCGCTCAACGGCGACCGCGTGGCCATAGCCATCGCCGCCCGCGTGAAAGGCAAGGAACCCGAAGCAGAAGTAACCGAGATTATCGAGAAAAAAGACCAGGTATTCATCGGTACTCTTAAAGTAGACAAGCGTCTGGCTTATCTTCTTACCGACTCGAAATATCTCGCCACCGACATCTATATTCCCCGCGCCAAACTCAAGGGAGGCAAAAACGGCGATAAAGCCATCGTGCGCATTACCCACTGGCCCGACGACGCCAAAAATCCACAGGGCGAGGTCGTGGACATTCTTGGCGAAACCGGCAAAAACGATACCGAAATGCACGCCATTCTGGCTGAATTCGGCCTGCCTTACCGCTATCCCGAATCCGTGGAGAAAGCTGCCGAAAAAATCGATGCCGGCATAACGCCGGAAGTTGTAGCCGCTCGAGAAGACATGCGCGATGTGACAACATTCACCATCGACCCCCGCGATGCCAAAGACTTCGACGACGCGCTTTCGATACGGACTCTCCCCAACGGCAACTATGAGGTCGGCGTCCACATTGCCGACGTCACACATTATGTGCGGCCCGACACCCCTCTCGACCGCGAGGCACGCGACCGCGCAACGAGCGTTTACCTGGTAGACCGCGTGGTGCCGATGCTTCCCGAACATCTTAGCAACGGCATATGCTCCCTGCGTCCCGACGAGGATAAACTCACATTCTCGTGCATTTTCGAAATGGACAATAATGCCAAGGTTCTCAACTCGCACATCTGCCGCACCGTAACCCGCAGCGACCGCCGGTTCGCATATGAGGAGGCTCAGGAAATAATAGAAACCGGCAAAGGTGACTATGCCGAAGAAATCCTGACCCTTGACCGCCTTGCAAAGATTCTACGCGCCAGCCGCTATGAAAACGGCTCTGTCGATTTCGACCGAGCAGAAGTGCGCTTCGAAATAGACGAGCACGGCCACCCCACATCGGTATATTTCAAAGAATCGAAAGATGCCAACAAGCTTATCGAAGAGTTTATGCTGCTCGCCAACAAGACCGTGGCAGCAAGCATAGGCCTCGTTCCGAAACGAAAGAAAGCCAAGGCCTTTGTATATCGTGTGCACGACCAGCCCGACCCCGAACGCCTCGCAAACCTCGCCGAGCTCAGCCGCACATTCGGCTATAAGCTCAAGACCACAGGCACGCCCCGCGACATAAACCGGTCTATCAACAAAATGCTCAAGGATATCAAGGGCAAAGGCGAAGAAAACTTCCTTGCAACCCTTGCAATCCGCTCCATGGCCAAGGCCATCTATACAACCACCAACATAGGCCACTACGGTCTCGGATTCGAATACTACACACACTTCACATCGCCTATACGACGCTATCCCGACATGATGGTACACCGTCTGCTCGAGCGCTATCTCGCCGGAGGCCGCAGCGTGAACCTCGAAAAACTTGAGGAACAATGCAAGCACTCATCGGACATGGAGCAGCTTGCCGCAAACGCCGAACGTGCTTCTATCAAATACAAGGCCGTGGAGTATATGGGTGACCATCTCGGCGAAGTATTCACCGGCATGATTTCGGGCGTAACCGAGTGGGGTCTGTACGTGGAACTTGACGAAAACAAATGCGAAGGCCTCGTTCCGATGCGCGACCTCGCCGACGATTTCTACGATTTCGACCCGAAGAACTACTGTCTCATAGGCCGCAAGCACGGCAACCGCTACCGCCTTGGCGATAAGATAGAGGTTCAGGTTGCACGGACTGATTTACAGAAGAAACAGCTCGATTTCGTGATTGTGGACGAAAAGAATCCACCGCGCGGCGTAAATGAACTGACGGCAAAATCCAAGAACAAAAGCCGCCAGCAGGAAAGCATTGGTAAAAAACGCCGTAAAGGACGTCGTTGAAGCTATGGAAGGAACTATCCACATAGACGGACTGCGGGTTTACGCCCGTCATGGCGTAAACCCGCAGGAAACCGTTGTCGGCAACATATTTGAAGTGAATCTGGCGCTCAAAATAGATGCCGAGGCTGCCATGAAAAACGACAGCCTCGGAGACACCGTGAATTATGCTGAAATTGTAGATTTAGTTAAGAAATGCATGGCCGAGCCATCTCTGCTGCTCGAGAATGCCGCCTACCGAATCTGCCATGCAATCTCCGACAGCTATCCCGCTGTCAGACACGGTTCGATAAGCCTCTATAAGATTCAGCCTCCGATAAGCGCCGAGCTTGCCCGCGTCGGCTTTTCGTTCGACTGGTAAATCCTTGTCAAGCCATATCGGCTAAATTTTTTTAGGTTCGGGTTCGATTATCACCGTGGTAGTCGAGCCCGAAATCGTTGTAGTCGTAATAGTTCTCTTCCCGCTGTCGACAGCGTCTTCAAGAGCCGCCCACACAATATCGTTGTCGAGAGCATCGAGAGCGCTCATTTCCGTAAGAACACCTGCGGGAGAGACAATGCGGCAACGCGAGCGCGACGCAAGATCATATATCCTTTCCGATTTATCTGCGTTCGAACACATGCCTGTCCGACGGGCAGCTGCATCCCGGCGCGCCATGGCTTTTGCCCTCTGCGCTTCCGCACGTGCTTTGGCAATTTCCCGACGGGCCTCCGACCTCGCCTTGGCCGCTTCACGACGGGCTTTTGCAGCCTCCTGACGAGCACGAGCACTCTCCTGACGGGCTATAGCACGAGCCTCGGCAGACTTCTTTCGAGCTTCACACCTGGCTTTAGCGGCCTCGCGACGAGCTTTCACTGCTTTCTTACGAGCCTTTTCGGCCTTTTTACGAGCCTTGGCAGCATCCTTTTCACTTTCTTTGCTCACATAGCGGCAATACTCATCAGAACCATAAACCATGCTCACCGGGCAACCGTAATCATCGATTGTATTGATGATTATATCTCTGCCGCCAGACTTGTCCATGGATATTTTCACAATCTGGCTGCCACGACAGATACTCCACTCTCCGTCTTCACAGTCGCGCAAGGTCTTGCCGGAATCAAGACTCTTCAAGAGCTCATCGACAGTCATCGAAAGACCTCCAGGCCCGAAGTTGAGCGCCCCGTCGTCCATGATAAAAGAACTGTCGTTGGCATCGCTGCTTCGCCATGTCATCACCATTGTGAAAGGCCCGCGGTCTCCGCTCCAACTGAGAGTGTATGTGCTGACGCCTTTATCGTCGTCAAACCGATAGGTCATCTGGTTCTTGGTTTTAACGGCACTTATTGAATTCGGCCGTTCTTCCTCGAATGCTTTCCGAAGTTTCTCAAAATATACTGTATTCTCAAAATTGAAAATGCGCGAGGTCATCATCAGTTTCTTTTTCTTCGGTGAGCGTCTCTCAGTATAAGTAGTCTCGACATCGGGCTTACTCTCCATAGAATCGATTACCTTGTCGATACGCCCCTGAGCCACAGACAACCCATAGCAGAATACGGTGCAAAGCAAGAATATTATATATTTTTTCATAATCTATTGGTTTTCGTATGATTCGTCAAGAAGTTCATTTTTTAATTCAGAAGCCAGCGCCGGGTCTGCAACATTAGAGAGGGCTGTCTCGACAAGGATACGGTCGTAGTCGCAATCAAGAAGTTCTTCCTCGCGCGCCGCCACAGTCTCAAGACTGTCGGCAAGCCGCTCGGCCTGCAAGACCGTGCCGAGTATAACATCCATATCACTGATACGCTGACCGTTGCGGATAATATAGCTTCCATCGTACTGGGCATAGAGGGGATTATCGTAGGCCATTGCATCTTTTGCAATAAACGAGGCGCCGGCTACGAGAGCTGCCGTAGCGCAGGCAACGCCGACATATTTGAAGCGTCCCCAGAACGACACAGCCGGACGAGGCTTTTGGGCTTTCAGCCCTGCATACCATTCGAACATGGGGCGGCAGGCTTCCATTTCAGATGACAGAGTGCCCTCGGGAGAATTATGGAAGAAAGCATAAAGGCTCTCCTCCTGGGCCGGTGTCGTGGCACCGTCGAGAAAGGCGGCGACAAGACTCGCTGCGCATTCTTCGGTGAGAGGCTTTTGATGTTTCATATTCCTTTTATATTTATAAATGAGAGATCTTTTTTAATGTGCGGACGCAAAAATTTCGGCTACTCTGCGCCGAGCCCTGCTCAACGCTGTTCTGACAGCACCCTCCGAACTTCCGAGAATCGAGGCGATGGCTGCATTATCGAAGCCTTCGACATGCCTCAGACGAATCAGAGTCTGCTGGCTTTCGGGAAGCGAGGCGAGGACAGCATCGACTTTTCTTGATGTTTCCTGCCGCACCATGAGTTCTTCGGGCGTCAGCTCGTCGGGCGACTCGCCGCAGTCTTCAACCGAAACCGAAGGGTGACGCGCACGGAGCACATTGAGAGCCATACGGCGAGCCATCACCATTCCGAGAGATTCGACAGAATTATATCGGTCGAGGCTTTCGCGCATACTCCAAAGCTTAAGCATCACATCCTGTGCCACATCTTCGGCCTCATCGTGGTTATCCACGATGCGCCGGGCGGTCTTTACCAGACCGGGTCGAAGGCTGCGGGCTAAGATTTCGAAGTCTCGGGCGTTCATTTTTGTTTCCGTTCTGCCTATTAGACACAGAGTGCCCGATTTTGTTACACTCTATTCTCAAAAAAACGACGTAGTCCAACTAAGTGTCATTATATAATTCATAATTCAAAAAAAAACACTACCTTTGCAAAAAATTTAAGGAGCGCGACTCCTTTTGGTTTTTAATGCGGTAGTTTTTAGGTTTTTATGGATATTTTTACTAATCTGCTAATGCCCGGCAACACCTCGATAGCGGCGACGCTGGTGCTCTATTCTTTTGTGATTGCAGCGGGAATATACATCGGAAAAATGAAAATTTTCGGTGTCTCGCTCGGTGTGACTTTCGTTCTTTTCGTCGGAATTCTGATGGGCCATTTCGGCTATATAGTCGATGATGCCATTCTGAAATTTGTAAGAGAGTTCGGTCTTATTCTCTTCATTTTCTCAATCGGCCTTCAGGTCGGCCCCGGCTTCTTCTCGTCGTTCAAGAAAGGCGGCATGCGCCTCAACGCCCTGGCTGTAACAGCTATAGCGCTAAATGTTGCGATTGTCTTGTGTATCTATTACTTCGGTAATATCAACGACATCTCCGCTCTGGTAGGCGTGATGAGCGGCGCCGTAACAAACACCCCCGGTCTTGCGGCTGCACAGCAGACTATCTCGCAGATGACTCAGTCGGCCGAGGAGGCCAATCTCATGGCAAGCGGCTATGCTGCGGCTTACCCGCTCGGTGTAGTAGGCATTATCCTGTCGATGTTCGTCATCAAGGGTATTTTCCGAATCAAGACCGACGAAGAAATCAAAAAAATCGAAGAAGAGCAGGAAGATTCGCGCCTCAAGCCCTTCCTCCTTACAATAAAGGTGTCGAACCAGCTTGTTGACGGCATGACACTTGTCAAACTCCACGACGTAGTGCAGACCAACTTTGTGGTTTCACGCATAATGGGTTCAGACAATGTTGTGACAATTCCGAAATCAACAACCGAGATACACATCGGAGACCTCCTTCTCATCGTATGCTCGGCTCAGGATGCAGACCGTTTCAAGGCCGTAATAGGTTCTGAAGTCGAAATGGACTGGGAATCCACTCCCACCCCGGTATTCTCGCGCCGTATCGTTGTCACCAAAAGCGAGTACAACGGCGTATCGCTCGGTTCGCTCCGCCTCCACAACGGCTACAAGCTAAACTGCACGCGTGTAAACCGTGCCGGTGTCGACCTACTCGCCTCTCCCAGCCTGCGTCTGCAGATGGGTGACCGCATTACAGTAGTCGGCAACCTTGAAGACATTGAACGTCTGGCAGACCGCCTCGGCAACTCGATGAAACGACTCAACCAGCCCAACCTCATAACCATCTTCGTCGGTATCATTCTCGGTATCGTGCTCGGCTCTATCGACATAGGCTTCGGCATGAAACTCGGTCTCGCCGGAGGCCCGCTGGTCGTGGCCATTCTTCTGAGCCGCTTCGGATATAAGGCCAAGCTTGTCACCTACACATCGAGCTCGGCATCGCTGTTGCTCCGCGAATTAGGCATATGTCTCTTCCTCGCTTCTGTCGGCATTGCGGCAGGCAAAGACTTCGCCGCCTCCGTATTCAACACCACCGGTATGTGGTGGGTTATCTGGGGATTCGTAATCACTGTCGTTCCTCTGATTATCGTAGGCTGTATCGCACGCGGACATGACAAAATCAATTTCCTCACCATCATGGGTCTCATGTCGGGCGGCTGCACCGATCCCCCAGCCCTCGCCTATGCCAATAACTCGACCGGCAACGACGCCCCTGCCGTAGCCTACTCGACGGTCTATCCTCTGACAATGTTCCTCCGAGTAGTCGCGGCCCAGGCTCTGATACTCTGTTTAGCATAACACAACATCAAATAAAAGAGGCAGACGACCACAACTCGCCTGCCTCTTTCTCTATTCAAAAACTATGACCAAAGCATTGTTTTTTGACATCGACGGCACCCTGGTGAGTTTTGACACTCATGCGATACCCTCCTCTACTGTATCGGCCATCGAAAAAGCAAAAAAGAACGGGGCCGACATCTATATATCAACCGGCAGGCCATATTCGCTCATTAATAATATAGACGAAATCAGGCATCTCATCGACGGCTATATCTGCACCAACGGCGCATACTGCTTCATCGGCGACAAAGTGATTTCATGCAGCCCGATACCGAAAGACGACGTATTGACTGTACTGAAAGAAGCAACGGCGATGAATTTTGCGTCGATGATTGTAGGCGAACATGATATCGCCATGTTCAATCCCAACGAAAAGGCGCGCGAGGTATTCGCCGGCATCCTCAACATAGAAGACTACGGAGCAGATACACCCGTCGAGAAGGTTCTGAGTCAGAATATACTACAGATGACGCCCATAATCAGCCAAGAGCAGGAGATTTCTGTAATGCGGAAGCTGCAGGGCGTGGAATCGAGCCGCTGGTATCCGACATTCGCCGATTTCACAGCCAAAGGAGTCAGCAAAGCTAAGGGTCTTGAAGAAATAGCCGCTTTCAAAGGCTATGACATTGCCGAAACCATGGCTTTTGGCGACGGTGGCAACGACATGTCCATCATAGTCCGTGCCGGAATCGGTGTGGCGATGGGTAATGCCGGCAACGCACTCAAAGACGCAGCCGACTATGTGACAGACACAGTCGACAACGATGGAGTAGCCAAGGCTCTGGCACATTTCGGCGTCATCTGACCCAAGCCTACTCCCCGGACACGAATCCGCGCATAATATTTGCCGCTGAAACGAAAAAAATTTGGAAACGGGCAAAAAAATGCTTAACTTTGCGGCGCTTTTTAGCATCCCGTGTGATGGGAAATTAAGGAGCAACAACTTAATTTTGAGTAACACAAACATTTAATTACAATGAAAACATTCCAACTGTCGGCTAAACCCCGCACCGCTCTCGGCAAGAAAGCAACCAAAGCACTCCGTAACGAAGGTCTTATCCCCGTAGTTCTCAACGGTGGCGCACTCGTAGACCTCCCCTACACCGGCACACTCCGTGAAGGCGAAAAAGTTGTTACTATCGACGAAGCAGCAGGCAAAGGTCTTATCACAACCGACCTCGTAGTATCCAACGAAGCAGTCCGCAAGCTGGTCTACACACCCGACATTTTCGCTATAGAACTCGACATCGACGGCGAAAAGCGCACCGCTGTCCTCAAAGACATCCAGTTCCACCCCGTTAAAGACACCATCCTCCACATCGACCTTCTCGAAGTGAAGGAAGACAAGCCCGTAGTCATCGAAGTTCCCGTGAAACTCGAAGGCCACGCAGAAGGTGTAAAGGCCGGTGGTAAGCTCACCCTCTCCATGAAGAAGATGAAAGTGCGCGCTCCCTACACCTCCATTCCCGAACGTCTCGTCATCAACGTTGACAACCTCGGCCTTGGCAAAACACTTCAGGTAGGTGAAATCCACTTCGAAGGCCTCGAACTCGTCAACGCAAAGAACGCTGTTGTCTGCGCAGTTCAGCTCACACGTGCCGCCCGCGGTGCTGCCGCTGCTGCCGCTGCCGGCAAGTAACCCAAAGCGTGCATAGATGAAACACCTCATTGTGGGTTTGGGTAATATTGGCGACGAATATCGCAACACCCGCCACAACATAGGATTTATGATATTGGACGCCTTTGCTGAGGCGTCCAATATTTCTTTTACCACAGGCCGATATGGCGATGTGGCACACGGACGTATTAAAAACCAGCAGGTGGTTCTACTCAAGCCGTCGACCTACATGAATCTTAGCGGAAGCGCCGTGCGCTACTGGAAAGAGCAGGAAGGAATCGAACTTGAGAATATCCTTATTCTGGTAGACGATATAGCTCTTCCTCTCGGTGCAATACGCATTAAAGGCAATGGCAGCGACGCAGGCCACAACGGTCTGAAGCACATAGCCCAGATGCTCGGCACGCAGTCGTATCCGCGCCTTCGGTTCGGTATAGGCAATGATTTTCCGCGCGGCTGCCAGATAGACTATGTGCTCGGCACATTCTCTGCAGAAGAGAAAAAAGTGCTTGACGAACGCATTCCCGTAGCTGTCGATGCGGTAAAAGAAGTGATTCTTGCCGGTCTTGGGCGCGCCATGTGCAGTTTCAACAACAAATAGTCCTGCATGAGACAAATCAGCGACATCGTTAAGTCGGCCGTAGACGCCATATGGCTAAGCTACGACGCCGAAACAATGCATAGAGGCTTCCAGGTGCTCGAACAGGCTGCCGCCGACGGAGATGCCGATGCCTTGTGCTTTATGGGGCGTTGCTTTCTCGGAGAACAATATGTGTGGAGCGGAGGCGGATTTCCGGAGAATGAATTACGCGGAGAGAAACTTATAGCTGAAAGCGTTGAAAAAGGGAGTACCGCCGGCATTCTCTGCGCCATGCGGGCCGGAATCGAAATAGAAAACCCTCCCGTAAGTCTTCAGGAAGCATTCGAAAGCATAAAAGCTCAAGCAGATGAAGGCGATACATTCTGCGCCTATATGACAGCAAATGCATATTTCTGGGGCGATATTCTTGAAATATATCCCGAGGTTGCAGAAAAGTTGCTGGCAAAATACAGCGGCGACGAGTTGGAAGAGGCTTATAATGCCATGGCATATCCTCTCGCAGTGCCCTACTATGAAAAATCATTTGAAGGGGGCCTGTCGTCCGGCTTCGGCAACTACCGCTCCATTTTTCACAGCGGGCTGACCGATGTGAGCGAGGAACGAGTTGAGAAATACCTCAGGCGCCTTGCATTGGCGGGCAGTCCGGCGTGCTGCGCCGAATACGGCAAATATCTCGAGGATAAGTTTGACAATGCAGCCGAAGCGTTCCGCTATTATAAGATGGCATATGATAAAGGCGATTTTCTTTCGGCCTACAATCTCGCCACATGCTACGGACGCGGTTATGGCGTTGAAGAGAATCTTGATGAAGCATTCCGTCTTTACCAGGAAGCTGCCGAAGCAGGCGATACGAATGCCCGCTTTCAGCTCGGAAATTTCTATTTCGAAGGAAGAGGCAATGTGGAGAAAGACTACGTCCTGTCCATGAGATGGCTTCGCAAAGCCTACGAGCCATCGGCCGACTGGCGAGCAGCCGCTGAAATGGGTGTAATGTATCAGAACGGCTGGGGCGTCGAGCAAGACAGCAACACAGCATTCCGGTATCTGCGCCGCATAGAAGACGAAGAATTACTCAACGAACTCTGGGAGCCGCTCGACACACTCGTATTCACCGCACTCGGCGTAGCCTATGCCTATGGCCGCGGAACCGGTCAGGATATAGAGCGCGGCGTAATCTATCTCGACAAGGCCATCGAATACGGAAGCGAGGAAGCTCGCGAACACCGTCGTCACTTCAAAAAAGGCTTTTTCGGGTGGAAACAAAAATAAGGAGCTAAAAACTATGGCAGTAAGAGTTGATAAATGGCTATGGGCCATGCGTGTGTTCAAAACACGCACAATAGCAACAGAGGCTTGCAAAAAAGGACGCGTCACCGTCGGCGATTCAGCATCGCCGGTCAAGCCCTCGCGCATGCTCGAAGTAGGCGATATTGTCAAGGTCCGCAAACCGCCGGTAACATTCTCTTTCCGGGTGAAAGCCCTCACGCAGAATCGCCTCGGAGCCAAGTTCGTACCCGATTATATGGAGAATATAACTCCGAAAGAACAGTACGATTTGCTTGAGGTTGTCAAAATCTCGGGATTTATAGACCGCCGCAAAGGTCTCGGACGCCCTACCAAGCGCGAAGGACGCGAACTTGCCAAATTTACAGATGCCACCGAAAGCGACGGCTGGGATTTCGACTTCGATTTTGATGACGACGACGATAACATAGATGACAATGAGATTTGACGAACTTTCACTTAGCGACGACATACTCGACGCTCTCGACGCAATGCATTTCGAAGAGTGCACGCCGATACAGGAACAGAGTATCGACCTCATTCTCGAAGGGCGCGACCTGATAGCATGCGCGCAGACAGGCACCGGCAAGACCGCCGCCTACCTCCTGCCGGTAATCGACCTCCTGGCCGACACCGAGGCCACACCCAAAGTCAAGTGCGTGATTATGGTGCCGACCCACGAGCTCGCACAGCAAATCGACCGCCAGATGGAAGGTTTCGCCTATTATATCCCCGTGAGCAGTCTGGCTATTCACGGCGGCAACGACGGCAAGGAGTTCGCCCGTCAGCAACATGCACTCCGCCAGGGCGCCGACATGGTTATCGCAACTCCCGGACGACTGCTTGCCCACATGAAAATGGGATATGTGGACTTGTCGGAAGTTCAATTCTTCATTCTTGACGAGGCCGACCGAATGCTCGACATGGGTTTTTCCGACGATATCATGCGTATCGTGGCCGAACTGCCAAAGCAACGGCAGACCCTGATGTTCTCTGCCACAATGCCCAAGAAAATACAGCAACTGGCAGCGACCATACTTACCGACCCGGCCGAAGTGAAGATTGCAGTATCAAAGCCTGCAGAAAAAATCGACCAGTCGGCCTTCATCTGCCATGAAGGGCAAAAAGAAGCGTTGCTCAAACATCTTTTCGCTCAAGGCCATAACAAGCGCGTCATCGTATTCTCCTCGTCCAAACAAAAGGTGAAAGAGCTCACGCAAGCCATGCGCAAAGCTCATTGGAAAGCCGCCGAAATGCACTCCGACCTCGACCAGAAAGCCCGCGAGGAGGTGATGCTCGGCTTCCGCGCCGGAAGAATAGACATCGTGATAGCCACCGACATCATATCGCGAGGCATCGACATCGACGACATAGCGATGGTTGTGAACTATGATGTGCCCCGCGAGGCTGAAGACTACGTTCACCGCGTGGGCCGCACGGCACGCGCCAACACCGACGGCATTGCCGTGACATTCGTGAGCGAGCGCGACCAAAGCCGATTCGGATTTATTGAGCGTTTCCTCGGCAAAGAGGTGCGCAAAGCGGAGATGCCGGCAGAAATCGGAACAGGCCCGGAATACCGCCCCGAAAACAAGGAACGCGGCGCCAAAGGCAGAGCTCATAAACCCAAAAATCCGCGCAACAAGGCCAAAGACTCTAAAAACACTAAGGAAAGCACGCCCCCGACCGACACCGAATCAAGCTCGAAGCGCAAAAAACGCCGCTGGTACGGCCCTCGAAAAAAACAATAGACCATATGAACATCAATCTCCCTCGCAGAAAAGACTCCGACAAACCGGGGATGCTATCGGCAGCCCCCGGTACGAGTTTCGTAATAATCGGCGCAAACGGAGCCGGCAAAACACGCTTTACCGCAAGCATGGTAGAGCAAATCGGCGACAAGGCCTTCCGGATTTCCGCGCTCGACGGACTCTACGAACGCCGGAAGACTTCGGCGTCGCCTCAGACTCTGCGGGGAAGATGCGATGCAACTGTTGCCGCAGGGCTTGAAAGAGGGGGCAACCTGCCGACCGGTCTTGAGTTGCTTCTCGCGCAGCTCATGCATGAGGAAATGCTGAATCTCATCGGCTATAAGCTTGCCGTTGCAAACGACAGCCAGTCTAAACTCAAGAGAACAAAGCTCGACAAGGTGATTGAGATATGGCAAGAGGTGTTTCCCGACAACAAAGTGCTTATAAACAGCGGAAAGATTCTTTTTTCCCGCGGTCTTGACCCCGAAAACTATTCAGCGCTGAAGTTATCGGACGGAGAGCGGGCTGTTCTCTATTATGCAGGCGCCATATTGTACGCGCCTCACAATTCGGTGATTTTCGTCGATTCGCCAGAAATGTTCCTGCACCCTACCTTGACCTCATCGCTCTGGAACAGGCTTGAGATGCTGCGACGCGACTGCGCTTTCTGCTACACCACACACGACCCAGACTTCGCTTCGTCGCGCAACGGTGCTCCTGTTATCTGGGTGCGCGACTGCGATATTGAACAAAATGCATGGGATTATGACATAATGCCATCGCAGGACGGCATAGCCTCCGAGCTGTATATGAGCCTGGTGGGAGCCCGAAAGCCAGTGCTTTTCATCGAAGGCGACAGCCACCGGTCTATAGACGCACGTCTGTATCCACTTATATTCCCCGATTTTACGGTGCGGTCACTCGGTAGTTGCAACAAAGTCATAGAAGCGACTCGCACATTCAACGGCCTGGCCTCATTCCATCGGCTTGACTCGATGGGGATAGTAGACCGCGACCGCCGCGACGACAAAGAGGTGGAATATCTGAGAGGCAAAAACATTCTGGTTCCGGAAGTTGCCGAAATAGAAAATATGTTCCTGCTCGAAGAGGTGATAACAACAATGGCCAAAGTGAACGGCACAGACCCGACCAGAGCATTGCAAAAGGTGAAACATGCAGTAATCTCTCTGTTCAAGAGCGAGCTGCGACAGCAGGCCCTACAGCACACACGCCATTATATGAAGAAAATGGTAGAGCGCCGTGTAGACGGAAGATTCCCGGATATAGATACGCTTGAGAAACACGTAGGAGGACTGCTCGACGAGCTGAATCCTCGGGGTATGTACGAGAATCTATGCCGCGAATTTCATGCCAGCGCGGACAGCGGCGACTACAGGAGTATTCTCAAAGTATATAATCAGAAATCAACCCTTAGCAACTGCAATGTAGCACAACTATGCGGATATACGAATAAAGACCGCTATATCAACGGAGTCATTTCCCTTCTTTCCGGCAACCGGCCCGAAGCAGAGCAAATCCGCTTGGCATTCCGCACCGCTCTGGGGCTTTCATGATTATCTCAAAAGATTGCTCAAAGCTTCAGGCGCGGGATTATGCGCTATAATCGTACCTTTATCATCTATCAGAAGGGAACCGAAGCCGTCTTTAAGACCGTAATTATCAACAATAGCTCTTGCCGTATCGCCTGAGACATGATACTGCTCAGAGGGTATGAGGCTGTCGAGCCGCACAATTTCCCGGAATAAGGCATCGTTCTTGTCGAAATTGACGGATACGAGACGAAGTTTTTTATCGGGATTGCTGCGTTGCCATGCAGTATAGACATTGGCAGCCTCACGAGAAGGCGCATCGGTCGAAGCCCAAAAGTTCAGAAGGGTGTAATCGCCCCTCAACGAAGCCGACGAAACACTTCCGCAGTCGTTTTCGGCATAGAAATCTGGAGCCTTACGGCCAAGCGCCGTATGATATTTTGAATCGCTGTAACCGACAGCACAGAGCACAAGGCCTATGCAGATTGCAACGAGAAGAAGAGTCTGTTTCATAATAATATCTTCCTTTCTTGAAGATATAACAATCACCAGACATCATGGGTTGTAGGAAATCTCCGTCAGGACAGCAGGGTTGGCATAAAAATCGGGTGACAGAAGACTGGAAAGAGCAGTTCCTTTATTACGTCTTAGATACGATTCGACCAATTTATATCCTATATAGCGGCCGGCCCTACCCGGAGAACCGGCGATGAGATCAGATGTTGACGGAGAAGGGTCTACGAGTCTGGAGGCAAGACGCTCCGAGGTGTCAAAAATCAACCCTTTAGACACAAGAGCATTCCAAAGTCCTTTCTCGTTGCGTTCAAACCATTCATACTGCTCGGGAGTATATCCGAGAGCCAATGCGATATCCGGTTTGCCGACCAGTTTGCGTCTGAAATGAGCAATGACGCCCTCATAAAGCAGACGGCTTAAGACTGTAGATTCATCTGAATACTGGTATGGGTACGATGTGGCCACAAGTGCTTCTGCAACATCAAACGGCAGCATTTGCGGCGTTTTTACCAGACGCATATATGACGGCAAATGCGAATATCCGTCGAAATCGGCACCGAGATAATGGTTCAAGGCCACCAGCATTACCGAATCGACAAACAGTATTGACTCAGGACGGCCATAAACCACCTCGGCATAAAGGCGATGCGGAAGCTCAATATTCTCAGACTCGGCCACCGCAAGTATCCGGCCGAGAGCCATCTGCAAGGGAGAGCCATGTTTGTAGACCGAGTCAACGAGAGGCGTAAAAACCTCGACCGCTCTTGATGCCGACCAGGACTCAAGCAGACCGGCATTGAAAGGCTCTCCGCTGACAACAGCCATAAAAGCCTCCAAGACAACCGAATCGCGCTTCATAAAATCGCGCCGACGCATAGAGTCGAGGGTATTATACTGATATATTTCCTCGTAAAGAGACACTACAGAGACCTCTGCAGGCTTGACATCGCTATTGCCGCAGGCTGCACATATCAGGAAAAGTCCGCACAAGCCAGATAAAATCATTCTCATATTGCAAGAACACTTAAATCGCGACAAAGATAGCTCAAAAATGAAGAATAAACATGTTTTTTCGACCTTTCGGCAAGCGATGTGGAGAAAAAAAGTAGTACTTTTGCACTCAAATGACCGTTTTAAAACCACATATACTCTGGAACGCAGTCCTGTTTCTGCTTGCAGCCGCACTACCATGCAGCATGCGGGCGGCTGAGCCATCAGCACAGAAGCCGTTTACGGTAGTTCTTGATGCCGGGCACGGAGGCAAAGACTATGGGTGCAGAGGTAAGATAAGCAACGAAAAGACAATTGTGCTCGATGTTGCAAAAAAAATCGAAGCACTCATCAAAAAAGAGGCTTCCGACTCGATAAAACCGATTCTTACCCGCAAAGACGATACATTCATTCCCCTCGACGAACGTGCGTCTATTGCCAACGATGCCAATGCTGACCTTTTTGTGAGTATTCATGTAAACTCGGTTGCCGCCAAAAGCCGCGGTCGCGAAAAGGTGCATGGAGCTTCCGTGTACACTGTCGGCCTCCACAAAAGCGAAGCCAACCTTGCTGTCGCCATGCGCGAAAACGGCGTTATCGAGCTTGAGGAAGATTTCACGCAGACATATCAGGGCTTCGACCCATCTTCGAGCGAATCGTATATAATATTCGAACTCGACCAGAACCGTCATGTGGCTCAGAGCATTGAGGCGGCATCGATGATTCAGGAAAGACTCGTATCTGATGCAGGCCGCGCCGACAAAGGCGTGCTTCAGGCAGGTTTTTTGGTACTTTGGGCAACACGCATGCCTTCGGTGCTCGTAGAACTCGATTTTATCTGTAATCCTGCCGCAGAACGTTTTCTGGCTTCGGAAGACGGACGAAAAAAATGCGCCAAGGCAATCTACGATGCCATAATAGCTTATCGCACTAAATTCAGCAACAAATAATTCCATCGGAAATGAAATCAATATTACGCAAAGAAGTAATCATAGGGCTGCTTGTGATTGTAGCCATGCTCATTCTGTTTTTCGGAATCAATTTCCTTAAAGGAGTAAATCTGTTCAAGGCTGCCAACTACTACTATTCAGTATATAATAATGTAGAGGGCCTCGCCCAGTCGGCACCTGTCACTCTCAATGGTTATAAAGTCGGTATCGTGAGAAGCATCAACTACGATTTCTCGCGTCCGGGCAACGTCATAGTTGAGATGAGTCTCGACAAATCGCTTAAACTGCCCAAGGGCACAGAAGCCGTCCTTGGAGCCGATTTGCTCGGCACAGCTTCCATAGCCCTCAATCTCGGAACCGACGTTTCGTCCCTGTATGCCGTAGGCGATACCATTCCCGGCAAGGTTAAGGCCAGCATGATGGCAGGAATATCCGACAATCTGATGCCTGCCGTCAACTCTATTCTTCCCAAAATAGATTCGTTGCTCACAAACCTTACAGCCCTTACGGGTAATCCGGCTCTACATCAGAGCGTGACTCGCCTTGATGATATCACAACTCAGCTTCACGCAACCATGAGCTCGCTCAATGCCGCCACGGCCAATCTTCAGCCTATCACCGGCAACATCAGAAGCATCACGGAGAATGTCGATACCATAACAGGAGACCTCGCCCAGGTCAGCGGACGACTGCGCGACGTGCCGGTGGACAGCATTGCGTTTGAAATACAGGCCACGATGGCAAATCTGCGCCAACTTTCGGAACGGCTCAACAATCCCGATTCTTCTATCGGAAAGCTCACCGACGATTCGGCTCTTTATGACAACATCAACGCAACAATAGTGTCGCTCGATTCGCTCTTTATTGACATAAAGAAGAACCCGAAACGCTATATCAACGTAAAAGTATTCTGACGCTATTTAGAATACTTCTAAATAATAACACAGGGCGTTTTTTAGAATATTTTATCTATGAACACATCGGCGGGGTGCTTGACAATCAAGGCATCCCGCCAATAATTAGTCCATAAGAGCATTATATACAGCCATATGCACGAAACGCGCTTTTTCAAGTCCGACACACTCGACGAGATTGCGTTAACATGCTGAATTATGGAATGTTGCAATACATTCGATTTTTGCAAATTATTTTGCTCTTGTTTTTTTCCTTTTTTTGTCGGAATTTTGTACTCGCAAATCCGCCTATATTAAATGGAACTGACGCACCAAGAACTTTGGGCCAAATGCTGTCGCTTTATCCAGGACAACATTACGGCCGACCAGTACAAGAACTGGTTCCGCGACATAACTTCAGAAAGTTATGCCGACGGTCGTCTTGTGCTTACGGTGCAGTCATCTTTTTTTGTAGACCAGCTTGAAGAACGGTATCGCGGCGTGCTCCGTGCGGGCATACGTAAAGTATATGGCGAAAACGTACAGCTATATTACCGCTTCCGCACCGTACAGAGCGACCCGAGCACTACAATCGACCAAAAAAGCGCAGGGTCCTCCCCCACTATTCTCGCACAGCGCAAGGCACAGCCCGCCAACCCTTTCAAGCAGCCCGACAGCAACGATTTCGACCCGCAGCTAAACCCGCGATATACGTTCGAGAACTATTGCGCCAGCGACAGCAATAAAATTGCGCGCACAATAGGTATGTCTATCGGCGACAATCCGTCGCTGAAGACATTCAACCCTCTTTTTGTATTCGGCCCCTCCGGCGTGGGAAAGACACATCTCATCCAGGCGATAGGCATAAGAATCAAAGAGCACAACCCGCACGCACGTGTGCTATATGTCACTGCCCGACTCTTCCAGAGCCAATATACGGCAGCGGCAGCCAAAAACATCAACAGCTTCTTCCATTTCTATCAGAGCATCGACTGCCTGATTATAGATGATATTCAGGACCTGCAGAACCTTCCCGGTACTCAGAACACCTTTTTCCATATCTTCAACCATCTGCACCAGCACGACAGACAGATTATCATGTCGAGCGACTGCGCCCCCTCTGAAATGGAAGGCTTCGAGGCTCGTCTGCTGAGCCGCTTCAAATGGGGCATGCAGGTTGAACTCGAGCGCCCCGACATAAGCCTTCGCCGCGATGTACTTAAGCTCAAGGCCGAACAGGACGGACTGGCGTTGCCTTCTGATGTGGCTGACTACATCGCTTCGAATGTTACCCAGAGCGTCCGCGAACTTGAAGGCGTGGTAGTATCGCTGATGGCACATGCCACTGTGCTGAACCGCGACATCTCGCTTGACCTCGCACGCCGCGTCATGGCAAACGCAGTGAAGATAAAGCGCCGCCAGGTCAACTTCGAAATGATTACGGAGGCTGTAGCGGCTCATTACAATATCTGCCCCGATTTGCTTTTCACCAAAAGCCGCAAAAGAGAAGTCTCCGACGCACGCCAGATTGTGATGTATCTCGCCAAAAAAGTAGGCAAAATGCCCCTTACCACCATTGGGCACAAAATAGACCGCACTCACGCCACGGTAATATATGCCTGCAAGAGCATCGAAGACCGTCTCGCTACAGAAAAGAAACTTGCGGCAGACCTTGACGCGATTGAAGCCTCAATCTGCTCGGAATAAAACACCGGGTCAGACCCTCCCGAAACCAATGTCAACGGTCTTGGACCGAGTGAAAAATATGTGAATTAAGCCGGATTGTCCGCCGGCACTAAAAAGCGCTTAAAAAAAGCGCTTTTTTTCTTGCATTATTCAGTCCTTTGTTACTAACTTCGCGATATAAAACCTATCAGACACTAAGAAAACACTACAGAAATATGATATTCACATTCCGCATCGTATCCGACGAAGTCGATAACTTCAAACGCGAAATCAAAATCGACGGCACAGCAACATTCCTCGATCTGAAAAATGCCATCTGCGATTGTGTCGGCTACGACAAAAACCAGATGAGTTCATTCTTTCTATGCGACCGCAACTGGGAAAAGGAGAAAGAAATAACATTTGAAGACATGGGCAGCGACGCCGATCAGGATGTATGGCTCATGGACGAAAGTGTGCTCAGCGACTTCATCGACGACGAAGGCCAGAAGCTACTCTATGTATTCGACTACATGACCGAACGCGCGTTTTTCATCGAAATGACAGAAATCGTAACCGGACGCTCGCTCAAAGACCCGGTGTGCTCACTGTCGCTCGGACAGGCGCCTCAGGAAGTAGTGGATCTCGACGAATTCGATGCCAGGGTGGATGCGAAACAGGCAGCTGTGACAGCAGACCTCGACGAAGATTTCTATGGCGACCAGGACTATAATGCTGACGAATTCGACGCCGAAGGCTTCGACGAAATGACTTTCGACAACTGATAAACGGCACATTCGATGGGAGAGGTCCTACAGGCATTCCTCGATTCCGGCTGGCTTACACAAAGCTTTGCTGCGATTGCCTTGGGCTCTACCCTCGTCATAATAGCAGTAATATTATCTGAAAACCGCAACCCCGTCAAGTCGCTTGCCTGGGTTACGGTTTTATTACTTCTGCCCGTTGTCGGCCTTGTCCTTTATATTTTTTTCGGCCGCAACATAAAAAACAAGCGAATGATTTCGCGCCGCAACAGGCGCAAACTCAAGAGAGGCGAAAAAAACACCCATGTAGACCCGCGGGAAATCGGTCTGTCGCATGAAGCGACAGCTCTCATAAACCTCGGACGCTCACTGTCCGGGGCACAACTTTACGCCAACAACACGGCCGAAGTTTTTACCGACGGCAAAAATAAATTCGACGCCCTGCTTGCCGACATAGCCAGCGCCCGACATTCTATAAATCTGGAATACTACATATTCAGCGACGACTCTACCGGCCGGAACATAGCCTTGGCTCTTATAGAAAAGGCCCGTCAGGGAGTTGCAGTCAGAGTGATTTATGACCATGTGGGCTCCTTTAGCGTAAGGTCGCGATTCTTTCGCGATTTGCGCGAAAACGGCGTCGAAGCTTATCCATTCTTTAAAGTATCGGTACCGTGGCTTGGCACACGCGTAAACTGGCGCAATCACCGCAAAATATGCGTCATCGACGGTGCCATCGGCTATATCGGAGGCATGAACATTGCCGACCGATATATCGACGGCGGAAAATTCGCCCACTGGCGCGATACACATGTGCGTGTGACAGGCCCGATTGTGAAAGCTCTTCAGTACTCCTTTGCCGTAGACTGGAATTTCATGGGTCGCGGACTTATTGATCTCGACGATACCCACTCCATACGCCAACATATACGACCATCGGCTGAAGCGATAGACAATATTGCCATGCAGCTCCTTTCGTCTGGCCCAATGTCGCAATGGTCGAACATCGCACTAACATTCCTTAAGGCCATAGCAAACGCCCGCAGGCGCGTATTCATACAGACACCATACTTCCTGCCCGACGAAGCCCTGCTGAAAGCAATCCAGACGGCCGCACTCGCACATGTAGACGTGCGCATAATAATACCCCGCAAAGGCGACTCGTGGATGCTCACACACGCCTCGGCCTCATACATCTCAGAATGCCTTAAAGCAGGTATCAAAATATACCTCTACGACAAGGGCATGCTACATTCAAAAATGATGATAGTCGACGATGAAATCGTTACTATCGGCTCGACCAACTTCGATTTCCGCAGCTTCGACTACAATTTTGAATCAAATCTCTTCTTCTTCAGCAGGAAAATGACAGCCATAATGCTGAACATATTCAAAACCGACCTTGCCGACAGCACACGGATTCAACCGGCCAGATGGCGCCGTCGCTCCCTCGGAGATAAGACTGCCGAGTCCATACTGCGCCTTCTGAGCCCAGTTCTATAAATAAATATGGAAAATAACTCAATAAAAAACAAAGAGCGCTTCTGCAAAATACTCATGGAGACAGAGCGCGAAAACATCGACTACGTAATTCAGGACCTCGAAGAAGACGGATTCTTTGAATCACCAGCCTCAGCACAAGGCCATGGAGCCTATCCGGGAGGATTGGTCGAGCATTCGCTCAACGTCTACGACGCAGCCATGGCAACTCGCGAATCAATGCTTCAACTACGCCCCGACATAGAAGCTCAGCTCAAGCCCGAATCCATAGCCATAGCCGCACTCCTGCACGACGTATGCAAGACAGACTTCTACAAACGTATAAAACGCAAAAAACGCAACGAAATCGGCATATTCGAAGAAGTTGAAACATACGAGATACACGACGAGAACTTCCCCGTAGGCCACGGCGAAAAATCCGTCATAATGCTTCTTCGTTCAGGTCTCGACCTGACAGAAGAGGAAATGTGCGCCATACGATGGCATATGGGCCCATGGAATCTCTCGCGCGACGACGAAAAATTCTACCGTCAGTCGCATCGCAACACTCCCCTACCCGCCATAATACACGTTGCCGACACCCTTGCCTCCTCAATCATAGAAAGACCCGGAAAAATTATTTAAGCACTATGACCCTCATCGTCAGCAGATTGCGAAAAAGAGATAAAAAAAGTGCAAAAAAACTTCCCAAAAAATTTGCACAGTCCGCAAAAACTCCCTAACTTTGCAACGCAAAAAGGCAAAAGAGGTGCCATAGCTCAGTTGGTAGAGCAAAGGACTGAAAATCCTTGTGTCCCC
>CAMNRO010000032.1 GCA_946553045.1 uncultured Porphyromonadaceae bacterium | reverse complement strand
GTAACCTTCGCAAAGAGCGTATCGGCGTCGTTTCCAGCAACAAGGGCGACAAGACCATTACCGTGATGGTGAAGTGGAAAGAAAAACACCCCATCTACGGTAAATTCGTGAACAAATCGAAGAAATATCACGCCCACGACGAAAACAACGAATGCTCTGTCGGCGATACCGTCCGTCTGATGGAAACCCGCCCCCTGAGCAAGACAAAACGCTGGAGATTAGTAGAAATCATCGAAAAAGTTAAATAACAATGATACAGTCAGAATCACGCCTCACCGTAGCCGACAACAGCGGCGCCAAAGAAGCACTGTGCATCCACGTGCTCGGCGGCACCGGCCGTCGCTACGCATCGGTCGGTGACATCATTGTAGTCACCGTCAAGAACGCTATCCCCGGCTCCGACGTAAAGAAAGGCACCGTATCGCGCGCCATGGTGGTACGCACCAAGAAAGAAGTGCGTCGCCCCGACGGCAGCTACATCCGTTTCGACGACAATGCCTGCGTTCTCCTCAAGAACGACGGCGAAATGCGCGGAACCCGTATCTTCGGCCCCGTAGCCCGCGAGCTCCGTCAGAAGAACATGAAAATCGTCTCCCTCGCTCCCGAGGTACTTTAAAAAGACACCCGATAAATTAATACAGCACCAATATGAGCAAGATGCACATCAAGAAGGGTGACACCGTCTATGTCCTCGCCGGAGAAGACAAGGGCAAGACCGGTCGTGTCCTGGCTGTGCAGCGCGAAAAAGACCGCGCCATCGTTGAAGGCGTAAACATGGTCACCAAGGCAACCAAGCCCAGCGCACAGCATCCCCAGGGAGGCCTCGTAAAGAAAGAAGCCCCCATCCACATCTCCAACCTCAACCTGGTCGACCCCAAGACCGGTAAGCCCACCCGCATCGCTATCAAGCGTGAAAACGGAAAGGCCGTTCGTATTTCTAAAAAATCCAACCAGGAAATCAAATAATGGCAACCACACTGCAAAAAGACTACAAAGAGCGCATTGTGCCCGCCCTCGAGCGTGAGTTCAACTACTCAACGGTCATGCAGGTGCCCCGCCTCGAAAAAATCGTTATCAACCAGGGCATCGGCGCGGCCACCCAGGATAAGAAGCTCATCGAAACCGCAATCAACGAGCTTACCGCTATCACAGGCCAGAAAGCTGTCGCCACCCTTTCGCGCAAAGACATCTCGAACTTCAAGCTCCGCAAGAAGATGCCCGTAGGTGTCCGCGTTACACTCCGTCGCGAGCGCATGTACGAATTCCTCGAGCGTCTCATCCGCGTGGCTCTTCCCCGTATCCGTGACTTCAAAGGTATCGAAGGCAAGCTCGACGGTCGCGGCAACTATACCCTCGGCATCACCGAACAGATCATCTTCCCCGAGATCAACATCGACAACATCAACAAGCTGATGGGTATGAACATCACATTCGTGACATCTGCCGAAACCGACGAAGAAGGCTTCGCCCTCCTCAAGCACTTCGGTCTCCCCTTCAAAAACGCAAAAAAATAATACCTGATTATGGCTAAAGAATCAATGAAAGCCCGCGAGGTGAAGCGCGCACGTCTGGTGGCTAAATACGCCGAACGCCGCGCCGCCCTCAAGAAAATCATCAATGCCGCCTACGACGGCGACGATGAGAAGCGTCAGGCTGCATACGAGGCTGCACAGGAGCTTCAGACTCTTCCCAAGAACTCTTCGTATATCCGCAAGCACAACCGTTGCTCAATCACCGGCCGTCCCAAAGGATATATGCGTCAGTTCGGTCTGTCCCGTATCCAGTTCCGCGAAATGGCTTCCCAAGGTCTCATTCCCGGCGTAAAGAAAGCAAGCTGGTAAGCTCTCCCCGGCAAGCTCCCCTCCGTTAAGAAAAGCCGGCGATGTTCCGGATCGGCCAGCGGCCGCAATCAGACATCGCCTTGAGAGCAATTAAATATTGTTGGGCAATCAGGCCCAATCAATTTAAACAAATTCAAACCAATGACTGATCCCATAGCAGATTATCTCACAAGATTGAGGAATGCGATCAAAGCCAACCACCGCGTGGTGGAGGTTCCCGCCTCAAACTTGAAAAAGGAAATCACCAAAATCCTGTTCGAACAGGGCTATATTCTTAACTACAAGTTTATAGAAGGTGAAAACAACGCACAGGGCACCATCAAAATCGCTCTGAAATATGATCCCGTCGACCGCGTCAACGCCATCAAGGGCCTCAAGCGAGTATCGCGTCCGGGTCTCCGCCAGTACACCGGCTACAAAGACATGCCCCGTGTGCTCAACGGCCTCGGTATCGCCATCCTCAGCACCTCGCGCGGTGTCATGACAAACAAAAAGGCTTCCGACCTCAAGATCGGCGGCGAAGTCCTCTGCTACGTATATTAATCAACCTAAAGCAACGAAACTATGTCAAGAATAGGTAAAGCTCCCATCGCAATCCCCGCCGGAGTCACTGTGACGGTTGATCCCAAGACAAACGTAGTGACCGTAAAAGGCAAATACGGCGAACTCCAGCAGGCCGTCAACCCCGACCTTACAGTAACCGTAGAGGACAACCACGTGCACATCACCCGTCCGAGCGACGACCGCGAGCACCGCGCCCAGCACGGTCTCTACCGCGCTCTGATCCACAACATGGTTGAAGGCGTGCACCAAATGTACCGCAAAGAAATGGAACTCGTGGGCGTCGGCTACCGCGCCACCGCAACCGGCCAGGTACTCGAACTCGCCCTGGGTTACTCCCACGCCATATATATCAAGCTTCCCGAGGAAATCAAGGTAGAAGCAAAGACCGAGCGTAACAAAAACCCGCTCATCATCCTCGAAAGCCGCGACAAGCAGCTTCTGGGCCAGGTGTGCGCCAAGATACGCTCCATGCGTAAGCCCGAACCTTACAAGGGCAAGGGTATCAAGTTCGTCGGCGAAGTAATACGTCGCAAGTCCGGTAAGAAGGCCGGTGCCAAATAACATTAACCGCAGACTATCATGATTTCCAAGATTGACAGACGAAATAAAATCAAAGCCCGCATCCGCGGCAAAATCTCCGGCACCGCCGAGCGTCCCCGCATGACCGTGTTCCGCTCCAACAAGCAGATCTACGTTCAGCTCATCGACGACCTGGCAGGCCGCACCCTCGTTGCCGCTTCGTCGCGCGGCATCGACCAGAAAGCAACCAAATGCGAAATCGCCGCCCTCGTAGGCGCCGCCGTAGCAGCCAAAGCCCTCGAGGCAGGTATCACCGAAGTGGTTTTCGACCGCAACGGCTATCTCTTCCACGGACGCGTTAAATCTCTCGCTGATGCCGCTCGCGGCGCCGGCCTCAAATTCTAAGTAACTATGGCAAAAAGAAACAATAGAGTTAAGTCGACCGGCGACCTCGAACTCAAAGACCGCCTCGTAGCCATCAACCGCGTCACCAAGGTGACCAAGGGCGGACGCACCTTCACCTTCGCCGCTATCGTAGTGGTAGGTAACGAAGACGGCGTCGTAGGCTGGGGTCTCGGCAAAGCAAACGAAGTGCAGGCCGCCATCGCCAAGGGCGTTGAGGCCGCTAAGAAGAATCTTATCCGCGTACCCGTCCACAAAGGCACCATTCCTCACGAACAGGTGGCTAAGTTCGGCGGCAGCCGCATCATTCTCAAGCCCGCATCTCACGGTACCGGTGTAAAGGCCGGTGGCGCTATGCGTGCGGTGCTCGAGAGCGTGGGTATTACCGACGTACTTGCCAAGAGCAAGGGTTCGTCCAACCCCCACAACCTGGTTAAGGCTACCATCGCTGCGCTCGACGAAATGCGCTCGCCCGCACAGGTGGCCCAGAACCGCGGTATATCTGTAGAACAAGTCTTCAAAGGCTGATAAAAACCACAGAACCTGCAATGGCACAGATTAAAATCAAACAGATCAAGAGCCGAATCAACTGCCCGGCAGTGCAGAAGCGCACTCTCGACGCACTCGGCCTGAAGAAAATGAACCACACTGTGGTGAAAGAAGACACCCCCTCGGTGATGGGAATGGTAAACAAAGTACGCCACTTAGTTGAAGTGACCAACGCCTAATACTTTCAAACAATGGACTTAAGCAACATACAACCCGCACCCGGCTCCGTTAAGCGGAGCACCCGTATCGGCCGTGGCCCCGGCTCCGGCAAAGGCGGAACATCAACCCGCGGCCACAAGGGCGCAAAATCGCGCTCGGGCTACAGCCGCAAGATCGGTTTCGAAGGCGGTCAGATGCCTCTTCAGCGCCGTCTTCCCAAGTTCGGCTTCAAGAACATCAACCGTGTGGAATACAAGGCCATCAACCTGGATACCCTCGCACAGCTCGCTGAAGCCCGTCAGCTTCAGAAAGTAGGTGTAGAGGAACTCCGTGCAGCCGGCTACATTCGTCGTGGCCAGCTGGTGAAAATCCTTGCCGGCGGCGCCATCAACACCGCCCTCACCGTAGAAGCCAACGCATTCTCCGAAGCTGCCAAAGCGGCCATCGAAGCCGCCGGAGGCACAGCTAACAAAATTTAATCATGAGATTCATCGACACGCTCAAAAATATCTGGACGATTCAGGAGCTGCGCCAGAGAATCCTCATAACACTCCTTCTGGTACTCATCTACCGTCTGGGCTGCTATGTGGTTCTCCCCGGCATCTCGCCGTCCGACATCGACGCCCTTGCCAACTTCACTAACAAGAGCGGTCTGATGCAGCTTCTGGACATGTTCTCAGGCGGCGCCTTCTCTCAGGCGTCGATATTCGCGCTGGGTATCATGCCGTATATCACGGCGTCGATTGTTATCCAGCTCTGCGGCATGATTCTCCCCTCGTTCCAGAAAATGCAGCGCGAAGGCGAGAGCGGCCGTCAGAAGCTCAACCAGTACACCCGTCTGCTCACCGTCCTGATTCTTGTCCTGCAGGCTCCCGCCTATCTGGTGAACCTACAGGTACAGGTCAACGGTGCAGCCAACGGCACTACACTGGCATTTGGCCTCTGGTCCTATATCTATCTCACCATCATCCTCGCTGCCGGCTCGATGTTTATCATGTGGCTCGGCGAGCGCATCACCGACCGCGGTATCGGCAACGGTATCTCGTTCATCATCCTTGTGGGTATCATAGCCCGACTCCCGGGAGCCCTTTACTATGAGTTCCACAGCCGCCTTCCGGGCGACGGCGCAGGCCAGGGTGGTCTGGTGATGTTCATCGTTGAAATAGTGCTCCTGTTCGCCGTTACCGTAGGCGCAGTGCTGCTTGTGCAGGGAACCCGCAAGGTGCCCGTGCAGTATGCCAAGCGTATCGTCGGCAACCGCCAGTACGGCGGCGCCCGCCAGTACATCCCCCTGAAGGTGAATGCTGCCGGCGTAATGCCTATCATCTTCGCCCAGGCAATCATGTTCATTCCTATGACACTTGCCGGTTTCCGCGGAGGCGACAATGGCTTCGTACAGGCTTTTACCGACATCAACGGTTTCTGGTATAACTTAGTGTTCTTCGTACTCATCGTTGCGTTCACGTACTTCTACACCGCCATCACCGTGCGTCCCACCCAGATGGCCGAAGACCTCAAGCGCAACAACGGCTTCATCCCCGGTGTCAAGCCCGGCAAGAAGACCGCCGAGTATCTCGACGCCATCATGAGCCGCATCACTCTTCCCGGTTCTATCTTCCTCGGTATCGTGGCAATTCTTCCGGCTTTCGCCCGTTTCTTCGGCATTAGCCAGAACTTCGCCCAGTTCTTCGGCGGCACATCGCTGCTGATTCTCGTGGGTGTTGTGCTCGACACACTGCAGCAGATTGAATCGCACCTGATGATGCACCATTATGACGGTCTGATGAAAGAAGGCAAGATTAAAGGCCGTACAACAGGACAGGCATATTGATGCTCCAATCATTTTAAACTTCAGCATTAAATGATTTACCTCAAGACACCGGAAGAAATCGAGACGATGCGCTCGTCGGCTCTGCTGATATCGCAGACCCTTGGCGAGATCGCCCGTAACATTGCCCCGGGAGTCTCCACACGCAAGCTCGACACCATTGCCCGGGAGTTTATCCTGGACAATGGCGGAAAGCCTGCCTGTCTCGGATACGAAGGTTTTCCTGCCACACTCTGCATAGAGGTCAACGAAACGGTCGTGCACGGTTTTCCGTCGGACCGCATTCTTCTCGACGGCGACATTGTCGGCGTCGACAACGTAGTCGAAAAAGACGGTTTCATGGCCGACATGTGCTTTACCTTCCCGGTCGGCACGGTCAGCCCCGAGAAAATGGCTCTGCTGCGCACTACCTACGAATCGCTCTATGTCGGCATCGAGGCCGCCCGGCCCGGCGCCCGTATAGGCGATATATCGAACGCAATCCAGACATACTGCGAGCGTCGCGGCTATTCTCTGGTGCGCGAGATGTGCGGCCACGGCATAGGCCGGAAGATGCATGAGGCGCCCGAAGTGCCCAACTACGGACGTCGCGGTATCGGCCCGCGCCTGGTGGACGGCATGGTAATCTGCATAGAGCCTATGGTCAACATGGGCAGCCGCAATATCGTCATCGAAAGCAATGGCTGGGAGTGCCGCACACGCGACCGCAAGCCGTCGGCTCATTTCGAGCATACGGTGGCAGTGGTCGACGGGCGCACCGAAGTCCTCACCACTTTCGACTACATACCATCCGAGATAATGGAAAAATTCATTTAAGCACCAAAATCCTATATGGCAAAACAATCAGCAATCGAACAGGACGGCACAATCGTCGAGGCGCTATCGAACGCCATGTTCCGTGTCGAACTTGAAAACGGGCACGAAATCACCGCCCATATCTCCGGGAAAATGCGCATGCATTATATCAAGATACTTCCCGGCGACAAGGTGCGCGTTGAGATGTCGCCCTACGACCTCTCAAAGGGCCGGATTGCTTTCCGCTATAAATAAACTGAAAAAAACACAGATATGAAAGTAAGAGCAAGCGTCAAAAAACGCACTCCGGACAGCAAGATCGTTCGCCGAAAAGGACGTCTCTACGTCATCAACAAGAAAAACCCCAAGTACAAACAGCGTCAAGGATAAGTAATATATGGCAGTTAGAATCGTGGGAGTTGACCTCCCCCAGAACAAAAGAGGTGAAATCGCCTTGACTTACATCTACGGCATCGGTCGCAGCGCTGCTAAAAGCATCCTCAACAAAGCCGGTATCGACGTAAACATCAAAGTGAAAGACTGGACCGACGACCAGGCCGCCAAAGTGCGTGAAGTCATCGGCGCCGACTATAAGGTAGAAGGCGACCTCCGCAGCGAAATCCAGCTCAACATCAAGCGTCTTATGGATATCGGCTGCTACCGCGGCATCCGTCACCGTAACGGTCTGCCCGTTCGCGGTCAGTCGACCAAGAATAACGCCCGTACCCGCAAGGGCCGCAAGAAAACCGTTGCAAACAAGAAGAAAGCTACTAAATAATAGAACCACATGGCAAAGAAAACAGTCGCAGCTAAGAAACGCAACGTCAAAGTCGGCGCAGAAGGCCAGCTTCACGTTCATTCTTCGTTCAACAATATTATCGTCTGCCTTGCCAACAGCGAGGGTCAGGTTATCTCCTGGTCGTCGGCCGGCAAGATGGGCTTCCGCGGCAGCAAAAAGAATACTCCCTATGCTGCACAGATGGCCGCACAGGACTGCGCCAAGATCGCCTATGATCTGGGCCTGCGCAAAGTGAAGGCATATCTCAAAGGTCCGGGCAACGGCCGCGAATCAGCAGTGCGCACCATTCATGGCGCCGGCATCGCCGTTACCGAAATCATCGACGTCACACCGCTGCCCCACAACGGCTGCCGTCCTCCCAAGAGAAGAAGAGTTTAAATCAGTTCATACGGCCGGTTTTCCGCCCGCAAGCGGAAACCGCGCCATGCTCTGCTTTCTATTTCAGTAACAATACTCTCTAACAATACTTCAAAACACTCGTCTGTCCCGTACGATAACAATCACGGGCCTGCCATGGGTCCGCAAGGTGCCCGGGCAAAGCAAACAGCAAGGGTGCTTCCAAGGCGAATAGACCATATTTTTAAGTCACCTCTCTATGGTCGCGGCTGCGCCGACGACAGCACGAGGCTTTCCCCGCGAGCCCTCAACCCCGACAGACGACAAACTGATTTCAAACAATGGCAAGATACACAGGTCCCAAGACCAAAATAGCCCGCAAATTCGGCGAACCCATCTTCGGCGAAGACAAGGTCCTCGCGCGTCGCAACTTCCCCCCGGGCCAGCACGGCCAGAACAAGCGCCGTAAAACATCGGAATACGGTGTTCAGCTCCGCGAAAAGCAGAAAGCCAAATATACCTACGGTCTTCTCGAACGTCAGTTCCGCAACCTCTTCGAAGAGGCATCGCGTCTGAAAGGTATCACCGGTGAGATTCTGCTCCAGCTTCTTGAGTCGCGTCTCGACAATGTAGTTTACCGTCTGGGTATCGCTCCCACACGTGCAGCCGCCCGTCAGATTGTGCTTCACAAGCACATCACTGTCAACGGCGCAGTGGTAAACATTCCCTCGTTCAAGGTAAACCCCGGTGATGTAGTAGGTGTTCGCGAGCGCAGCAAGTCGCTCGAAGTAATCGCTGACTGTCTTGCAGGCTTCAACCACAGCAAATATCCCTGGATTGAATGGGACGAAGCTTCCAAGAGCGGCAAGTTCCTCCACGTGCCCGCACGCGAAGATATCCCCGAAAACATCAAGGAGCAGCTCATCGTCGAGCTCTACTCTAAATAATAAAACCTGATCCATGGCCATATTAGCATTCCAGAAACCTGAAGAGGTGGTTATGGTAGAAGCTTCCAACTTCTACGGTAAGTTCGAATTCAAGCCTTTGGAACCCGGCTATGGCATCACCGTCGGAAACGCCCTCCGTCGCGTGCTCCTATCCTCACTGGAAGGTTTCGCGATTTCGTCGATCAAAATCGACGGCGTGAAAAACGAATTCGATGCCGTACCCGGCGTGAAGGAAGATGTGACCAACATCATCCTCAACCTCAAGCAAGTCGACCTCAAACAGAAGGTGGAAGACACCGAGTTTGAGCGCGTCACCATCACCGTTTCAGGCAAAGAAGTGTTCACAGCCGGCGACATAGCCAAGCAGCTTTCGGGATTCGAAGTGATGAACCCCGACTTGGTTATCTGTCATTTGGATCCCGAGGCAAGCTTCACTATCGTACTCACAATCAACAAGGGTCGCGGTTGGGTTCCCGCAGAGGAAAATGTGACTCCGCAGGACGATATCAACACTATCGCCATCGACTCGATCTACACTCCGATCAAGAATGTGAAGTACACGGTGGAAAACTACCGAGTAGACCAGAAGACCGACTACGACAAACTCACCCTCGAGATCAGCACCAATGGCTCGATTCTGCCCAAGGACGCTGTGAAAGAGGCCGCCAAGATCCTTATCTACCACTTCATGCTTTTCTCTGACGAGAAAATCACTCTTGAGACTTCTGAGCCCGATCCGGGCGAGGAATTCGACGAAGAAGTGCTCCACATGCGTCAGCTTCTCAAATCGAAGCTTGTCGACATGCAGCTCTCCGTCCGCGCCCTCAACTGCCTCAAGAGCGCCGAAGTGGAAACTCTCGCCGAACTCGTGGTCTTCAACAAAACCGACTTGCTCAAGTTCCGCAACTTCGGCAAAAAGTCTCTCGTCGAACTCGAAAGCCTCCTTACGAGCCTGAACCTTTCTTTCGGCATGGACATCTCCAAGTACAAACTCGATAAAGACTAATCACTCCGATGCGACACAATAAAAAATTCAATCATCTCGGCCGCAAGAAAGCACACCGCGATTCTCTGCTGGCCAACATGACGGTATCGCTGATCCTCCACAAGCGCATCCACACAACTCTGGCAAAGGCTAAAGCACTCCGCATCTACGCCGAGCCCCTGATCAACCGCGCCAAGGAAGACAACACCTCCAACCGCCGTCTCGTCTTCAGCTACCTTCAGAGCAAGGAAGCCGTCAAGGAACTTTTCGGCCCCATCTCTGAGAAAATCGCCAACCGTCCCGGTGGCTACACCCGTATTCTCAAGACCGGTTTCCGTCTGGGCGACAACGCCAAGACCTGCTTCATCGAACTTGTAGACTACAACGAAGCCATGCTTAAGGACAGCAAGGAAGCCAAGGCCAAGACACGCCGCAGCCGCCGCAAAGCTTCTGCCGCCGCTCCCGAAAACCCGGTTGAAGAAGCCGCAAAGGAAAATCCCGAACTTCCCGCAGCCGAATAATCATCGGCCGCAGTCAGATATCGAAAAGCGCCGCACCCCCAGGGGATGCGGCGCTTTTTTCTTTTATGGGCCAAAGGTATCAGCGGTTAAGGAAAAAATATGTATATTTGCAGTTTGAAAGACAAACTGATGAAATTATGAACAACGTAGCTCGCTTACTTGCTGAAAAACTGCTTAAAATCAGCGCGCTGAAACTTCAGCCGGCCAATCCTTTCGTATGGGCTTCGGGCTGGAATTCTCCAATTTATACCGATAACCGCCGTACACTTTCGTATCCCGATGTGCGCACATTCATCAAGCTCGAACTGTCGCGCATGGTGATGGAATGCTTCCCCGAGGCCGAAGCTGTTGCCGGTGTGGCTACAGGTGCTATCGCCCAGGGTGCTCTGGTGGCAGATGAACTCAATCTTCCCTATGTGTATGTGCGTTCGACCCCGAAGGACCATGGTCTTGAAAATCTCATTGAAGGAGATTTGCGTCCGGGCCAGAAGGTTGTTGTGATTGAAGACCTTGTGTCGACCGGCAAGAGCTCTCTCAAAGCCGTGGAGGCTATCCGCGCTGCCGGCTGCGAGGTTGTGGGCATGCTTGCTCTCTTTACCTACGGTTTCCCTGTGGCTGAAGAGAATTTTGCCGAGGCCGGTGTGAAGCTTATCACTCTGAGCGACTATAATGCCATGCTCGAAGTTGCCCTCGAAACGAAATATATCACCGAGGAAGACCTTGAAACTCTCCACCGCTGGCGTACGGACCCCGCAAACTGGGTGCCCGAAAGATAATTATGATTCGGGGCGTTTGCTCCTTTCGTGATTCTGTTTATCATTAACCACTAAGCTTCGGCTCGCGTATTGCGGGCCGAGTTAAAGAACAATGGCAAAATATACCTCCAAGCCGACTGTCGTCGAACGGCCGGCCGCTGATTTGGCCGCCAAATTCGCCGATTTCCGCGAGCTTCAGCAGAAGCTCGACGAGCTGCCGGCCGAGCAGCGCGCGCGTATCGGTGAAGTCGCTTTTTCGGGTGATACCATCACCATTACCACTCCTCAGGTTGGCGAAATTGCCCTCAAGGCAGTAGAGCGCAGCGCAGAGCGTGTTGTTCTGGCAGCAGAGAAGTCGCCTGTGCCCATGAAGCTCGAAATTACATTCAAGTCGCTGAGCGCCGACCGAACCGAAATGCAGGGAGCTATCGATGTCGATATTCCCATGATGCTCAAACCTCTTATCGGGCCGACTCTTCAGCGCGCAGCCGACCAGTTCGGCGAGCTTTTCGCAAACTTGGCCTGATGTGAAATGCACCGCTCTCTCTCCATACTTCTTTTATGTGCCGCTGTTTTCAGTGGCTGCGATTCTCTTGACGACGACCGGATTCCTCCGGCCGCCGTCAATATTACTTTCCCTACTGTTGCCGAATGGAATGTCTATGGCGTCGCTTCTGCTCTTGACCACCGCCGCTTTATTCCCGAAAAGCATTTGCCGGCCGGTTTCTACTATACGGCCTCGACTTATTGCGGGTTCGGGGGGATTCTGCTCGTCGGCGATGTGATGGGAAATCCGATGGCTTATGATCTTGCATGTCCGGTCGAGTGCCGGTCGGCCGTCCGTGTTGTTGTCGATAGCGAGACGAATCTTGCGGAGTGTCCGCAGTGCCACAGCACTTACGATGTTTTTTCGCTGCAGGGACATCCTACTTCGGGCGAGGCTGCCGAGAAGGGCTACGGCCTCAGGCGTTATCGCGTAGGGCCGGGGCGCGGCACGGTGTATATGCAGGTGAGTAATTAGGCTGATGGGCTGACGGGCGGTTGGGCTGACGGGCGGTTGGGCTGACGGGTTGATGGGCGGTTGGGCTGGGAGGCTTTTAAACTGTTTTGGGAGGGAGTTTGTTTTTGAGAATGATTTAATTTTGGTATCGTGAAACGGCATTATACGGCTCTATGGTTGCTCTTTGTTGCGGCATTCGCGCTTTTTGCGGCTGCCTCGGCTTTCGATATGCCCGAAATCGGAGGGCATAAGCTGAAGTCGTCGGAAATTGTTCCGTCGCTTCTGGCTGTACAAGAAGTAGAAGATGTGCTTGAGGGCCAGGTTTCGGATACGGCTGCGATTGTGGCTGATGTGGCGCCGGCTTTCCCTGTGCCGTGCGATACAACGGAGAAGACAATATTGTTCATAGGCGATTCGATGCTTGAGGGCCTGGGTCCGCGCCTGGCGGCTTATGCCGAGAAGAACGGCCATACGCTCTACACGGTAATCTGGTATAGCTCTACGTCGGAGGTCTGGGGACGTTCCGATAAGCTCCGTCATTATATCGACACGGTTCGTCCTGACTATGTGTTTGTGTGTCTGGGTGCCAACGAGCTTTTCGTGCCGGATATCGCCAACAAACGCCGTGGGTATGTGAAAAAGATTCTTGCCGACATCGACACTATACCGTATGTGTGGATCGGTCCTCCCAACTGGAAGCCTGATACGGGTATCAACGGACTCGTGGCTTCGGAAGCTGCCGAGGGCGGTTTCTTCCTCAGCGACGGCATGCATTTCGAGCGCAGCAAGGACGGCGCGCACCCCACGCGCAGCTCGGCGGCGCTGTGGATGGACAGTGTGGCGCGCTGGATGCCGGCTCATAGTTTCCACCCTATCCGCATGGAGGCGCCCGCGAAGGCTTCGGGCCGAGCCAAGCGTATATTCGTCCATCAGCCGTCTGAAAAATGAGCGAGATTCTGCATAATATAGGCCGTTTTCTGAGCTATGACCCTTCGGCGCCGATGCTGTTCTCATCGGGCACTTTCTGGGCGCTGTTTCTGGTGTTTATGCCGCTCTACGGGCTGCTGCGCCGCCGTCTGTGGCAGATGGTGGTCTTTGTGGTGGCTTTCAGTTTCTTTTTCTATTATAAGAGCAGCGGCTGGTTTGTGCTCATGCTTGGTGGCACGTCGCTGGTCGACTGGTGGCTGTCGCATCTCATGAGTCACCCCGGGCGCAGCCGTGCTTTCAGGCGGAGCTGTGTGGCGGTGTCGCTGACACTATCGCTTGGCATACTTGCCTATTTCAAATATGCCAACTTCTTTCTGTGGAATATCAATGCCATGGTCGGTGGCAATTTTCAGCCGCTCGAACTGGTGCTTCCAGTCGGCATTTCGTTCTACACGTTTCAGTCGGTGAGTTATATAATAGATGTTTACAAGGGCCGGGTGGCGCCGACAGCCACATGGCTCGAGTATGCGTTTTTCCTTTCGTTCTTTCCGGCGCTTGTTGCGGGCCCAATAGTGCGGGCCGACTATTTTCTGCCGCAGATACGCGAGAACCGCCATGCGACGCGCACGGAGGTCTATACCGGGCTATGGCTTATAATACTGGGCGTTGTCAAGAAGGCTATAATCGCCGATTATATAGCTCAGTACAACGACCTCATCTTTCAGACTCCGGGCGGCTATTCCGGTTTCGAGACTCTGATGGGCATAATCGGCTATACGATGCAGATTTACTGCGACTTCTCGGGCTATTCCGACATGGCAATCGGCATAGCGCTCATAATGGGGTTCAGACTTGCCAAGAACTTCAATTTTCCATATAAGGCGCAGAATCTCACAGATTTTTGGCACAGATGGCATATCTCGCTGTCGACATGGCTGCGCGACTATATCTACATACCCCTGGGCGGCAACCGCAAGGGCACGGCGCGGACGTATGTCAACAATTTTGCGACGATGCTCATCGGCGGACTGTGGCACGGCGCGGCGTGGAAGTTCGTGTTCTGGGGAGCGATGCACGGTGCCGGTCTTGCGGTGCACAAGGCGAGCAAGCCCTGGCTGGGCCGGCTGGGCGATTCGTGGGCTGTCAAGGCGCTGTCGTGGCTGCTGACGATGACGGTCGTGGCCTTGCTTTGGGTTTTCTTCCGGGCCGATTCGTGGGCCGATTCGTGGACTGTTATCAGCAGCGTATTCCGCGACTTCTCGCTTGACTATATTCCGGCATTCGCCTCTGCGCGCACTCTCTGGCTCATACTCATGCTTGTGATAGTAGTTGCCCACTGCCTGCCGACGCGCTTCTGGGATTCGGCCCTCGCATGGTTTGTGCGCAGCCCCTGGCTCGTCAAGCTCCTTATCTTTATCATCGTTGTCCAGCTCGTTCTCGAACTCCGCTCCGAGTCGGTCACTCCATTCATCTACTTCCAGTTCTGACCCGGAAAATTTTGCAGCTTGCCGCGAAATGTCTATCTTTGCGATAAACTATATTATTTTATAGTTTAAGTGCTTGTTTTATGGATAAGCTGTATAATAATACTATTTATGCGATGTCCGATGCGGAGATTGTGGGAATGCTTGGATTGCGGTTCCGACAGTATCGTCTGCGCATGGACCTCACGCAGCAGGACGTAGCAGGAAAGACCGGCTTATCGCTTGCGACAATACATAAGTTCGAAACCGGAAGGGCATCCAATATCTCGCTGGGCGTTCTTCTTGCCTTGATGCGATGCGTCGGAATGCTTGAACCGATAGAGGAAATATTTCCGGCCTTGCCGCCTTCACCTTATCTCGACATGAGGGGCGGCAAACCGAAGCAACGAGTAAAACCTTCTAAAGAAAAGCTATGAGGCACAGCGTAAAGGTATATATGTGGGGCATTGAAATCGGAACGCTTTCGTCTGATACAACCGGCCGGCCGTCTTTCTTCTATTTCAGTCCGGCTCTTCCCGATGAAATTAAGGCAGCGTTTCCAGTCGGCTTCCCAGCCGACATGCTTGCCGGAAAGTTGCCTGTATATGGCGAGGACCGACCGCCTTACGATGGAGTGCCGCCATTTATATCCGACTCATTGCCCGATTCATGGGGTAACGAACTTTTTGAGCAGTGGCGGACGGCCAACAAGATATCGAATCGTGAAATCAGTGCCTGCGACAAGCTGGCGTTCATCGGCGTGAGGGGCATGGGAGCTCTTGAGTTTCAGCCACAGGAGGCAATAAGGCTAAAAAACGACCATGTGGATATCTCCGCTATCGCTGATTTGGCCGAGAGGATATTGCTTGAGCGTGAAGACGCCATTATATCTCCCGACGAGGAACTGACAATGAAGGCATTGATTGCTGTTGGGTCTTCGGTCGGCGGTCGTCAGGCCAAAGCGCTCCTGGCAATCAGCCGAAAGGACGGCAGCATAAGGTCGGGTCAGATTGCAGGACTCAAAGACCACGATTATTGTATCGTGAAGTTCGACATGCCCGAGCGCGACACTGCCAGGACCGAATATGTGTTTTACCGTCTTGCCCTCGACTGTGGTATAGACATGATGCCGAGCCGTCTGCTTACGGTCGAGAATCGGAACCACTTCCTGACAAAGCGTTTCGACCGCGACAGTCAGGGTGGCAAGCTCCATGTGCAGACCCTTGCAGCGATGTCGCCCGACGCCGACTCCTATGAGGCGCTGTTTGAGCTTGCCCGTGCTCTGAAACTTCCATATGAGGCTATGGAGCAACTTTTCCGTCGCATGGTGTTCAATATCATCGGCAATAATACCGATGACCATCATAAAAATTTCTCGTTCATCATGAACAGGGCGGGGCATTGGAGCCTGTCTCCAGCCTATGATATGACTTTTATTTATGATACGGGAGGCTGGCGCGGTAATACGGAGCACTGCATGACGGTTGGAGGATGCCGGCGCAACATTTCAAAAGAAACAGTCCTTGCCTTTGCCGAGTCCAATGGCATTAAAGATGCCGCGCGCCAGATAGACGGTATTGCTGCTGAGTTTATGCGTTTTAGGTCGGTCGCGACGGAAGAGTGTATAAGACCTGAGTGGATTGCTCGAATGAGCGATGCCATAGAACAGAATCTTGAACGCTGGGGGTGTCTTGCACCGATAGCAGCGGTGGAGTTTGAGACCTCCGACGGCCATATGGTGGCACAGGCGCGGATTGAGATGGCTTACAGAAGCGGCAGTTTCCATCTGCTTGCCGATATAGACGGGAGGCCGTGCAAGTATGTAATCAACAAGGCATGCCCCGAATACGAATCCTTGCTCCTGAACGGAATCAGAAGCTTCGACGAAGGTTCCCTCCATGCCATGATATCCAGATATCTCCTGAAAAATAACGGTTAGTCCCGGAGAGGCTTTTCCCATTTCATTGCTTCCGGTTCTTGCATTCAGCCAAACAGCCAAACGAAAACCGGCCAAACGACGAAATTGTATAATCTGGTGAGTCTAATTGACTTTGGCTACATTGTCGATAGTAGGGGAATTTTGCGTAATTTTGCGGGTAAAAATGATTTTGTGATGGATAATATAGAACTGATTCTTATAAATATATCGGGCTATGACCGCCCGGGCGTGACATCGGCCCTAACTGATATTCTTGCGCGTCATAACGCCAACATTCTTGATATCGGTCAGGCTGATATCCATCATTCACTGTCGCTTGGCATCCTTTTCCGCACTACGTCGGACCGGTCGGGCGATATTATGAAAGACCTTCTGTTCAAGGCATATGAGCTGAATGTGAAGATTCGTTTCACGCCGATTTCTATCGCCGACTATGAGGAATGGGTGTCGATGCAGGGAAAGAACCGCTGGATTATCACCATTCTCGGCCGGCGGCTTACGGCACGACATATAGCACTTGTTACAGACGAGATTGCGCGTCAGGAACTGAATATCGACGGTATCCAGCGTCTAACCGGGCGCGCTCCGCTGTGCGAGAACGAGGAGCCCCGTTCGAAGTCGTGCGTGGAGTTCTCGGTGCGCGGCAATCCCTGCGACATACAGGCCATGCGTTCGCGCTTCCTGCAGATTTCGCAGAGCGAGGAGTTCGACATTTCTTTGCAGGAGGACAATGTGTTCCGCCGTTGCCGCCGTCTCATATGCTTCGATATGGACTCGACGCTTATCGAGACCGAGGTTATCGACGAGCTTGCCGACCGCGCCGGTGTCGGCGCCGAGGTGCGGGCTATCACCGAAAGCGCCATGCGCGGCGAAATCGATTTCAGCGAGAGCTTTGCCCGGCGCGTGGCTTTGCTGAAGGGCCTGGACGAAAACGTGATGCGCGAGATTGCCGAGAATCTGCCTATTACCGAGGGCGTGGAGCGCATGATGCAAGTGCTCAAACGCACGGGCTACAAGACGGCTATCCTGTCGGGCGGTTTTACATATTTCGGCAACTATCTGCGCCAGAAATTCGGCTTCGACTATGTGTATGCCAATGAGCTTGAGATTGCCGACGGCAAGCTTACGGGGCGATATGTGGGCGATATTGTCGACGGCAAGCGCAAGGCCGAGCTTCTGCGTATCATAGCCCAGGTCGAAAATATAAACATAGCCCAGACCATTGCTGTTGGCGACGGAGCCAACGACCTTCCGATGCTTTCGACGGCCGGTCTGGGCATAGCCTTCCATGCCAAGCCTAAGGTGAAGCAGACCGCGCGGCAGTCAATCTCGACCATAGGGCTCGACGGCGTGCTTTATTTCCTCGGCTTCAAGGACAGCTTTATTTCCGAGTCGGGACTATGAACAATAGCGCGCCCGGGCGCGTTCTAATTCAAAGCCATAACTTTTCAACTATTTATCATCTATTGTGCGAGCCATGAGGGCTGTGAAGTGCTGTTTTATTTTTCTCTCCATCATTCTGACTGTGCTCCCTGCGTCGGTACTGGCGCAGGGGCGGCATCAGTCTGTCGGCCTCGTGCTGAGCGGCGGCGGCGCCAAGGGTATCGCCCATATAGGTCTTATCAAGGCTCTGGAGGATAACGATATTCCGATAGACTATATAACCGGCACCTCGATGGGCGCCATCGTCGGCGGTCTGTATGCCTGCGGCTATACGCCCGAGGAGATGATGGAGCTTATCAACAGCCGCTATTTCGGCTATATGGCCGTCGGAAAGGCCGATCCGGAACTGACGTATTATTTTGCGCGTGAGGCTCCGTCGCCGCAGATGTTTTCCAAATCGCTCGGACGTCGCGACAGCACAGCCCGCGATATCTTCAATCCGCAGTCGCTGATTTCGCCTATGCCGATGAATTTCGGCTTCATGCAGATTTTTGCGGCCTATACCGCCCGATGCGGCGGCGACTACGACCGTCTTTTCGTTCCGTTCCGCTGTGTGGCGTCCGATGTCGTTGCCAAGCGCAAGAAGGTGATGGGTTCGGGGCGCCTGGAGGAGTCTATACGTGCCTCGATGAGTTTTCCGCTTGTGTTTCAGGCTATAGAGATAGACAGCGTGCCGCTTTACGACGGTGGCGTGTATGATAACTTTCCGGTAGATGTGATGATGACCGAGTTTGCGCCGTCGATTCTCATAGGCTCTGATGTGTCGGCAGCCTCCAAAGGCCCGGCCAACAGCTATTTCGACCAGCTTGATTTGTTGATGAGCCGCAAGCAGAGCTATGATGTACCGGCCGAGGCCGGCATAAAGGTTCGTATCGATGTGAGCCGGTTCGGTCTTCTCGACTGGGATAAGGCGCCCGAAATATATCAGGCCGGTTACGCCCGGGGCATGGAGATGATAGACTCTATCAAGGGGCGTGTCCATGCCCGAGTGTCGAAAGAGACAGTCGGCCTGCGCCGGTCGGTGTTCAAGAGCACTGTGCCCGAGCTTCGTTTCGACAGCGTGAGCGTGCATGGAGGCAGCCGTCGTCAGAACGAATATATAAAATATCTTTTCCGGCCGTCCAAGGGCTGCGATACTATCGGCGTGGACCATGCCCGTCTGTCGTTTTACAGGGCATTGTCGTCGGGGCGCATGGAAATACTGCGTGTCGGGGCGAGCTGCGACGACGACAGCGCCTGTCTGTTCAATCTTGATGTCGAGGCGCGTGCCAAGAGCCGTTTCTCGGTCGGTGCGGGCGCTTTCATCACATCGAGCAACAATAGCTATCTCTATCTGCGGGGCGGCTACTCGTCGTTGAGCTTCAGCTCGGCCAGCACCGATGTTGAAGCCTGGATAGGGCAGAGCTATATGGCCGGAATGCTGTCGGGGCGCCTGACGCTCGCTTCGGGAACGCCGTCGGCATTCATTTTCCGGGCACTTGCCTCGCGCCGTAAATACTATGAGAACGAAGAGCTTTTCTTTCGCGACGACGAGCCGACATTCATGACTTCGCATGAATATTATGCCAAGCTCGGGTGGGCCATCGCCGCCGGGCGCCGCGGAAGTGTCGAGATAGGCGCCGGTGCGGGCAAACTGCGCTACACCTACTATGTGTCGGCCACCGACGGGGTGAGCGCCGGGCGTCATCATGTGGACTACGTCCTCGGACAGGCCTATGCCGGTTACGAAGAGTCGACTCTGAATTCCTATAACTATCCGACTGTAGGAGGGCTGTTTCGTGCGAAGGCCGCAGGACTCGTCGGGTCGGCCAATGTGCGTCAGCCGGGCTACGAGGGTTCTCGCAGTCAGTCGTGGCTGCAGCTCGATGTGATTCAGAAGAACTACTTCGACATTCACCGCCACTGGGCGCTTGGCATCGAGAGCCATGTGCTGCTGAGCACGCGCGGACTGCTCGGGGCATATGATGCCAGTATAGGCTCTGCTCCGTCATATAATCCTACGCCTGCCTCGAACAATGCATTCAGCCCGGCGTTCAGGGCCAACAGCTTCATCGGCGCCGCTGTCGTGCCTGTGTATAAGTACAACAGTTCGCTTTCGGCCCGTGTTTCGGCCAATGTTTTCGTGCCGATGCGCCGTATCTGCGCGGGTGCTGACGGCCAGGCCCGCTATGGTGCGTGGTTCAATTCAGCCGAGTTTTTCGGAGAACTCGATGTGGTCTATTCGCTGCCTTTCGGCGATATCGCCGCCTATTGCAACTACACATCGTCGCCGGGGCGCTTCAATGCCGGCATATCGTTCGGAATATATCTTCCGGCACCAAAATTTCTGTAGAATCTCCCATTATCATAATTGGCACAGATGGAATTTATAAATAATAAAGTTAAAATATGTGTGGTCGGCGCCGGTAATATCGGTTCGGCCATGGCGCTCGGTCTTGCGAAATCCGGGGTGCATGTATCTGTCTATAACCGCAGCGAGGGCCGGCTCAAGGCTCTTGCGGGTATCGCGGGGCTAAATTGCACGACGTCGCTTCCCGAGGCACTGGAGGCTTGCGACATAGCGCTGATATGCGTGGAGGGCGACGCTGTGCTGCCCGTAGCCCGCAATATGGCGGCTTTATTCGGCCACCGGCCTCCGATGGTGGGCTCGTGTGCGGCTGCAATCTCATTGTCGGAACTCTCTGAAGCTCTGACCGGCAGCGAAGGTGAGCGTCCGGCGGTTTTCCGGCTTCTGCCCAACATCGCGGCTACCGTAGGGCGTTCGGCCAACCTGCTCTGTGGCAGCGGAATCAGCGCCGCCTGTCTTGACGAGCTTAAAAAGCTGTTTTCGTGCACGGGCGCGACCGTAGAGGTGCCTGAGCGTCTTTTCCCGGCGGCAATGGCACTGTCGTCGTGCGGCATTGCCTATGCGCTGCGCTATGTGCGCGCCAATATGCTGGCCGGTGTGCAGATGGGGCTCTCGCCCGAGGCCGCCAGAGAACTCGCCTCGGCCGTACTCGCCGGTACGTCGAAACTGCTTGAAGTCGATTCCGCCCACCCTGAGGCGCTTATAGACCGGGTGACGACACCGGGCGGAGTGACCATACGGGGGCTCAACGCAATGGAGGACGGCGGCTTCAGTGCAGCAATCGTTTCAGGACTTTTAGCCACATTGAAATAAACAAGGGATATGAATAAGGTAATTTTGCTCGGAAATGTCGGCCAGGACCCGAAAATCAGAATGGTAGACAGTAGCTCGGTTGCTTCATTTACCCTTGCGACAAACGAAAGACGTGTGAGTCGCGGCCCCGACGGCTCCCGTGTTGAAATGCCGGAAATCACCGAATGGCACAATATCGTCATGTGGGGTCCGGCTGCCGAATTTGCCCAGAAATATATCCGCAAAGGCACCCGTCTGCTTGTGGAGGGCAAAATCCGTACGCGCTATTGGGAAGACCACAATGCCATCAAGCGGACTGTTACGGAAATATATGTGGATTCTTTTGAACTATTGGGCAAAGCTACAAGTTAGAAATTACAGGTCGGGATTTTTTTTCTGATATAAAGTTAAATTCTAATTACTGATTTATGAGAATGGACGGACGCCGCACCAGCGGCAATGTAGACGATCGCCGCGGACGTGGTTTCAGCGGCAAGAGCCTCGGCATCGGAGGCGGTATAGTTGGCGTTATTGTGGTGGCCGCCATCACTCTGTTTTCGGGCGGCAGCCTCAGCGATGTGCTTGGCAATGTGCTTGGCAACGGTCTTGCGGGAGGTCAGGTGGGCTATTCTCAACAGGATTATCAGCCGACCGCGGAAGACGAGCAGCTTGCGACATTTGCCTCGCAGGTGCTTGCTGGCACTGAAGATGTGTGGACTCGCGAATTTCAGCGTCAGGGCTGGGGCGAGTACGAATGCCCCAAGCTGGTGCTTTTCAGCGGTGCGGTCAATTCGGGATGCGGCAATGCCACGTCGCAGACAGGGCCGTTCTATTGTTCGGCCGACCAGACCGTGTATATAGACCTTGATTTCTTTAAGGAAATGGGCAATACGATAGGTGCTGACGGCGATTTCGCTTACGCTTATGTGATTGCGCACGAGGTCGGGCATCATGTGCAGTATCTTCTGGGCACGCTCACCGATGCCCACGACGCCATGTCGCGCCTCAGCGAGACCGAAGCCAATAAAATAAGTGTGCGCCTTGAGCTGCAGGCCGATTTCTATGCCGGCGTCTGGGCCGCGCTCGACAATCAGATGTTCAATTCGCTCGAAGAGGGCGACGTGGAGAAGGCAATCAACGCCGCTTCTAAAATCGGCGACGATTATCTTCAGAAAAAGGCTTACGGGCGCGAGATTCCCGACAGTTTCAACCACGGGCGTTCCGAGCAGCGTGTGCGCTGGCTTTCGAAAGGCATAAGGACAGGCGACCCAAACCAGGGCGATACGTTCACGCCTGCCTATAGTTCGTTGTAGTTCAGTTTAGAAAGTATATAAAGTTAAGATAATGGTTCTTACAGGCTATTGTCTTGACTTTTTCGATTTAATACTTCATACCCTAAGATATTGGAAAAGTATATGCGGCGGGCCATGCAGCTCGCAATCAACGGGCGCGGATTTGTGTCGCCCAATCCTATGGTCGGGGCCGTGATAGCGGGTCCTGACGGCCGTATAATCGGAGAAGGGTGGCATCGCGTCTATGGCGGCCCACATGCCGAAGTCAATGCGGTGGCTTCGGTGTCGGACGATGACAGCGTGCTCTTTCATGAGTCGACAATCTACGTGACTCTTGAGCCTTGCTCTCACTACGGCAAGACACCGCCTTGCGCAAAATTGCTTGCGGAGTGCGGTTTCAAGCGTGTTGTCGTCGGTGCCGGCGACCCGAATCCGCGTGTGGCGGGGCGTGGCATAGCCATGCTGCGCGATGCCGGCATCGAGGTGGTGGAGGGCGTTCTTGCCGATGAATGCCGCCTTCTCAACAAGCGTTTCATGACCGCGCATTCGCTCGGACGACCGTTCGTGACGCTAAAATGGGCTCAAAGTGCAGATGGTTTTATGGATGCCGACAGGAGTGAGTCGGGTGCGCCGGCCCGTTTCTCGACGCTGCTCAGTTCGGTCAGGGTGCACGGTCGCCGTGCCGTGCACGACGCCATTGCCGTCGGAGCGGCGACCGCGATAGCTGATTCTCCGCGGCTTGATACGCGCCTTGTCGCAGGCCGGTCGCCGCGTCCCGTAGTCTTCGACCGTAGCGGCCTCGGCATACACGAAGAGTTGCTCGAAGACCCGCGCAAGACAATCTATATCCGCGAAGACCGACCGCTGGCAGAGACCCTTTCGGATTTCTATCGGCTCGAGAATATAACGTCTGTCCTTGTGGAAGGCGGAGCGTCGCTTTTGCGTTCCTTTATCGAGGCCGGCATGTGGGACGAGGCGTTTGTGGAGGTTGCGCCGTTTGCACTCGGCGAGTCGGGCCGCACTAAGGCTCCCGCGATGCCTTGCGCTCCGTCCGACTCGGAAATATGCGACGGAAATACTGTTTTTCGCTATCTTTCCGATGACTTTATAGCGCGTTTTCCGCTTGCTCCGATTTGTTAAAGTTTATTCGCACTCGGCAGGCGGTGGCGTTAAAAACATATAAATGCGCCACAAATGTGTGGTTTTGGCCGAAATGGTTTGCCCCATTGCGGCCAAAATTATAATTTTGCACCTTGTAACACTGTAAACTCAATGAGGAAATTCACTACAATATGCCTGGCGGCTTTCATGGCCGTGCTATTTTTTGCGAGGTGCAACTCGGAGTATAACTATCCGAACGAGAATATATCGTCAAGTGTGGCTGTGTATTCATTCGCTCTGTCGGCCGACGACAGCATAATGGCTCATCTTGACACCGTATTCTTTGCTGTCGACCTCAACAAAGGCACAATTTTCAATGCCGATTCGCTGCCATACGGCACGAAGGTAGACAAGCTCGTGCCGCGCATACGCATGCTCGAGAGTGTTTCGCTGGCAAATCTTACTGTTCCGGCCAATGGCTCGACAGAAGAATCCGTGCACGATTATCTGACCAATCCCGGCGATACTATCGACTTCACCAATCCTGTATATCTTGATGTGAAATCGCCCGACGGCCTCGTAAGCCGCCGATATACCATTACGGTGAATGTCCATAAACTTGTGAGCGATTCGCTGGTATGGGACAAGGCAGCGTTCCGCACACTTCCGTCGTCTCTCCAGGAAGTCAGCGCGCAACGCACCGCCAGTACTTCCGACGGTCTTTACTGTCTTACTACCGACGGTTCCGGCTGGTGCATGGCCTTTACGGCCCATGCTTTCGCCGGCGAATGGGAATATGTGACCCCGGCGCTTCCCCAAGGCGCTGTCATCGAGTCGTTCACCGGCTCGAACGACGCCCTTTATATACTTGCAGCCTCAGGCGCGCTATATCGCTCTGCCGACGGCGGCAAAACATGGACCGATACTTCCTGCCGCTGGTCGAATATCTACGGCTGTGTTGGCGATGCCGTGCTCGGCAATGTCAAAAACGGCAACAGCTGGACCTATACCAGCTATCCGGCCGGTGGCTGCGACGGTGTGTCAATGCCTGCAGGAATGCCTGTGACCGGCACATCGCAGCTTGTAGACTTCACTTTCCCGCTCAGCGGCGACACTCAGGCCGTGATGGTCGGCGGTGAACTTGCTGACGGTTCATATACCGGTTCGGTATGGGCTTACGACGGTTCGTCGTGGGCTCAGCTCAACGGAAACTTTGCCAAGGCTCTTCGCGGTGTCACGATTATGCCTTTCTATGCGTTCCGCACTTCCAATACGCTTGTAGCTACAGAATACTCGCTTATAATGGCTGTGGGCGGTGTCGACGACAACGATGTTGTCAACGACAGTGTCTACGTGACAACCGACTATGGTCTCACATGGGCCAAGGCTGCCGACCTGATGCAGCAGCCCGACTATGTGCCTCCGTTCCACGGTGCCCAGGCTTTTGTTGAAGAAACCACGCTGAGCTCGCGCTCTGCGTCGGGCTGGACCGAGATGCCTTTCGCCTACCGTCTGCCGGCGGGAGCTGTTCTCGGCGAGCCATATCCCGTATTCGGCAGCCGCGCGACTGCGCCTGTCACCTCCTGGGATTGTCCGTTCATCTACCTTTTCGGAGGATATAACCGCGACGGCGAGCTTTATGACACGCTCTGGCGAGCTACGCTGAACCGCCTGACATTTAAGCCTATCCAGTAATATTGTAATGGTGTTGACCCCGCGAACGGCATTGACTTGCGCCCGGCGCCTTTTGGCGGCGGCCGCTGTGTCGTTGTGTGCGGTGGCTCTCCCGGCCCAGTCGGCACCCTATAAGTTCGACATAGGCGCTCAGCTTGGCATGAGCGGATATATAGGCGACGCCAACCGCGCGAATATGTACAGTCACCCGGGTTTCACCGGCGAACTGTCGATGCGCTGGCTTCCCGATACCCGCTGGGCTGTGCGGGGCGTGCTCTCTACGCTAGGTCTGAGCGGAAATACCGCAGAAATGACCGAGGTCCTTCCCGGAGGAGCGCAATATGACTTTACTTCGCAGGTGTATTCGTTCGACGTGAGGGGCGAGTTCAATTTCTTTCCTTACGGTATCGGCGAGACATACAAGCGCCTGCGCCGATGGTCGCCCTATCTTGCTGTCGGAATCGGTGTGTGTGTGTCGTCTTCGGGCGGTAAAACCTCCGCAGCACCGACGGTGCCTCTTGGCGTCGGTCTCAAGTTCAAGGCCACGCAGCGGCTTAATCTTGGGCTCGAGTTCAGCATGACCAAAGCATTCGGCGATCATGTCGACGGCCCCGAGCTTTCCGACCTCAACCAGATAAAGACAGCTTTTTATAAAAATACCGACTGGTTTTCGCGCCTGACCGTAGGCATTTCCTATGAATTCGGCCCGCGTTGTGAAACCTGTCACTATGTAGACTAATCTCTCCTGTATCAATATGACCGAACACCAGACACTCGACCCGAACCGCATACCGGCGCATGTGGCCATCATCATGGATGGCAACGGCCGCTGGGCGCAGTCGCATGGCATGGAGCGTACCGCCGGCCATGTCGAAGGCGTGTCTACTGTGCGCCGCATTACCGAGGAGGCCTCGGAGCTTGGGGTGAAATATCTTACGCTCTATACTTTCTCGACTGAGAACTGGAACCGCCCTCAGGAAGAGGTCGACGCTCTGATGCATCTCATCGTCACCGCCATAGAGCGCGAGACTCCCGACCTTATCAAAAACAATGTGCGTCTGGGCGCCATCGGCGAACTCTCGCGTATGCCGGCCGAGGCCGCCGCGCGGCTCGAGCGCTGCATGGCCGATACGGCACACTGCACCGGGCTGAAGCTTATTCTGGCGCTGAGCTACTCGTCGCGCTGGGAGATTGTCGAGGCCGTCCGCTCGCTTGCCCGCCAGGCTACCGAAGGGTCGCTCGCACCCGACGATATCGACGAGAATATACTTTCGCAGGCGATGTCGACGGCGGGTATTCCCGACCCCGATTTGCTGATACGCACTGGCGGCGACACCCGGATAAGCAATTTCCTCCTCTATCAGATAGCATATACCGAGCTGATTTTCAACCAGACTTTCTGGCCGGAATACAGCCGCGAAGATTTCAGAAACAATATTGCCGAATTCCAGCGGCGCCAGCGGCGCTTCGGTCTTACCGGCGAACAGATACTCGATAGCTGAGCCGGCCTCTGACCGGCTAAACGAACCGACCATTATCCACCCATGCAACAACGAATACTTCTACTTCTGGCATTGTTCATCGCATCTGCTGCATCCGTGAAAACGGCTGCCCAGGCTCCTGCCGACACCATCTACAACCCGACGGTTCTCTATACCGCCATGCCGCGGACATATGAAATTGCCGGTATCACTGTGGAGGGCGCGCCCAACTATGAAGACGTGCTTATACTCGGCTATGCCGGCCTCAAAGTCGGTGACCGCGTGACAATACCCGGCGATGACATGACAAACGCCGTGAAACGCCTTATGCGTCAGACGCTTTTCGCCCAGGCCCGTATCGAACTCGAGAAAACGGCCGGTGACAAGGCCTGGCTCAAGATTGTGCTCCGCACTCAGCCCCGAATCTCGGCCGTGAACTATATCGGAGCCAAGAAAGGCGAGCAGAAAGACCTCCAGGAGCGTCTGCAGCTTGTGAAGGGCAATACTATCACCCGCAATATGGTGAACCGCACCCAGGCTATCGTTGAAAAATACTATAAGGACAAGGGTTTCGGCAATGTGACAGTGAAAGTGAACCTTCGCGAAGACCTTTCGAACGATAACGAGCAGTTTGTCGACATCGTCGTGGACAAGCATCAGAAAGTGAAGGTGCACAAAATCTATATCGACGGAAACGAGGTGCTCAGCGACCGTGCCATAAAGCGCACTATGAAGAAAACCAACGAGAAGACCGACATTCTCAAGATTTTCAGCCAGAAGAAATTTGTCGAGAACGATTATCACGACGACCTCAACCGTATTCTCGAGAAGTATAACGAGAAAGGCTACCGCGATGCCAAGATTCTTGCCGACAGCGTTGTGCCTTACAATGACAATACCGTCGATGTGTATATCGACGTCGAGGAAGGTAAGCAGTATTTCATAAAGGATATAAACTGGGTGGGCAACACTATCTATCCGACCGAAGTGCTCAACGCCTATCTCGACATGAAGCCCGGCGATGTCTATAATCAGAAGCAGCTCGAAAAACGACTCACCACCGACGACGATGCCGTGTCGAGCCTCTATATGGACCACGGCTATCTGTTCTATCAGCTCATCCCTATCGAACGCGAAATCGACGGCGACTCCATCTCGCTCGAAATGCGAATGATGGAAGGCCCGCAGGCCCGTATCAACAATGTGACAATCAACGGTAACGACCGCCTCTACGAGAAGGTTATCCGCCGTGAGCTCCGTGTGCGTCCGGGTGCCCTGTTCAGCAAGAGCGACCTTATGCGCTCCATGCGCGAGATTGCGCAGACCGGCCACTTCAATCCTGAGAATATGGTGCCCGACATTGTGCCTAACGAAGAAAACGGTACTGTCGATGTGGCTCTCAACCTTGAGTCGAAGGCCAATGACCAGATTGAATTCTCTCTCGGCTGGGGCCAGACCGGTATCATCGGCAAGCTGCAGCTCAAATTTACCAACTTCTCTATCAGAAACCTCTTCTATCCGAGCACATACCGAGGCATAATTCCGCAGGGCGAAGGCCAGACGTTCTCTATCAGCGCCCAGACAAACGCCCGCTACTATCAGAGCTATGCGGTGTCATTCCTTGACCCGTGGTTCGGCGGCAAGCGCCCCAACAGTCTTTCGGTGTCGGCCTACTATAGCCGTCAGACTGGTGTGAACTCTTCGTTCTATAATCGTTCGTGGGCCAACTCGTCGCTGTGGGGCACAGGCATGGGCTACTATCCGGGCTACTACGGCAGCTACGGCGGATATGGCTACAACGACTACTATCAGAGCAGCTATCAGAACTCGCTCGACCCCAACAAGGTTCTCCAGATGGTGGGTGTCAATGTCGGCTTCGGCAAGCGTCTTAAATGGCCCGATGACTGGTTCACGTTCACTGCCGAAATCGGATATAACTGGTATTACCTCAAGAACTGGGATTATCTCTTCCTGATGAACAACGGTACGTCGAACTCGCTCACGCTCGGTCTGACCCTTTCGCGTACGTCTATCGACAACCCGATATATACCCGCAGCGGTTCTTCGTTCCAGCTCAGCTTCCAGATGACACCTCCGGCATCGTGGTTCGGAAAGAAAGACTGGAAGACGCTTGCCGAACAGGCTAATTCCACCGAGTCGACCTCGAAAGTTCGCGACCAGGCCAACAAGGAGCTCTACCGCTGGATTGAATACTGGAAGCTCCGCTTCAAGAGCCGTACATATACTCCGCTGTCGACCAATCAGCAATGGACTCCCGTGCTCATGACCCGCTTCGACTTCGGTCTTCTCGGTAGCTACAACAAATACCTCAAGTCGCCCTTCGAGACATTCTATGTCGGCGGCGACGGCATGAGCGGCTCATATACCTATGCCACCGAGACAATCGCCCTCCGCGGTTACGACAACGGCTCGCTCACTCCGTGGCGTTCCGAAGGCTATGCCTACACCCGCATGGGTCTTGAACTCCACTTCCCCCTCATGCTCCAGCAGTCTACGACCATCTATGCTCTCACATTCCTCGAGGCCGGTAATGCCTGGACTTCGGTGAGCCAGTTCAATCCGTTCGAACTCAAGCGCAGTGCCGGTGCCGGTGTCCGTATCCAGCTGCCTATGGTCGGTCTTATGGGTATCGACTGGGCATATGGTTTCGACCGAGTATTCGGCGAACGCGGCGGCAGCCACTTCCACTTCATTCTCGGTCAGGAATTCTAAGCTGTTAACAAATTTAACTTAAAACTCCGCGTACTTACCTTCGCCGGGAATAAACCTTTTTTCTTTTCGGGTGTCTATTAAATATAAACCCTCTTAACGAAACCTATATGAAGAAGATAGCCGTCGTTCTCCTTGTAGCGGTAGCTTCAGTGCTCGCCGCTTCGGCCCAGAAATTCGCTCTGGTCGACATGGAGTACATATTCAAGAATGTTCCGGCCTACGAAATGGCCAACGAGCAGCTCAATCAACTTTCCCAGCGCTGGCAGAAAGAAGTCGAGGCCATCGGCAAAGAAGCCGAGACGATGTATCAGAACTATCTCTCCGACAAGGTATTCCTTACAGAAGAGCAGGTGAAGAAGCGCGAGGAGGAAATCGTGGCCAAAGAAAAGGCTGCCACAGAACTGCGCTATAAGTATTTCGGCCCCGAAGGCGAGCTCTACCAGAAGCGCCAGACTCTTCTGAAGCCTATCCAGGACGAGGTCTACAATGCCATAAAGAAAGTCGCCGAGGAGCGCGGCTATCAGACCATTTTCGATCGTGCATCGTCGTCGGACATCATCTACGCCTCGCCCCGAATCGATGTGAGCAACGAGGTCCTTGCCAAATTGGGATATTCGAATTAAATTCAGTATCTTTGCAATAAATAGGATAAATCAAAAAACTAAAACGCTATAATATGTTCAAGAAAATCCTTCTCGCCATTGCAGTGGCCCTGCCCATGAGCGCAATGGCTCAGAAATTCGGTGTCGTAGATATCGAAGCAGTCTTCACAGCAATGCCCGAAACAACCGCAATGCAGACTCAGCTTCAGGAAACTTCCAAGAAGTATGAAGATGAATTCATGAAACTTCAGGAGGAAGTCAACAAGCTCTATGCCGACTTCCAGACCATTCAGGAAGACGCCAACACTCCTGCTTCTATCAAAGAACGCCGTCTTCAGGAAGTGCAGGACCGCTATGCCAAAGTACAGCAGTTCCGCGAAACAGCACAGCAGGATCTCGCAAAACTCGAACAGCAGCTCTCCACTCCTATCCAGCAGAAGCTCACCGACGCCATCAAGGCCGTAGGAGCTGAAGGCGGATATACCTTTATCATGCCCAACGAAGGCCTCCTTCTCTACACCGGCTCCGACGTTACCGACGTAACCCCCCTCGTCCGCACAAAACTCGGCCTCTGATTTCGGCTGATTGGCTAACGTCCAAGAATAAAGAAATTTAACATAGAAAATAGAATCGGCCCCTGACTGAACTGCACCCCAAAAGTTAGACACAAAACTTTTGGGGTGCATTATGTATAGA
>CAMNRO010000031.1 GCA_946553045.1 uncultured Porphyromonadaceae bacterium | reverse complement strand
CGCCACGTTCGGGACGTGGAGGTCGGAAGTTCGAGTCTTCTCACCCCGACTTGCATTACAACCTTATAGACCAAGAGGTCTGTAAGGTTGTCTTGTTTATATGCCATTAAATCGACGCCTTTATTGCATTGTGCGGCAATAAAAGCACACAACGGAGTACATATCGGCTTTTTGAACTTATTTTTCGGAAAAAGAGGCGCTTTTAGGCTCTGATTTTTTGCCATGTAAAAATAAATTCCTAATTTTGCCGCGCTAAAGTGAACGCAAATTCAAAACTCACCATTAAAATATGATCATCGTACAAGTAAAAGAAGGCGAACTCATCGAAAGAGCGCTTAAGAAATTCAAACGTAAATTTGAAAAAACCGGCATCGTTAAAGAACTGCGTCGCCGTCAGGCTTTCCAGAAACCCTCCGTCACCAACCGCAAGAAGATGATGAAGGCCGTCTACGTGCAGCAGCTCCGCGCCGTAGAAGATTAAGCCCCTTCTTTACAGGCGCGTCAAGCGCCGTCTTTCAAGCCATACAAATTTCGTGATTCGGGCCTCGAGGCTCACGAGTCACGAAATTTGTGTTGCATTCAGGCGAAACTACGAAAGCACCGTATATCGCATATTTTTTACGTCTGAGCCAATTTTTTTCAACAAAGGTATTGCACATTTCAAAAAAAGGCCCTACCTTTGCAGTGCCTTTAAAGATGGTGCCCATAGTTCAGTTGGTTAGAGCGTCGGATTGTGGTTCCGAAGGTCGTGGGTTCGAATCCCACTGGGCACCCAAAGACAATTCAGCCGATCGAGTCTCACACCCGATTGGCTGTTTTTCTTTTTTTAGAGGGTGCCTCATAATACCACACTCATGAAAATCTCAGACCTCGAACCGGTAAAAGAGCTCCTCGACGCTCTTGCCGACCGATACAACACCGAAGATTTCGTTGCCGACGACCCCGTACAGTTCGCCCGACGCTTCAGCGACCAGCGCGACGCCGAAATCGCATCCCTTCTTGTTTCATCGATTGCCTGGGGCAAACGCAGCATGATTCTGCGCAACGCCGACCGAATGCTCGCCCTGCTCGAAAACGAACCGTATCATTTTGTTATCGAAGGCGACATAGAAGCCATCAGCGAAGCGAATATACACCGCACATTCTTCGGACGCCATCTGCGCCACTACCTCCGTGCCCTGCGCATGCTATACTCCAAATATGGCTCACTCGAAAACTACGCAGCCGCCATAGGCGCCACCTCCGACGAATTTCCCGCATGGAAAATAGCCGAGGGATTAAACAGCCTTCTGTGCTCGGCAAACGCCGCATACCCTCTCGACGGCCCCAACCGCTGCATACCGGCCAAAGCCGACACGTCGGCTTTAAAACGCCTGAACATGGCCCTGCGATGGCTCGTACGCGACGATGGCATCGTGGACCTCGGCATGTGGAAAGCCCTACGGCCATCACAGCTCTACATACCGCTCGACGTCCACTCCGGCAATACAGCCCGTGCGCTCGGACTCCTCGACCGTCGGCAGAACGACCGCCGCGCCGTAGTAGAACTCACCTCACGCCTGCGCGAATTCAACGCCGACGACCCGACTCTCTACGACTTCGCCCTGTTCGGCGCCGGAGTAAACCAGTTTCAAGGACTAACCAATACTACTGTTTATGAAAATTAAAAAACTATTCATCAGCGCAATAATCGCTCTAAGCCTTTCATTGGCCGCTGAAGCAGCCGAAAAGCGCACACACATATACAACATCGCCGATCCCGACACACTGCGCGTCGACATTTATAAAAGTAATGAATGCAAAGAAACGACTCCTGCCCTGATCTTTGCCTTCGGCGGCAGTTTCAAGCACGGCCAACGCGACGACGCCCGCTATCTGCCGATGTTCAATTTCCTTGCCGACAACGGTATCACTGTCGTATCCGCAGACTACCGCACCGCCCTCTCGAACCTCGACCCGACCGACATAAGCGAGCCAGAAGAGTTTGCCGAAGCACTCACCGGCGCAATACAACTCGCCGTTCTGGACTATACCAGCGCCACAGCCTTCACCATCAGCCACGCAGCCGAATGGGGCATAAACCCCTCGCAGATATTCGCCTGCGGCTCAAGCGCAGGTGCAATAACCGTGCTCCAGACCCAATACGAATGCTGCAACCGCAATACGCCCATAGGTGCCCTGCCAGCAGATTTCAACTATGCCGGAGTCATATCCATGGCCGGAGCCATATTCTCGGACGGCACACCCCGTTGGCGCCGAACTCCGGCTCCGATGATGCTTTTTCATGGAGATGCCGACAGCACTGTTCCATTCGACCGGGCCACAATCGGCACATTCGGCCTCTGGGGCTCGAAATCTATCGCAGAGAGCCTAAACGCCATAGACAGCCCCTACACCTTCTGGAAAATCCTCGGCTCCGATCACTCCGTAGCAATAACGCCAATGGACAAGCATGCAGGAGCCATTCTCGATTTCATACATGCAGTATGCGATTCAAGAGCCTCAATCACCAACGTAGAAGAGCGTCAACCGGGCCAGAAGCCATATAAAACCGAATTCACACTCGAAGACTACCTGCGCTCCAATCTATAGCAAGACAGTACCCCACTCTCGCAATACAACCCGCTGCCAGACATCAAACACAACCGGCAGCGGGCTTTTTTATGTATTCCAACCATTACACATTATACTTCTGCTTAATCATTTTTTGAAAAATAATTTGGGAGATATTGTAATTAATACTATCTTTGTAATCATTACAAGATTGTTAAATCAGCATGCAGAAAACGATTTCTCTGACAGACAGCCATTTGACCGAATTAATACACAAGGCGGGCATGCGTCCTTCCGTACAGCGCATAGCAGTCTTATCTCATATTGCCAATGAGAGAACCCATCCGACTGCCGACGAGCTATACAGCGTACTTGCTTCGAAATACCCGAGTCTTTCACGCACGACTGTCTACAACTCTCTCCATGCACTCGTAGAAGCCGGGTTAGTCCGCGAGCTCGAGATAGAAAGCGGGAACAAGCACTATGACCTCGCCCCTCAGCCAGAGCACAGCCATTTCATATGTCGCATATGCGGCAAAATTTACGACATGGCACTACCCGACGGTCTCGAAAAGATGGCGACCCCCGGATTCTGTATCGACTGCGTCGACCTATACTTCAAAGGAATATGTCCAGACTGCAACACAAACAATAACTAACAAAAATATCAATCAACAAAATGAAAGAGCTCAAAGGAACAAAAACCGAACGCAACCTCATGGAAGCATTCGCCGGCGAATCGCAGGCACGCAACAAATACAGCTACTACGCCTCCAAAGCACGCCGCGACGGCTACGAACAGATTGCCGCAATCTTCGAAGAAACCGCAAACAACGAAAAAGAGCATGCCAAACTCTGGTTCAAATACCTCCACGGAGGTGAAGTGCCCGACACAATGGCAAATCTGCGCGATGCCGCAGAAGGCGAAAACTTCGAATGGACAAACATGTATGAACGAATGGCGCAGGAAGCCGAAGAAGAAGGCTTCAACGAAATCGCATGGCGCTTCCGTGCCGTAGCCGCCATCGAACGTCACCACGAAGAACGCTACCGTCGCCTCCTGGCAAACATCGAAGAAGGAATCGTATTCTCGCGCGACAACGACGCCGTATGGATCTGCCGTAACTGCGGCCATATCGTAATTGGCAAAAAGGCACCCGAAATCTGCCCCGTCTGCAAGCACTCGAGAAGCTTCTTTGAGATTGAAGCCAAAAACTATTAAGGACACATCTGCGTTATGAGATAAAACACTCTCCTCATGGATCTCAAAGTACTATATCAGCTTACATACGGCCTCTATGTGCTCGGAGCCTTTAAAGACGGGCGCCCTGTCGGCTGTGTAATCAACACGTGTTTTCAGGTGACAAGCGAAAATCCGCTACTGGTCATCTCTGTCAACAAAAACAACTATACATTAGAGGCAATCCGCCAGAACAAGCGGTTCTCCCTATCGATAGTTGCAGAAGACACCAATCCGGAAATAATCGGAAAATTCGGCTTTTTCACAAGCCACGACACCGACAAATACTCCGGATTCGGATTCGAGACAAACAGCGGCGTACCTTGCGTGAATGGCAAATTTGCCGGACGTCTCATTCTTGAAGCCGAACAGTTTACCGATTGCGGAACACATATACTCGTCCTCGCACGGCTTACCGACACAATAGAAGGCTCCGGCACACCTATGACCTACGCCTATTACCACAATGTGATAAAAGGAAAAGCTCCGGCAAACGCCCCGACATTCAGACCTGAAGCAGCCGCCGAAGACAAAAGCACCAAACGCAGATACGAATGCAGCATCTGCCACTACATAGCCGAGGTCGACGGCGAGCTCCCCGATGATTATACATGCCCCGTATGCGGTGTCGACCGCTCATTCTTCAACGAAATCGTATAACACATCATTATAAAAGAATAAGGCAACCAAATGGTTGCCTTATTCTTTTATGACAGGGTCCGAAATGTTTATTTCACAAACTTGGCGGAAACCACACCTTCAGAGGTCATCGCACGAGCTACATACAGCCCCGATGCCAGTGCAGATATATCAGCGCTGTCGCCCTGAACAGAAACGAGAAGAGCTCCGTCAAGGCCATACACATTTATAGACTCCACTTCTGCTCCATAAACCTTAAGCTCATCACCTTCGACAGCGAACTTGCACTCGGAAGCCACTTCCATTCCAGAAATTCCCGACGAAGCAAGTCGGATGTCGCCGTACACTCCGAGGTTGTCCAGAACAAGGGCTTCTCCATTAGAAGTTCTGATATTGATTGCCACATAAATGTTCTTATCTTTATAATCGGCAAGACTGACACCGTGAGTCTGAGGCGAAGCCGACTCGTTAACAACATTATAGATAGTGCTATATACCGTCCACTTGTCTTCTCCGGTCGAAACCTTCACTTCATAAGACTCAGGGAATTTATCATTATAGCTATTGGCATTCCAGACAAAATATGCGTCGTTTCCGCTTACGGTCATCTGAGGCAGCACCACCCATGTATCCGCATATCGTACTTCAGTAAACCATGTGTTCACTGCCAGAGCATATTTTCCTAATATCGGGTTCTGCAGCTTGAAAATACCAAAACCGTCTTCATTGAACTCATCTCCACAGTCAGGGTGATTGACAGCCGAATTACCCTTGCGCAAAGTAAGGTCCGAAGGAAGCTTGCCATCTTCAAAATCCCATAGAGCCACAGCTTTGTCGAGTACAATGATTTCTTTCTCGACAACATTATTGGACTGCTCATCATCACCCTCAGACAATGCTTCTATTTTGAGGATATGCTTGCCCTGAGAAATACCGTCGAGAGCGTTTTCCATTACTACAGGAAGTATTTCCCGCCCGCGCACTGCATACGACGCTTTTTTCAGCAAAGAGCCGTCAAGATAAACATTCACGTCTACATTGGCATCTACGACTCCGAGATTTTCAAGATTAAACTTTATGTCTGTAAGCGAGCCTGCTCGCATAAACGAAGTCGGAGAGTTCAAATTGTCAACCTTGATATCGAACCAGTCGGCATCTACCTTGTCTATCGACAGGTCGTCTATCACAAGCCAGTTCTCATCCTTATCGCTATAACAATAGAAGCCTACATACACATCTCCGGCCTCTTTGAGCTCAAAAATATGGATTGCCTCCTTATACTTTGAATTTGTCACGGCTTCATAGTCAGCCAGCTCATGAATCATAGCCTCGGGTGTCGGTGCATTGCCGTAGCATACACGCATACGCTCCGTATGGTTTTCAGTTGCCGAATACCAGAACTTCAGCACATAATATCCGGCCTCCATTGCAATCGGTTCCAGGAAAGCCCAGTCGTCGGCATTATTATCACTATTATAATTATAGCCAAGATATCCGAAACCTGTGCGCTGGAAGTTTGCACCCATGCCACTGCCGGTGCTGAAGTTCACGCTCCATTCGCCGTCGTCATTGTTCAGATTGGCGAATTTCATCAACGAAATGTCCTCATCAGGCTCGAATCCGGTCTTATAGGGCACAACCGCCTGGGCAAGATGGCGCACACTCGCTTCAGCAGCATTGTTACCGGGAATTAAATCATCGGCATGTTCTGTCCAAGCCTTAAGTTTATAGTTGTGACGCGGCTGCGAAAGATCCGCTTTTGCTGCAAATGTATATTCGTAAGACTCACCAACAGCAATTGGCACATTGACATGCTCAACAACCGGCTCGCCTCCGTCAATGCTGTAGGCCACATCGTAGGAATCAACAGCCACATGACCGATGTTCGACACTTTAACCTTCACAGCCTCATTGCCAAGACCATATTCTGATACCGGCGATACAATCTCGCTCACGCAGAGGTCGACAGGATTGATGCTTCTACCAGTTTTACAGACTTGAGATACAGGCGATAACAAAACGGATTGGACACACAGTGAAATGCCACATGGAGCGTACCCGGCTCCGCCTCCACCAGCACCATATTGCTGTTATCTTCATCAATCACATCAATATGCTCGGCATGTTTGGTCGTCATTCCCTCTACAGTGGCAGAATTTCCGGTCCATACTTCGAATGCCTCCTTATAAGAACTGCCCTTGAATTCATAATTCAAGGCATATGTTCCTTTTGCCGGAATGGTGATAGCGGGCGAAATAAACCAGTCGTCACCATTATTATTTCTATTCCATGAATAGTAGACACGCGAAGGAGTGGCGGATTCTGAAAACACCCATGTGCTATTATCTTCGTTGACATCAACGACCGTCCATGCGTTGAAATCATCGGCTGTCGCAGCCGAAAAATCAACTGAAAGTACCGGTTCGGCCGCCACAGCGCCGAAAGCACATATAGCTGCCATTAAAAAAGTAAAACTCTTTTTCATATTGTAAGAAACCTAATTGAAAATTGGTGCAAAATTAATAATAAAATTCGACATAGGTGTCACTATAACACTTATTCACTATATTTAAATGCACACTGAACACACTGAAACATATCCAAATCGTACTACCCAATCCTATAACATATATAAAAGGAGACAGCATGATTTTCATGCCGTCTCCTTTTATAGAAGGTAATAAGCAGACGCCGCTTATCTTTTTACAAAGGCAATATGGCCGGGAATATCGCCCGTTGCGGCGCTCCATTTGAGATTTCCGTCGGTTCCGAAGCAATATACCTTGCCTGACGAAGTATAGTTCTTGGCATCAGTCAGGAGCACATATCCGTTTGCGGGGTGAACGGCAATACAGTAAGCAGCCTTAACATCTTTTGCAGCACCTTCGGCAATGAAAGAACCATCATAAGCAAATCCGCCGTCAGCAATCGGACCGAGCTTGCCATAGCTGTATGTAGCGTTCCAGCTGGCGTCATATTCGGTACCGTAATAGTAGATATGGTCGGAAGCCAAGGCCATATTAGACACTTCGCGGTTCACTGCCACAGGATTGCCGAACACACCGTCTTCGCCACGGTCGAGACGATAGAGATTTGCAGGCACGTCAAAATAGTTGCCGCGCGAGCTCACCCACATATGTCCGTAAGAGTCTATGCGGAGGTGGTGCATGTTGATGTCAACATCAATACTGCCGGTCTTGGTCATATTCTTGATATCCACCACCGATACGGTATTGTCGTATTCGCCGGTAGAGATAAGAGTCGAATTGGCAACGTATAGTCTGCCTCCGTCAATAGCCATCTCTTCAGGCTGCAGTCCGACAGATACCTTGCCGCTTACAGCGAGAGTATTGATATTGAATCGTACCACAGAACCGTTGTTGCCGTCGCCACCCACATAGCTGCTCACATACGCGTTATCGCCATCAAAAACAATGTAGCGGGGCGAATTGATGTCTACCTGGCCTATGCGTCTGGCCGTAGCGGCATCGAGAACCTCAACCTTATGGCTGCCGTTGACAACAATATACAGACGGCCCTTGTAAACAGCTATATCGTTGCCCGAATCACCGAGCTCCATAACCTGCTCGGGGTTGTTTTCGGCATAGATATTGCGGTAATATGTAGCTGTCGCATAGTCATAGTAGTCGAGAGTACACTTGTTCGAGCCCATATTGCCCTCGTTGAGCAGATAGAAGCCTACAACTCCGTCCACGACACCCTCGGTACCGCCGGTAGACTCGCCTTCGCTCGTTATCATTTTCGGATCGTCCTCAGAACAAGCCGAGAAAAGGCTCACCGCTCCGAGAGCGACAAGAGCCATAACAGTTTTCTTAAACATTTTCATTGCTTGGTAATGCTTTGTTTGGTTTATAATTTGCTTATCATGCAACGCCATACATTACCACGGCAGAATCCGCACAGCTCGAAACAAACGACTGCTGATTCTCATCGGCCCATAAACCCGCGGGCATGACGGCGAAGCCGCATTCGGCAGGTCTTCTGACTTATCCCCGTCGTCCGCGTCTTCCCGGCATAAGCCAGTGACTTGCATGCGGCGACATATCACAGGATTCACAGCAGCGGGTACTGTTCCGGACTCTCACCGGATTCCCTTATCCGTAATGCAAGCGCAAAATTAGCAAAAAAAGCCGAAACCGCACTCCTCCACCCTATTTTTTACTGCCGCGCCGGCGCCAAACCTAAGTTCCACATCGGTAACACGATTGTCAATATGGGGGATTTTGGCTAATTTTGCGGAATGGACGCTAAGACTTTTGCCGCAGAGGTGCTGACGGCACTCCCCTATACGGCCAACGACCAGCAGGTGGCCGTCGTTGCCGCCATGAGCCGTTTTGTGATGGCGCCGCCAAACAACGATATGGCATTCATACTCAACGGTTATGCAGGCACCGGCAAGACATCGCTCACCGGCGCCCTTGTCCGCGTGCTCGAGGCTCACGGTCGCAAAGCGGTGCTCCTCGCGCCGACAGGCCGCGCCGCAAAGGTCTTTTCAGCCAACTCGCACAACCACCCGGCATTCACGATACACCGCAAGATATACCGCCATGCCTTCGGCGCCGAGCAGGCTCAGGCCGGCCCCCCGGTGCCGGCCGAAAACAAGCTTCGCAACGCGGTCTTCATTGTCGACGAAGCCTCGATGATAGGCACTGCCGACGAACGGGGCTATAGCCTCCTCGAAGACCTCGTGCAGTATGTTTACTCAGGCGTCGGCTGCCGCCTTATCCTGATGGGCGACACAGCCCAGCTGCCGCCTGTGGGGCAAGACCGTTCGCCGGCCATGAACCCCGAGACACTGCGACGTCTCGGCATAAAGGTGAGCCATGCCACCCTGACCGAGACAGCCCGCCAGGCAGCCGACTCGGGCATTCTTTTCAACGCCACACGGCTGCGGAAAGTAATGTCGAAAATAGCCTCGCTGCCCGAAGGCGCCGAGCTCCCGGTGCCGCGCTTGCGCACTACAGGACTGACCGACGTCACTGTCGTCGACGGCGAAGACCTGCCCGAAATCGTCACCGGCGCATACGACCGCGACGGACTCGCCGAAACCATCTTCATCACCCGAAGCAACCGCCGTGCAGCCGAATATAACGCTGGCCTCCGCTCCTCCGTGCTGTATCGCGAGGAAGAGCTCACCAGGGGCGACCTCCTTATCGTGGCCCGCAACCACTATTTTTCAGGCAAAAAGCCGCGTGGCATCGATTTCGTAGCCAACGGCGACATCGTGACCGTAGAAAAAGTGCTCGGCACCGAATACCGCTATGGCATGCGGTTCGCCGACGTCACACTATCCTTTCCTCCCCCGGCCGACGCTCCCGACGACACCGAGCCGATAATGTTTGACGCCAAAATAATGCTCGACACCATCGCTGCCGAATATGCCGTCCTCCCGCGCGACGGCTGGGAGAAACTATATTACGGAATCATGGCCGACGACGAACGTTTCGGCCCCATGCCTGTCGACCGGCGATACGCCCAGCTCCGCACCGACCCTTACTGGACAGCGCTGCAGGTGAAATATGCCTATGCTGTCACATGCCACAAGGCCCAGGGCGGCCAGTGGGCCAACGTATTCGTTGACCTGAGCTACATACCGGCCGACGCTCTCGGCATGACTCTATACCGATGGCTATATACCGCCGTTACCCGTGCAAAAAAACATCTTTATCTTATATCACCACCCGAACAGCTTCTGAAATGACGACTGAACTGAAGAAACACCCGCGCGTCGATGTTGCCGACGCCCTGCGCGGTTTTGCCGTGCTTGCCATTATCCTTCTCCACTCCATCGAGCACTTCAATTTCTACTCCTTCCCGCCGACCGACGGTCAGAGCGCATGGCTTAATTTCACCGACAAGGCAATCTGGGATGGCCTCTTCTTCGCTTTCGGAGGCAAGGCATATGCAATTTTCGCTCTTCTCTTCGGCTTCAGTTTCTTCATTCAGCACGACAACCAGCGTCTACGCGGCAACGACTTCCGCGCACGCTTCTGCTGGCGTCTTATCCTGCTGTTTATAATCGGCAATATCAACGCTGCATTCTTCACCGGCGAAATCCTGGTGCTCTACGCTCTCGTAGGCTTCGTGCTCGTACTCACATGCCGCCTCTCCGACCGCACGGTAATAAGCCTCGCCGCAATATGCGTGCTACAGCCAATTGCCATCTACAATATAATAAGAGCGCTTATTCAACCGGATTTTGAACCGGCCACCATCAACTGGATGCAGCACTGGCAGGCTGCCAACGATGTGCAGACCAACGGCGACTTCTGGACAACCGTAAAAGTCAATCTTTGGTCAGGACAGCTGTTCTCTCTGGGCTGGGCCTGGGATCACGGACGTGTTTTCCAAACCGCCGCTCTGTTCATGACAGGCATGCTTATCGGCCGCCGAGGCCTCTTCGGCAAAGCAAACCTCACACTCTGGGGCCGCGTGCTTGCCATAGCCCTCGTATGCTTCTTCCCGCTCTACGGCATTTCGAACATGATGGGCAACTACATCACAAATTCCGTCGTGCTTTCTCAGCTGAAGATAATCATTCCTTCGCTTTCCAATCTCGCCTTCATGGCCGTACTCGTTTCGGGCATCATATTCGGATTCTACTGCACCCGACGTGTATCGTCGGCCCTCGCCCTGCTCATACCCTACGGCAAACTGAGCATGACAAACTATGTGACTCAGGGCATCGTCGGCTCGGCAATATTCTACCACTGGGGCCTCTACGCCCGCATGGGCATCACAGCAAGCGTGCTCCTCGGCGCGGCCATCTTCCTGGTGCAGTATGCCTTCTGCCGCTTCTGGGTGGGACGCCACGGACACGGTCCGCTCGAATACATCTGGAAAAAGGCCACCTGGCTCTGGTCATAAAACATATATGATTCTGAAAGAGGCCATAAGAGAGAGAATCGGAGCGCACGATATCCGACAGATATGCGCTTTGTGCAGCGGAGAGGCCAACAATCGGATAAAAGCGGAATTGTTTTCACTGATAAACTCTCCCGACGACAGAACCGGATATAATGCCCTTTGGGTATTCACGCACTTCGCACCGGCCGACATCGCATGGCTTCAACAGAAACGCGACAAACTGATTGACCTTGTCCTGACCGTCGAACACGAAGGAAAACGCCGCTTGTTACTGACCCTGCTCGACCAGCTGACTGCCGACAAAAAAGGATTCCGCGGAGATTATCTCGACTTCTGTTTATCTCGAATCAATTCGACAGAGCCATGCAGCATCCGGACTCTCTGTCTGAAACAGGCATTTGCCCAATGTCGTTTCTATCCCGAACTTATAGCGGAGTTAAAAAACGAAATTGAGCTGATGGAGTACGGAGAACTGACTCCGGGCCTACGTGCCGCAATAAAAAATATCCGAAAAAAAATCGGCAGCTGACAGAGCCCCTCAGTTGCGGAAGCGCGATTTGTTGAAGAGCTTGTCGATGAGGTCTGTGCGGCCTATTTTTCGGAGGGTGCGGATTATGTCGGCGCGATAGGCTGGGTCGTACCAGAAGAAAAATTTGCGCTGCTCGAGTTTCTGCTCGGGCGTTGTCGCCGTGAAGATTTTTTCGCCCGTATAAGGGTGGTAGCCTGTATAATATATCTCTGTGGCAACGGTCATGGGCGTCGGGGTGAAATCCTGCACCTGCTCAAGGTGGAAATTCAGCTCTTTCGTGGCGGCGGCGAGCTCGGCCATATCCACTGCACGGCAGCCAGGGTGCGATGATATGAAATATGGAATAAGCTGCTGACGCAGGCCGCACGAACCGTTCACCTTGTCGAAAAGGCGCTTGAACTCATGGAAAAGTTTGAACGAAGGCTTGCGCATAATCTGCAGCACCTCGTCCGACGTATGCTCCGGCGCCACTTTCAGACGGCCCGACACATGATGCTCTATCAGCTCGCGGTTATAGCGGGCATTGGCACGGTCTATCTCCATGTCGCCGGTGCGGTGCATCGACAGGTCATAGCGCACGCCACTGCCGATAAAACTCTTTTTAACTCCTGGAATAGAATCGGCCGCATGATATATGTCGAGCAGCGGGCGATGGTCGGTATTCAGATTGGCACAAGGCGCGGGGTGGAGGCACGATGGCCTCAGGCAACGGCGGCATTTTTCCTTGTCGCGGCCTCCCATGGCATACATATTGGCCGAAGGCCCTCCAAGGTCGCTGATATAGCCCTTGAAATCGGGCATACGGGTGACCTGACGCACCTCGCGCAGAATGGATTCCTTCGAACGCGAGGCTATAAACTTGCCTTGATGAGCCGAGATTGTGCAGAATGCGCAACCGCCGAAACACCCTCGGTGCATATTGACCGAGTGACGTATCATCTCATATGCCGGAATCACCTTCCCTTTATAGCGGGGGTGAGGCAGGCGCGTATAGGGCAAGTCAAACGATGCGTCTATTTCACCCTGGGTCATGGCAGGGAGCATTGGATTGACACGCACCGCATGTTTGCCGGTTGCCTGCCATAGAGTCGCACCACCGTCGAAACGGTTGCTCTGCTGCTCTATATGCTTGAAATTGGTTGCCTGCGAACGCTTGTCGGCCAGACACGTCTCGAACGAGGCCAAAACAATATTCTCGCTGTCGGCCGCCGGAATCTCTTCAAGAGGCCTCAGGACCACACTCTGCGGCATATCGGTGATTTCGCCTATCTTCTGCCCGGAGTCGAGACGGCGGGCAAGGTCGATGACAGATTTCTCACCCATACCGTATAGAATCATGTCGGCGGCAGTATCTACAAGTATCGACGGTCGCAGACGGTCTTGCCAGTAGTCGTAGTGAGAGAGACGTCTGAGCGATGCCTCGATACCGCCTATCACTATAGGCGTATCGGGATAAAGCTCGCGCAATATTTTCGAATATACAACCGACGGATAGTCCGGACGTGCGCCGTGCCGTCCTCCCGGAGTATAGGCATCATCGGAACGGCGCCGTCTGTTGGCCGTATAGTGGTTTACCATCGAGTCCATGGCACCCGGACTGATACCGAAGAAAAGACGCGGAGCGCCAAACTTGCGGAAATCGCGCAAATCGTCCTGCCAGTTCGGCTGGGGTACTATAGCCACACGATAGCCTGCCGCCTGAAGCGTACGGCCGATAACCGCCGCACCGAAAGCAGGGTGATCAACATAGGCATCGCCGGAAAAGAGCACAACATCGACACTATCCCAGCCGAGAGCCTTCATTTCCTTGACCGATGTGGGCAACCAGTCGGTCGGTCTGAGCGTATTATAATCTATCTCTTTCATTTCTTTTGCTCCATGGACTGCAGACGCAGTTCAAGTTTGATAATCTCATCGCGCAGACGGGCTGCGGTCATAAACTCCATATCTTTGGCGGCCTGAAGCATCTGACCACGCAGACGGTTGATGGAACGCTGCATTTCGTCGGCGCTCATATATGCCACAACAGGGTCGGCCGCAATATCTACCGAAGTGCTGAATTCGTTTGCATACGGCAGCGGCGTTTTCTTGGCCTTCTCGCGTTTTTCCTTTGCGTTGAGCTGCTTCTGCGGTCGCAGCAAGCCGAGTGCGGTGGCTGTGGCATCCATATCGACCTCTTCCTTCTCCAGTCCGACAATGGCATTGCGGGCCTTCACGATGGCCTGAGGCGTAATGCCGTGCTCCTCGTTGTATTTGAGCTGCAGGGCACGGCGCCGTTCGGTCTCGTCGATGGTCTGCTGCATGGAGTCGGTAATCTTGTCGGCATACATTATCACCTCGCCGTTGAGGTTACGCGCGGCACGGCCCACGGTCTGCGTGAGCGAACGGTGACTGCGCAGGAAGCCCTCCTTGTCTGCATCGAGGATAGCCACAAGCGATACCTCGGGCAAATCGAGGCCCTCGCGGAGCAGATTCACGCCGATAAGCACATCGTACTCTCCGGCCCGAAGTCCGTCGAGAATCTTAATGCGGTCGAGCGTATCGACATCACTGTGTATATATGCCGTCTTTATCTTGAGTTTCTGGAAATATTCGTTGAGTTCCTCGGCCATGCGTTTGGTGAGGGTCGTAACAAGCGTACGCTCGTCGCGCTCTATGCGCAGCTGTATTTCCTCGAGAAGGTCGTCGATCTGATTCATTGACGGCTTCACGCGGATAAGCGGGTCAAGAAGACCCGTAGGACGTATCACCTGCTCTGTAACCACGCCCTCGACGCGCTCCAGCTCGTAGTCGGCCGGAGTCGCCGACACATATATCACCTGATTTGTCAGGCTCTCGAATTCCTCGAATTTCAACGGCCGATTGTCGAGAGCGGCCGGAAGCCGGAAGCCGTATTCCACGAGATTGCCCTTTCGCGAACGGTCGCCGCCATACATGGCTCGTATCTGCGGAACCGTCACATGGCTTTCGTCTATGATGGTGAGAAAATCTTTCGGAAAATAATCGAGCAGGCAGAACGGACGCTCGCCTTCGCGGCGCCCGTCGAAATAGCGCGAGTAATTCTCTATGCCCGAACAATAGCCAAGCTCTTTAATCATTTCGACATCGTAGGTCACACGCTCCTCTATGCGCTGAGCCTCGAGGTCGCGTCCCTCGCCGGTAAAAAATGCCACCTGGCGGCCCAGGTCGAGCTGAATCTGAGCCACTGCGGCCGCCTGTCGCTGCGGCGACGTGACAAAAAGATTGGCAGGATAGATATTGAAGCGGTCGTGAGTGCCGAGATGTGCATTGTCGTCGGGGTGTACAGTTATTACCGACTCAACTTCATCGCCCCAGAAGACCACACGGACTATTATATCCTCATAGGCCAGACGGATATCGACCGTGTCGCCTTTCACCCGGAATGTGCCGCGTCCGAATTCCACTTCACTACGGCAATAGAGAGCCGCCACAAGTTTGCGAAGAAACTGGTTGCGGGTAATCTGCATGCCGCGCGTCACGGTCACCACATTTTCATGAAAATCCTCGGGATTGCCCATGCCATAGAGACACGACACAGACGACACTACAATTACATCGCGACGGCCTGAAAGAAGCGCCGATGTAGTCGCAAGGCGCAGACGGTCGATTTCGTCGTTTATCATCAGGTCTTTCTCGATATACTTGTCGACAGTCGGTATATACGCTTCCGGCTGATAGTAATCGTAGTACGATACAAAGTACTGCACCGCGTTTTCAGGGAAAAACTGCTTGAACTCGCTGTAGAGCTGCGCCGCAAGTGTCTTGTTATGGCTCAGAATAAGAGTAGGACGCTGCACTTCCTTAATCACGTTGGCCATCGTGAAGGTCTTGCCAGAACCGGTGACACCGAGGAGCACCTGGGCGTCGCGGCCGGCCTCCACACCCTCGGCGAGCTGGCGGATAGCCTGCGGCTGGTCGCCGGTAGGCTCATACTGCGAACTTAAGCGAAATTCCATAGAAAACCTGTCGTATTTTGTTCAAACTACAAAGATACAACAATTTCTCTCTGAATTTTATATGCATTCCGATATTTTCACACATCGCCCGTCAGCTTTTGGGCTGCATCAGGGGTGTGCCGACGCGATGGCGCCCGGAGCGATAGGTGATTGCGCCGTTGGGGCATACAGACGTGCAGTTGAAGCACACCACGCAGCGCGAACTGTCGACCGTATGGTCAAGCAGATTTATACACTCGCTTTTGCATACCCGCTCGCATTCGCCGCAGTTTATGCACAAATCCGTGTTGATGTCGAAATGAAGCACAGCCTGACGCGACGCGACCCCAAGCAGACTTCCCACCGGGCAGAATGTATTGCACAGACGGCGTCCTTTCCTCCAGGCAAAACAGACTACAAGAACCGCCGTCAGAGACGCTATACCCATGGCCGACAAGGAGAAAAGCACAGAATCGTCAAGACGCAGCGGAACTATGACAAACTGCTCAACCATACGCGAATAGCCCGTATAGGGGTCGATAAGCGCCGGAACCGAAGCAGCCCCCGTAAGCATCAGGGCAAAGGCGATTATAAGTAAAACAACCCGGGTGCGCGAGGCAGGCTCGCAGTATCTGTAGTCGCTTTTTTTACGGCGCACAGACCTCGACAGTGTCGAAACACAGTCCATGAGCGTGCCCATCGGGCATACCGTCGAGCAGTATATGCGACCGTAGACCAGGGCCACTACAGCCCAGAATACCAGACACACAGCCGCGCCAGAAAGCATAGCCGTGAGAATCTGCATGCGCACAAAAACACTGTCGTAGCCGGCGATCAGAGCCCACGTCGGAACGGCCATGGCTATCAGAGATATTATTATGCGCATTATGCGGACTGTACGATACATGTGGCAAATATACAATTTTTTTGCTAATTTTGCATTTTAACAACATCAAGAGGTCGTTTAATAACATATGTAAAAACACAGGTCGGTGTATTTTTGCTTAAATTGCACATTATGAACAGGGAGCATCGCGGTGGCTATGTGACTGACAAATGACGGGCTGGCTAACAAAAAGATGACAAAACACTGCCAATGTTAAAACGCACTCTTTCAAGCAATGACATAACATGCGTCATAATAAAGACAAAGGCATCGGCTCCAAAAATTCCGGACTTCTTTATCTCAGACTTTTTGGCCCGTGTTTTTACATGTTATCAATCAATCTCTAACACATGGATTCCACTCCCTCAAAAAAAACATACTCGCACGAAGAACTGTCAAGTCTTATAAATGCAGCGCTGCTCCGCGACGACACTCCGGGCCCCGTAAAAATAGCAAATAAGATATACAACGACATTATGATGGGCGAAGGCGCATTCGCACGCATATCAAGAATGCTCGAAACAGAAGCCATGCGTCTTATAAGCCGCGATTTGCCATTGTCGCTGCTCGGTTCGTCGTCAGCTCAGGCAAACGAGTTGCCGGCGGCTCTGCGCCCAGGCACGCGAGACCGGATTGAGGCTGAATTCAGGCAATTCATTCACTCTGGTGCCGTTCAGAATGAAGTAAACAAGCTCTACGACGAACTCTGCGACAGCATCGAAAGGGCCGGCTGGAGCTTCGGCATTGTAAATCTGGCCCACGCCATCGAGATTTTCCGCGACAAAGTGAGAAAACAAGTCGGAGTCTATGATGGCTCCATAGCTCTCACAGGACCGTTCACAGACCTCGAGCCGCTCTATGAAGCAACCTGCCGCGTAAATATAGCGGAACGCGGCAGTAGCAATAATTATATCGACATTCAGGATTTCTACACCGCTCTATGCGAAAACACCCGCAGCGGCTGTGTGGAAATATCAGCCACATTCTCCCGCGATATCCTCAAAAACCTTGCGGAATGGCCTCGTCTACAGGCTATAATAGAAAGCAATGTCACTCTCTACAAACGTTGCCGCGAAATAGCCGACCAAAGCGCCGGAAAGCCAAAATGCCGCGTTTTCTCAGACCCCGACCGCTCCAACCCTATGGATTTGGTGAATATCTGAGCTTTTACTACTTTTGCACAAGTTTTCATATCAACAATTTACGATGATAATCCGACATGCGGTTATATATCTGGCTCTCATAGCGGTCGCAATAATGTCTGCGACGTCAGCTTCCGGACAAGAGACCTTCAAACGCAAGCTTGAACAGGTTTCGTTCGTCCCGAAAGGAGCATGGATAACGGGCGTTAGTGTAAACTATTCGCAATCCGATCAAGACAAATACCAGTTTCTCATAATAGAGAATCTGAGCGGCGACACCTATACATTCAAGGTAAGCCCCATGCTGATGTTCTGTTTCAAGGACAATCTCGCAGCCGGCGGACGATTCTCCTATTCGCGTCAGCGCACACGCCTGAACTCTGCCGACATAGTCCTCGATTCAGAGACCTCCTACAACATCGACAACCTCTACAGCATAAGCCACAGCTACCATGGCACGGCTCTGTTCAGAAGCTATCTGAGCCTCGGAAAAAGCACGCGATTCGGCCTTTTCAACGAGGTGCAGCTGCAGCTCGGCGGAGGCCAGTCTAAAATAGTAAGTGGCTCAGGCGACAATATCACAGGCACATATCAGCGAAATTTCGACTTCAATGTTGGTCTTGCTCCCGGTCTGGCGGTATTCCTCAACAACTATTCGGCAATTGAGGTCAACGTAGGCGTGCTCGGTTTCAACTACAGCCATCACACAGCTCTCACCGACCAGATTTATGTGTCGAATTTCCGCAGCCAAAGTGCCAATTTCAAAATAAATCTGTTTTCAATCACTTTCGGGGTGACATTCTATATTTAAACCATGGCAACAACCCTGAAACACATCATACTGGCACTCGCTGCCATTACGGCCTTCACAGCCCAGATATCTGCACAGTCCATTGTCCGCAAGAAAGACGCACCCGTGCATGAAGAAACACTCGAACAGGTTGTTATCGACGGTGACACCGTCAGCATAATCCTGCCGGAAAGAAACTTCGGCCGATTCGACCGTGGACTTTTCAACTACATCTTCATTCCGAAAGGCAAATGGGGATTCGGCATCACGGCGTCCTACGGCGAGCTGCAGACAGAAGATATCAGCATTCTTTCCATTCTCAAAGACTTCAACTTCAAGGGCAAAATCTATTCGGTGAAGCCCTATATGCAGTATTTTATACGCAGCAACCAGGCTGTCGGACTCAAATTCGACTACAGCCGCGGCGTAGCCGACCTCGGAGGACTGTCGATGGACTTCGACGATGACCTGAATTTCTCTATCCGCGACGTCAGCTACTACCAGCAAAGCTTCGCTGTCTCTACTTTCTACCGAAACTATGTCGGCCTCGACCACAACGGACGTTTCGGCATATTCAATGAAGTCGACCTTGCCTTCGGCAGCGGCTCTTCCCGCTTCAAACGCATATACAACTCCGAACCGCGCGACACCCGCACAATAGTAACAAAGGCATCGCTCAATTTCAGCCCCGGTGTGTGCGTGTTCATTCAGGACTATGTATCGTTCAACGTTTCTTTCGGAGTCTTCGGTCTGCACTATCGCCATGAGCACCAGACCACCGACGGCATCGACGAAGGCTCGAGAAACACCTCCGGAGCAAACTTCCGTTTCAACCTTTTCAACATCAATTTCGGCCTGATGGTAGTAATATGAAGATTTCTGAATTCATACATATGTGCATGGCCGCAGCCACTCTGCTGCTCTGCTCATGCATACACAACGACATTCCCTACGCTCGTATCCAGGCCAATTTCATAAGCCTCGATGCAACCGGGCAGGACGCAGGCACTCTCATCGACAGCGCAAGCCGCACGGCTACAATAAGCCTGCCCGAGCAAATCGACATACAGAACGTGCGCATTTCCGGGTACTCAATCACTCCGGGAGCCTCTATCGTAAACAATCCTCTGACTCAACCTATAAACCTGTCTTCTCCGCTGACTGTGACTTTGCGCCTGTATCAGGACTGGAACTGGACCATAATCGGAAAGCAGACCATCGAACGCTATTTCGAAGTAGTAGGCCAGATGGGACAGACAGTCATAGACGCACCCGGACGCCGTGTGGTGGTCTACGTCAGAGAATCGTCCGATCTCTCGGCGATAGAGATAGTCCGGGCCAAACTGGGTCCGACAGGCGCCGAATACTCACCGTCGATTGCACCCGGATGCAAACTGGACGGCCGCAAGCCTTTCAACATCAATGTAGAGGAGTATGGCCGTAAATATTCATGGACAATATATGTGGAAACCGTCGATGTTGCCGTCCGCACTGTCGGAGCCGACGCATGGACTTGCGTGGCATGGGTCTACGGCCAGGCTGAGGCAGGCCTCGACAATGGCGTCGAATACCGACTCGCCTCACAGTCCGAATGGACACGCCTCCCGGCCTCGGCCATCACTCAGGACGGAGGCAGTTTCAGCGGCAGGATAGACCATCTGTCGCCAGGAACCGAATATGTTGCCCGTACCTACTCAGGCTCTGACATCGGCGACGAAGTATCATTCACGACAGGCTCTGCCGTTCAACCGCCGAACGCAAATTTCGACCAATGGTGGCTCGACGGCAAAATATGGTGCCCCTGGGCTGAAAACGGCGAACCATACTGGGGCACCGGCAACAAAGGAGCGACAACACTCGGAAACTCGAATTCCGTTCCCACAGACGACACTCCCTCCGGCTCCGGCTGGGCTGCAATGCTCGAAACCCGCTTCGTCGGAATAGGCATTGTAGGCAAACTTGCCGCAGGCAATCTGTTTACAGGCTCTTATGTGAGAACCGACGGAACCAACGGTATTCTCAGCTTCGGACAGCCTTTCACCGAACGCCCGACAAAACTTCAGGGCATGTTCAAATACAACTGCGCCACTATCGACAAATCGTCGGCCGAAATGAGCCATCTTGTCGGTCAGCCCGACACGTGCATCGTCTGGGTAGCTCTCATCGATACCCCCGAGCCATTGGAAATCCGCACCAACCCCGCCAATCGCCAGCTGTTCGAACCCGACGCCGACTATGTGGTTGCATATGGCTGCATGCAGCATGGAGAAACCATAGCGCAGTGGACCCCCTTCGAATTCGAACTCAATTACAACTCCACGTCAAGAGTTCCGAAATACCTTATCATCACCTGCTCGGCAAGCAAATACGGCGACTACTTCACCGGCGGAAACGGCTCGGTGCTCTACGTTGACGATTTCAAATTAATCTACGACTATTAACAATTCCTACATCAATCCGACCGGCAGCTTTGGCTGCCGGCCTGATTGTACGCAAAAAAAGGACCATGCGTAAATTTATATTTCTATTGCTATCTATTCTATCGGTTTCGGCAATTGCAGCCCCCGACACCACTGCAGTGAAGACTATAGGCATACCTTCGTCCTATCTGCCGCAATTTCATGGCACATTCCGCGCCATGTATGAAAAATCTACCGTTTCTGGCGACAACCGTTTCCTTGTGCGCAACGCCCGTCTTATGGCCGGAGGCAAAATACTGCCCATAGCCGAATATTTCTTTCAGGTAGACCTGTGCGACCGCGGTAAAATAAAGATTCTTGACGCCTATATCGGAGTAAGCCCCTTCAAAGGCTTCAAGGTAATGGCTGGCCAGGAGCGCGTGCCCTTCAGTATCGGAGCAAGCCGTGCACCGGCCCTGTATCGTTTCGCCAACAGACCTTCCATGTGCAAGGAATTCGGCAATCTCAGAGCCGCAGGCGTCAAAATAGGATACACCATACCCAAAACACGCCTTTATATCGAAGGCGGTGCATTCAACGGCACAGATATGACCGACCACTCCGGCTGGAACCGCTCGCTCACATACTCCGTAAAGGCAAACTACAGCACCGGCGGTTTCTTGCCTCAGATATGCTTTATGTCGCGCAAACCCGGCCTCGAAGGAGTGCGAATAAATCAGGCAGACGCATCGCTCACGTTCCAGAACAGCTCATGGTTCATAGAGGCGGAATACTGCTACCGCACATATACCGGCAACTCACACGAGCCCTCTCACGGCTATAACTTCGAAATAGACTACGGTTTCCCGGTTAAATCGGCAATCGTGAACCGCTGGTCGTTCCAAGGCCGTTTCGACGGTATTACCGACGCCAGCAACGGCATACGCAACGAGGAAGGACTCCTTACAGACACATATATAGGTCATAACAGACTTACGGTAGGAACTACCGCATCATACATCAAAGGGCAGCTGCATTGCGACTTCCGCATTAACTACGAACAGTATTTCTATTCCGGAAGCCGCAAAGCCAAATCCGTATCGGACGACAACAAACTCGTGGCCGCTCTCGTTCTATATTTCTAACATTATTTGTTCCACCACACCCGGTTGGGCCCGCAAAACTTTATTACAAAACTATATATCGTATGAAAAACATTTATCCAGCCGCCATCATTGGCGTAGCAATCGTTATTCTCGGCTTTGCGCTCAAAGCAGGCATCGACAATTTCACCAACCGCGACCGTGTTGTCACAGTCCGTGGACTTTGTGAAAAAGAAGTGCGCGCGAACAAAGTGACATGGCCTATCGTGACAAAAGAAATGGGCAACGACCTTTCGACCATTTACAACCGAATCCAGTCTACAAACTCCGCAATTCTCACATTCCTCAAATCTAACGGAATAACCGACGCCGAAATATCTGTGAATCCGCCCCAGGTCTACGACAACGCCGCCGACCGCTACGGCAACCAGAACGTAGTCTACCGCTATCAAGTGACAAACGTCGTCGTGGTGACCTCCGACAAAATCGACGCCGTGCGCGCTCTCATGGAGAAGCAGACAAACCTTCTGCAGCAGGGCATAGCCATCGTCGCCGGCGACTATAACTACCAGACCTCTTACGAATACACCGACCTCAACAGCATCAAGCCCGAAATGATTGCCGAGGCTACCGCCAACGCACGCGAGGCCGCCGACAAATTCGCAGGAGACTCACACAGCAAACTCGGCAAAATCAAAACCGCCTCGCAGGGACAGTTCTCAATCAACGACCGCGACCAGTACACTCCCGACATCAAAACAGTGCGTGTAGTCACCTACATCACCTACTATCTGCAGGACTGATATTTTCATAATCATCTGTTATATATGAAAACGCCCCGGAATTACCTCCGAGGCGTTTTTTACACGTCGAAATTGTCGCGATAGCGGCGATAGAACTGTTCATCGTTATAGAGACGCCTGAACTTATACCACAAGGCGCAGAAGACAGCCGAGGCAAGCACCTGGAATGTCACATGCCAACCGTCGATATCACCGCCGCAGGCAAGTTGCACGCCTCTGCCAATTATCGATAAAAAGCCTGCAACAGCGAGAATGCCATATAGATTACGCTTAGTTTTCAAAGTCATACATAAAAAACCGACACCGTCGCGCCTTTGTTCGGCAGGACGGTGTCGGTTTTAGCTTTTTTGCGAAAGATTATTCGCCGGGGACGATTGCTTCGCTGGGGCAAACCGATGCGCAGGTACCGCAGTCGATGCAGGTATCGGGATCGATTACATAGATAGAGCCTTCGGAGATAGCTTCAACGGGGCATTCGGGCAGACAGGTGCCGCAAGCCACACAGCTGTCGGTGATAACGTAAGCCATAGTAATTGTCTGTTTTGAAATTTACGAATTGTTATTTTTTGCTCTGCAAATTTACGCCTTTTTTCTCAATCTGCAAGCCATATATGCGATTTAACGTATTTTCATGCTGCAATGTCTCCGGACACACTATTCTTCCATCTGTAATACAGGCGCCTGAATACAATATATTCTGTTTTTGATATATCTTTTTACAAAGCGACCCCGGACATCTGCCCGAGGTCGCAATACAATCTTTTTTCAGAAGTCAATCCTTAGAGATACTTGGCGACTTCGGCGGCGAGGGTGGTCGGATCAGAAATGCGCGACACGATTTCGCCCTTACGGTTGATTATGAATGTAACGGGGAATGCGCCTACATTATAGTTGGTGAGAGCGGCAACACCGTCCGAGGGAGAATTCCACACTGTAATCCACGGAAGGTTACGGGCTACGGCCTTCCATGCCTGCTCGTCGCTGTCGAAAGCAATCTGGAAGATTTCGAGACCTTTGTCGTGGTTCTTTGTGTAGATTTCGTTGAGAATGGCGTTGTAGGGCACAGAGGCTTCGGTGCCGTATGCCGTGAAGCTGAGCACGATTAGCTTTCCGTCTTTCACGAGGTCGGAAATAGAGTGCTTCACACCGCGGTCGTCGTAGTTTGTGATGTCGATATAACCGGTCTCGTCGGCCTCGAGAACCGTACCGGGCATTTCGGGCATTTTGCCGAGAGCCTGACGACCGGCAAAGAACTGGGCGCGGAGAACCTTGCCACGGGGGTCTTCGGGAGCGAAACTCGAGAAAATCTGGGCTGCGGCGCCATAAACACGGTTTCCGAACTCGTCGGCAGGGTCAAACAGCGGCTTACCTCCTACCGATTTGCCGATAACATAGTAAGCGACCGTACCGGTTGTGTCGGACGTGATATAGTTTACAAGCGCTCGACGCATATCGTTATCATCGGCTTTGGAAGCGGCCACAAGGCTATCGATGCTGCAGATTGTACGGGCAAGGGCTGTACCTCCGAGCACATAGCCCGAACCGAAATGACTTCCGTAAGCCTCGACGGTCACCCTGTCGCATGAGTCGACAGGGAAATATATGCTGCCGCCATCGGCTCCGGGAGCTGTAAGGCGAAAAATCTCAGCAAAATGAGCCGGCGCATCCGATTTGTATGAGAATTTACCGTTCTTGTCTACTTCAAGGCTGTCGACAGTGTACCACAGACCATTGTTATATCCTTCGAGAGCAATCTTCTCTACATTGGGCTCCTGGATAGTGCCTTCTACGCTCCAGCCTTTCGGACCGGAGCATGAGGAGACTGCGATGGCGGCTAAAGCGAGGCCGCCGAATATCAGTTTTTTCATAGTCATTTGAAATTAGCGGCTATCGAACTGGCTATTTCAGCCATGCGCTCTGGCGAAAGGCTGAGTTTCTTGCGACGTAAGTCCATATCGGCCTCGCTGCTGATAGGCACAAGGTGAATATGCGCATGAGGCACTTCAAGACCGATTACAGCAACACCGATACGCTTGCAGGGCACGCTTTTTTCTATAGCGGCCGCAACTCGCTTTGCAAAAAGCTGAAGACCGGCATACTCTGCCTCGTCAAGGTCGAAGATATAATCGACCTCTCGCTTCGGCACAACCAGCGTATGTCCTTCTGAAAGCGGATTGATGTCGAGAAAAGCATAGTACTTCTCGTCTTCGGCCACACGATACGAGGGAATCTCGCCGGCTATGATTCTGGAAAAAATGCTTGCCATCAGAGCGAGATTTCAACGATTTCGAAACGAACGGTTCCTGCGGGAATGGAAATTTCCACCACATCACCTTTCTTGTGTCCTATCAGACCGCGGGCGATAGGAGTGCTCACTGCTATTTTACGCGCCTTCATGTCGGCTTCGGAGTCGGCCACGATTGTATATTCAGCCTCGCTGCCGGTATCGACATTGCGGATTTTAACACGGTTGAGCAGCTGGACCTCGTCGGTCGACAGTTTGCTTTCGTCGATGATTCGAGCATTGGCGACAAGGTCTTTGAGCTGGGCAATCTTCATTTCAAGAAGACCCTGAGCCTCTTTGGCGGCATCATACTCGGCATTTTCCGAAAGGTCGCCCTTGTCGCGGGCCTCCGCGATCGCACGGCTTATTTCGGGGCGTTTCACTGTCTCGAGATAGGATATTTCCTCCATTTTGCGGTCATATCCTTCTTTAGTCATATAGGTAATTGCCATTGGTAGTCTAATTTAAAGTATATTGTTCAATTTTTAATAAACACAATAAAAGAAAAGAAACTCTCGTCGGGAAACGCCCGCCGGAGCTCTTCTGAAATCTTCAAATGTCTGGTGCAAAGGTAAGCTTTTTTTCCATGCGACAGGGTCGTAAAATCTTAATATTGGTTAAATTCAGAATTTCTGAATGTGATTCTATGTAATTTTGCACCCGAAAATGAAAAATGCTATTATAACGGTGGCGCTGCTGGTGATAGCCAACGTATTCATGACCTTCGCATGGTACGGCCACCTCAAGCTGCAGCAGATGAAGGTTCTTTCGGATAACACGCCGCTCTATGCCGTGATTTTGCTTTCATGGGGCATAGCGCTGGCTGAATATTGCTTTCAGGTTCCGGCAAACCGACTTGGCTTCCAGGACAACGGCGGCGCCTTCTCGCTTCTTCAGCTCAAAGTGCTTCAGGAAGCGATTACTCTCATAATATTTACGGTCTTCACTATCTTGTTTTTCAAAGGAGAGAGCCTGCAGTGGAACCATTTTGCCGCATTCGGATGCCTCATAGCGGCCGTCTACCTCGTTTTCATGAAATAAATCGATTTTTCGCACACGCAAGTGTTTGAAATATTGAAAAAAAGCCTTATCTTTGCAGCCGCCAAGGGCTGCTTTGCCCGAGGCTACTTTTTAATTAACCTTTTTTATTAACACATTAATGACAGAATTGAAAAATTCACCCATTGAAGATTTCGACTGGGAAGCCTATGAAAATGGCGAAACCGCAGGTGAGAAATCTCGCGCAGAGCTCACCAATGCCTACGAGGAATCTCTCAACTCCGTTAAGGACAAAGAAGTAATCGAAGGTACCATCATCGCTCTCAACAAGCGCGAAGCTGTGGTTAACATCGACTACAAATCGGACGGTATTATCCCCATGAGCGAATTCCGCTACAACCCCGACCTCAAAATCGGCGACAAAGTGGAAGTGTTCATCGAAAACCAGGAAGACAAGAAAGGCCAGCTTATCCTTTCGCACAAGAAAGCTCGCGCTTCTCGCTCCTGGGAACGTATCAACGCCGCCCTCGAAAACAACGAAATCATCAAAGGCTTCATCAAGTGCCGCACTAAGGGCGGTATGATTGTAGATGTTTTCGGCATCGAAGCCTTCCTCCCCGGCTCGCAGATCGACGTGAAGCCCATTCGCGACTACGATGTATTCGTAGGCAAGACCATGGAATTCAAGGTCGTTAAGATCAACGAAGAATTCCGCAACGTTGTTGTTTCGCACAAGGCTCTCATCGAAGCCGAGCTCGAACAGCAGAAGCGCGAAATCATCAGCAAGCTCGAAAAGGGCCAGGTACTCGAAGGTACCGTCAAGAACATCACCTCCTACGGCGTATTCATCGACCTCGGCGGTGTCGACGGCCTTATCCACATCACCGACCTTTCGTGGGGCCGCGTAAGCCACCCCAGCGAAGTGGTTCAGCTCGACCAGAAGCTCAACGTCGTTATCCTCGACTTCGACAACGACAAGAAGCGTATCGCTCTCGGTCTCAAGCAGCTTCACCCCCATCCCTGGGATGCCCTCGACGCTAACCTCAAAGTCGGCGACAAGGTTAAGGGTAAAGTTGTCGTTATGGCAGACTACGGTGCATTCCTCGAAGTCGCTCCCGGCGTAGAGGGTCTTATCCACGTAAGCGAAATGTCGTGGAGCCAGCACCTCCGCAGCGCTCAGGAATTCCTGAAGATCGGCGACGAAATCGAAGCCGTTATCCTCACCCTCGACCGCGCAGAACGCAAGATGAGCCTCGGTATCAAGCAGCTCAAGAGCGATCCCTGGGAAAACATCGAGACCAAATACCCCATCGGCAGCCGCCACACAGCACGTGTACGCAACTTCACCAACTTCGGCGTATTCGTTGAAATCGAAGAAGGCGTCGACGGTCTCATCCACATCAGCGACCTCTCCTGGACCAAGAAAATCAAACACCCCAGCGAATTCACTCAGGTGGGTGCCGAAATCGAAGTGGAAGTTCTCCAGATCGACAAGGACAACCGTCGCCTCAGCCTCGGCCACAAGCAGCTCGAAGAAAACCCCTGGGACGTATTTGAAACCATCTTCACCGTTGGTTCTGTTCACGAAGGCACTATCATCGAAATGCTCGACAAGGGCGCTGTCGTTGCTCTCCCCTACGGCGTAGAAGGCTTCGCAACACCCAAGCACCTCGTGAAAGAAGACGGCAGCCAGGCTAAGGTTGACGAAAAGCTCAACTTCAAGGTTATCGAATTCAACAAGGACAGCAAGCGCATCATTCTTTCGCACAGCCGTATCTTCGAAGACGAAGCTCGCAGCGAAAAGCAGGCTGAACGCAAGCAGAAACGTGCCGCAGCTCCCAAGAAGCAGGCCGAAGAAGCTCCCGCAGCTACAACTCCTATCGAACGCACCACTCTCGGTGACCTCGAAGCTCTTGCAGCACTCAAGGAAAAACTCTCGAAATAATCTTATACGATTATAAACCCTAAGCGGGGCGTGCCATCATCGGCACGCCCCGCTCTTATATTACTGGCACAATAAAACCGCGCTGCGACTACACCTTTGGTGTTTGTCACAGCGCGGCAAATTTATTTATCGGTAAGTTACTTTCGTCCGCTCGCCTGAAGGATAAACGGCAACGGCTCTTTCATCGCTACCGCAGGCTTGGCTGCAAAACTTTCCATAGCTGCATAAGCCTCCGGAAGCTCGCTGTACGACCCTAACAATATATAATAGTATGGCTCGGCTGTCTCGACAACAAATGCGGCAGGATAGCCGGCAGCGACAAGACGGTCGCGTAGCGAAATGGCATTGAATCTCTGCTTGAACTGGCCCACGACCACTCCGTAGCGCCTCAGATTCTCATTAATCCCTCCGCCACCTTCAGTCACGCGCACATGCTGCACACGCACATCGACGTTCAGTCCCGGACGGACCTCCACACTACGGGTATTGGCCTGACGGCGCACTCCGCCATACACCGTGGAATCCACCGACTGCTCGGTGCGCCGCGCCTCGACTGCCTTCTCGTAAGCCGCACGATAGTTGGCTTCGGAGGTCTTGCACGCCGTCGCCAGCAAGGCCACGGCGCCCAAAACCACTGTCAGTTTCTTCATTTGATATTAAGCTTCTTGGCGATTGCCTTGGGGAGAGCATCCTTATGAACAAGGATATTCACAGTCTTAGCCTTGAAATAAGGCTCGGAAACATAGAAAAAGCCGTCATATACCTGATTGGTATCCCAGGAATTCTTCACCTTATAATAGCGGTTGCCTTTCTGGTCCTTGGCTACACCTACAATTTCCATACCATGGTCGTCGGTAGTCTCCTGATTGTCGAACATCTCCTGACGCAACTCCTGTGTCACCTCGATTTCCTCGACAGGGGCTTTGAAGTCATACTGCTTGCCGGCTCGCTCCTTGTCGGAGAGCTTCACCCAGCGCGCAAGCTCAGTACCTTCCATATCGGCCTCATCTTTAGCCTTTGGCATAAGAGCCACACCATCGGCCCACTTGAAACCGCCTTCGCTCACGTCGGCAGCCCATACAAGAGGAAAACCGTTCTCAAGAGCATTATCGACTACGGCCTTGAACTCGTCGAGAGGAAGATTGTAGTACTGACCATACAGCCAGTTGTCGGGCACCTCGAATACAAATTGCTCATAGAAGGGATGATGTGTGAACGACGTCAGGGCCACATAATCCTCCAGTTTGATCGGCAGGCTTGCAGCATAGCTCTGCGGAGTATAGGTCTTGCCCTTATACTCGAAAGTTTCCGGCAATTCGCCCAGATAAGCATCGAGAACACCTTCGACACCCTTCTTCCAGGCCTTGGACAACTTCTTATTGGGCTTCTTCACAATTGCGTTGACATAGGCCGTCAGAACTGCATCGAGCTCGCCATGCACATGCTTGTCCTCGCCATACTCAAGACCGCGGTACACCTCTTCGGGAACTGCACCATAGCGCTTCCATACATACGGAACGTCCATGAGCGAACCGCCGGGGGCAAAATTGGCCTGACCGTACATGCGCACATATTTGTCGGCCTTGTCGGTATAGCAATGGCGCACGGTAAACATTTCTGAAAGGTCGAGCGAATCGCCGCCAAGACGGCGGATTTCGTCTTCAAAGAACGATGTGCCGGCAAAGCACCAGCATGTTCCGGACTTGTTCTGGTCCTTTACCGAAGTGGTGGGGAGACTGATGATGTCTGTAAATACGAACGACGTATCGGCAGGCTCCTGAGCGAATACCGGAGCGGCAACAAGACCTGCAAGTATTAGTGCTGAGATTTTCATTACTGGATTTATTAATTCAATACTTTATACCCGGCTTCTCCAAGAGCCTTGCGGATTTCATCGATATGATTATTGTCGCGTGTTTCGAGCTCCAGACGTATGGTGCAACCGTTGATGGCCGAACTTGAATTGATACGCTCATGTGTCACCGAAAGGATATTTCCACCGCTCGCACCAATGACGCTGCACACACCCGAGAGCTGGCCCGGCTTGTCGGGAAGATCGATTATGAATGTATAATTGCGCCCGCTCTTGTTGAGACCGCGCGTAATCACACGGCTGAGCGTATTCACGTCTATATTGCCTCCGGAGACAAGGCAGACTGTTTTAAGACCTTTCACAGGGACCTTATTGAACATCGCGGCTGCCACAGCTACCGCTCCCGCTCCTTCGGCCACAAGCTTCTGCTGCTCGATAAGGGCAAGAATAGCGGCTGCAATCTCATCATCGCTTACAGTCACAACCTCGTCTACATACTCATTGCACATCTCGAAGGTATTCACTCCAGGCTCCTTGACGGCAATACCGTCGGCTATCGTAGATACATCATTGAGATGACAGAGCTTGCCTTCTTTCAGCGATGCGGCCATCGAAGGAGCACCCATGCTCTGCACGCCATAAACCTTCACATCGGGGCGAAGAGTCTTGATGGCGAATGCCACTCCCGAAATAAGACCGCCGCCGCCGATAGGCACAATCACGGCCTGGACATCGGGCATCTGTTCGAGTATCTCCAGACCGATGGTACCCTGACCTGCTATGACCTTCGGGTCATCGAACGGATGCACGAAGCTATAGCCAAATTCCTTCTGCAATTCCAAAGCCTTCGCATAAGCGTCGTCATACACTCCGGGCACCAGACATACCTCAGCGCCATAGCCCTTGGTAGCCTCTACTTTCGAGATAGGAGCACCTGCAGGCAAGCATATAAGCGACTTGATACCGTTATGAGTGGCACCCAGGGCCACACCCTGCGCATGATTACCCGCAGAACAAGCTATCACACCGCGCGATTTCTCCTCATCGGTGAGCTGAGAAATTTTATAATAAGCGCCACGGAGTTTGAACGATCCCGTCAACTGAAGATTTTCTGTCTTTAGAAAAATTTCAGACTCAGGATTAATTTTTGGTGCCGGAATAATCGCCGTCTTACGCGCTACATTCTTGAGAACGGCTGCAGCGTTGAATATTTCACTGATTTCAAGTTTTTCCATAGATTAGCCGTCAATTAGTGGCGGTAGCAGCAAATTTAGTCTTTTTCACACAACCTACAAAGAGTTTAGAAAAAAAATATCTATCTTTACATTGCAAAGGCAGTTAATAATGCCAACAATAGCCCTTATAATGGCGTTTCTCAATTATAACTAACACTGAAAATATGAGAAAAAGTACAATAAGCGCCGCTTTAGCGGCAACTCTGCTCTTATCATCGTGCTCAATATTCCGTCCGACTGAAAAAAACGATAATAACGGCACTGCGAGCACTGTTGAAATCAAAGCCCCTAAGAAACATAAAAAGAAAAAGAATACAGCAAACACCGCCAAAAGCACCCCGGAAAGCCCGAAAGGCGAGCGTCCGTCAGACGCAGAACTCAGTGGCGGACAATGGGAGATAACCGCAGTTGGCGACACTAAAATAAACGTAGAAGAGAATGTGCCATATATAAACTTTCAACCGTCTACCGGCCGATTCTTCGCCTCCGATGGCTGTAACATCATAAACGGCGACTATGTACTCCGCTCCGATGGAGTCATGACATTCGCTCAAACAATCTCTACAATGAAATACTGCGCCGATGTTCCGTTTGCCGACGCCGTTTCCGCATGTCTGAGCGATGACGCCAAGCTTACTGCCGAATCATACAGAATCGGACAAGACACATACATATACCTGAAAAACGACAAAGGAAAAACTGCTCTTACCCTTCGACGACACAATATGGAATTCCTCAACGGTAACTGGCGTGTAACTTCCATAGACGGTAAAGCCATCGATGATGACGAATGTAACATCTTCATTGATATCGCCGAGCTCAAAACACACGGCAACACCGGCTGCAACTACTTCAACGGCGACATTTACATAGACCCCGCACGCACAAACGCGATCGACTTCAGCAATATGGGTGTCACGCGCATGGCATGCCCCAAGTCAGACCAGGAAACAGCAATGCTCGTAGCGCTTGAAGAAGCTACCACTGCGATTGCAGGCAAAAATGAAAACACCGTTCTTCTGCTCGACAGAAATGGCAAACAATTAATGACTCTCAAAAGAATTCCCCTCCCTGACCAAGAATAAGAAACTCACAAACAATCATAGCTATAATCCGCAGCTAAGCGAGCCAACTCGCCACACTGCGGATTATTTATTGTCTTTGTCAATCGCGCTGCTGCGCGATTAGTAATTATGAGTGGAGATATAAAAAAGAAGCCCG
>CAMNRO010000030.1 GCA_946553045.1 uncultured Porphyromonadaceae bacterium | reverse complement strand
ATATGGCGCACTTCTCGATTAGAATCCGGCGCACTTCTCGATTATTTTTTACAAAACGATACAGGCTATAATGATAAACGAAGTGGTGCCAGCTGATTCTGACGATGATTTCTATGGAACGTTAGATTCAGCATATATGTCGACTACTATCCCACTGTTTCAAAAAGCCGGTATTGATGTAAACAGCATTCACGATATATTGAACCTCGGTGTTTATATTACAAACGCGGTCAAGACACCTAAATCCGAATACGCTGTTTCAAAGGAGAGTATTGAAGAAAGTCTGCCGGCACTTGAACGTGAAATTCAATTGTTTCCCAATCTCAAGGTTATCATGCTGATGGGAGATGTCGCGAAAAAAGCGTTCAACATTATCAGCAAGAAAGAGTCCGAAAAAAATGCCGTTCCAAGCATATCTACCTACAAATTGCGCAACACCGAGATTATCTATAAAGGGATACGCATTATACCCTCTTACATTATGACGGGTCAGAACATTTTGATTGAAAAATCAAAATTCGAGATGGCATCGGAGGATATTGCCCTGATGTATCGGTTAATTAAAAAAACAGATTAAATATTGGGATTACTCCTGACCAATATTATATAAAAATAAAACGATACAATATCACTGTCAGTCTTCGCAGTAGTGGCGGAGAACTCTTCGGTAAGAATTGAAAATCTTGCTTTTCGACACAAACCCGACATAGACACCGTTCTCGACTACAGGAAGGTTCCACGCCCCCGTATCATCGAATGTCTTCATCACCTTATCCATGCTCTCCCCTACTTCTATACGTCCTGCCGGAGCCGACATGAACGTGCTCACCCGCATGCGACGATATAACTCGGGACGGAACATGATATTGCGTATGTCATCGAGAAGCACCACCCCGACAAGCTCGCGCTTTTCGTTGATTACAGGGAAAAGGTTGCGGTTGCTCTTGGCTATTACATCGACCATTTCTTTCAGAGTCATTTCGGGATATACCGGAAGAAAGTCGGTCTCGATGACATTGTTGATTTTCAGAAGTGTAAGAACAGCCTTGTCCTTATGATGCGTCAGAAGCTGCCCCTGCTTGGCGAGGCGCATGGTGTATATTGAATATGGCTCGAACACTTTTATAGTGCCATACGAAATCGTGCTGACAATCAGCAGCGGCAGAAACAGCTCATACCCCCCGGTCAGTTCGGCGGTGAGGAAGATAGCCATCAGAGGGGCGTGCATTACACCGCTCATTACTCCGGCCATGCCGATGAGAGCGAAGTTCTTTGTTGACAGCTCGACGCCGAGGTCGAATATATTGAGCACATATGCAAAGAGGAATCCCGTAAGACAGCCTACATACAGCGACGGCGCGAACGTTCCACCGACACCTCCGGCGCCGTTTGTGGCCGATGTGGCAAATGCTTTCGTAGCCACGACAAGGCCGATAAACAATGCCAGAAACCACACTTGATTACGGTCGCCATAGAAAAGAGAACCGTTTACAATCGACGATGTATCGCCCGCAAGAAGACCCACGATAGAACCGTAACCTTCGCCATACAGCGGCGGAAAGAGGAAGACAAGGCCGGAAAGAATCGTGCAGCCGATGAGAGTCTTCACCCATGGATTCTTGAACCGGCCGAAGAAATTCTCCATCATGTTCATCACCCGGGTGAAATACAGCGATGCAAAGCCGCACACGAGGCCGAGAAGTATCACGAATGGAATGCGCGAAGTGTAGAAGTTCTCAGTCTGGGCAAAGAAAAACTCGAATTCATAGCCGGTGTAGACATATGCGAGAGTCGTACTCGTTATCGAGGCTATCAGCAACGGCATTACCGACACAGTGGTAAGGTCGAGCATCAATACTTCGAGGGTAAACAGCATTCCTGCGATAGGCGCCTTGAATATGCCGGCGATACCGGCGGCAGCCCCGCAGCCTACGAGAATCATAAGAATGCGCGGTGACATGCGGAACGCACGCCCGAGATTTGAACCGATGGCAGCCCCCGTATAGACTATAGGGCCTTCGGCTCCTACCGACCCGCCGAATCCGATTGTGACGGAGCTGGCGAGGACCGACGTATATATATTATGGCGCTTAAGGCGGCTTTTGTTCTGAGAGATGGCATATAGCACGCGCGTCACACCATGGCTTATATTGTCGCGGACAATATACCTCACGAAAAGCGCCGTCAGTACCACTCCGACAGCCGGCAGCAGAATATAAAGGTAGTTGCCGCTCTCGAGATTTATGCGCGATGTAAGAACCGTCGATATGAAATGAATAAGAAATTTCAGCACAATAGCGGCAAGACCGCTGAAAATGCCTACAAAAAAGGCGAGTACGAGCACGAAGTTGCGTTCCTTGATGTGGCGGTCGCGCCACAGCAGGAATTTCATAAACAATTCTTTGATACCCTTATTGGCCTGTTCTTGTTCCATATTGCAGAGCAAAAGTAAGGAAAAGTTTTGATATTGTCAAATGCCTTTCCCTCTGAAAACGGTGCTGACGGTATGAAAGATGATTTTAAGGTCTACAGGCAATGATATATTGCGGATATATAACAAATCATAGCCCGAGCGCTCAACCATCTCGCCGACACTGGAAGCATATCCGTATTTAACCATGCCCCAAGAGGTTATGCCAGGACGAACCTGTCTCACCAGGCCATACCACGGCACACGCTCGACAATCCGGTCGACATAATACTTTCGTTCAGGCCGCGGCCCGACCAGCGACATCTCACCGACAAGTACATTCCAGAACTGAGGAAGCTCGTCGAGGCGGTATTTCCGCAGAAAATGGCCCGCAGCGGTAATACGGGGGTCATCGCCGCCCGACGACAGCTTCGGCACACCATCGGCCTCGGCATTGGTATGCATGCTTCTGAATTTGATGATTCGGAACGGCCGGCCATGAAACCCTACACGCTCCTGACGATAGAAACACGGGCCTTTAGAATCAAGCTTCACGGCAATGGCTATAGCCAGCATTACCGGGCTCAGTAAAACCAAGGCAAACACAGACACGACAATGTCGCCTAGTCTTTTAAGATTGGCGACGGAAGGCGGAATATTGGCATTGGTGACATCGACCAGAGGCTCGTTTATCACTCCGATTACACGAGGCTGCAGCGCGACCGGGCCGAAAAGTTCGGCCGATACGAGCAGCGGAATCCCAAGCGAATACAAATCGCCCAGCAAGGCCCCCATGCTTTTGACACCGTCCTTCGGCGGCAGCACGACGACAGCGCCTATATCGAGCTTCCGGCAAAGGCCCACAATATCGTCGGTATTGTACACCGGCAATCCGGCAAGCTCCGCCTCCCGGCACTCTTCAGCAAACGGCGCACATGCCACCGGTCTCAAACCCGACAGGGTCGATGAATCCATGATACGCTCGATTTTCCGCCTGAATTCCGGCGAAGCGCCGACGATGAGAGTATTCACGCTGTAATCGCCCCGGTGTATGCGCCTGGCCGCGCCCGAGCTTATGATATAGCGTCCGATGGCAGTCGGCACCATGAGCGACGCGAAAAGCAGAAACATTAGCTCATAATTGGTGATACGCTCCGGAATATTGTCGTTGATGAGAACGACAAAGAAAACAGCGAGCATGCCTATGAGCGAAATCAGAATTGTATTCAGAAACTCGTCGAGACGCGAACGGTAAAGGGTGCCGCCCCTGTTATATGAGCCCGATACGGCATAGAGCATAATCATTCCGGCCGGCACCACAATCTGTCCGGTCAGTAGTTGAGGATACAGCAGAAACGAAGCGAGACTGTCTGGCAACAAATCTGCCGGAAGAGTATAAAAGCGGGCCACATCGAATATCAGCCAGCCGATATTCAGGGTGATGAAATCGGACAGCAGATATTTGATTTGCTGGCGCGCCTGCGGCATCATGGGCGTAAAACCTTGAATAGTCCTCCTGAAGACAGACGCATTACCGTAGAAGGAGCAGCCTCGGCCGGCTTCTCGTCGCGACGACTCATGCAGACATAATCGGCGCCATCAATGATTTCTTTCGAAATATCGGCAAAGCATGCCGGAGCGGGCTCGCCGCTGACATTAGCCGACGTAGACACCAACGGACGGCGCAGACGCTTGCAAAGCTCGGCACAAAATTCATCGGAGGTCAGACGGACACCGATGGAACCGTCCTGAGCACGTAGCTCCGGCGCTATACCGGCCTCGCTAAGAGGGGCGTCATAGACTATCGTGAGTGGTTTCTCGTTATACTCAATAAGCTGCCACGCTACGTCCGGTATATCGGCCACTGTGCGCTCAAGCTGCCCTTCAGAGCCGACAAGCGTTATAAGAGCTTTTGCATCGGCTCGTTTTTTCAGCTCAAAAATCTTTTTCACAGCCTCGGAGCAACAGGCGTCGCAGCCAATGCCCCATATTGTATCTGTAGGATACACTATAACGCCTCCACGGCGCAGGACATCGAGGCACGCCTTTATATCGGCAAGCTGGGATTCTGTCATATCACCTTGTTTTTTGGTGTCGTTGCCTGAAAATCCTTAAGATACACAGGCACAGAATAAGCGGTATCAATAAACTGACGGCGGTTATAGGCCAGCTCCGCGAGCGCCACCATATCGACAGCCAGAGCTTCGACGCCTTCCACATATGTGGCACCTTCCATAAACGGCTGTGCCTTTTCGGCTCCGCTTCCGAAATACAGGATAGGGCGCCCGGTAGCTTTCAGAGCACCGTAAGAATTTTCGTCAAGAATCAGTGCGCCGGGAGTCATCAGCTCGGCAAGACCGAAATCGTATGCGCCGGTATATACTTCCATACGGCGGGCATCGACCATCGGGATAAGAATCGAGTCGGGGTCAACGCTGTCGGTCGAAAACATCACTCTTGTCGCAAGAAGTTCAAGAGTCTTCACTCCAATCAACGGAACATCGAGGGCGTAGGCCAGGCCTTTAGCCTCGCTAAGCCCGATTCGAAGACCCGTATAGCTGCCCGGACCGAGGCTCACGGCCACCGCATCGGGTTTGAGACCATGCTCCGAGCCATAATCAAGACAATATTTGATGAAATCGCTGAGCGCGGCGGCATGATTCCGTCCGGTAAAATCTTCCCGGTGGGCGAGTATCATTCCGTCGGATGTGAGAGCCGCCGAACAAGGCGCGCCTGAGGTTTCTATATTAAGTATAGTTGCCATTACACTTGTGTTTTCGGCAAAGTTACTACTTTTTCCAGTCAAAACGGTGAGAATGCGGACGATTTTTTGTAATTTTGCAGCCGCAAGGTCCGGCTCGTCCGTACCCGGCCCCATCACCATCTAAAGCGCTGCCAGGGGCAAGCGCAATGGAAATAAATATGTTAATGTCTATGACCGGCTTCGGCAAGTCTACAGCCGAAGCCGGAGCTAAAAAAATAACAGTCGAGATAAAATCGCTTAATTCCAAACAGATGGACATCAACCTCCGTCTGCCTTATGCATTTCGCGAACATGAGCTCGACATGCGCTCTGCCATCGGCCGAAGCCTCGAGCGAGGCAAGGTCGATGTGATTGTCAACGTAGAAACCATCGGCGCGAACACAGAAATACACTCAACGCTCGACGTTGCCGCCCTTGCCGCATACAAAAAACAGATTGAAGATGCCTCGGCCGCGCTCGGAATCCCTGCTCCGGCCGACTGGTACTCCGTTCTGCTCCGTTTCCCCGACACAATCAGCTCTACAAGCCCGGAAGCCGCCGATGCAGACCAGATTGAAGCTCTCGACAAGGCTGTGGCCCAGGCGGTGGAAAACCTGTCGGCGCACCGCCGCGCCGAAGGCATCGAACTCGAAAAGTTCTTCGCAGCTCGAATCGCCACAATATCGTCTCTTCTTGAAAGCATCGAACCTTTCGAGGCCGAGCGCGTTCCCCGAATCCGCCTCAGAATAGAAGAAAACCTTTCGAAAATCAACGTTCCCGACTATGACAAGGGGCGTCTCGAACAGGAAATGATATTCTACATCGAAAAACTCGATGTAAACGAAGAAAAACAGCGTCTACGCAAGCACCTCCAGTATTTCCTCGAGACAATGGAATCGGCCAACGGCGGCCAAGGCAAAAAACTCGGTTTCATAGCCCAGGAAATGGGGCGCGAAATCAATACTCTCGGCTCAAAAAGCAACCATGCCGAGATGCAGGCCATCGTCGTGCGCATGAAAGATTCGCTCGAGCAAATCAAAGAACAGGTGCTGAACGTCCTTTAAGCACACAAGTGTTAATTTTGTGCAAAGAGTCGCTAAAGTTTGTTGCGACGGTTCGCTGTTAGCGTCTTTTTTGCTATCTTTGCACAATTGTATATGATTACCACACCAATGCGATATTACATTGTAGCCCTTCTTGCAGCTATTCTCTTGAGCTCGTGCGGTGAATACCAGCGCGCTCAGAAGAGCACCGACGTCAACTATAAATTCGAATACGCAAAGCGCGCGTTTGAAGAAAAGAAATACGTCCAGGCTGCCACACTTCTCGAAGACTGTATAGCCTACTTCAAAGGCTCGGACAAAGCCGAAGAATCGCTCTATCTGCTTGCAATGAGCCACTATGAGAACAAGGACTATGTAAGCTCCGGCGCATATTTCAAGACCTACTACGGCCGCTATCCGAAAGGAAAATACACCGAAGCCGCCCGATTCTTCTGCGGCTACGGATATTACCTCGATTCGCCCGAACCCCAGCTCGACCAGACAGGCACAATCAAGGCCATCGAAGAGCTTCAGGGATTCCTGGAGTACTTCCCCCGCAGCGACAAAGTTTCGATTGCACAGAACGCCATATTCGAAATGCAGGACAAACTGACACTCAAACAGCTGCAGAACGCCCAGCTCTACTACAACCTCGGCAACTATATGGGCAACAACTACGAAAGCGCCGTAATAGTGGCCCGCAACGCCATCAAGGACTATCCCTACTCCAAATATAAGGAAGACCTCGAAATGCTCATTCTCAAGGCACGCTATCAGGAAGCACTGAACTCGGTTGAAGAACGAAAAGCCGACCGCTTCCGCGACGTCCTCGACGAATACTACTCATTCATCAACAACTATCCCGACAGTCCCAAACGCGAAGAGGCCGACAATATCCAGAAAATCGCCAACAGATACGTACACGACTGATACTCTCCCCTCCCTCCCGCCCTTCGGCCGGAATATTCCAACACGAACAAAACAAAGCACCATAGTCATGGATTTCAAGAAAAGCAACACTCCGCTCAACACCGTCACCCGCGACCTCATCGAGCTCTCGGAACAGACCGGCAACATCTATGAAACCGTATGCGTCATCTCGAAGCGCGCCAACCAGATAGCCGCACAGATGAAAAGCGACCTCGAAAAGAAACTTCAGGAATTCGCCCCCTACAACGACACTCTCGAAGAAGTGAGCGAAAACCGCGAACAGATTGAAATCTCCCGCTACTACGAGCGTCTGCCCAAACCCACCCTTATCGCAACACAGGAGTACATCGACCACAAGCTGTTCTTCCGTAAAAGCAACAAGGACCGCAACTCGCTCTAACAGCAGATAACGAGATAACGACTAAACAAAGCCGGAAGACCGCAGCATTCGCGTTTCTTCCGGCTTTGTCCTATTACAGACAACACGCGGCGAACTCCCGGAAAGTTGATTTGCCGATATGGGATTTTTGCAGTAACTTTGAGGCTGTAAAACACAGAACACACCAATGCTGACATATACCAACCGCCTTCCGAGGCTCACTCTGCCTGAGTACGGGCGCAACATACAGAAGATGATCGACCACTGTCTGACGATTGAAGACCGCAACGAACGCACTCTCTGCGCAAACACAATCGTCGGAACAATGAGCACCCTTTTCCCCGCCCAGGGCGAAGACCGCGAAGAACACCGCCGTAAACTCTGGGATCATCTTTTTATAATGAGCGGTTTCAGACTTGATGTCGATGTGCCTTTCAATCATATCCAGAGCGATGTCTTTGCAGAAGCTCCCGACCACATCGAAGCCACCAAGCCCGGCTACATGCCCATGCGCCGCTATGGAGCCACCATAGTGCGGATGATAGACGTGGCTTCGGGCATGGAACCGGGAGAAGCCCGCGACGAGCTTGTGTTCATGATTGCCGACCATATGAAAAAGATTGTCGTGGCTTTCTGCCGCGAAGGCGTCGATGACCAGCGTGTATTCGATGATTTACGCATGCTTTCGCACGGAGCCATCAACATGCACCCCGAGCAGATGCGCCTCCATGAATTCCGCGCACTTCCGGCTCCGTCCAAAAAGAAGAAAAAGAAATGATACCGGCCGAACAACTCATAGAAATAGGGCGTTTCGGAAAGCCCCATGGCATAAAGGGCGAAATGTCGGCCGTGATACCCGACACCGACATAGACCCGTCGGAGCTTTCTTGCGTTTTCGTAGAGCTCGACGGCCTCATGGTGCCATTTTTCATCGTCTCATGGCGTACAAAAGGTGCTGAAAGCGTACTTCTCACCTTCGAGGGCATCGACAGCCAGGAAAAAGCCGCACTCTTCACCAACAAAGCCATCTTCGCCCAGCCCGAAGACCTTCCCGAGACTGAGCGTGACGCCGAAGGATTCTTCCTCGACGACCTCACCGGCTACACCATAGAAAGCGACGGCGTCAAAATCGGGGTAATCTCAGACTTCGACGACTCCACCGACAACTATCTCTTCATAGTCACAGCCGCCGACGGTTCTGAAATCCTTGTACCGGCAAATCCCGACCTTATTCTTGAAGTTGACACCGACTCAGAAACTATTTACATGAACTTGCCCGCCGGGCTTATAAATCTATAACTTATTATGAAAGAATATGATGAAGACGAAGCCATAGCGGTGATGAAAAACGCGCTTGGCCCTGCCGCACCGGCCGACGAAGACATTTACCAGGTACTCGATCTCATTTTCGACTATTATGACGAAAACGGCGAACTTGATATCGATGCTGATGCTGACGATGAAACCGACATCGACGATATGACCGATTTCATTGCCGGCTACCTGAAGGGCAAATCGAAATCCTCACTCACACGCGAACAAATCAAAACGCTCATACTGGCGGAAATAGAATACGAAGACAGCCTTATCTGATTATGCGCAGTTCTCTCCGTATCCTATCGTCGATTGTGCTTGTGGCCTGGTGCATGACGGCTACTGCACAGAAAAAAACTGATTTCGACCCGGCGACCGCCTCTATCGAGGAGAACATAAAGACCCCTGAAGTTCCTGAAAAACAAAGGAACGCAGTTGTCGCGCATATGGACAATCTCAGAGACGAACTCAAAGAGGCCGGCTACGAAGCATCTTTGGTCCGTTCCGGCGAGGTTGTGATGGTAACAATTCCCTGCAGTACTCTTTTCTCGCCCAACGAGACAAGTTTATCGTCAAAAGCCCCAGCAAAACTCTCAGGTCTCAAACACTTTGTGAATCGTCGCGAAGATTTTAAGGTTGTCATAGCCGTACACAGCGACAACACCGGCGATGCCGTCTATGCCGACCGCCTTACAGCCGACCGCGCCAACGCCATCGACGAATACTTCTATAAAGAAGACTCTCATCGCGAGACCGGAATCATACCCTACGGCATCGGTTCAGACGAACCGCTGGCCGATAACCATGGCCGCGCTAACCGCGCCAAGAACCGCCGGGTGGAATTCTATTTCATTCCGACACAAGAATTTATCAAAAACGCACGCAAACGATAATGCCCGAAAGCCAGTCATATCAGCAGAAAAAACCGTATATCAAGAAAGGGTCAATGCCCGACGACCCCGTAGGGCGTCTTGTACCCCGGGCAATAGAGGTCGAAGCCGCCGTACTCGGCGCTCTCATGGTTGAGAAAGATGCCTATACGCTCGTCTGCGACCTGCTCAAGCCCGAGAGCTTCTACGAGCCTCGACATGCGGCCGTCTACGAAGCGATTCAGACTCTCGGCCTGGAGCAAAAACCTATCGACATGATGACGGTCGTAAACCAGCTGCGTCTGTCGAGCACTCTCGAAAAGGCCGGTGGTGCCGCATTCGTGGTCGGGCTGACATCAAATGTGGCCTCTGCCGCACACGTGGAATTTCATGCCCGAATCGTAGCTCAGAAATACCTTGCCCGCGAGCTCATTGCCTTTGCCTCGGAAGTTGAGAATGCCTCGTTCGACGAAAGCAACGACGTCGACGACATACTTCAGGAAACCGAAAAACGTCTGTTCGAGATTTCGCAGGGTAATGTGAAGAAAGAGGTGTCGCAGATAGACCCGCTGCTCACCCACGCCCTCGAACGCATGCAGCTGGCCTCTCAGCAGCAGTCGGGTCTCAGCGGCCTGAGCAGCGGATTCCGCGAACTCGACAAATATACTTCGGGCTGGCAGAACTCCGACCTCATCATCATAGCAGCCCGACCGGCCATGGGCAAGACAGCCTTCGTGCTGTCGATGGCGCTGAACATAGCGCTGATGAACAATCCCATAGCCGTATTCTCGCTCGAAATGAGCAACCTTCAGCTTGTGAACCGTCTCATTTCAAACGCATGCGAGCTCGGCGGCGAAAAAATAAAAAGCGGCAGCCTTTCGCAGCTCGAATGGAACCAGCTGCTGCACCGCATGCAGAAGCTGCAGGGCCTTCCGCTCTTCGTAGACGACACATCGAGCCTATCGATTATGGAGCTGCGAAGCAAGGCGCGCCGACTGGTGCGCGAGCACGGCGTGCGCATGATAATAATCGACTACCTTCAGCTCATGACTGCCGGCGGCCTCAAACTCGGCTCGCGCGAGCAGGAAGTGAGTACGATATCGCGCTCGCTCAAGCAGCTGGCCAAAGAGCTCGACATACCTATTGTGGCGCTGTCGCAGCTCAACCGTAAGGTTGAAGACCGAGGCAACAAAGACAAACGCCCTCAGCTTTCCGACCTTCGCGAATCGGGCGCCATCGAACAGGACGCCGACATCGTATGTTTCATTCACCGTCCGGAGTATTATTCACACTCCTCTACCGACGAGGACGGACGCGACATTCGCGGCAAGGCCGAGTTCATTCTCGCCAAGCACCGAAGCGGTTCTGTCGGCACTGTCGACCTGCGCTTCCGAAACGAATATGTGCGATTCGAGAACTGGGAGCCGGCCGGTGAAGAAGGCGCTGCTTTCGGCATGCGCGCCGCCAGCGACAACGCCGATACGGCCGTTCCCGTAGCCGATGCCTCGGCAGCAGCGGCCGATGCGGCAGCTCTCGGACTTCCCGGCACGGGCGGTGTTCCCGGCCCCAATCCGGATTTTCTGAATGAAGGAGGCAAATCGGACAGCCCTTTCTGATTTTTTTGCTAAATTTGCAGTTCATAAGCATACTCACATGGACCAGACTAAACCCAAGACCAAGGAGATGAAACGCAAACCATCGTGGATAATCATAGCCGCCGTCGTGGCAGGAGCCATTGCAATCGGCGCGCTTGTATTCTGGGCCGTCCGCTCATCGCGCGCCGCAGAGGCCGCCAAGGCCGAAATGGAGCAGATGCAGCTCGACATAGCCCAGCAGCAACTCGAAAGCGAATATGCCGATCTTAACAACGAATTCGCACAGTTCGAAAACTCGCGCAAGTATATCAAAGACGATTCCATAAAGCGTCAGCTAAACGAGAAATACGAGGCCGCACGCCTGCAGGTGGAGAAACTTCAGCAGGAGCTTGCCAGCCAGAAACATAAAAGCGCGGCAGAAATCGCCAAACTGCGAGGCGAAATTGACACACTCAGGGCACTTCTGCGCCACTATGTGGAAGAAATCGACCGTCTCAACAAGGAAAACGAGGCCCTGCGCAGCGAAAACACCGAAATAAAGCGCCAGAACAGCACCCTGCAGTCGCAGGTCAAGGAAACTGCCCGCAAGAACGAAGTTCTCAGCGAACGCATGACGCTTGCAGAGCGCCTCAACGTTACCGGCCTGTCGCTCGGAGCGCTCAACAAAAAAGGCAAAACAGAGAAAAAGGTTGCAAAAGCCACTCAGCTCGTCATAAACTTCACCATACCTCAGAACAATTCCACCCCGGTCGGTGAAAAGACTATCTACGCCCGCATCATATCTCCCTCGGGCCAGCTTCTGACAGGCGGAGGCTCGTTCTCGTTCGAAGGCGGAAACGTAGGCTGCTCGGCCCAGAAAACAATCGAATACGAAGGCGAGGAAATCCCCGGCGTCACCATCTACTGGGACGTGAACACCCCCCTTATAGCCGGCGACTATACCGTCGAACTTTTCGCCGATAACTTCCGCCTCGTATCGCGCTCTTTCAGCTTGAAATAAATAAATGGAATTCCTCCGCGACATCTACGGTGCCATCAACGCGATAGAAGTCAACACCGTCGGCTCTATCTACAAACTGCTGCTGAGCATGCTTCTCGGCGCGGTCGTTGGCTTCGAGCGCCGTCGCAAAGGACAGACAGCCGGCGTACGCACATTCTCTCTCATATCGATGGGTGCGACGCTTGCCATGCTTCTTTCCATATACGTTCCTCAGGAGTACATGGGGCTTAAAAACGGCGACCCCGGCCGCATAGCCGCCCAGGTCATTACCGGCATAGGCTTCCTCGGAGCCGGTGCCATCATACAGATGAAAGGCTCGGTGCGCGGCCTGACCACTGCCGCCGGCATATGGATGGTAGCCATCATAGGCATGGCTGTCGGTCTGGGCATGTACTGGCTGTCGGTAGTGGCCTCCGGCCTTATCCTGTTCATACTCGTGCTTCTCGAAGGAATCGAAAAGCGCCTGACACGTGGTGCGGAATCGCGCATAATCAGAATCCGCACAGCCGATATCCTCCACGATATCAGCGACTACCGCGCCGTGCTCCGCGAGCATAAAATACACTTGAGCAACTTCTATGTAGACTACGATTTCGACGCCAACGAGACACACCTCAATCTGATAGTGCTCGTAAAGGAATCGACAAATTATATAGATTTATTCTCGCAATTCGCTCGTCTGCACCCCACAAAAGCTATCACACTCGCCAACCAGATTAATATATAACCGATGGAAGTACAGGGTCTTATCAGCGATTTGGCATTCATACTGCTGCTCGGAGCCGTAGTTACTGTCCTTTTTAAATGGATTAAGCAGCCGGTCGTGCTGGGCTATATAGTGGCGGGCTTCCTCGCCAGTCCTCACTTCGAGTACCTTCCGTCTGTGACCACAGAAGAAAACATCGATTTCTGGGCACAGATAGGTATCGTAGTGCTGCTTTTCTCACTCGGTCTCGAATTCAGTTTCCGCAAGCTTGTCAATTCAGGAGGCTCTGCGGTTGTCACAGCGCTGATAATCGTTTCCGGCATGATGTGCGCCGGCTTTGCCGTCGGGCATTTGATGCACATGAACTATATCAACAGCCTCTTCCTCGGCGGAATGCTGTCGATGTCGTCGACAACAATCATCATAAAGGCATTTACCGACATGGGGCTGCGACAAAAGAAATTCGCCTCGCTCGTTCTGGCGGTGCTCATTGTCGAAGACCTCTTTGCCGTCCTGATGATGGTGCTTCTCTCGTCGATAGCCATCAACAAAAGCGTCGAGGGCGGCGAACTTCTTTTCAGCGTAGGCAAACTGGTATTCTTCCTCATCATATGGTTTCTTGTGGGCGTATATGTGCTTCCGTCGCTTCTCAACCGCATACGCCGCTTTCTCAACTCCGAAACCCTGCTTGTGGTGTCGATGGGCCTGTGTCTGGGCATGGCCGTGTTCTCCGTGTTCTGCGGTTTCTCGCTGGCGCTTGGAGCTTTCGTCATGGGGTCCATTCTGGCAGGCACGAGCTACGCCGAACGCATCGAAAACGTCGTCATGCCCGTCAAAGACCTCTTCGGCTCTGTATTCTTCATCTCCGTCGGCATGATGGTCCAGCCTCATATTCTGGCACAGTACTGGGGCCCGATTCTGCTTCTTTCGGCAGTGGTGATTGTCGGAATGATTATTTTCGGCACATTCGGCATGCTTGTTACGGGCCAGACGCTTAAAGTTGCCATACAGTCGGGCTTCTCGCTCACGCAGATAGGCGAATTCGCATTCATCATCGCCACACTGGGCATGAGTCTCGGAGTGCTCGACACGACAATATACCCCATCGTAGTGGCCGTATCGGTGATAACGACGTTCACAACACCGTATTTCATAAAAATGTCGCTGCCGTTCTACAAATGGCTGGAACGCCGTCTGCCCCGCCGTCTGAATTTCCTCATCGACCGCTACCGCAAACAGGCCGACCGCAGCGAAGCCGCCGGACAGCCCTGGAAAGCCGTTCTCAAACGCTACATATGGCGCACGGTGCTCTACTCCGTCGTGCTTGTCGGCATTCTGCTTATCTCACAGATGTACCTTCTGCCGTGGCTGCGGAATCATACCGGCGACTGGGCCAATGTGCTCTGCATAGTCATCACACTCGGCGCGATGGCTCCATTTCTCCTGGCGCTTGTCATTCCGATCAAGACAAAAGGTCCCGACGGCACCGAGGGGCTCGGAAGCAACATTCCACGTATCGTAATGATAATATTCCGCTTCCTGATAGCGGTAGTATTCATCGTCAGGGCCATCAGCGAAGTATATTCGGCCAAGGCCGGCCTTGTGGCCGTGATAGCTGTGGTCGTGCTGCTGGCGTTCTACTTCTCCCGCAAGCTCAATGCGAGCATGGAACGCATAGAGAGCAAATTCCTCGACAATCTCAACGAGCGCGAACTGCGGCGCAGCGGCAAAAAAAATGCCGTGGTAAACGACCTGCACCAAGCCTACATGACAGTCGGCACGGCATGCGCCTTCGCCGGCGAGCGGCTGATGGATTCCAATCTGCGCAACCGCTTCGGTGTAAACGTGGTAAGCATACAGCGAGGTGCTAATTTCATACCTATTCCCAATGGCCGTACAAGGATTTACCCGGGAGACATATTAGGTATCATCGGCACCGACGAACAGATTGAAAAACTACTTCCCCAGATTGAGGCCGACGAAACGGAAACAACGTCGGCACACGATTATTCCGACATGAAGCTCACCAGCATACTTCTCGGCCCCGACTCGCCGCTGATTTCGCGCACGCCCCGTTCATCGGCTCTGCGCGACACCTACGACGCTCTCGTAGTGGCAGTAGACCGCGGCGAGGAGCACATCGACTCAAAGCCCGACCTCGTTTTCGAAGAAGGCGACATCGTGTGGCTGGTCGGAAACCCTGCAAAACTGGCAAAACTAAAATAACCTATATAATATAACAGACATGGACAGCGGACGCTATGAGAAAAGAGGAGTCTCGGCTTCGAAAGAAGACGTGCACTCGGCTATCCGAAACATCGACAAAGGCATATTCCCCGGTGCTTTCTGCAAAATCATTCCCGATTACCTCGGAGGCGACCCGGCGTGGTGCAACATCATGCACGCCGACGGCGCAGGCACAAAATCGGCCCTCGCCTATGCCTACTGGCGCGAGACAGGCAACATCGACGTGTGGAAAGGCATAGCGCAGGATTCACTCATAATGAATATCGACGACCTCATCTGCGTAGGTGCGACCGACAATATTCTTCTTTCATCGACCATAGGACGCAACAAGCGCCTTGTGCCCGGCGAAGTAATATCGGCCGTCATCAACGCCACCCAGGAACTCGTCGAAGAACTCCGCACCATGGGCGTGAGCATATATCCTACCGGCGGCGAGACTGCCGACGTCGGAGACCTCGTCCGCACAATTATCGTAGACAGCACTGTGGCCTGCCGCATGCGCCGCGCCGACGTGATAGACAACGCCAACATAAAGGCCGGCGACGTAATCGTAGGCCTTGCCTCCTATGGCAAAGCCGCCTACGAAAAAGACTATAACGGCGGCATGGGCAGCAACGGTCTTACCTCGGCACGCCACGACGTATTCAACAAGACCATAGCCGAAAAATACCCCGAAACATACGACCCGGGCCTGCCCGTAGAGCTTGTGTACTGCGGCTCGAAAGGTCTGACCGACGCCGTAGAAGGCTCACCCCTCGACGCCGGACGCCTCGTGCTCTCCCCCACCCGCACATACGCCCCGGTGGTGAAGGCCGTTCTTTCTGAACTGCGCCCCTACGTACACGGCATGGTGCACTGCTCTGGAGGCGCGCAGACAAAGATTCTGAACTTTGTGGAAGGCAAACATGTTATTAAAGACAACTTATTCGACGTTCCACCGCTGTTCGACCTCATTCGGCGCGAATCGGGTACAGAGGCCCGCGAGATGTACAAAGTCTTCAACATGGGTCACCGTCTCGAAATGTACTGCGACCCCGCGGCAGCCGACCGTATCATCGCCATTGCCGGCGAATTCGGAATCGAGGCCAAAGTGATAGGACGTGTCGAAGAAGCCCCGGCCAAGAAACTTACCCTGACCACGCCCTACGGCATCTTCGAGTACTGAGCCCGACGGAGGGGATGACCTTCCGGCTGTCCTCAGCCCGGATACGGTCAACTAATATCACGCCCGATATGCAACTCCGTCACATCAAAGCTCACGCGCTTTCTTCTTTGTCTTTCTTTCTGCTGGCCTCAGTCCTGTTGCCCTCTTGCGGCGGCAAAAACGACTGCGAAACCGGCCGAGACTGCGAAAACACACTGCCCGACACCCTGAAAGTAGTGACTCTTTATGGTCCGACCTCCTACTTCCTGTATCGCGACGAGCCGATGGGATATGACTACACCCTCGTCGACAGCCTTGCCCGCCAGAAAGGCATGGTGCTCGACCTCAAGGTAGCCAAAAACCTTTCTACGGCCGTTGCGATGCTCGATTCAGGAAAAGTAGACCTCATAGCCTACGAGGTTCCGATTACAGACCACTACAAGAAATTCGTGCTGCCCTGCGGACCCGAGAATTACACCACTCAGGTGCTCGTCCAGCCGAAGGTGAACGGCGTGGCGCCGGTCAGCGATGTCACAGAACTCGTCGGCAAAGAAGTCTACGTAGAGAAAGACAGCAAATACCTGCGACGGCTGCAGAATCTCAACGACGAACTCGGCGGCGGCATTACAATCCACGAAGTGGATGCCGACACCCTTATCACCGAAGACCTGCTGCGCCTCGTATCCGACGGAGAAATACCTATGACCGTTGTCGACAGCGACATCGCCATGCTGAACAAGACATATTACCCTGACCTTGATGTAAGCATGGAAGTAAGCTTTCCACAACGGGCATCATGGGCGGTTGCCCCCGACAAAACCTGGCTTGCAGACTCCATCGACTCGTGGTTTGCCGGCGAATCGCCACAGAAGACAAATGCCGAACTGCTCAAGCGCTATTTCGAACAGACAAAATTCACGCCGCGTGTGAATTTCGACTTCTCCAAAGGGTATATTTCGCAATACGACAATATATTCAAGAAATATGCCCCTACGGTCGGCTGGGATTGGCGGCTTATGGCAGCGCAGGCTTTCGTGGAAAGCAAATTCAAACCCAATGCCCGCTCCTGGGTCGGTGCGCGCGGACTCATGCAGATTATGCCGAGCACAGCGCGAGGCTACAAGACAAAAGTGTCGCAGTTAGGCAACCCCGAAACGAGCGTGAAGGTAGCCTCGAAACTCATAAACGACCTCGACAGCTATCTGGTGAAATACGTGCCCAACGACAAAGAGCGCCTCAAATTCGTCATAGCGGCCTACAACGTAGGCATAGCACACGTTTACGATGCAATAGCTCTTGCAAAAAAATACAACCTCGACCCGCAGAAATGGGACGACAATGTGGAGAAGGCCATTCTGATGAAGATGAATCCGAAATACTACAACGACCCTGTGACCAAATATGGTTATTGCCGCGGCACCGAGACTGTAGCGTATGTAAAGCGAATCACCAATTTCTACGAACATGCACGGCGTGAAATCAGCGCATGACAGAGTGGCTTAATTCTGCTTTCAAGGCGACAGGAACGATTGATTAGCGAAATCACTTATTCCTTACTCCTTATTACTTATCACTTAATTATCTGACTTTAAATTTCTAACTTTCAAACAACTAATTTACAACATGAAGAAAACCGTCATTTCAGCAGCTATCGTATGCCTGCTCTTCGGCTCCATGCTGACAACTCCTTCCTGCATCGGCAGCTTCTCTCTCACCAACCGCCTCCTTGGCTGGAACCAGAATGTAGGCGATAAGTTCCTTAACGAACTCGTGTTCTTCGCTTTCTGGATTCTCCCCGTATATGAAGTATGCGCTCTTGCCGACGTAATTGTGCTCAACAGCATCGAATTCTGGAGCGGCTCCAACCCCATGGCCAAAGGCGAACGCATGATTGAAGGTCAGGACGGCAAATACCTCGTTCGCTGCGACGGCAAGGGCTACGACATCATCAGCTGCAACGATGGCTCAAGCGTACGCCTCGACTTCGACCAGGCCGAACAGACATGGTCGTTCGAAGCAAACGGCGAACGCCACATGCTCTTCCAGTTCGTAGACGACACCCACGTGAAACTTCCCGTAGCCGGTGGCGAATATCGCACCGTAGAAGTTTCGCAGGCCGGTGTATATGCTTATCAGGAAATGGTAGGCGGTCCTGCTTTTGCAGCCCGCTAAGAGGGTGTTTCATAATATCTGTTAAACCACAGGTTGGTGTATTTTTGCTTAAATTGGCCATTATGAAGAGGGAGCATAGCGGTGGCTATGTGACCGATGAATGATGGGCAAGTTAACAAAAAGACGCCAAGACTACACTAATGTTAAAAACACCCTCTTTCAAGTCTGATCAAAACATCTGGCATGATGGATTCAAAGGCTCCGCCTCCAAAAATTCAGAGCGTCTTTATCTCTTCGGCTCAGTCACATAGCAACCGCTATGCTCCTTCGCCTCTGATATAAATCCATCTCAGACTTTTTGGCCTGTGTTTTAACAGATATTATGAGACACCCTCTAAAACGCACGGCGCACAGCCTCGCGTATAGAATCTGACTCGGCAGCCACGCTGTCGACAGCAATAACCGACTCCGGGAGCTCTGCTTCCGGAGTTTTCTTTTGGCCCGGCAGCCTGTCTACACGCTCATATCGCGGAGCTCTGGCCTGAGGCTGTTTACCGGAATCGTCCTTCGCAGGTTCTTCAGCGCCCTTTCCGAGACCTGGCACTCGCCCGGCCGAATGATATGTACGGGAATAGTAATCCTGGTCGAGGTCGCTCACGATAACGCCGCGCGAAGTCGAGGCGTGCACGAAGCAGCCGTTGCCGACATAGATTCCGACATGATTGATTCCCTTGCCTCTACGCGTAGTAAAGAACACAAGGTCGCCCAAGAGCAATTCCGAGCGCTTTATCCGGCTGCAATATTCGCCCTGCTTGGCAGAATTGCGCGGCAGCTTGATTCCGGCGACATCGCGATATACGTTCATCACCATGCCCGAGCAATCGGTTCCGTTTCGTGACTCGCCTCCGTAGCGGTAAGGAGTTCCGACCCAGCTGCGGGCCTCCTCGACTATTCTGGAACGGACGTCCTTCTTTTTCTTGTTTGTGCCACCTTTTTTTTCTTCTGCCGGGACCTCGACAGGATAAAGACCGTCGGCCTCATATTGGCGCACAGCCTTCTTCTTGCTGCCGCAAGAAGCCGACAGCAGCATAAGGGCCGCAAGAATAGCCGTTAGAGAGACCTTGCCTGATTTCACTTCAGAACAGCCGCTTTGACCTGTTCGGCAATCTGGGCCATACCTTTCTGCGTCGGGTGACCGGCCTTGCAGTTGATATCGACGAGGTCGACAACCGGTATGCCATAGTGCCCGCAGACAGCATGGACAGATTCGTTGATGTCATCGCTCAGACGGCAGTTGAGCACGAAATAAATCTCAGTTCCGGGATAATAGTCTTTCATCGTCTCGAGCATATAAGCCATTGCCGGACGGAAGGAATAGAGGTCTTCAGGCGTCCAGCCGGAATACTTATATTCACCGATAGGCGAATGGGCCCAGCAATCGTTGGTGGCGCCTAAAATCAGGATAATGTCGGGTGTTCCGAGGTCTTTCATTCGTGCTATGAAGGAGCGGTCGGAGTAATCCTTGCCCTTATAGCCGGTATTACATACCGTAGCACCCGAAAAAGAGTTGTTGCGCTCAAGTTTGAGACCGTTGTCGGTCACGAAACGATGCCACCATGTCTGTCGCACCGACGATACATCGGTTTTGGCCGTATCAACCTCGGCCTTATACCATATGCGGTTGTTGTCGGGCTGTACGAAACCCTTGAAAGTCGAATAAGAATCGCCAAGAATAGCGACAGAGCGGCGCTGAGCGTTAGCGCCGATAAATGCCAGAAGCAGCAGACTCAGTAAAAAGAACTTTTTCATAACAATAGGCGGCAGATATTACGCCACACCACAAAATTAGCAAAAAATCCCTCTACTCCTCTCTTTTCGCCGATTATTCTTTCTCCGATACGGATTCAGCTATCGACTCATAAATGGCGAATGGCACAATCATCAATACAAATATAATTCCCATAATCTAATATTTTATGGCAAATATGGGGGGCGATACGGGCAATTATATTGCCCGCAAAACCTAAATGATGTTAACGCATGGTTAATCGATAAAAATTTCGTAACTTTGGATAGCTTTGTCAAGCTATACCATGCATATTTTAGAATAAACTGAGGACCAAGCATTTAAACAGATGGATAACGAAATTCTATATTTACTCTTACCGGACTATGCGGCACATGAGGCTGTGTATCTTTCGCAAGCTATTGCCTCCGACGCCTTTGCGATGAAGGAACAGCCTAAATATGTAAATAAAACACTGGCGCCGACTCTTGAGGAGGTCAAGTCGATAGGCGGCTTCCGCACAATGCCGGATTATTCTTTCGACACTATGCCCGACGACTACGCCGCTCTGATTCTTATCGGCGGCTTCGGCTGGTGCACGCCGATAGCAGAGCAAGTTGTGCCTATTGTCACAAAAGCCATTGAAAAAGGCATACCTGTCGGGGCTATATGCAACGGAGCCTCTTTCCTTGCCAGACACGGTTTTCTGAATACCGTGAAGCACACCGGAAACGGTCTGGACCAACTCAGACTGTGGGGAGGCGAACGATACACAAATCCGTCAGGATATATACAGGCTCAGGCTGTCTGCGACAATAATATTGTCACTGCAAACGGCTCGGCGACACTGGAATTTGCAAGAGAACTGCTGCTCCTCCTTGAGAACGATAGTCCGGAAAATATTGAAATGTACTATCGGTTCAATAAAGACGGTTTCTGCGGCTGAACGGACGATTCCGGACCTGAAAATGTATTTTCATAAATGACAAGTCCGGACGTTTAAGACAACCGATTAGTCGAAAAAAATTGTAACTTTGTGGTGTTAACCTTTCATCAGAATCTCATGGATAAGAAAATTATTGAATGCGTGCCTAATTTCAGCGAAGGACGCAATCTTGAAGTAATTAAAAATATAACCGACGCCATCGAAAGCGTCGAAGGCGTAAAACTGCTCGATGTCGATCCGGGCGCCGCCACCAACCGCACTGTAGTTACATTTGTAGGCGAGCCGGAGGCCGTGCTCGAGGCAGCTTTCGCCGGCGTGAAACGCGCCGCCGAACTGATCGATATGCGTCATCACCACGGAGCACACCCGCGCATGGGCGCAACCGATGTTCTGCCTCTGATTCCGGTCGCAGGCGTGACACTCGAAGAGTGTGCCGAAATGGCGCGCGGACTTGCCAAGCGCATTTCCGACGAGCTCGGAGTGCCGACATATTGCTATGAGGCAGCGGCATTTACGCCGGAACGCAAGAATCTTGCCGTGTGTCGCGCCGGCGAGTATGAAGCTCTTCCCGAAAAAATGAATAAGGAGGGAAAGGCTCCCGATTTCGGCGACCGTCCGTTTGACGAGGCGGCCGCACGCACCGGCGCCACTGCCGTAGGCGCCCGCGACTTCCTTATAGCAGTAAATTTCAATCTGAACACGACATCTACGCGCCGCGCCAATGCCATAGCGTTCGACGTGCGCGAAAAAGGACGTCCGGCCCGCGAAGGCGGCAAGCTGACCGGCAAACCGCTCAAGGACGAGAACGGCAAGCCCGTGATGATACCGGGCACTCTCAAAGGCACAAAGGCCATCGGCTGGTATATAGACGAATACGGCATCGCGCAGGTGTCGATGAACATCACCGATACGTCGGCGACGCCGCTGCATGTGGCCTTCGAGGAAGTGAGCCGTGCGGCCCGCGAGCGCGGCATACGTGTTACGGGCACTGAAATCGTAGGCCTTGTGCCGAAGAAGGCGCTTGTGGAGGCCGGAAAGTACTTCCTGCGCCGTCAGCAGCGTTCGCTCGGCATTCCCGAGCGCGAAATTGTGCGCATAGCCGTGAAGAGCATGGGCCTTGACGAGCTAAAACCCTTCGACCCGGCCGAAAAGGTGGTGGAATACATGCTTGAGGCCGGCGAGGAATCGCGCGAGAAGCTTGTCGGCATGACCTGCCGCCAGTTTGCCGAGGAGACGGCCTCTGAATCGCCCGCACCCGGCGGCGGTTCCATTTCTGCCTATATGGGCTCTCTGGCAGCCGCTCTTGGCACCATGGTTGCCAATCTGTCGGCCCACAAAGCCGGCTGGGACGAACGCTGGGAAGAATTCTCCGACTATGCCGAGGAAGGCAACGCGCTGATGGAGCGTCTGCTGCACCTGGTAGACGAGGATACCGAGGCCTTCAACCGCATCATGGCCGTCTTCGGCATGCCCAAGGGAACAGAGGCCGAGAAGGCCGAACGCGACAAGGCCATGGAAGCTGCAACGCTCTATGCCACCGAGGTGCCGCTGCGCACGCTCGAGACGGCTTACGAGGTTTTCCCGCTTCTGAAAGCCATGGCGACCGAAGGCAACCCCGACTCGGCAAGCGACGCCGGCGTAGGGGCTCTCGCAGCACGTGCGGCTGTGCGCGGCGCCCTCCTGAATGTGAAAATCAACGCAGCCCAGCTCAAAGACCGCGAAAAAGCCGCCGAACTTGTGACACGCGGCGAAGCCATAGCCGCCGCTGCCGCCGAAGCAGAGGCTCAAGTACTTGCAATTGTAGAAAACATAATCTCTAAATGATGACCGATATAGAATTCAAAAACGCGATAAAGACAGGCATACCCGCCACACCTCCGGCTCCGAAGCCCTACGACAAAGAGGTGAATCATGCGCCCCGCCGCAAGAAGATACTCACCCCCGAAGAGGAACGCCTCGCGCTGAGAAATGCCCTGCGCTATTTCCCGGCCGACCAGCACGCCGAATTAGCGCCTGAATTTGCCGAAGAGCTGCGCACATACGGCCGAATCTATATGTACCGCTATCGCCCGGACTACGCGATGTATGCGCGTCCTATCGACGAGTATCCGGCCCGTTCGCGCCAGGCTGCGGCCATCATGATGATGATACAGAACAACCTCGACCCCGCAGTTGCCCAGCACCCCCACGAGCTGATAACCTACGGCGGCAACGGCGCCGTGTTCCAGAACTGGGCGCAGTATCTTCTGACAATGCGCTATCTGAGCGAAATGACCGACGAGCAGACTCTGGTGATGTATTCGGGTCATCCGCTCGGCCTCTTCCCCTCGCACAAGGAGGCTCCGCGAGTGGTCGTTACCAACGGCATGGTGATTCCGAACTACTCCAAGCCCGACGACTGGGAACGCTTCAACGCCCTCGGCGTGAGCCAGTACGGCCAGATGACGGCGGGCTCGTATATGTACATCGGCCCGCAGGGCATTGTGCACGGCACAACCATAACGGTGCTCAACGCCGGACGCCGCCGCCTCGCCCCCGGCCGCACAGACCTCGGCGGCATGCTCTTTGTGAGCGCCGGCCTCGGCGGCATGTCGGGCGCACAGCCCAAGGCCGGCAATATAGCCGGGGTGGTGAGCATCGTGGCCGAAATCAACCCGAAAGCCGTGGAGACACGCCACAAGCAGGGCTGGGTAGACGAGGTATATGACTCGCTCGACGAGCTGATAGCCCGCGCTCAGCAGGCCCGCGCCGAGCGCAAGCCTCTGTCGCTTGCCTATCTGGGAAATGTGGTTGACCTCTGGGAGCGTCTTGCCGACGAAGGCATAGACGTTGAGCTGGGCTCGGACCAGACTTCGCTGCACAATCCCTGGGCTGGAGGTTACTACCCCGCAGGACTCAGCTTCGAGGAATCGAAGGCCATGATGGCCGAGAATCCCGAGGAGTTCAAAAAGCGCGTGCAGGATTCACTACGCCGTCAGGTGGCGGCAATCAACCGTCTGGCCGACCGCGGCATGTATTTCTTCGACTACGGCAACGCCTTCCTGCTGGAATCGTCGCGCGCAGGCGCCGACGTGACTACTGCCGACGGCCGCTTCCGCTATCCGTCGTATGTGCAGGACATCATGGGGCCGCTATTCTTCGACTACGGCTTCGGCCCCTTCCGCTGGGTATGCACATCGGGCAAGGCGGAAGACCTCGAGGCTACAGACCGCATTGCCGCCCGCGTGCTCGAAGAGATTCGCAACGAGGCTCCCGACGACATCAAGGGCCAGCTCGACGATAATATCCACTGGATTAAAGAAGCGGGCGCAAACCACCTCGTTGTGGGCTCGCAGGCCCGAATACTCTATGCCGACTCGGAAGGCCGCACAAAGATAGCACTGGCATTCAACGAGGCTATACGCCGGGGCGAGATTTCGGCGCCGGTAGTTCTCGGCCGCGACCATCACGATGTGTCGGGCACGGATTCTCCCTACCGCGAGACTTCGAACATCTACGACGGCTCACGCTTCACCGCCGACATGGCCGTGCACAACGTAATCGGCGACTCGTTCCGCGGCGCCACCTGGGTATCGCTGCACAACGGCGGCGGCGTAGGCTGGGGCGAAGTGATGAACGGCGGCTTCGGCATGGTGATAGACGGCAGCGAGGAGGCCGACACACGCATAAGCCGCATGCTGCTCTGGGATGTGAACAACGGCATTGCGCGCCGCAGCTGGGCCCGCAACAAGGGCGCTTACGACGCCATACGCCGCGAGATGGAACGCACTCCCGGCCTGACTGTGACCTTACCCAATTTTGCATCTGACGAAACCATTGAAAACGCACTCAAATGAAAACCCACCATATATCACCGGCTCATATAAGCATACCCGAAGTATGCGCCATAGTTGAAAACGGCACCAGGATAGAGCTCAGCGAAGAGTCTAAAAAGCTCATTGTGCGCTGCCGCGAATATCTCGACGCCAAAATAGCATCGTGCCGCGAACCGCTCTACGGTATCACCACCGGCTTCGGCTCGCTCTGCAATATATCGATCAATCCCGACGACCTGCAGCGTCTTCAGGAGAATCTTGTGAAGTCGCATGCCTGCGGCGTAGGCGAGCGCGTGCCGTCGAAGACTGTGCGCATGATGATGCTTCTTAAAATCATATCGCTGAGCTACGGCAACTCGGGCGTGCAGCTTGCAACGGTCGAGCGCCTTGCCGATATGTTCAACGCCGGAATCGTGCCTGTGGTCTACAGTCAGGGATCTCTTGGCGCCTCGGGCGACCTCGCTCCGCTTGCCAACATGTGCCTGCCGCTAATAGGCGAAGGCGAGGTGGAAGTGAACGGAGTCGTGCGCCCCGCCGCCGACGTTCTTGCCGAAATGGGCTGGGAACCTATAAAGCTGATGTCGAAGGAAGGTCTGGCGCTGCTCAACGGCACCCAGTTCATGTCGGCACACGGAGTGCTGGCTGTGGAAAAGGCCATGCGCCTTCTTAATGCGGCCAATGCCATCGCGGCGATGTCGCTCGACGCGTTCGACGGCCGCATAGAGCCTTTCGGCAATCTTGTGAACGAGGTGCGCCATCAGGACGGTCAGATAAAGGTGGCCGAAGATATGCGTTCGCTGCTTGAAGGTAGCGAACTGATAGCCCGCCACAAGGAGCATGTGCAGGACCCCTACTCTTTCCGCTGCATTCCGCAGGTGCACGGCGCCGTTGCAGACGCAATCAATTTTGTGTCGCAGAAGCTCACCAATGAAATCAACAGCCCGACAGATAATCCGACCATCTTCCCGGAAGATGACCTGATTGTATCGGCCGGCAACTTCCACGGCGAGCCGATAGCCATGCCGATGGACTATCTGGCACTTGCCCTGACTGAACTTTCCAATATTTCGGAGCGCCGCATCTACAAACTCATCGGCGGCACACGCGGGCTGCCCTCCTTCCTCGTAGCGAAGCCGGGCCTCAACAGCGGATTCATGATTACGCAGTATGCCGCGGCCTCGATTGTGAACCAGAGCAAGGGACTGTGCTGGCCTACGAGCTGCGACAGCATACCGTCGTCGCAGGGCCAGGAAGACCATGTGTCGATGGGTGCGAACGCAGCCACGAAGCTGATACGTGTGGCCGACAACACCACCCGCGTGCTGGGCATAGAGCTTATGGCGGCCGCACAGGCGCTGGAATTCCGCCGTCCGCTCAAATCGAGCGCCAAGGTGGAAGCTCTTTACGAGGCTTATCGCGCGGAGGTGCCGTTTATCGACGTCGATACGGTGATGTCGCCTCTGATTGAACGTTCGGTAAAATTCGTTGAGAAATGTACGTTATAAATATAGGCCGTATCCACATGATTGTGCCGCAGGACGCGACGCGTCTCTGCGGGCACGACATGGAAGAGGCCCAGAGCAGCCTGGAAAACGCATGGCTGCGCGTGGAGGACGGCAAAATACACTCGTTCGGCCGCATGGCCGAGCTGACAGGCGACATGCTTGCCGGCCATGAGACCGCCGATGCCCGCGGAGGACTTCTTCTGCCGGCCTTCTGCGACTCGCACACACATATTATCTACGCCGGAAGCCGCGAGGGCGAGTTTCTCGACAAAATACGCGGTCTCAGCTATGAGGAAATAGCCAAACGCGGGGGAGGCATTCTCAATTCGGCCGACCGCGTGGGCCGCGCGAGCGAGAACGAGCTTTTCGAAAGCGCCATGAGCCGCGCGCTTCAGATGCAGGCCAAGGGTACGGGTGCGATGGAAATCAAGAGCGGCTACGGACTCGACACGGCATCGGAACTGAAGATGCTGCGTGTGGCGGCGCGTATGCGCGAGGCTCTCGACGCCCGTGTGAAGATTACTTTCCTGGGAGCACACGCCGTCGGAAGGGCGTATGCGGGCCGTCAGAGCGATTATGTGGACATGCTCATAGCCGAAATGCTGCCGGCTGTGGCCGCCGAGGGGCTGGCGGACTATGTAGATGTGTTCTGCGACCGCGGTTTCTTTACCGTGGACGAGACGCTGCGCATACTCGACGCTGCGGCACGGTATGGCATGAAGCCCAAAATCCATGCCAACGAGCTCGACTGCTCGGGAGGCGTGCAGGCCGGTGTGAGCCGCAATGCGGTGTCGGTAGACCATCTCGAACGCATGGGAGCGGAGGAAATTGAAGTATTGCGAAGCTCGCGGACAATTCCGACGATGCTGCCGGGGGCTTCGTTCTTCCTTGGCATGCCGTATGCTCCGGCCCGAATGGCCGTTGACGCCGGGCTCGCGGTGGCTCTTGCGAGCGACTATAATCCGGGGTCTTCGCCATCGGGCGACATGCGCATGGTGATGGCTCTCGGGTGCATTAAGATGAAGCTGACTCCGGCAGAATCGCTGGCGGCATGCACCATCAACGGCGCGGCTGCAATGGAGCTCGGCGACATAGCTGGCGCCATCGCGCCGGGGCGCGATGCGTCGTTCATAATAACAGGCGCGGTGCCGACGCTGGCTTATATCCCGTATGCCTATACGGAGCCTTTCGTCGACAGAGTGTGCGTGAGGGGCCGCTGGCTCTGACTATAACAAGACTACACGGGCCGGCGCGCTTATCTCCGAGGCGCGCCGGCCTTTTTATGCACGGTGAACAAGGCGCGCGAAGAGATTGTTGATAGATTGAGTCAATGTCAATTCATCATGAATGCAACTACTTCGCCGCTAAAGCCGAAGCACGAGTTCCGTACCGTTCTGTCGGATACGATGAATGCCGTCATACTGGTATTGTCGGTGCTTCTTATCGTCTGGATATCGCTTGATACGTTCAGACGGGTAAATTTTCTTGAGAACCACGCTTACATGACCTTCCAGTTCTGGGTGTGTCTGGTATTCATATTAGATTTCTTCATAGGGCTGAGGTATGCAGGCGACAAACTGCGCTATTTCAGGCACAGGATAGTGTTTCTGCTGCTGTCGATACCGTATCTGAACATCATGAACCAGATGGGCATCACGCTGAGTCACGACGCTCTCTATTTCGCGCGGTTTCTTCCTCTGGCGCGGGGCGCTTTGGCATTGTCGATAATGATAAGCTATCTGTCGTCGAACGCCGTGACGAGCCTTTTCATGTCGTATCTGTCGATAATGATTCTGGTTGGTTATTTCTGTTCGCTGATTTTCTATCAGCGAGAGGCCGGAGTCAATCCCGAAGTAAATTCCTACTGGACGGCGCTGTGGTGGTCGGCCATGAATATGTCGACCGTCGGCTGCAATATTTCTCCGGTGACCGTTGCGGGCAAGATTGTGGCTGTAGTGCTGCCTGTATCGGGCATGATAATATTTCCTCTCTTCACGGTTTATCTGACGGATTATGTGACACGTTCGGTAAAAAAGGCCAAAGAAGAAAACCGCTGAGAGGGTCTAATTTTTGCGCATGCGGAGCTTATGTAGTATCTTTGACGCAAAAGCAGACACAAATGAAAAGAATAGGCATTATAAGCGATACCCACGGCTACTGGGACGAGCGCTATGCGACATATTTCGCAGAATGCGACGAAATATGGCACGCGGGCGACGTTGGCGACTACGACATTATATTACGGCTTCGTGAAATATGCCCCGTGCGCGCCGTATGCGGCAATATCGACACGGGGAGCGTGAGACGCAACTGTCCCGAGCTTCTGACGTTTGAAACCGAAGGTGTGCGTGTTCTGATGACACATATCGGCGGCTACCCCGGTCGTTGGAGCCCAGGCATGAAAAAACTGCTGCGCGAAGGGGGCATAAATCTGATGGTAGACGGGCATTCGCACATTTTGAAAGTGATGTATGACAAGGAACTCGGACTTCTTCACATAAATCCGGGGGCGGCCGGACAGCAGGGGTGGCACAAGGTGCGTACGCTTGTGCTCCTTACGATAGACGGCGCCGATATGCGTGACTGCGAAATCGTCGAGCTGGCCCGATAGCCGCCTCAACGCCGCTACTGCCGGGTAAGAGACTATTTCTGCAAGTCATTACAGACGTCTATAAAATGCGATATGATGATACTCCTGTCTTCGGGAGTGTAATAATAATGCCCTGAAGAATGCAGCATGTTGATGAAGACAAACGGATTGTCTTTAAAAATGTCGGCAGAGCGGGGAGAGACCATTTCATCATGCGATGAGAAGAACACGCAGGCGGTCACTTCAAGATGACGGCATATTGCACGAACGCTTCTTATCTCGGCGAACAATTCACAATATCGCGGAATCCAACCGATATAATGGAACAGATTGGAGTCCACCTCTATGCCACAGGCATCGATAGCCGCACGGGTCCATACGTCGTCTGATGATATCTTGCCGCTGATAATTTTCAGAGGTGTTATGAAAAGACGCCAAGTTGGTCTGATTCTCATCGGTATGTTCAAAAGGAAGAGAGAATCGGCATTTTTCTCAAGAGCCTCACGAATGGCAAACAATGTGCCCATGGAATGTGCGGCAATCATGACTTTCCGGTGTGTCGCACGCAATTCAGAGACAGCATCGTGCACCTGCTTCTTCCACGCTTCCATAGATGCCCCTGCGAAATCTGCCGGCGAGCCACCATGTCCTTCCAGAAGAAGATTCACAATCGTCCATCGGGCGGGCACATAAGGGAGCAGAAAGTTGAAGAACTCTCTGTTGCCAAGAATACCATGAACAAAGAGAATGGCAGTGGAATCATTCTCTTTATTTTGTATAGAATTTGAATCCTGCATGTTCACATCTGCAAAATTAGTAAAAAAATGGAACACCGGGCGAGGTGTCTATAATATCAGAATATCTGCACAGAGGTTATTCATATATTATACAGCGATTACTGTTTGCGCTGACGAACACAGACGTGTAAATAAAAAAGCCCGGGCTTTCGCACCGGGCTTTCAGGGGAGGGTATGGAATTCAAAAGCGAATTCTACTGGAGTTTGAAGGTGACGGGGAGTGTGTAGGTTACCTTCACGGGCTGACCGTTGTTACGGCCGGGAATCCACTTGGGCATTGCCTTCACAACACGGAGTGCTTCCTTGTCGAGGGCCGGGTGGCGGGGACGCACAACGCGAACGTTTGTGATAGAACCGTCTTTACCTACTACGAATTCGACAACCACACGGCCGGAAACGCCTTCTTCGGCAGCGGCAGGGGGATAAACGATATTCGCACCAAGCCATTTGTACATTTCGCCTTCACCACCGGGGAACTGGGGTTTCTGCTCAACCATGGCTATGTTCATAGGCTGTTCTTCTTCTACCTTGGGTTCTTCGACCACCTGCTCTTTGATGATGACCTTGTTGAGGTCATTAACGCCTTCAGTTACGTCGATTGCGCCTACGGCAGCTTCGTTTTCAAGAACTTCGTCCTGGTTCTTAACCTGTTTGTCTTCTTCAATCTGTTCGTCTTCTACGATGAGAAGTTCGGTTACCTGCTGTGAGTTGGCAACTTCTTCGGGAGCGATGATTTCTTCGGGTTCGGGAGGAAGAACGAATTCTTCTTCTTCGATTTCTTCTTCAATTTCCTCTTCGGCGTCGAAGGTAGTCACTTCCTGAACGGTGCTGACTGCCACCTGGTCGTCTTCGGGCTTAGCGAAGACACCGGAGATTGAAAGAATGAGAAGAACGAGGATAATCGCAACCGCGATGAGCACCGAAACAACAGCTTTGGTGTGACGCGCTTTGGAGGTTTCGCGCAGTTTGTATGCGCCATACTCCTTGTTTTTACCTTCGAATACTATGTCGCGCCACTCTTGTGAGGTAAGATCTACATCTTTTGCCATTTTCTTTCAGCGATTTAAGGGTTAGGAGTAGATTCACCTTCCGCAGTAGCGGCAGTCATGTGGGCTGCACGGTTACGAACGGTGGGGCGGATAATAGTCTCGTTGTTAGCCTGCTCGTAGTGACGGAGAAGAACGGTATCTGTATGAGTCGGGAGCTCGATGCTATAACGAGAAATCTGGTTGATGTTCATTTCGTCGATAGCATTGATAAGGCCTTCGTAAGTGGTGTTGGGACCGGGTTTGATCACAACTACAGGACGAGTCTTAAGGGAGTCAGAGGCATTCTGCTTGGCAGCTTTGTCGAATTCTTCCTTAGTAATCTCCTTATTTTTCCACTGTTCCTTGAGCTTGATGTACTGCTCCATAACCTGCTGGTTTTTGGAGCGGAGAATCTTACGGATACCCTGGGTCTCGTGGTTCACATTGCCGATGAACTGTTCTTTCTGGAGATACTTGTTTGTAGCAAACGTAGTATCAGCGATACCTTCATAATAGTAGATATTATGAATGGTCTTGCCAGTTTCGGCGTCGGTAGCGGGCTTGTCACCGTTATATTCGGTGTCAAGAATCAGAGTGATAGCTTCGGACTGCTTAGCCTGGCTCTGCTGCTCTTTCTTGACGTCTTCGTTGGTAGGAAGGACAATCTGAAGAGTCTGCGATTTAATCATCGTAGTACAGAGCATGAAGAAGGTAATCAGAAGCATGTTCATGTCCACCATGGGAGTAAAGTCCACATGGATCGACATCTTTTTCTGGGCGCCTTTCTTTTTCTTGCCGCCCTTGTCGGATGTATCTATTTGTGCCATTGGTCTTTACTGATTAATTGGTAGGTTCATCTTCAGATTTGAGGGCAGTCATGAGGCTGAACTTGTTGAGCTTCATGGTCTGGAGGTTGTCAAAGACCATCTGAACAGTAGTGAAAGGAGTGTCCTTGTCGGCCTTGATAGCGATACCCTGACCTTTACGCATAAGCGCAGTATAAAGGTTTGAGAGCTGGCTACGTTCTTCAGCCGAGAGGTTTTCAGACTGCTCGTTGTTGATTCTCTGAGCAACGTTGTAGATGGCTTTGAGCCAAACCTGAAAGTCGTTGAGACGTCCGTCGCGATTTTTGTTATCGTCGATAGGAATTCCCACTTTCGGGTCTGTCATGTCACTCATGAACTTGTCGCGCTCGGTGATAGACATCGAGAGGACATCGGACAGTTCCGAGAAGGGCACACCAATCATGTTGATAGTGCGGAACTCGGCTTTCTGCTGGTCGGAAAGAGCGATGCGATTGTTCTTGTGCTGTTCGTTGTAGATGGAGATAGCTTCATCGAGCATCATGCCGCGAATTTTTTCGCTTGAGAGAGTCGAGTCAGCGTCGCCAGTGAACGAGATGAAGAGTTTACCTTCTGCAATGGAGGGGTCGTCCAGTTTACCCGACTTGTCGGCGGAAGAAACGAGGACAGTGACCAGATTGTTCATAGGCACTTTTTCTTCAGAAACAGAAGAAGGTGTATAAACGATGGTCGGTTCCTTCTGAAGGAAGGTAGAAGTCAACATGAAGAAAGTAAGCAAAAGAACAGTCACGTCGCTCATCGCGGTCATGTCGATGAGTGTACTTTTCTTTTTGATTTTTACTTTTCCCATATTTACCTGTTTTAGTTGGGTTTTAGTTGACTATTAAACGGATAAACGAGGGATTAGTGTGTAGCGGCAAAAGTCTGCACGATAGAGAAACCGATTTCGTCGATAGCGTAAGTGAGGTTATCGATTTTGTTGGTGTAGTAGTTGTAGAAGATAACGGCGAAAGCACCAGTTGCGATACCGAAGGCGGTGTTGATAAGAGCCTCGGAGATACCGGTCGAAAGTTCGGTCGAGTCAGGAGCACCAGACTGAGAAAGAGCCTGGAACGATTTGATCATACCCATTACAGTACCGAGAAGACCCACGAGAGTACCGAGAGTAGTCATGGTAGCGAGGATGGGGAGGTTCTGCTGCAGAGTAGGCATTTCGAGAGCGGTAGCTTCTTCAACCTGCTTCTGGAGAGTAGCGATTTTCTGTTCTTTCGAGAGAACGGTGTTCTTGTCCATTTCTTCGTAGCGGATAAGAGCAGAGTCAACAACAGCGGCTACAGTGCCTTTCTGCTTTGCGCAGAGGGCGCGAGCACCAGCGATGTCGCCTTTTTCGAGGCTAGACTTAACGGCAGCAACGAATTTAGCAGTGTTGCCTTTGCCGGCAGCAGCGTTGAGAGCGATCCAACGTTCAACAGCGAGAACGATAACGGTAAGGAAGAGAGTCTGGAGAACAGGCACGATGAAACCACCCTTGTAGATAGTACCCCAGAGGTTCTGAGGATGATCGTCTTCGTCGAAGTGCATGTCGTTGCCGAACCAGAAGATGAAGAGGCAAACAGCGATGATTGCGCAGATTACGATGACCCATGCAGCATTTTTGATGCCGGGGGCGTTGCTTTTAGGCTTAGCCTGAGCTTTTGGCTTTTGAGCTTCCATAATTGTTTGAAATGTGTACTGAAA
>CAMNRO010000029.1 GCA_946553045.1 uncultured Porphyromonadaceae bacterium | reverse complement strand
GGTTCGGGGCAAACGGGAACGACGGGAGCAGTCCAGTCGGTCTTGTTGAAGTTGTAGGTAATGCCTACATAGCCCTGAAGGCTTCCGTACTTTTCGTTCCAACCCTTGCCACCACAGTTCTGGAGGCCGTCGAGACCGCTGAAGCGGAGGTCGAGCGAGAGGGCGATGTGCTTGTTAAGACGGAACGAGTTGATAAGACCTGCACGGAGAGTCATGATGGCATTGTCTCTGTGCTTCCAACCGTCGGCGTTTGTGCCTTTGTATTCCTTTGTGAAGGTGGAGTAAGCACCTGCACCGGCATATACGGTAGCATTGTACACACGGTTGGGGTTGTAGCCGCACCACCAGTTGGTGAGGTTTACCATAACATCGAATACGAGGCCGAATTCGTTGTATTTGGTCTTGTAGTAGTTGCCTACCATCTGATCAGGCATAGCGCCGATATAGTCAGGGCCTTCAGCGAGACCTTTGAGACCGAGCCAGTTGAAACCGGCGCGGAGACCGAATACCGGTGAGATGTGCTTGCCTACATAGAGCGAGGCTGCGGGCATGAAACGGTCACCGATCTTGCGATGAATCGACTTGTCGGCGATGTAGAAGCTCGCACCACCTTCAGCGGTGATGAACCAGTTGTCCTGCATGCGGTTGATGAGGAGACCCTGGGCGGGATCGGATACATAAGTAACCTCCTGAGACTCCTGAGCTACAGTTGCCTGGGCACCAAGCACAAGAGCGCACGCACATGCCAAAAGAGTACCTTTTTTCATAGAGTTTATAATGATTATTGATTGAATGTGTTCGCAATCGATAAATTCGAGAGCGCTAAATTACAACATTTTTTTGATTCACAATCAACAAATGTGAAATTTATTGAATTAGCGCTCCGAATTTTAACACTCTCGGCTTATTTTCCGAGCATGCCGCGCACGCGGTCGAGAACCTGCGGAGCGGTGAAGCCGAATTTTTCGTCGAGAATCTTGTAGGGGGCTGATGCACCGAAGCGTTCCATGCCGAAGATTTCGCCGTTGAAGCCCTTGATGGTCATCAGTGCGGTGGGCAGACCGGCGGTGAGGCCGAACTGGGGCACGCCTGCGGGCAGAACGGAGTCGCGGTATGCCTCGGGCTGACGGTTGAAGAGACCCGACGAGGGCATAGACACTACAGCGGCCTTGATGCCTTCTGCCTCAAGAAGCACAGCTACTTCGCAGAGCAGCGACACTTCAGAGCCGTTGGCAACCATGACAACATCGGGAGTTCCGGCGGGAGCCACTACCGTGTAACCGCCCTTTTCGGCTGCGAGAGCGGCCTGCTGACGGCTTGTGCCTTCGGGTGCGGGGAGGTCCTTGATGTCCTGACGCGAAAGAATGAGAGCGGTGGGCGTCTCCTTGTTTTCCATAGCCATCTTGTAGCATACGGAGGTCTCGGCGGCGTCGGCGGGACGGAGCACCAGCATTGAGGGCTTGCCGCTGAAGTTGGAAATCTGTTCCATCAGGCGCAGCTGGGCTTCCTGCTCGATAGGCTCGTGGGTGGGGCCGTCTTCGCCTACGCGGAATGCGTCGTGCGTCCAGATATACTTCACGGGAAGCTCCATAAGGGCTGCCATGCGGACAGCGGGCTTCATATAGTCGGAGAAGACGAAGAATGTGCCGCAAGCGCCGATGACACCGCCGTGGAGAGCGATACCGTTCATGATAGAAGCCATTGTGAGCTCAGCGACGCCGGCCTGGAAGAATGCGCCGGTGAAATCGTCGGCAGTGAAGGCGTGGGTCTTCTTGAGGAAGCCGTCGGTCTTGTCGGAGTTAGCGAGGTCGGCGGAGGACACAATCATGTTGCCCACTTTTTCGGCGAGCACAGAGAGAACGTCGGCAGAAGCCTGGCGGGTGGAGGTGTCGGCCTTATGCACGATGGCGGTGTAGTCTATTTCGGGGAGCACACCTTCGAGATAGCCCTTGAGCTCGATTGCCTTGGCGGGGTTGGCGTCGGCCCATGCCTTGAAGGCGGCACGGCGTTCGGCCACAATCTGGCGGAGAGCTGCGCGGCGAGCCTCGTAGAGTTCGGCTGCTTCGGGGAATATCTTCCAGGGATTTTCGGGGTCGCCGCCGAGGTTGGCCACAGTCGCGGCATAGTCGGCACCGCTCTTGCTAAGGGGCTGGCCGTGGGTCGAGCACTGGCCTTCGAAGCATTCGCCGTCGGCCTTGACAGCTCCCTTGCCCATCACGGTGCGGCCGATGATGAGAGTCGGTTTCTTGGTCTCGGCCTGAGCCTTGACGATAGCGTCGGCGATTTCGACGGGGTCGTTGCCGTTCACTTCGAGCACGTTCCAGTGCCATGCGCGGTATTTAGCGGCATAATCCTCGCGGTCAACGTCGTCGACCATAGTGGAGAGCTGCACGCCGTTGCAGTCGTAGAACATGATGAGGTTCGAAAGACCGAGGTAGCCGGCGATACGGCCTGCGCCCTGCGAAATCTCCTCCTGGATACCGCCGTCGGAAATGAAGGCATAGGTCTTGTGGGCCACAGCCTGACCGAAACGAGCTTCGAGGAAGCGTTCGGCGATGGCGCAGCCAACAGCCATGGTATGACCCTGGCCGAGAGGGCCAGAGGTATTTTCAACGCCGCGTTCGGGGTCGAGCTCGGGGTGACCTGGAGTCACCGAACCCCACTGGCGGAACTGCTGGAGTTCGTCGAGGGTATAGTGTCCGGCGAGAGCGAGCACAGAGTAGAGCATCGGCGACATATGGCCGGGGTCGAGGAAGAAGCGGTCGCGGGCGAACCAGGTTGCGTCGTCGGGATCGGTGACGAGAAACTGCGAGAACAGAACGTTCACGAAATCAGCGCCGCCCATAGCGCCGCCGGGATGGCCGGATTTAGCTTTCTCGACCATGGATGCAGCCAGAATACGGATATTGTCGGCTGCACGGTTCAATGTTTTTATGTCCATTGCGTATGCATTGTTTTTCGCGGAGGAAGGAGCCATGCTCCCGTCCGCAGTGGATTATGAGGGTATTTGGTTAATCAATTTTCTTTGGAAGAATCACTATTCTCATATTGTCGCAGACGGCCGTGGCCTTGTCGGCGTTCTTGTCGTAATAGTACACCTTCACCCTGATGTCGTTGTCGGGCAGACGTCCGTTGAAGAAAAAGACTCCGGGAGTGATAGTGAATGTACCGTTATCGTTTGGCACGGCTTTTGTGAGCTCGTGCCCGCTGTGATTGAATGTGATGAAGAAATAGTGTCTGTCGTCGGTGGGCACGCCGGTCGCCAGCTCGAGCGAGCCCAGCAGATAGAAGCGTTTGTTGAGACTGGAAGAGAGCGAAGACATCGGCGAAGAGGCGGCGTCACCGGCCGTCTGCGATTGCTCCTGCGTCAGATAGGCCTGGAGGCTCGAGGCTTTTGCCTTGCTGAAATCGTCGGCCACGACAACTAGTTTCTCGCCTGTTTCCAGATTATGCACCTTCATAGCCTGCCGGGCGGAAGTCCACTTGATGGCAGCGCCGGCCTTGAAGGTGTCTTTTTCCTTAAGCGTCTTCCCGTCTATCACTATGGTCGGCGTATTCAGAAAAAGGATGCGGTAGTCGGCCCTTGCACAGAACGCAAGAGCCGCACACAATATCGCTATCAGCAATCTTGACATAAAGAATATGCTTTATTAAGGCGTTGGCTGAATAAGGTATTGGGCGAAAAAACAGAAGCCGCAATAAATGCAGCGCGTATTTCCCGAAGCAAATATACAAAATAATCTCTAAAAGAACCAAATAGACCGTAATAAACTTAGCAATCGCACAGAAATCGCCGGAAAACGCGCAATTCATTTTGCCAGCAAGATTGACGAATTAATGGAAATGTGACACTTCAACCATAATCACCCACCTCTGGCAAACCAATTGCAATACAATATATTACCTTAGGACAAAACAAAAACGCGCCAAATTTGTTGCATTTTTATAGTTGTGAATTACTCTATTTATGTTAATTTTGCAGGCATAAGACCAAAATTCACCCATATCGAACAACAATGTCTAACAATTAAATAAACGACAATCAAAATGAACACAGAAGTAATCGGCGTAAACGCCGGCACCGTGTGGGTGGCCCTGAGCGGCGCAGAAGCCCTTGGTATCAAGCAGCTTAAGAAAATCACCAAGCTTAAAGACAAAGAAGTCTACGCAGCTCTTGGCTGGCTGGCCCGCGAAGGCAAAATCAACATAGCCACAGACCCCGAAGACGAAAAAGAAGTAATCATTTCGCTGGTTCAGGAATAACACTGCAACCGGTCGCACCATAAAAAGCCACCCCCGGTGGCTTTTTTTACGCCCCGCCTCACGCAAACCTCGGCAATTTTTTGTCTTTATTCGCTGTGTATTGTCTATTTCGCGGCAATGAGTTAATTTTGCAGCATGGCCAATATCTATGAATTAAGGCGATATGGCAAACTTGCCTTCCTTGTGGCCGCGGCGGGAGTCGTGGCTATGTTTCTGGCATTTTCGAGCAGCCTCATACGCGACCTCTCCGCGCAGGAACGCGAGCGCATGGAAATCTGGGCCGATGCCACACGGCAGCTGCTGACAAGCTCGGACCTGCCAAACGAAGTAGACGATTTCCTTCTCGACATCATACGCCGCAACACGACCATTCCGGTGCTGCTCACCGACGCCGAGGGTAATATCCTCCAGTTCCGCAACTTCGAGCTGCCTGTCGAGGGCGACAATCCGGTGTCGGGGCTGCCGTCGGAGCAGGCGAACATCGATTTTCTTCAGAAACGCCTGGCAGAGCTTCAGGGAGGCCCGAGGACTATTGTCATCGACGTTGCCCCGGGCGTGGAGTACTATCTTTATTACGAAGACTCTACCCTGCTCCGGCGCATAAGCGTCTTTCCATTCGTGCAGCTCCTTGTAATGCTGGCGTTTATCGCGGTGGTCTATTTCGCCGTGCTCTCTACCAAAAAGGCCGAACAGAATAAAGTGTGGGTGGGCCTGTCGAAGGAGACGGCGCACCAGCTCGGCACCCCGATTTCGTCGCTGATGGCATGGATGGAGCTCCTCGGCGACATGGGCGTAGACGCCGACACCATAGCGGAAATGAACAAAGACGTGAACCGTCTGAGCACCATCGCCTCGCGCTTCTCTAAAATCGGGTCGGCACCACGGCTCGAGCGTTGCGACATCAACAGCCTCGTGGCCTCGGCCGCCGGATATATGGCTACGCGCATATCGCCCAAGGTGAATCTGAGCATAAATACGGCCGACAGCGAACTGCCCGTCGAGGCATCGGCGCCTCTGCTCGAATGGGTTATCGAGAATCTTGTCAAGAATGCCGTAGACGCCATGGAGGGCCATGGCGACCTGAGCGTGACCGTGCTCCGTTCGCCCACAGGCGCCGCCATCGAAGTCACCGATACCGGCAAGGGCATAAGCCGCAAGAATTTCAAGACGGTATTCAACCCCGGCTACACCACCAAGAGCCGCGGCTGGGGCCTCGGCCTCACCCTGGCCAAACGCATAATCGAGCAATACCACAACGGCCACATTTTCGTAGCCCGCTCGATCCCCTTCCAGGCTACCACCTTCCGCATCGAACTGCCGGTTTTGGGCTAATGGGCGGATGGGCTGTTGAGCGGACGAGCGGACGAGCTGATGGGCGGACAGGCTATTATGCAGACGGGCGCTTGGGCGGACGGGCGCTTGGGCTTTTTTTTGAGACTCAGCCGCATAGCGGCAAAGAGCTGCGGAGCAACGTTGAGAGTAATAGCCTATGTGCAAGCGCGCCGCAGGTGCGCGCAGCCATAGGATTCTAACGACAAATAAAATATCAGAGCTGCGTAGCTGCGACACAATCTCCACGATATGTCGCAGCTACGCAGCTGTTTGGGCTTTTTGAGCGGACGGGCGAATGAGCTGTTGAGCTGACAGGCTGCTCAAAAAGCCCATCAGCCCGTCAGCCCGTCAGCCCAGCAGCCCAAAAACTCAGTATCGGCCGGGGCCGATGTAGGTGGGCTTGAGGCCGCCCCAGTCGACGAGGATTCGCTGCACTATCAGGCCGGGGTCGCCGCAGGTGATGGCGAGGCGGTGCTTGCCGGCGCTTTTATCGATGGCAAACGATGCCTCGGTGATGGTGGAATTGCGGATTACATCGTCTTTCCACGGCTTGGACTGTTCCTTGGGGATAAGATTCGACACGAAAGGCTTGGCTCCGTCTACCGATATGCCGAAAGCGGCATTGGCACCCTTGTAGAGCGGGAAACGGGGCACTGTGTAGACAATCACCTTGACCGAATCAGCCTCGATTGCCGGGAGCTCATACTCCACTCGCAGAGGACAGTCGGCGCGCGAGGCGTCGACAGTGGGCTGGGTGATTTCGCCGAGCTGCAGGGCCTGCCAGTCGAAGCCGATACCGTCGAGCAGGCGCACATCGTGTTCGGCGCCGGCCACAACCTTCGAGAACGAGCCCACGGGAACAAACATGCAGTCCTCGAGACGATAGTCTTCGGCCACAGGGGCGAGGTCTACAGGCTTTTCGCCCGCGCCGGGAGTCACGGTCATGTCGGGCATATTCTGATAGAGCGAGCATATGCCCGGGGGAATTGTCATCATGTGGTTCCACTTGCCGTCGAGCATGGTGTTATAGTGGTGGTTGAGCGCATCGATGCTGTCGGAGGCGGCAACGGCCTGGGCGGCGGCCCAGTTGGCTTCTGCGGGGCGGCCTTCGGCGGCAAGCTCGTTGCTGAGCTGTGCCAGGAGGAACTTGCGGTTCATCTGGTTGGAGGCCATAGCCTGGTATCCAATCATTTCGAAGAACGACGGCTGAAGGTCGGCTGGCAGGGTCTTATATATGTCATCGGCAAGAGTGGCAAGCGCCGTGTACTGCGCCAGACGTGTCTGGGCGTCGTTGTAATATTTGAACGAGAAGTCGGTACCGTCGAGGCTGTAATACTCCGGCGCATCCCAGATACGTTCCCAGCCCATTGCCTCGGGCTTTCGGCTCCAGGCGAGACGATAGTACTCATCGAGCAGATGCTTGAAATCGGCACGGTATTTCTCTCCGAAGACCGAACACATGAAATCGGTCTGATAATTGTTCACATTATTATATGAGAACTTGCCGAAATCCCACGCCATAGAGAAGAAAAGCTGCATCGAAAGCTCCATCGGCTTGATATCGCCCACGTTGAGCAGCCAGTAGCGGTCGGCGCCGGTGTCGTAGGCCTTTTTCAGCTCCTCGTACATGAGCATGGGCGCCGTAGTGCTTATCCAGAGATAGTCGTGAGGCACACCGAGATACGACACATGGTAGTAAACGCCTGCACGGCCCGAGCGTTTGCGGTCGCGCGGATTGCTGAGCATTTTGATATAGCCGTAGTTGTCGTCGGGCCACACCAGGGTAATGTCGTCGGGCACCTCGAGGCCGGCCTCATAGAGAGTCTGCGCCTCCTTGTAGGGCACGAAAATCTGCGGAATGGTCTCCACCGGCTTGTCGATATGCTTTGCGAGGATTCCGCGCTGGTCCATGATGGCATTGTGCAGCACCTCGACTTTCTCCTCGGTGCTCATGTTGCCGCGCATGCCCTCGTCGTGAAGACCGCGCATAGCCATGGTATATATGTTGTCGTATTTTCCGGCCTCGGCCACACGGGCGTCGAGCTTGTTGTAGATAGTCTCGCGGTTGGTCTTATAGTTCCAGTCGCCGTCCTTGGCGCCGTCCCACTCGGCCTTCGAGGCATTGTTGAACAGCAGCGGCTCGCAGTGCGAGGTCGTAATCATGATGCCGTATTTGTCGGCCACGACCTTGTTGTCAGCATGGGTATAGAACGCATCCGAGCAAGTGTGCATGGCCGGCGCGAGCATATTGGCCTTGAGACGCAGAAGGAGCTCGCACACCTTGGCATATGTGCGGGGACCGATGTTGCCGACCTCAGGCTCGAAGTTCTTGGCCGACCAGGGAGTGAGACCCCAGTCCTCGTCGTTGATAAAAATACCGCGGTAGCGTATCGACGGCTCTTTCGAAAGATAATCGGCCTTCACGAATATGCTGTCGTGCTTTTGCACAGGCACGTCGGCCCACCACGACCACGGCGACACGCCCATCTCCTCGCTCACCGACAGAGCGCCGTAGGCCGCACCGCGCGGGTCGCTGCCGACCACGAACAGAGCCTTCGGACAGCCTTTGAAAGGCTTGTCGACGCTTTTGATGATATATGTCTCGAAGCCGCCCTCGAGGCCCGACAGGTCGACGCCAGCCTTGGCCGCAAGCGCCTTCACCTTGGCATTGGAGGCCGTGCCGATGACAACCAGCGGCTTCTTGCCGGCTTTTTTGACGATAGCCGGGCGGAGGCCGCTCACAGCCTCGACATCGCCGGCAAACATATCGGCCACAGTAGCCGTCACGGCACGGTCGGCCGGAGCATAAATCTCGGCTCCGACAAGGGGGAAGGCTCCTGCCCCGTCGGCAAAACTTATTTCAAAATCCGTGGCCGCCGACGCTCCGAGCGCGCAGGCCGACACAGCAAAGGCAGCAGCATACCGCCGCAAAAAAGTGATATCGTTCATAGTAGTATTGCAGTGTGTTTTTCTATCCACAAAGATAAAAAATTCACATGCAGAAGCAATTGCCTGAAGTGTATTTGGCACTACAACGCACTAAAACGGCAAAAACCACAACAAAAAAATCAGCTTTTCGCAGCCTCAATCATGTACTTTCGGGCATTGTTGATACAGCCCTCCAGTTCGAGAATTGTCTCGGCAAAATCCAGAAGGAACTTACCACGGGCTTCGTCAGAATTGCAAATCCTTTCTGCGCGGTCGAGAAGAGCATCGAAAGTCATTGGCGAAACCCCTTCAAGCGTAACACGACAGCTCTTGAATTTTTCTCTCATCTGCCACCACAGGCGGTTCAATACCACGGCGTTGGCAAGAAAATCGCAGCCCGGTTCGGGGAAATCGGAGATGCCGATGGTTGCCGCGCCGCTCTTCAACGAAGCCCAGGCAGTTTTCAGCAAAGAACCGCCCTCTCCTTCGAAAACCTTCTGCCGAAACTCCGCCGGAATATCGGTCTGGAACATCGGCGCATATTGCAGCTGTGCAAGAATACGGAAATCGGGGCGCGCCTCAGACATGAATTTATCGTACATTGCCCGCAGACGCGACTTCACATCGTCGTAGAGCTCGCCGGCCTTAGCATATCCAGCCGCCATTGCCATTCGGATATAAGACAAACCGCGTATGAGCTCCCAATGCGAAGCTCCGTCGCGGCAGAACGGCAGCGCACGCTCATAGTTGAGTCGGCCCTCCTCGGAATCGACATCAGCTGCAACGGTTTTCGCAGCAGAGCCTACGCTCTGTGACTTTGAGCCGCGACGCGACATATAACTGTTGAAATCATCTTCCGGAAGATTCTCTTTAGCCTGCCGGAGATATTCGTCGGCCTTATCCTTGTCGACACCGACACCGAGACCGTCAGTGTATAGCTCGTAGAGCCGTAGAGCCGCATGGTAATTAGGCTCAAGAGGCGAAAGTGCCTTTTCGAGCATAGCCACACCCTCTATCTCATCGGAATAATCACGCGAAGAGTCGGTAAGAGCGCAACCAAGCAGATAGCAGCAAATGGAATCTCCTATATTGGCTCCTTTTCTGAGATAATAGAGGGCTTTTTCCTCGCTTCGCCCGACACCATCTATACTTTCGTGCTTAAGAGGTGTACTCGGGAAACCGCGTTCGAAATCATCGGGAGCAGTGAAACCGAACATCTTTCTGGCGCATAGAGCGCCACAGTATCCTGCATGGAAAATTCCATTTTCAAAATATGACACGCAGTCTTCCTTGGTCTTGCCGTCCTGACCGTACCCTTCCTGACACATTATGCCAAGATAGTAGTCGGCCTCAGCTGTAATAAGAGATGCCGCTTTTTTATAGTACTGCCAAGCCTGCGGTTCGTCGGCCTCAATGGAGCCTTCTCCATAATAGTAAATATTTCCGAGGGCCAGCAAGGCATTTTTATCGTTAAGATTTGCGGCTCGTTTATACCATTTCACAGCGGTGCCTATATCTTCTTTCAGGCCAACAACCGAAGCGCAGTTGCGATAAATGAAAGCGAGTTTGCTCATACACTCGGGCAGATTCAGGCGCACACCCTTATTGAGAATCTCGAGCAATTTTTTATGATCTTCCGCATTAGTGTTATATCCACCATCGGTATAATCGAAAAGATATGAATTTGCAAGCTCTCCCACAGCCTCGGCAAAACCCTCAGAGATTGCCTGGTTCAGGAGCTCACGGGCGCCCTCCATGTCCTGAGGCACTATTTCGCCATACATTTTCTGCATAGCAAGCTCATACATGCACTGAGCCGAATTCATGTCTACGCCCCGCTCAAGGATTTTAAGGGCCCGACGAGGATTCTTCCGACAGGAAAAACCATATATATAGTGGCGCGCCACCTCGCGCATGGCAGGAGAACAGTCCAGACGCTCAAGTTCCTTGATTTTATTGATACCCATGCTATCGTCCTGCTCCACGCCCTCGCCGAGGTCATAGAGTTTGGCAAGAGCGTATCGCCCGAAAATATTGCCATGACGTGCAGAGCGGGCCGCATATTCGAATGCAAGGTCGGAATCTGAACCGAGCGTGCTATAATAGCGTCCCATCATATATTCAGCAAAAGAATTTTCCTTCTCTGCAAAGGCCCTGACCTTATTCCACACAGGAGCCGGCACAAGGCCTATAGTAAATACGCCTATTATCCACGACACATAGAGCTGCGACTGGCGGTAGTTTGCCAGTGCCGGTTCCAGAAGATAACATATGGCGTCGGAATATTCGAGATGCCGGAGCGCGTCTACGCCGTCGTTGTAGTCATCTTCGTAGGCCGGGTCTATCACATCGTTTGTCATCTCGATGTCGCTGTCGATGCTGTCGAGATTAATCGTCACGCCTCCGATGGCCGGATTGCGGCCCTTGGTCCAGTTGTCGGTGGCCTCCTTCACGGCGAGCACGTCGGACAGAAGATTGCCGAACACCTTCTCCGGCTCAGGAAACGCGTCAATCCAGTTTATAGATTCGAAATAATATGATTTCATGCCTTCGAAAGGCACGTCGGAAATACGGAATGGAAGCACCGGCATCCCGGCCTTATCGGCAATTGACAGTTCTCGCTCCACCTGCAGCGATTTATTGTAGTTGGGCGAGAAAACAACAACCATCATGCCGCTGGTGCGGATAGCTTCAGGCAGAACACGCGCCCAGACTGCAGCGCGCGGTATATCGCGATAATCTATGAAGCAGCGCAGACCGTTGGCCTCGAGATAGCCGCAGACTCCTTCGGCCACCTTCTGGTCGGCACGCGAGTAGCTGATAAAAACGTCGTATTTTATTTCCATGGCAATTTCCTGAATTTAGGCTCGCTAAATTATAAAAAATTACCGCTCTCTCCAAATACAAAGCAAGCGCACACGCGAAATTTGGCAAATTGAAATAAAAACATTACATTTACGAGCAAAATAACACTATATACCATTATCAAAAAATCAAAACAATCATTCTATGAAGAAAATTCTACTCATCGTTTCCGCTATCACATTATCTGTAAGCATCTGCGCCCGCGAGCCCCAGGAGGGCTGGAAACACCTCGGAACAGGCACATTCTGCGACGACATGTTCTCCGTCATCAGTGAAAGCTTCCTCGACACCTGGGAAGTTGAAATCGAAGAAAGCGAAGCGCGGCCCGGACTATACAGGCTCGTGAACCCGTTCGGCAACGGCAAGTGTCCTTACTTCGAAAATGCTTTCAACGGCAACGACCTCGTAATCGATGCCACCGACCCCGAACACGTATGGATACCATGGCAGGAAATGGGCTTCTCGGCCGGCTCATGGGGCTCATTCTCGATAAGCTGCTTCAATGGCCTGATGATTGCCTCCGAGGTTTTCACAATTGAAGAGTTAATCGAGTTCGAATGTGAATTCGGCAAACTCACCGAGGGCAGAATCACATTCCCGCAGAACGAGAACTACCGTCTCCAGCCTGCTTTCTCAAACTATCTGGAAGGCACACCCGCCGACGGCAACACTCACGACAAATTCCTCGTCACTCTGCCGTCATCTTCCGGCATCGAATGTATCGCAGCCGACGAAAACGCTCCTGTCGAGTACTACAATCTCCAGGGCATGAAAGTAGACACTCCGACTTCGGGCTACTATATCCGCCGCCAGGGCTCCAAAAGTTCGAAAGTACTCTTCCGATAAACGAATCACCCTCTGAAAGTGGAGATAATGGCACACGCGTTTTTGCCGGCGGGGCCATTATCTTCACTTTTCGCGTTTCACCTTTCACCTGAAATTATTTTTTTGTATTTTTGCGGTCTGAAACAAAGTGTTACACTACAATGAATCTTTATTCTCAAATAGAAGCCGACATCAAGGCCGCAATGCTGGCTAAGGACAAGGTGCGCCTGCAGGCTCTCCGCGGCATCAAGAAGGAATTTATCGAGGCCAAGACCGCTCCCGGCGCAAACGGCGAGCTCTCCGACGAGGCCGCAATGAAAATACTGGTCAAGATGGCCAAACAGCGTCGCGAAAGCGCCTCTATCTATCAGGAGCAGAACCGCGCCGACCTCGCCGAGACCGAACTGGCCGAACTGGCCGTTATCGAGACTTATCTGCCCAAAGCTCTCACCGACGAGGAACTCACCGAGGCCCTCAAGAAGATTATAGCCGAAACAGGCGCCACTTCGGCCGCCCAGATGGGCAAGGTGATGGGCGTAGCCACAAAGGCTCTCGCCGGCCGCGCCGACGGAAAAGCCATATCCGCCAAAGTACGCGAACTTCTTTCTTAATTCAGCGGGTTGACAAAGTCATGAGTTTAAAAAAGTGGAGATGATGGTTAACACACATTTATCTTAACTTTATAAACCATTCACCTTTTTAACCCCATATCAACATAAAAAAATGCTTACACTACAGCAGATAAAGGCCGACCCCAGATATATCATCGAGCGCCTGGCCGTGAAAGGCTTCGATGCCGAAAAACCAATCAACCGAGTGCTCGCGCTCGATGACCTGCGCCGCGGTCTCCAGCTCCGTAACGATAATGCCGCAGCCGACCTCAAGCGCAAGGCCGAAGCCATCGGCAAGGCCATGAAGGAAGGCCGCCGCGAAGAGGCCGAAGCAGCCAAAGAGGCTGTGGCCGTGCTCAAGGAAGAGCAGAAAGCCATCGCCGAAGAGCTCGCCCGCACCGAAGACTCAATCCGCGAAGAACTCCTCAACATTCCCAACATTCCCTGCCAGGCGGTGCCCGAAGGACGCACTGCCGCCGACAACGTTGTTGAGCTCACCGGCGGCCCGATGCCCGAGCTTGGCCCCGACGCTCTCGCACACTGGGACCTCGCCAAGAAATACAACCTCATCGACTTCGACCTCGGTGTGAAAATCACCGGCGCCGGCTTCCCCGTATATCTCGGCAAGGGTGCCAAACTTCAGCGCGCCCTTATTCAGTTCTTCCTCGACGAGGCTTCAGCAGCCGGCTATCTCGAAGTGCAGCCGCCCTACGTCGTAAACGAGGCTTCGGGCTACGGCACAGGCCAGCTCCCCGACAAGGAAGGCCAGATGTACCTCGCAAACCTCGACAAGCTCTATCTCATACCGACCGCCGAGGTGCCTGTGACCAACCTCTACCGCGACGTCATCATTCCCTCCGACAAGCTTCCCATCAAGAACTGCGCCTACTCCGCATGCTTCCGCCGCGAAGCCGGCAGCTACGGCAAGGACGTGCGCGGCCTCAACCGCCTGCACCAGTTCGACAAGGTCGAGATTGTGCGCATCGAGAAGCCCGAGAACAGCTACGCCGCTCTCGAGGAAATGAAGGCACACGTGCAGGGCCTGCTCGAAAAGCTCGGTCTGCCCTGGCACATACTCCGTCTCTGCGGCGGCGACATGAGCTTCACTTCGGCAATCACCTTCGACTTCGAGGTCTACTCTGCCGCCCAGGGCCGCTGGCTCGAGGTTTCGTCGGTATCCAACTTCGAGACATACCAGGCCAACCGCCTCAAGTGCCGCTTCCGTGGCGACGACAAGAAGACCCACCTCTGCCACACCCTCAACGGCTCGGCCCTGGCCCTGCCCCGAATCATGGCAGCCCTTCTGGAGAACAACCAGACTCCCGAAGGCATCGTGGTGCCCGAATGCCTGCGCAAGTACACCGGATTCGACATCATAGACTAACTTTGGCCCCGGCCGATTGTTTCATAAGATGCAGGCAATATTGCCTGCATCTATTATATCTGATTAATTATGGAATCTACCCGCCAAGCTAAAATCTCCCGCCTGCTTCAGAAAGAACTGAGCGAGATATTCCGTCGCGAGACCGCCAAGACCCACGGCGTGATAGTGTCTGTGAGCGCGGTGCGCGTATCGCCCGACCTGTCGATAGCCAAGGCCTACCTTTCGATATTCCCCTCGGAAAAAGCGATGGAAGTGATGGAAAACATCGAGGCATCGCGTCAGACCGTGCGCTACGAACTCGCCCAGATTGTGCGCCATCAGCTCCGCAAGGTGCCCGAACTCCAGTTCTACCTCGACGACAGCCTCGACTACATCGAGAACATCGATTCCCTTCTTTCGAAGTGAGTTGAATAAATGATAGCCCTGCGCATTGCACTGCGGTATCTCTTTGCGCCCAAGTCGCACAGAGCCGTCAACGTCATATCTGTCATCTCGATAGCCGGGGTGGCCGTAGCCACTATGGCCATAGTGGTGGTGCTGTCGGTTTTCAACGGCTTCACCTCGCTCGCCGGCGACCGCCTCGGCAAACTTGACCCCGACCTCAAGGTGACACCCCTCGAAGGCAAGGCTTTCGCCAGTGCCGACTCGCTTGCCGCCGCCATAGCCGCCATCGACGGCGTGGCCTCGGCCATGCCCGTGCTCGGCGAACGGGCCCTGCTCGTGGCTCCCGACAAGCAGCTGCCCGTCAAGCTCATCGGCATCGACCCGGCAGAATACGCCGCGCCCGGCATCGACAGCACGCTCATCGACGGCGTCTATGCCACACATGCCATCGTAGGCCCCGACACCCTCGCCGCGGCACAGCTCTCGGTCGGTGTGGCGCTGAGCAGCCACCTGCGGCCGGGAGGCGAATCGCAGGCCACGCTCTATGTGCCCCGACGCCTCGGCCGCATCAACCCCGCCAACCCGGCGGCTGCCTACCGCACGCTGCCCATAGCCGTGAGCGGCGTCTTCCAGGTAGACCAGCCCGAATACGACACCGACTGCATCTTCGTGCCCCTCGACCGCCTGCGCGGCCTCCTCGAATACGACAGCGACGAGGCCTCGGCCATAAACATAGCTCTCGCGCCGGGCGCAGACATTGCTCTTGTCGAAAAAGGCATTCATGAAATCACGGGCAAAAGCTTCGACGTGCTCCCCCGCGAGCGCCAGCAGGCCGATACCTTCCGCATGATATCCATCGAGAAATGGGTAACATTCCTCATGCTCGTATTCATACTCCTTATAGCGTCGTTCAATATCGTGTCGACACTCTCGCTCCTGGTCATCGAAAAACGCGACAACATGCTCACCCTGCGCGCCCTCGGCGCCTCGCGCCGCACCGTCCGCGCCGTCTTCGCCGACCTCGGCTGGCTCATCACCGCCTGCGGCGGCGTCATCGGCACAGCCCTCGGCGTAGTCCTCTCGCTCCTCCAGGAACACTTCGGCTTCATAAAACTCGACGGCGACCCCTCGGCCCTCTCCGTCGACTCCTACCCCGTGCGCCTCGCCTGGCCCGACGTCGCCCTCGTCCTCGCCACCGTCCTCACCGTCGGCCTCGCCATCGCCCAGCTTTCCCGGCTCTTCTCCAAAAAAATCGATTGAGGAAAATTCATAATTCATAATCCATAATTCATAATTAAAAAAGTGCAGACCGTTCTTTTTCACGATACTATCTTCGGGCCGATACACTCGCGACGGCTCGGTTCGTCGCTCGGCGTGAACCTCATGCCCAACGACGGCAAGATATGTTCCTTCGACTGCCTCTACTGCGAGGCCGGCTACAACGCGCAAGGACCCGGCACGACCGGTCTGCCACCGCGGTCAGAAGTAGCCCGACTTCTCGAAGAAAAGCTTAAAACGCTCAAGGACACAGGCGCGCCGCTCGATGTCATAACATTCTCGGGCAACGGTGAGCCAACGCTTCACCCCGACTTCGCCGGAGTAGTCGACGACTCCATCGCGCTGCGCGACAAATACTTCCCCGACGTCAAAATCAGCGTACTCACCAACTCCACCCGCATTGCCGACCCGGCTGTAGCCGCCGCACTGCGCCGCGTCGACAACAACATACTCAAACTCGACAGCGCCTTCGAAGAAACCGCGCGCCTCCTCGACCGCCCCAACCCCGGCTACACCGTAGCCAAGACCATCGACGGCCTCGCCGCCTTCGGCCATGAAGGCATAATCCAGACAATGTTCACCCGCGGCGAACACGACGGCACAGCTATCGACAACACCACCGACGCCGAAGTCGACGCCCTCATCGAAGCCTACCGCCACATCGCCCCGCGCGAAATAATGATATACACCATCGACCGCCCCACTCCCGAAACAAGCCTGCGCCGCATACCCCGCCCCGAACTCGACGCCATCGCCGACCGAATCCGCCGCGCCACCGGCATCGAAGTGCAGGTCTCCGGCTAAAAAAGTCCTTAAAGCCCCTAAGGACCTTAAAGACTATCTGAAAACACGCCGCCACCGACAATGGGAGAAAGGGAGCATCGAATTCGAAGCAATGAGGAAACTCGGCCGCGAACACAACGATGCCGAGTTTTTCCTCAGACTGATTGAGACACGCCCGCCCGAAGTAATAGCCAACATCGCCATTATCCTCATCAACCAGGCCGACTATCTGCTCTACAGACAGCTCGAACGCCTGTCGCAAGCCTTCCTCGACAACGGCAGCTTCTCCGAACGCATGACCCGCCTCCGCAAAGAACGCCGCAACTTCTGACACAAAAAGAGGCGTGACAACCGCACGCCTCCCCACATATAAACTTTGCCGCTTATTTTTTGACTATTTTTCTGACGCCGGCACGGCTGCGCACTATGTAGATGCCGGGGGCAAGGCGGTTCAGCGCCGCATTGTCGACATTGCGGAGCACCTCCACGCCCTGAAGGCTGAACACATCGCAGACATCAGGTTCAGAAACCACAGATCCACCAATGCCGGTGGTGATATTCTCGGTTATTGTGTTGAAACGGCCCCATTCAGGGTGTGCCATATAGTCTGCGGCCATTCCTTCGGGAACTGTCAGTGTGGCATTGGCATATACATCGTTGTGAAAAGCGCCTGCTTCAAGGGCGGGCATTACATCACCGACTATCTCAACATCGGCAATGGCACCGCAGCCGTTGAAAGCATTTTTAGCAATTACGCAAGCAGCACCGCTACGCGACACCGGCGAGGTCTCGCTTCCAAATACAACTTTCGTCAGCGCCCGACAGTTCATGAATGCATTTTCCTGTATTTCCCTCACATTAGAAGGAATTCTGATTTCTTCGAGAGCGCCACATTCGCGGAAAGCGAAGGTCTCAATCAGCTCGACTCCCGGTCCGATTATAACATCGCGCAGATTCGGGCAATTTCTGAAATAGCTGAATCCTATCGTCCTGACCATAGGCCCGAACTCGGCGGCTTCGCCGACTTGGCCATTGGCAAACGGAGAGTATCCGACATTACGCCAGTCGTTCGGTTTATAATTAATCTGCCGCCCGAAATAAACATATTTCACAGCTTTATCCCAAAACCTGCTCGTCAATTTATATTCGGCACCGTCTTCTATGATAAACTTTTCGATAGAGTCACAAGCTGCAAACGGAACATACCCAATAAATTCCACATTAGAAGGAATTGTAACGTGTTTCAATCCCAAGCAACTGCCAAAAGCGCCATTGCCAATGCTGTCTACTTTTTCGCCAAATGTAATTTCCTGAAGACTCGCGCAATAGGCAAACATATTCTGGGGCACATATGAAATATTGAGATTCTCTACAGATTTAAGATTAGTACATTTATTAAACACCGCACCCGATGATTTTGCAGTGGCGACATAGGAATCGGGAAGACGAACCGTTTCCAGCGAACTGCAACCGCTGAAACAATTAGCGCCCAAAGTGACAACGCCCTCTTTCAGAGTCAGTTCTTTCAAAGCCTCGCAACCCATAAAAGCATTTTTAGGCAATTCGGCACAGGCTATATCGGCTTTTACAAGACTTCTGCAGTTCTGAAAACTGAGTGCTCCTGCGTTCGGGCCCAAGTACAACTCCTCAAGTTTGCTTGTGCCGCCAAGTCCTGTGATAGGTCTGTCTATGTAGAGCCGTTTGATGCCGCAGCTCGAAAACGGTTTGTTCGACGGATTGTACATAGATGAATCCCGCCAGCCGCCGGTATTGAGCAATTCGCCGGAACTCTCTATAACGACTTCTTCAATAGAAGTGTACTGAAAACAGTTGAGACCAAATTCCATGCAATTAGCGGGGATAACAATCTTTTTAAGAGCCGGAATGCCATAAAAAGTCATTTTCCCTATTTTCGTGACGTTAGGCCCTATGGAAATGACTCTCAATGCCGATTTCTCAAACGGCCCGCGCTGTGAGGTAAACTCAAGTTCCCGGTCGATATACAGCGAATCGATGCCGGAATACACCAGCGCGCCCGCCTGATTGGCATCACCGCCGGCCCCTATATTTATAGCACTGTCTCCATGCAAAAAACTGAGCACTCTGAGGCCGCTACAGCCATCAAAGGCATGCCGCTCAATCTCCCTCACGGTTCCGCTTATCACTATCTCCGTGATATTCTCGTTATCTTTAAATGCATCGCGCTGTATGCCGACCACTCTACGCCCAAGGATATACTCGGGAATCACCACTTTCCCCTGATATGGCGGTTCGGGATAGTCCATATAGTCACCGGGGTGGCATATCCAGCATGTACCGTCGTCTAAATCCTTATTCCACACAGCCGTAAGACCGCTTTCATCGCGCAGATACACATTCGGGTTCGGATAGTTCGGCGAGTCTGTCGCCGAGGCAAGAACCGGGAACAGGACAGCGAAAATCAGCACACATGTTTTTAGCATAAACCTTTTATCCATTGCATATTTTGGGTTTAGATATTGTATTGTTTTTGACAGCCTGAGGGCAATCCTATGCCCTCAGACTGCAAATGTATGTAAACGGTCTTTCTTGCGTCTCCCCTGAAAACGTGAGGCAAATGTTAAAATTCGCTAAAGCAGTATATTCTTGGACATCTTCAAAAAATTGTTATATATTTGCGACAAAAACCAATGATACATTCTGTTAGAATAATTCCGCGTAAAGTCGGCTCTGTGGCTTACGTATGCCGGTCGATAATCTCCGCGATTGCGCTTGCTTCGACATTAGCGGTCACTGCCTCCGACTTACCACAGCCCGTGGCAGTCGATCTCAGTCTGAGCGTAGAGTGGGCGAATGCAAATCTCGGCGCCGCGTCATCAGCCGAACCAGGAAATTATTATGCTTTCGGCGAAACATTCACCAAAGAAAGCTATCACTGGGATACATATACCCACTGCGACGACGGAGACATGACCCAGATTCATGACTTTGGCACAGACAATATTTCGGGTACGGAATTTGATGCCGCCCGCACGCTTCTCGGCAACGGTTGGCGCATCCCGACGATTGAAGAATTCCGCGAACTTATCAATGAATGCACCCTGGAAATAACATCTGAAGGCATCTCATTTACTGCCACAAACGGCAACTCCATTTTCATTCCCGCCGGTGGTTATATGAACAAATCGAGAAATATCACCCCCAAAATGGTTTATCTTTCAACCTCGGCATGCAGCACAGAAACAGAGGAATGGGCAGGTTCGGTCTACCGCATGACCAACAGCTACGTATTCGTCATCAACGGCACTACGCCGGTTGCAGGCATGATGAGTTCGGTACAGCTCGGAATGCCCATACGCCCCGTGCGCGATAATGCTGCCGGAGCGGCAGTCCTGCCCGGCAAAGACGCAGCCGAAACGCTTGTGGAGTATTATAATCTGCAAGGAATCCGCGTAAACGAGCCCGCACACGGAATCTACATACTGCGCCGCGGAGCATCGTCCGCTGTGGTACGCCTCTGACTAAGAAGAAATGACTTACATGTTTTTTGGTAATACAAACTAAAAATCTTATATTTGCGTTGTTAAAAAAGCAAGACAATGAAACCATTAAAGAAACATAATGTAAAATCGGTCAACGCAGCCCGCAAGGCAGCGAAGAGCGTTGCACGCACCCCTGGAATACATATTACATTGGTTTCTGAAAAAGAACGCGAACTATACCGCGTGCCTTCTTACGGATATCTGCTGCCTTGACCAAAATAAATTACTATAAAGCCACATTCATAATGCGGAGCACCGATGCATCGACGCTCCGCATTATTGATTTATGGTCTTTCAAGTCATCGAAAAGCAATAAACGCTATATAGTCGAGATTGAGCATTTTTCCAACAACTTTTTGGGCTTGAAGTTCTATTGGAAAGGTGTCGCTGACAGTAAAGAACGATATTCATACCTGACATATGATTACGAACCCCGCACAATCGTGATGTCTTGTATAATGATAATGCTCGACTATTTCAAGAACGACAATTGCATATCCTTCGGATTTGTAGCCGCCCCGAATTTAAATGATACAGACGGCCCGAACAAACGATTCCGCTTCTATCGCCGAATGATGCTCTCTATATTCGGCTCCCGGACATTCGCTCAAGGCTACGACATCGAAAATTCGATTTATGTCCTGATAAATCGGAAAATGCTTGATTCCCGACTGATTTCGCTATCTGAAATAGAGAAAGAAATAAACAAGCTCTATGAAGGAGAGTTCTCTATCGTCATAGAATAGCCATTGCAACTCTGCGGGGTTGCAGGATTGGGGGGAAATGAGTATTTTTGCGTGAAATGAATATGAAGCAACGAATACTCTGGGCCGACGACGAAATCGACCTCCTGAAGCCCCATATGCTCTTTCTGCGAAATAAGGGCTATGATGTGACAACGGCAAACAACGGCCGCGACGCGCTCGACCTTGCCCTTGCCGAGCCATTCGACCTCATCATACTCGACGAGAATATGCCCGGCCTCACCGGCCTGGAGACGCTCTCCATGATAAAGCAGCGTCTGCCTCATATTCCGGTGATTATGATTACCAAGAGCGAGGAGGAGAACATCATGGACCAGGCTGTCGGCAGCAAGATTGCCGATTATCTCATCAAGCCGGTGAATCCCAGTCAGATACTCATTGCCATCAAGAAACACCTCCATGCCGGTCAGCTCGTGCAGGAGAAGACGCAGCGCGACTACCGCGAGGACTTCGGCAATCTGAGCATGCTCATCAACAGCGCCGACAGCATCGACGACTGGTATGCGCTCTACGAGCGTCTCGTATTCCGCGAAATGGAGCTTGCCGGAGCCGGTTCGAGCATGGACGAGCTGCTCGAGACTCAGAAGAAAGAAGCCGACGCCGAATTCTACAAATGGGTGCGCCGACGCTACGAGGACTGGGTGCCCGACGGCTGCACCGCCCCCGAGGCGCCCCTGATGAGCCCGCGAATATTCCCCTCGGTGGTATTTCCGCTGCTCGACGCGGGCGAAAAGGTGTTTTTCATACTCCTCGACAACTTCCGCCTCGACCAGTGGCGCACGGTGAAGCCTCTGCTCGCCGACATGTTCAACATGGACGAGCGCCTCTACACCTCGATTCTGCCGACGGCCACACAGTATGCCCGCAATGCCATTTTCTCGGGTCTTATGCCGGCGCAGATAGAAAAATTATTCCCCGAGCTATGGATCGACGAGGATTCGGAAGAGGGCAAGAACATCAACGAGTCGCCCCTCATCGCCACCCAGCTCGAACGCTACCGCCGCAACAATAAATTCTCCTACACCAAGATAAACGACAGCGCCGGCGCCGAGCGCCTGTTGCGCGAATTCGACCGCCTCGAGGCAAACGACCTCAACATCATCATCTTCAACTTCATCGACATGATGTCGCACGCGCGCACCGAGTCGAAGATGATACGCGAGCTTGCCGCCACAAACGCCGCCTACCGCGACCTGACCGAGGCCTGGTTCCGCCACTCGTCGGCCATCGACGTGTTCCGCCGCATAGCCGAAAAGGGCTACAAGATAGTGCTCACCACCGACCACGGCACAATACGCGTCGACACACCCGTGAAAGTTGTCGGCGACCGCAATACGAACACCAATCTGCGCTACAAACTGGGCAAAAACCTTGCCTACAACTCGCGCCAGGTGTTCGAAATCAAGAATCCGCAGCGCTTCGGCCTGCCCTCGCCCAACGTGTCGACGACCTACATCTTTGCGGCCCGCAACGACTTTTTCGCCTACCCCAACAACTACAACTACTACGTGCAATACTACACCGGCACCTTCCAGCACGGAGGCATCTCGATGGAAGAAATGCTGGTGCCCCTTATCACTCTCACACCCAAGAAGTCATGAAAAAAATAGAAATACCCTCTGTTGAGGCGCTGCCCGAAGCAGCACGCCAGTTCGCCGCCGAAATGGGCGACAACACAGTCTTCGCATTCTATGGCGACATGGGAGCCGGAAAAACAACCTTCATCAACGCTCTCTGCGAAGTGCTCGGCGTAGACACTGCCGAGACTGCCTCGCCCACATTCGCCCTCATCAACGAATACCGCTCCGAAACGACAGCCGAACTCATCTATCACTTCGATTTCTACCGCGTGGAATCGCTCGAAGAGGCTCTCGAACTCGGTATCGAAGACTACTTCGACTCCGGCGCCGTATGCCTCATCGAATGGCCCGAGCGCATCGCCGCCGCACTGCCCAACGACACCGTATCGGTAAAAATCACCGTCAACGACGACGATTCGCGCACACTCACCATCAGCGAATGAGCCTCATCGAGTGGCTTGACAGCTGCACATCGACCAACACCGAGCTGGCCGGACGCCCCGACGCGCCCGGCGGCTTCGTCATAGCCACACGCACTCAGACCGCCGGACGCGGCCAGCGCGGCAACACATGGGAGGCCGAACCCGGAGCCAACCTCACATTCTCGCAACTGCTGCGCCCACGCACCATCGAGGCGGCGCGCCAGTTCGAGCTGTCGATGATTGTGTCGCTGGCAATCACCGACACTGTCGACGCCCTTTTCGACGAGGCCGACAGCCCGCTCCGCACCGAAATCAAGTGGCCAAACGACATCTACGTGGCCGACCGTAAAATCTGCGGAATCCTCATCGAGAACACCCTCACCGGACGCCACATAGACCGCGCCATAGCCGGAATAGGGCTCAACGTGAACCAGACGCGCTTCGTCAGCGACGCCCCCAACCCCGCCTCGCTCTGCCAATTCACCGGGCGCACATACAAGCTTGAACCGCTGCTCGAACGCCTCTGCCGGGCCATCAGCGACGCCCTCGCCGGCTACGAGGCCGCGCCCGACCCCGAAGCCCTCACCGCCCGCTACATGAGCCGCCTCTGGCGCCGCGAAGGCCGCTGGCCATTCGCCACACCCGACGGCTCCCGCTTCGATGCCGCCATCGAATCCGTGTCGCCCGACGGCACCCTCACCCTCACCGGCAACCGCCGCTTCACCTTCAAAGAAGTCGCCTTCGTCCTATGAAAGACATCTGCGCCGCTTCAAAATCCAAGTATAAATATATGATACCATTCCTGGCGATGGGTATCATCGGATTTCTATTTTCATATTTCTCGGAGTGGTACGCAGACCCTATAGCCTATAAATATTTTCATCCTCCGGGCGAAAACGACATACCTGAAAAATATGTCAGAAACCTCACGGACATCTGGTACTCGCAGTGCAACCACTATATCGTCACCAACGGACGCTTTTTCGTCCATTTTATCGTGCAGATTTTCTGCGGACTGCTCGATAAATTCTGGTTTGCCCTCTTCAACGGAGCCGTATGGGGCACGTTACCATGGCTTATCGTAAGATTCTGCTCAAATCATAAATACACATTAGCCAATAGCCTCATGGCATGTATGCTGGTCTTCGGCATGCTCCTCCCGCTGCGGTTCGACCCGGCCTTTCAGGTCAACTATGCCTGGTGTTCCTTGATCCTCATAATCTGGCTGATGATATTCTTCGGCCAAGGGCGGCAATCTGTCATCGCGCTGGCGGCCGCGGGGCTGTTCAGCTTCCTCTGTGGCGAAAGCAACGAAAGTTTCTCAGCCCCACTGTGCATGGCCGTCGCCGTCTATGCCTGTGCACGGCGTTTCCGGCTCACGCCCCTGCAATGGGTCTGTGCCGTCTTTCTCGGCCTCGGCGCCATCGTGCTTGTAGTCGCTCCCGGCAACTGGCTTAGATTCAACTCAATCAACCCGGAGCACAAGCATAACATCGGGTCTATAAGCGCCGTTTTCCCCGGGCTCGTCGTACCTGCCGTGTGTATTGTCATACTATGGCTACGCCGCAGCGTGCTCAGACAGAACCTGTCGGCAGGAACACTCCTTATCCTTGTTCTGATTATCACGAACTTCTCCATAGGAATTATCACCGGCTATGGCTCCGGCGCCCGAATGCTCGTGGCGGGAGGCATCGGCCTTATAATCCTTGCCATGACGGTCCTCCGCGACAGGCCGCTGCCATGGCCGGCAACAGCCATCGCCCTGACCGCATGCATGGTCGCCGGCATAATACACGGCGTACAGACCGCCCGCTTCAACGACTACGACCGCTCGATATACTCTTCTCACGCATCGTCGTCCGACGGAATCGTCTATGTGCCTGACAGTCTGTTTGCCGAATATTTCCACCGCACCCAGTATGCCATCGGCGAATACCGCATGGAAAGCAGCGCCCATAACCCGGATATACCGACGCTGTATCTGAGGCCGGAATCAATGCGGCATTACGCGGCCGTACGCGACACCAATATGGCCGTGCGGATTGGTCCGCAGACATGGCTTCTCATTCAATCACGCCGCTATCCGGCAGAATTCACACTCTCGAAACAGATTCTGCCCCCGCTGCTGGATATAGCCATGCCCGACAAGACTCTCGATTTCGACAGAGATAAAGATATAACTTTCGAGCAAAACGATTCTCTGTCATTCGCACTATACTGCAATAAAAGACCATATCTCCATGCCGAGATTAAAATAGAAGATATCCGATGACACCCAAGGTATCGGTAATAGTATGCACTTACAATCAGGAGGACACCATCGGTGCCGCTCTCGACTCGATATTGGCCCAGCAGACCGACTTCGACTTCGAGGTCGTGGTGGCCGACGACTGTTCGGCCGACCGTACTCCGGCCATCTGCCGCGAGTATGCCGAGCGCTATCCGGGCAAGGTGCGTGCCATACTCAATGACGAGAACAAGGGCATAGCCGACAACTACTACGACACCCTCTACGAGTGCCGCGGCAAGTATATAGCCGACCTCGCCGGCGACGACCTTTGGACCGACCCCAACAAGCTTGCCCGCCAGGCCGCTCTGATGGACTCCGACCCCTCGATTGTGCTCTGTCACGGCGCATGGCAGTATCTCCACCCCGACGGCAGCATGAGTTTTTCGGAAGACCATGCCGTGCCCGACCAGGATTATGTGGTCGACGGCGCCAAAATGCTGCCATACCTGCTACAGCACCGCAAGGACGAGGTATTCATACACCTATGCACCTCGATGTACCGCCGCGACACGGCCATTGCCCTCACCCAGAAATATTCCGACTTCTTCTATGGCCGCAATCTGCCCTGCGAAGACTTCCAGCTCGAGGTGCTGATGGCCGCTTCGGGCCGCATAGCCTACGACTGCACGCCCGTGCTGGCCTACCGCACAGGCCACGACAGCCTGTCGTCGATGGAAAATCCGGCCAAGGCGGCAATATTCGCGAGCAAAGTGGCCGTCATGACAAAGAAACTCGCCGAAGAGCTCACCTTCGACCCGTCCCTGCTTAAGGACTTCTACACACGGCAGATGCTCTTCGCAATATCCAAGGCCTTCATATCGGGCCGCATCGATGCTGCCCGTCAAGCCATGGCAGACTCCGCCTTCGTGTCTCCGCAATTGCCCCGAAGAGCGCGGTTTGCGTTTGCGGCCATGAAATTCAAGCCCCTGTGGGCCGTCTGCCGCGTGGCCTATAAACTTTTTCAAAGATAACAGATGAGCCGTCTCGACATAGCCATATCGACCTACGGGCCCGACGGGGCCGCCCGTATCGCCGCAGGGAATTTCCCTGAAATCGACGGTGTGCGCTATGTCGTGTCGTGGCAACACCACGAAAACGCCCCTCTGCCGGAATCGATAGCCGCACGACACGATATAACGGTTGCCCGCACCGATACAATAGGCCTGTCGCTTAACCGTAACTGCGCACTGGCACTCTGCAAGGCCGACCTCGTCATAATTGCCGACGACGACGAAAGCCTCTCAGCCCAAGGAATTAAAGAAGCGCTTGAATACATGGACAAGCGCAAGGACACCGCAGTCTTCTCCTTCATCATCGAACGGCCCGGAGACCGGTGGTATCCCGACAAGGAGTTCATTTTCAAAGGCAAATATCCGACCGACTACTTTGTATGCTCCTGCGAGCTCGCCGTGCGCCGCAGCAGAATAGGCCAGCTGCGTTTCCACCCCGATTTCGGACTCAACTCGCCCGACATGCACGGCGGCGAAGACGAGCTTTTCCACCTCACGGCCATGCGCCGAGGCCTCGAATGCCGCTTCGCGCCAATCGTAATAGGCTCGCACCCCCATGCCCACACCGGCTTCGGCAAAACCGTGTCGCCACAGACACTCCGCGCCCAGGGCTGCATTGCCGCGCTGATGTATCCGCGCAGCTTCGGTCCGCGGCTTCTCCTCAAGGCCGTCCGTCTCAGAAAAAACGGCCAGAGCACTCTTCTGAAGTCGCTCCGCTACCTATGTGCCGGCGCCTTCCGTGCTTTCCGCCTGCTCCGCTCCGACCGCGAGCGACTTTGGTAACAGACTACAAAACCCTAACCTTAAAATATTTTATGAAACGATTCACTTTTATTCCGTGCATAATGGCTGCTTTTGCGGCCGGTGCCGTAAACGTCGGCAGCCCCGACGGCCGACTGGTGCTTACCGTCGACACCGAGGCCGATGCCCCCGTCTACTCCATCGCCTACAACGGCAAGACTATCCTCGAGAACTCGCCCCTGGGCTTCGACACCAACATCGGCAGTTTCTCCAAAGGCTTCAAAATGGTATCGACAAAAGTCGACACCGTTCACCGCGTATTCTCGCAGGACAAGCTCAAAAAGAAAAACATCGACTACAAGGCCACACGCCTGCGCGCCGACTTCGCCGGACCCGACAAGCATAAATTCAGCATGGAGTGGGAAGTGGCCGACAACGACGTCGCCTTCCGCTACATCATACCACGTCAGGGCGAGACAGGCGCGCTGACCATAGAAAGCGAAACCACCGGCTACCGCTTCCCGACAACGGCGACAGCATTTGTCACCCCCCAGAGCGACCCCATGCTCGGCTGGAAGCGCACCAAGCCAAGCTATGAGGAATACTATTCTGTCGACGCGCCCCTCGACTCAGCCTCGCAGTACGGCCAGGGCTATACCTTCCCCGCCCTCTTCCGTATCGGCGACGACGGCTGGGCCCTCCTCTCCGAAACCGGTGTCGACGGCTACTACTGCGCTTCGCACCTGAGCGACTACAAGGACGGCGTCTACACCATAGCCTTCCCTATGCCCGGCGAGAACAACGGCAACGGCTCCGCTACCGCAGCCATAGCCCTGCCCGGCAAGACTCCCTGGCGCACCATAACCGTAGGCGCCTCGCTCAAGCCCATCGTCGAGACCACAGCGCCCTGGAACGTTGTCGAGCCTCGCTACGCTCTCGACCGTCCCGCCCAGGCCGGACGAGGCACATGGAGCTGGCTGCTGTGGCAGGACAACTCTATCAACGCCGAAGACCAGCGCAAATTCATCGACCTCGCCTCCGAGATGGGCTACGAAAACGTGCTCATCGACAACTGGTGGGATAACAATATCGGCCGCAAAGGCATGGAAGAGCTCATAAAATACGCTCACTCCAAGAATGTAAACCCGATTCTCTGGTACTCTTCGAGCGGCTACTGGAACGATATCGAGCAGAGCCCCGTGAACCACATGGACCGCCCCATCGTGCGCAAGAAAGAAATGAAATGGCTGCGCGACAACGGCATACGCTCCATCAAGGTCGATTTCTTCGGCGGCGACAAGCAGGAAACCATTCGCCTCTATGAAGACATTCTCAGCGACGCCGCCGACTATGGCATCGACGTCGTCTTCCATGGCTGCACCCTTCCCCGCGGCTGGGAGCGCATGTATCCCAACTTCGTGGGCAGCGAGGCCGTGCTTGCGTCCGAAAACCTCGTGTTCGGCCAGGATTTCTGCGACATGGAAGCGTTCCACGCCACTCTCCATCCCTTTATCCGCAACTCCGTCGCCATCATGGAATATGGAGGCACCGTGCTCAACAAGCGCCTCAACCGCGGCAACGACGGCGGCACACGCCGCGTGACCGGCGACGCATTCCAGCTCGCAACCTCAATTCTCTTCCAGAACCCGGTGCAGAACTTCGCTCTGGCGCCCAACAATCTCACCGACGCCCCCGCCGACGCCATCGAGTTCATGAAGGCCGTGCCGACCACTTGGGACGAAACAGAATTCATCGACGGCTATCCCGGCCGCTACGTGGTCCTCGCCCGCAAGCATAAGGGCACATGGTATATCGCCGGTGTCAATGCCGAAGACAAGCCCGTAAAACTGAAACTCGACCTCTCGGCTCTCGGTCTGCGCAACGCCGACGCCGAGCTCTACATCGACGGCCGCGGCCTCACCTTCGGCAAGAGCGCCCTCAAAATCAAAGCCGGCGCCGCCGTACCCGTAGAAATCGCCCCCAACGGCGGCTTCGTCATCGTAGCGAAGTAATTGGGCTGTTGGGCTGTTGGGCTGACGGGCTGACAGGCGGCTGGGCTGTTGCCGCATAGCGGCAAATAGCTGCGTAGCTGCGTTTAGAGTAATAGCCTATGGCAAGCGCGCCGTAAGGTGCGTGCAGCCATAGGTTTCCAGCAACAAATAAATTAACAGAGCTGCGTGGCTGCGACATAATCCACGCGATGTGTCGCAGCTGCGCAGCTCTTCTTTTTTCTCATAACCACGGAGATTGGGCTATTGGGCTGACGGGCTGTTGGGCTGACAGGCTACTGAGTGCCGCATAGCCCGATTGGGCGGCTGGGCGATTGGGCGACTGGGCTGACCGTGAAGGTTACCGGCACATGGTTCAACCACCTCGTCTACGATGCAGGCCTCCCCGCCGCCGAGCGCAAGACCTGGGCCATACGCCTGCCCTCGCCCACCGAAAAGCTCCGCCCCACAGGCCTCCTCGGCCCGGCGGCCATCATCAGGAAAGACCTCTGAAAAAATTTCTTCTAAAAAATTTGGAAACTAAAATAATAGTTCTTACATTTGCGGTGCGAACTATTATTTTAGTTTTTATCATGAAAAAGGAAAAGCCCAAGAAACTCACAGAAAAAGAAGCCGAGGTAATGCAGAACCTCTGGAGCAAGGGCCCGCAGACCGTCCGCGAACTCCTTGCCACCTATTCCGACCCGAAACCGCACTTCAACACCGTGGCCACGATTGTCCGCATACTCGTAGACAAGGGCTATGTGGAGCACGTAGGCGAGCGCAACGGCGCATACACCTATGGAGCGACCGTAGACAGCAGCGATTTCTGCGGCCGTTCGCTGGCTCAGCTCGTGAAGAATTACTTCAACAACAGCTACCGCTCGGTGGTGTCGGCTCTCGTTGAAGACGAAAAAATTTCAGTAGACGAACTGCGCGAAATCATCGACATGGTAGAGCGCAACAGCAAAAAATAAGCGCCCATGGGAGCTCTCCTTGCATATACCGTATATACGGGCATCTTCCTGGTGGCCGGCTATCTGCTCTATAAGCTCGTCATGGCGGGCGAGAAGCAGATGTCGCTCAACCGCGCCGTGCTGCTGGGCCTCTACGCACTCTCCTTCGCGGCGTGGCCTCTGAGCCGTATCCAATGGCACTCCGCAGCGCCGGGAGCCGGAGCCGGCTTCGATTTCCTCCTGCTGCCGGGCGGAATAGCCGACGACAGCGCCGGGCAAGCCCTCTGGCCGCTTGTACTTACGGGGGTATACATGGCTGGACTTGTCGCTACAGCCGTCTTCACCGCATTCACCACATTCCGACTCATAAAGATTGTGCGCTCGGGCGAATCGGTCGAACGCGAGGGCTACACCCTGGTGCTGCTGCCCGAAGGCCGGGTCGCTCCTTTCAGCTGGGGCAAGTATGTGGTTATGGGCAAGGACGACTACGAGGCCGCCGGAGAGACGGTGACAGCCCATGAGCTGGCGCACATACACTGCCGCCACTGCCTCGACCTGCTCGCCGCCCAGGCAGTATGTATCCTGCTGTGGTACAACCCCGCCGCATGGCTCATGCGCGAAGAGCTCAAGACCGTGCACGAATATCAGGCCGACGCCTCGGTGCTGGCCTCGGGCATAGACCCGCGCACATATCAGATGTTATTGATAAAAAAGGCTGTAGGCACTCGTTTCCAGTCGCTTGCCAACAGCCTTAATCACAGTAAACTTAAAAAACGTATTACGATGATGTACAAAGAAAAGAACAGCGGACTCCGCCGCCTTCGCGGCCTTGTCCTGGCTCTGGCGCCCGTAGCCGCCATTGCAGTGGTCAACATTCCCGCCGTAGCGGGCTGTCTCGACGGCATGCGTGCCGCCTCGCTCGAAACCACCAACGAACCCATAAAAGTCGTGGCGGCAGGAACAATACGCAAAGATACGCAAAATATTTCAGAAAGTAAACCCGACGTGCTGGCTCAGTATCCCGGCGGCGAGGGCGAAATGTTCAAGTATCTTGCCTCTAACATAAAATATCCCGAGGCTGCAGCAAATGCCGACCATCAGGGCCGCACAGTGGTGCAGTTCACCGTCAAGGCCGACGGTTCGCTCTCCGATTTCGAAATCATACAGAGCTCCTATCCCGAACTCGACGCCGAGGCAATCCGCGTAATCTCCTCAATGCCCGCGTGGACTCCAGCACAGGCCGACGGCAAGGCAGTCGCCTCCTTCTACACACTCCCCATTCAGTTCAAACTACCCGCCAACAAGACTGCCAAGCCCAAGAAGAGCGACAAGGCATTCGAAGAGATTGTTGTGGTAGGCTATGGCCGCGGCGCCGACAACTCCAAGACAATCCAGTTGCGCAACTCCGACCTCTCAGGCCCGAACGCTCCCACAATCACCGTAGACGGCCAGAAGGTGAATACCCTCGAAAACATCGACCCCGAAAACATCGAGTCTATAAGCGTATTCAAGGATAAGCCCGAATACCCCAACGGCCTGGTTCAGATTACGCTTAAAAAGTAAGTTTATAAAGTAAGCAGTCAAAAGAGTTAAGATAATAGTTGAATACGCTATTATCTTGACTCTTTCGACTTTTTACTCTTTAAAACCCGCCCTCAAACGAATAAAATACTTATCTTTGCGGATATTACATTAACCTTTAATCCCTGAGGATGTATCGTGACCAGTATTATCATAACGCAGTAGGGGCGCGCGTTCGGCGCGCCCGCCGAGGACGAGCTTATTTGTCAGCATTTTAGACGCGGGCGCGCCGAACGCGCGCCCCTACTGAGCACAATATAATCAATTACGATACAGCCCGATTTCCAGACAATTATGAAAAAGCTGATTTTCGCTTTTGCCGCTTTGGTTGTGCTGCTACTCGCCGCATGCTCCAAGCCGCAGCCACGCGCAATCGACACTCCCGCGATTGCCGCCACAAACTGCTCTGACCTCAATCTCACCAAGGTAGAGCTCAACGATTCGGCCACGGTGCTGTCGTTCCATGTGAAATACCGCCCGGGCTGGTGGATACGCATTGCCAAAGAGAGCAAGCTCCTGGCCGACGGCAAGGAATACCCCGTGGTAAGTTCTGAGAACCTCGTGCTCGGCGAACAGTTCACCATGCCCGAGAGCGGCGAGGCCGATTTCACCCTCACCTTCGAGCCCCTGCCTCTCGAAACCACTACCTTCGACTTCACCGAAGGCGTGCAGGACGGCTGGGCATTCTATGGCATCGACGCCACCGGCAAGCCCGGGGAGAACAAGGCCGTACTGCCCAAGGAAATCACCAACATAGACCTGAGCGAAATCAATGCCGAACCCGTGTTTGAGGCAGCGCCCTCGGAACTGCGCTTCCACATGCTCGGCTACCGCCCCGAATACGGCAACAAGCTCAACCTCTACCTCGGAAACCTCGCCGACACCGAAATGGCAAGCGTAGCTATCGACGAAAACGGCGAAGGAACCCTCTCGACAACACTCTACGGCACAACCGTGCTCACAATCATGCCCGAAGGCCTCAACGCACTGCGCGCCAACGCCATCGTCGCTCCTGGCGAGACCACCGACATCTATATCACTCCGGCAATCTTCTCGGACTTCGTGGAAATGATACGCGACAAAAATGCCGAAACGCACACACCTTACGCCTACACAAACGGCCGCTACGCAGCCCTCAACAAGGCCAAGGCCGAAATCGGCAAGATTGAAATCGAACCGGCCGAGCTCGACTGGCGCATGAACGGCGAGGAATATACCGCCGCCCAGATCAGCGCCCGCGAGAAAGCTCTCGCCGCCATCAATGCCTCCGACCTGTCTGAAGCCGCCAAGGCATATGCCACACGCGCGCTCAACATAGAAACCGTAAGCGCCCTCAAGGGTGCATGGGGCAATCTTGCCAACAAATACTATTCCGAAAATGGCATGGAAGGTCTGCGCGACTCCGTAAAAATCGAAATCGCCCCCGAGCAGTATGCCTCTGTAGCCGGATTCATCGACGGCGATGACAGCGCATACCTCATGTATCCCGAACTGAACTCCATTTTCGGCAATTTCAACTGGACCGACCACGGCGCCAAGGGTGCCCTCTTCTCCGAAGTGCCCGTATATGCCAAGGCCTACCAGAGCGCCAAGGCTGCCAAGCTCAGCGACAGCGAGACCGCGGCTCTCGAAGCCCTCTCGCAGCCTTTCTACGCACAGGCTGCCAAACTCCGTCAGGCACAGGCTCAGAAGGCCTTCGAGGAAGCTCAGAAGTCTATCGCCGAGAATCCCGAAGTATCCGACGAACATCTCTTCGACGCCATCGTGGCTCCGCACAAAGGCAAGGTGGTGCTCGTAGACCTCTGGAACACCTGGTGCGGCCCCTGCCGCCGTGCCCTCAAGGCCAACGAACCGCTCAAGAGCGGCGAACTCGCCAACGATGACATCGTGTGGATTTACATTGCCGATGAAAGCTCCGACCTCAGCCAGTATGCCGAAATGATAAAGGACATCAAGGGCGAGCACCACATGGTCAACGCCGACCAGATAGCGATTATCCGCAACCGCTTCGGCGTCGACGGCATTCCCTACTATATCCTCGTAGACCGCGAGGGCAAGGCCCAGGGCCACCCCGACTTCCGCGACCACGACAAGCTCGTAGAAGGCATCAAAGCCGCGCTATAATTTAGGAGCGAGGGGCGAGGAACGAGGGGCGTGGGCTTCTGATTTATCCGGACGCTCCATTCCCGCCCCCTCGT
>CAMNRO010000028.1 GCA_946553045.1 uncultured Porphyromonadaceae bacterium | reverse complement strand
GGGGGGGGGGGGGGGGGGGGGGGGGGGGGGGGGGGGGGGGGGGGGGTGGGGGGGTCAGCACCTCACTAACCCCTAACCCCTAACCCCTCACCACTAACCACTAACCCATAACCACTAACCTCAAAAAATCAATATACTGCGAATTCGTATATGCGGGTATCCTTGCCGCCGGCCGACTGCTGGGGCTGCACCACCATGAGGCGGAGGTAGCGTACGTCGACAGGGGCGGTGAGTTTCTTGCTCACGGTGTTGCGCTTGTTGCCTACCATGGAGTCGATTGTCTTCCAGTCTTCCGACTTGTCATTGCGGGCCTGGAGGAGGCACGATACGGTGACATACGACGGATTTTCCGAACCGGCGTTCGTAAGCGCCCACTCGCTCACGGTGCGGGCCTGACCGAGGTCATACTCAACATAGCTGGGAATGCCCGAGATGTCGCACCATTTGGTCGAGGCGTCGCCGTCGTGGAGGAAGCGGGGGTGTTCGCGGTCGTTCACGAAGCCCGACCATGCCACGATGTGCTCGGGCTTGAGAATGCTCTCGCGGGCTGCGGCCGACGAGGAGCCGCCGCGCTTGCCCTTGCCGTCGAACGATGTGCGGTAGAGGGTCGAAAGAGCCTCGGGAGTCTTGGCGTCTTCCTTGGCGAGAGTAGCCGAGAACAGCACCATGTCGGGATTATCGGGAAGGATAATTTCCTTGGCTCCGGCGGGAATGTCGATGCCATATTTGAACATATATGTGAACTCGTAGGGGTGGTCGCCGGCGGCGGAGTGGCGGTGAGTGCCGGTATAGGCCACTTCGTCGGGTTCGAGGTAGCCCTCGGTGTGGTTGGTGTGGCCCCACTGGCCTATAAAGCCGGTATATGAGGGCACGCTCAGAGTTGTAGCGGTCTTGCCTGCGCGGAATGTACCTTCTACGCGGGCGTCTTCGGTAGCGGCGGCAGCGAGCACATAGAGGCGGTTATAGTTGCCTGCGGGAAGCGCAATAGTGTCGCCCTTGCAGACTTTGCCGTTGAGAAGCGCCGTGTTTTCGAGTTCGAAAGGCACACCCGAGGCAGTGAGCGAGGCGGGCACGAGCTCTGCGGCATAGGCAAAGCCTCCGTGGAAGTCGGCGTCGCCGGCGAAGCGGTTCCAGCTGAAGCACTTCTTGTCGTAAGCGAGGGGAAGAGCAGCATATGCGGCAGTGCGTGCGGCTTCGGCAGGTGCGAATTTCACCTTGTATGTGCCGATACCGTTTGCACCGACAGCCACATCGAGCTTATTGCTGCTGAAAGATGCCTCGCCGATGGTTTTCTCAGTACCGTCGGCCTTGGCGGCGGCTACAACAGGACGGGCGAAGGTGATTGAAGCCTTGCCGCCCTTGCCGGAAGCGTCGTAGACGCGTACAACGTACTCGTCGGAGCTTTCGGCCTTCTTGATGGCCTTGATGGCAAGGTCGCTGTTGTCGATGGAAGCGGCCGAGAACGATTTGCCGAGAGCGCCGGCGTGCTTGGTGGCCGAGAATGCCTTGATGCGCTGGTTGAGAGCGTCGGCACGGCGTCCGGCCTCGGCCTTGTCGAGCTTGCCGCTGTGGCCGTTGAGGCTATAGGTGAATGTGTGGCGGCCCCAGTCCTGATGGTCCTGGTAGGCATATCCGCGCTTGGTCTTGGGAGTGTGCAGAAGGGTGAGACGGAGGGTATTGTTGTCGGGCTTGTCCCAGCCGTACTTGCAGTCGTTCATCACGGTCACACCGTAGTTGCCGCTGCGGTCGGTGAGGTCAGCCCAGCGCTGTGCATATACCTCGTAGGCGTTGATTTTATTGTTGCCGCGGTCTACGGTGCCCACACCGAGGTCGTAGCAAGCGGTCTCGTTGGTTACCGAGAGGGGGAATTCGGCCTTTACGAGAGCATTTGTGGTGGCCCAGTCTACCTCGTTGTAGAAGTCAATACGGTCGGCAAGAGCGCCTTCGTAGAGGTGTATGTACTGGCGGAACTTGGAATCGCCATGGCCCTTCTCAACGCAGAGAGTGGTGCGCAGCGGACCGTTCTCAACGATAGCGGTCTTGACGTTGTCGGCAATCGAGGCGGGCTCGCGGTCGATGGTTTCCTTGAGGATTTCCCATGCGGGCCATTCGAACGACTCGTTTTCGGTGAAGATAGCCAGGCGGATAGCCTTGCCGGGCTTCACGAGCTCTTTGCCGGTCTTCTTGTCGTAGAGCGATGTGATGTCGCCCTTGCCGTCGAGAGTGAGCTTATATACAGAGTTTTCCACCGTGTTTGCGGCCACGGGGGCTGTAGCCTTTTCCGAGCCCGAGAGACGGAGGTCGTAGACGGCATAGCCGTTGGCGGGCACAGTGGCCTCTACGAGCACGCGGGCCTTGCCGTCGGCGCAGCCGAGCAGCTGTGCGGCGGCGGGATTGCCGTTGTGGTCGAAGGCGGCAACCTTGCCGGGTTTGCCTTTCACGGGCACTTCGAGCTCTACTACGTCGGTAGCCTCATGGCCGAGAGCGTTGTAGAGTACCACGGGAGTGCCTTTCACGCGGGTGTCGAGCTGCGAGGCGACGGCACCGGTGCTGTAGGCAAGAATATCGGAGAACTGCTTGAGCGAAAGGAGCTCGTCGTTCCATGAGAACTCGTATGCACGGGGGATAGAGGTGCCGGTGAGGTCGTCGTGGAACTGGTGGAAGATGAAACGGCGCCACGACTCCGTGAGAGCCGCGCCGGGATAATCGGCCGCGCCGAGCATCTCTGCTGCCACGGAGGCACGCTCGGCGGCATCGCCGAGGAGCTCGTTCTGGCGGTTATAGAGCTTCATCGCAGCCTGCGAGGTGTAGCAGCCGGTGCCATGCACGTCCATGAGGAGCTCGCCATCGTAGCGGGGCAGCTCGGGGTGCGACGAATAAGGCATATAGTCCTTGAAAATCTGGTCGGATGTAGCGCTGACAATCTTCACAGAGCCATTTTTGCCCACGGCGCGGTCGACGGCGTCGACCGAAGTGATTGTCGGCGAGCCGCCGATGTCGCCGGTGCCGTAGTAGTGGAAGAGAACCCCGAGTCCGTTCTCGGCGGTGCGCTTCTTGAGCATTTCGTTTTCGGTAAGGTCTTCGTTCTTCCAGCGGTGACCGTAGCTGTAGCCGTGGGTCATCATAATCTCGGAGCCGTCGACGCCTTTCCAGATACCGACGTTGAAGGGATATTTCATATCGCCGTGGAAGGGATTGTTGCGCCAGCCGAGTTTCTGCGACGAGAAGCCGATGAGACCGCAGTGCGAGGCCACTGTAGGCAAAGTCCAGCCGAAGCCGAAGCAGTCGGGCAGGAAGATGTCGGTGCTTTCCACGCCGAACTCGCTGCGGTAGTACTCCTGGCCGAGCATCACGTTTCGGATAGCCGATTCAATCGAAGGCACGATGGCGTCGGTAGCATCCCAGCTTGCGCCGCAGATGTGCCAGCGGCCGTCGGCTATGTGCTTCTTCATCAGTTCGTATTCGCGGGGGAAGTATTCCTTCATCCACGCGTATTTGACACCACCCTCGAAGTTGAATACATAGTTGGGGTATTTGTCGAGGAGCTTGAGGTTCATGTCGATGGTATTCCAGACATATTCCTTTATAGTAGTCTGAATATCCCAGTTCCACTGGGTGTCGAGGTGTGCGTCTGACACCAGATAGGCTGTAGGTTGTTTTGCCTCGGCAGTATCAGCGGCGAAAGCGCCGGCCGCTCCGGCGAGCAGCGAGATTGCGGCAAGGCAGGTCTTCGGAGCTATTTTCATGATTGATTTAATTTTATTTTCGGTTTTTCTCTCGGTTTTTAAGATATTCAAGCATTATCAGGAAGCCGGGGTGGCACATCGAGCCGTGGTCGAAGCCGTCGACTTCGAGAATTTCGGCATCGGGGTGTCCGCAAAGCTTCATCATGCGCCAGAGGTAGGCGTTTTCCTCATAGCGGCCGAAGAGTTCGCGCTCGCGCTGGCCGCATACAAGCAGAGTGGGCATACAGTCGCCACGCACGAAATAGAGAGGGGCGTTCTCGTCGATAAGCGGATTGAGGTCGCCCATACCGCGGTCGCGACGGTTCTGGAAGTGTGTGATAGCCTGTCCGCTGAGCGGAATCATGGCCTGAAAAGCCTTGTCGGGGTCCACGCCGTATTTGCCCAGGCGGGCCTTGTCGAGGCCTATCATCATCACGAGATAGCCGCCGGCTGAGTGACCTGTGAGATAGATTTTATTCGGGTCACCGCCGTATCTGGCCACATTATTGACAGCCCACGCAGCGGCGGCAGCTGCATCGTCCACACAGTCGGCAGTGGTGACAGAGGGGTCTACCTTGTTGCCGCAAAGACGGTAGTTCACAGCCACAACGCCTATTCCCTGGTTCTTGAGTTCGCCGGGAATGAAGGTGTTGCCGCCAGTGAGGCCGCCGCCGTGATACCATATCACAACGGGGAAGTCCTTTACATCGGTCGGATAGTAGAAATCGAGCTTACATCTCTCTTTCTGATACTTGTCGGTGGCATCGGGGCGATAGCTGATGCCGGTCTCTGTCTTATAGTTCTGAGCCGACACGGCCATTGCAATGAGCAGCACGCCGAGCGACAGAATTGAGCGGAGTATTTTCATGTTATTTTTCGTTTGAGAGTGAATAAGGTGCATCGGAGGCTTTTGTGCCGCGCTTGTAGTTGGGCTTGGCGCTCATGCGGTAGTCGAGACGGGCTCCGCGGGTGAGGTCGGCATGGCGCAGATAGTTTTTGCCATATTCCTTGCCGTTGAGCTTCAGCTGGTCTACATATCGGTTCTCGTCGCTGTTTTCGGGCGCCGAAATCTCTATGCTCTTGCCGTTCGGCAGATTCACACGCGCCTTGGTGAAGAGCGGAGCGCCGAGCACATACTCGTCGGTACCGGGGCAGACGGTGTAGAAACCGAGCGCCGACATGATATACCATGCCGATGTCTGGCCGTTGTCCTCGTCACCGCAGTAGCCGTCGGGGGTAGGCAGGTAGAGGCGGTTCATCACCTCGCGGAGGTGATACTGGGCCTTCCAGGGCTCACCTCCGTAGTTATAGAGGTAGATCATGTGCTGTATGGGCTGATTGCCGTGGGCATACTGGCCCATGTCTACAATCTGCATCTCGCGCATTTCGTGCACCAGCTGCTTGCGGGTGTCTACGCCCTTGCCGAATGTGGGGTCGGTGGTAAACACGGAGTCGAGCATGGCGATAAACTCCTTTCTGCCGCCCATGAGGTCGATAAGACCCTGCACGTCGTGGAATACCGACCAGGTGTAGTGCCAGCTGTTGCCCTCGGTGAAGGGGCCCCACCACACTACGGGGTCGAAGTCTTCGGGGAAATTGCCCTTGCTGTCGCGTCCGCTCATGAGCTTGAAAGGAGCGTGGTAGAGGTTGCGGTAGTTCTGCGAGCGCTTCTTGTAGACGTCGGTCTCGGCTTTGGGGCGACCGAGCTTGCGGCCCATCTGATAGATGCACCAGTCGTCGTAGGCATACTCGAGTGTGCGGGCGGCACTCTGACCGACCACATCGGAGGGCACGTATCCCATGGTGTTATACTCCTCGAAAGCCACACGGCCCGAGGCGGGCACTGTCGGGTGCAGGGCGTTGGCGCCGTGCAGCAGACCCTCGTACATAGCCTCGGCATCGGCCGGGGTGACACCTTTTACGAAAGCGTCGGCAACGACGGAAGCCGAGTTGTTGCCAATCATGCAGTCGCGATGGCCGGGGCTCGACCATTCGGGGTAGAAACCGCTCTCTTTGTAGTGGTTATAGAAACCTTCCTGCATTTGGGCGCTGATTTCGGGATAGATGAGGTTGAGCATAGGCAGCTCGCCGCGGAAAGAATCCCACAGGCCGGTGTCGGTGAAGAGACGGCCGGGGCGCACGTCGCCGGTGTGAGGGCTGTAGTGCACGATGTTGCCATTGGCGTCGATTTCGTGGAACATGCGGGGGAAGAGCGTGCTGCGGTATAGGCACGAATAGAATGTGCGCAGACGGTCGGTGTCGTCCGATTCGACCTCAATACGGCCCAGCACCTCGTTCCAGCGGTCCTTACCCTGCTTCACGAGGGTGTCGAAGTCCTTGCCGTCGAGTTCGCGGAGGTTGAGCTCGGCCTGCTCAGGGCTGATGAATGAAGAGGCCACACGGGCATGTACTTTCTCGCCCTTGCGTGTGGCGAATCCGATGATGGCGCCGGCATGGTCGGCCTTGCTTTCGGTGGAAGCGGGGTCGATATTGCCGTCGGCGACAGCTGCGGTGTAGGTGAAGGGCTTGTCGAATTCAAGCACGAAGTAGTTTTTGAAATTCTCGGGCACGCCGCCGCTGTTGCGGGTGGTATAGCCGACGATTTTCTTCTCGGCGGGAAGCACCTTTATATAAGAGCCCCTGTCGTAGGCGTCTACGACCACAAACGAGCTGTCGTTGGCCGGGAATGTGAAGCGGAACATAGCCGCGCGCTCCGTGGGCGTGATTTCGGTGGTGACGCGGTGGTCGGCGAGAAACACGCTGTAATAGTAGGGCTTAGCCACCTCGGCCTTATGAGTGAAGAAGCTCGAACGCTTGTCCTGGTCGAAGACTGGGTGGTCTGTGCCGGGCATGATGGCGAACTGGCCGTAGTCGTTCATCCAGGGGCTCGGCTGGTGGGTCTGCTTGAAACCCTTGATACGAGGCTCGGTATAGACATAAGTCCAGCCGTCGCCCATGCGTCCGGTCTGTGGCGTCCAGAAATTCATGCCCCAGGGCATGGCGATTGCCGGATATGTGTTGCCGTTCGACACCTCGAAGTCGGAGATTGTGCCGACGAGAGGATTCACATAATCTACCGGGGTCACGGCGGCTGCCGCCATTGAGGCCGCCGCCAGTACAGATGTTATGAATGTCTTTTTCATTTTCTTGCAGGAACCTTTATAGTAACACCGTCGGCGAGATTGCCTTTGGCCTTGTATGTCTTGCCTTTGTGCACGAGCACTACGTCGACGTTCTTGATTTCGCCGGCCACGTCGCGCTTGCCTTCCGTTCGGGCAAGGGTCACGTTCACCTTCTTGCCGTCGCGCTCGGCCTTGAATGTCATAAGGCTGTAGTCGCCGTCGCGGAAGGCCCAGCCGTTGCCGGCATCCCAATAGAGGCGGCCTTCGGCCTTGCCGTTCTCGTCGAGGCACACATAGAGCGTCAGAGGCTCGAGGCTTGCTTCCTCAGTGTGCTGTATCACCTTTCCGGCGGGGATAATGCTGCCGCCCTTGAGACGGAGCGATGCCTGGTGCTTCTCCTTGAGGTCGCCGGGCACAAGGCTTATTTCCTCCCATATACCCTTGGGAAGGGCGGGATTCTCGGCGAAAGTGGGCACCACAAGCAGATTCTCGCCCATGAGGAATGCCTGGTCCTCGGCGCGGAGAGCGGCATCGGTGTTGTCGGCGAAGAAGAGGGGCTGCATCACGGGCAGGCCGGTGTTGTGGGCGTCGTAGAAGCATGTGTAGAGATAGGGAAGGAGGCGGTAGCGGCGTTCGAGAGCCATGCGCGAGGCTTTTTCGACCTCGGGGCCGAATGCCCAGGGCTCCTTGTCGTTGGTGCCGGCGCAGGCATGGCCGCGGGCAAAGGGCAGGAAGACTCCGAAGCCAATCCAGTCGGCGAAGAGTTCGGGGTCGGTATTGCCGAGGAAGCCGCCGATGTCAGGACCGCTGTAGGGCTGGCCGGAAAGGCCGAGGGTAATCGACATCGGCACCGACCACTTCATGTGCAGGGGTTCGGCGTAGTTGTCGCCGGTCCATGTGGCGGCATAGCGCTGTCCGCCAAGGATATTGGAGCGTGTGAGCACGAAGGGGCGCTTGTCGGGATATACGTCGAGGAAGCCGTCGCGGGTGCCTTCGACCATGAAGCGGCCGTAGGCGTTGTGGTAGAGCAGATGAGAGCCTGCGGGCAGACCGCCGCCGCCACGGTGGCGGTTGGTGACGGGCATTGTGCCGGTACGCTCGGCCTCGGGGAGGTCGTTGTCGAATACGGCGGGCTCGTTCACGTCGTTCCACACGCCGTCGATACCCGTTGCGAGGAAGTCTTTATAGAGTCCGGCCCACCAGCGGCGCACATCGGGCGAAGTGAAGTCGGGGAAAGCGGCATATCCGGGCCATACCTTGCCCTGATACTCGGTGCCGTCGGCGCGTTTCACCCACACATCGTTTTCGGTGCCCGATTTATACACAAAATACTCGGGATCTGCCTTGGGGGCGGGGTCTATCATGTAGACGGCCTTGAAATTGGCCTTGTGGAGGTCGTCGTTGAGGGTCTTGGGGTCGGGGAACTTCACGGGGTCGAAGGTGAAGATACGGTAGCCGTCCATATAGTCGATATCCATCCAGATAACGTCGCAGGGAATGCTGCGCTTGCGGAAATTGGCGGCAATGTCGCGCACCTTGGCCTCGGTGTCGTAGGAGAATCGGCACTGGTGGTAGCCGAGCGACCACAGCGGCGGCATTTCCATGGTGCCTGTGAGCTCGGCAAGGCCTTTCACCACGTCCTGCGGAGTGGCGCGGTCGATGACGAAGGCACGGAATGGCTCACCCTCGGTGCGGAAGCGGATTTCGCTGTTGTCGGTGGCGAGATACGCCTTCCAGGAGCTGTCGAAAAGAATGCCGAAGGCGGTGCCGTCGGGGCGCACGCCCATCACCCAGGGGTGTGTCTGATAGAGGTGGGTGCCGTTGTCGACTGCACGGTAGGCGCCGTTGTCGACGTTCCAGAGCTGAATCTCCATGCCGTTGCGCAGCAGCGGGCCTGTGACCTCACCGCCGCCATAGAGGCTCGTTCCGGCAGGCACACGCAGCACGGCGCCGGCCTTGCCGTCGGTGACTGTAAATTCGGGCACAAGATTCCACGATGCGGGGAGAGCGCCGGTGTACACGGGCTCTTTCTCCAACATCAGCGAGGGTGTTTTCGAGGGGTCATAACCCTGAGGCACAAAAAGAGCTATGCCGTCGCCGACAAGAGCGGTCGAAGCTACCGGCACATTGGCTGCGGTTGCCGCGGCTGCCCCCGAAAGGGCGAAAGCAAGTAAGATTTTGTCGAGTTGCATATCCGAAATGCGATTGGTTTAAGGTTGTTTTAGTTTTTCTTTCACAAAGATACCTATAATCGGGCTCTTATAAAGTATGTATGCGCGCACAATAGCTATACTTTGCGGACAACGGAAAACCACGCCCGCAAAACATACAACACTGGCACGATTGCGCACAAAAAACACCGGGCTCAGACAAGGACACGGAGACGGGCAAAAGGCCGCTATGGTGAATTTCTCACACTTTTGGCAACTGACTGCACATATATTAAAAAACGAATCAGTAACTTCGCGACAGAAACCCGAACCAATCATCGTTCCATGAAAAAAACTATCCTTATCACAGCCGCTGCCGCCGCTTTCTGCGCAATGGGCGCAGGCGCTCAGTCGTGGCTGACTCCCGAAGTTGACAGACAGGCAAAAGAAATTCTGTCGAAGATGATCGACAGCGAAAAACTCGAATTCGTAGGCGGCGTCGACGCAATGTATATCCGCGACATTCCCCGCCTCGGCGTGCGCCGCATGAAGATGTCGGACGGCCCCCAGGGCCTGGGCACACACAGCCTATCGACGGCCTACCCCGCAACCATCATGCTCACCGCCACATGGAACGAAGACCTCGCCCGCGAATATGGTCGTTCACTCGGCCGCGACGCCCGTGCCCGCGGCGTGGACATTCTTCTCGGGCCTGCCGTAAACATATATCGCGCGCCGATGTGCGGCCGCAACTTCGAGTATATGGGCGAAGACCCTTATCTGGCCTCGCGCACTGCCGTGAACTACATCGACGGCGTTCAGTCGCAGGAGGTAATGGCGACAATCAAACACTTCTTCGCAAATAACTCCGACTACGACCGCCACAAGATAAGCAACGACATCGACGAACGCACAATCAACGAAATCTATTTCCCGGCATTCAAGGCGGCTGTGCAGGAAGCCGAATCGGGAGCGCTCATGACGAGCTACAACCTCGTCGACGGCGTCTACACCACCGAATCGCCCTGGCTGCTCAAAGACGTGCTCCGCGACAAGTGGGGCTTCAAAGGCGTCGTAATGTCCGACTGGGGCGCCACTCATCACTGTCTGCCTGCCGTTGACGGAGGTCTCGACCTCGAAATGCCCGACGCGAAATACATGAACCCCGCCGACCTCGCATACCACATCAAGACGGGGCATATATCGATGAAGCAAATCGACGAGAAAGTGCTCAATATACTGCGCCCGGCCATCGCATTCGGAGCGCTCGAAAACCGAGGCGCCGACAAGAACATACCTCTCGACGACCCCGAATCGGTCGCCACAGCCCTCAAGGTGGCCCAGGAGGGCATGGTGCTTCTCAAGAACAGCAAGAACATACTGCCGCTCAACGCCAGGAAATACAAGAAGATAATGGTCGCCGGCAAGAACGCCACAGGCTATGTGCGCGGCGGCGGCAGCGGCAATGTCAACCCCATACACTACGTGAGCGCCTACGACGGCATCAAGGCTGCCTGCGAGGCCCGCGGAATCGAAGTGGAGCTTATCGACGAGCTCGACTATCGCCCCGACATCATGCGTTCGGGCAAGGACCTGGCCGACAAGGGCCTCAAAGCCGAGTACTTCGGCAACATGAGACTCGAGGGCAAGCCCGTAGGCACCGCCACCGAAAACAAGATTCTTTACTCCTGGGGCAACGGTCCGGAAATTGCCGGAATGCCCGCGCAGCAGTACTCGGTGCGCTGGAGCGGCACCGTAGTACCCGACGTGACAGGCGACTATGAGTTTACCGTGGGCGGCGACGACGGTTATCGCTTCATGCTCGGCGGCGAAACCCTCGTTGACGACTGGCACAACGGCGCATTCCGCAGCAAGACATTCCGCAAGCATCTCGAAGCAGGCAAAAAATACGACATATGCCTCGAATACTATCAGGACGGCGGCTCGGCTGCCGTGCAACTCACCTGGGACCGCATAGGCAACAATGACCGCCGCCTCGAAAAGAAACTGTCCGAAGCCGACCTCGTGGTGGCATGCATAGGCCACAATTCCGACTCCGAGGCCGAAGACAGCGACCGTTCCTTCGGTCTGCCGCCCTCCGACGCCTCGCTGATGGCCAGCCTCGCTGCCTGCCGCAAGCCCGTTGTGGCAGTGGTAAACGCCGGCGGAGCTGTCGAAATGCAGGGCTGGGAACCCACCGTCAACGCCCTCCTCTGGAACTGGTATGCAGGCCAGGAGAGCGGACGCGCCCTCGCCGACGTGCTCTTCGGCGAAGTAAATCCCTCGGGCAAGCTCCCGATGACTTTCGAGAAACGCTGGGAAGACAATCCCGCCTATAACAGCTATCACGACCCCGACGGCGACAAGCACGTTGCCTACACCGAGGGCATTTTCACCGGCTACCGCGGCTACGACAAGCTCGGCCGCGAGGTGCAGTATCCATTCGGCTACGGTCTGTCGTACACCACATTCCGCCTCTCCGACGTGAAAGTGTCGGCACCCGACGCAAACGGCTGTGTCGAGGTCAGCTGCCGCCTCACCAACACCGGCAAACGCGCCGGCGCCGAGGTGGTCCAGGCCTATGTAGGCAAGGACGCCTCCGACCAGGCCAAGGCCGAGCGCCCCGTCAAGGAGCTGCGCGGATATAAAAAGGTGTATCTCGAGCCCGGCAAGAGCGCCGTGGTAAGCATGACCCTCCCGGCCTCCTCATTCGAATACTACGACGTGGAAAAACACGATTTCACCCGCGACCCGGGTCTCTACAACATTATGCTCGGCTTCTCCTCGCGCGACATCAAAACCACGAAACAACTCACTGTGAAATGAAGACAGGACTTTCATATATCGCTGCAATAGGCCTGCTGACAGCCGCCTGCAGCACCCCGGCTGACGTGGAAGTATCAACCGTCGACCGCCCGACGGCCGCCGCCGACACCGGCTCCCTGCGCCCGCTCGCACTCGAAAAACTGCCCCTCGGTGCCATAAAGCCCGAAGGCTGGCTCAAAAAGCAGCTCGAGCTGCAGCGCGACGGCCTCAACGGCCATCTTGCCGAAATTTCGGCATGGCTCGACAAGAGCAACAACGCCTGGCTTGTGCCCGGCGCACACAACGGCTGGGAGGAGTCACCCTACTGGCTGCGCGGCTACAGCCGCCTGGCCTACATTCTCGGCGACAGCGCCATGGCAGCCGAAGCCCGTACATGGATAGAGCCTATCCTTGCCTCGCAGCGCGCCGACGGCTACTTCGGGGCCGAAAACATAAAGAACGGCCACCCTGAAGTATGGTCGCAGATGATTGTTCTCGACTGTCTGCAAGGCTACTACGAGCACTCCGGCGACGAGCGTGTGCTCCCCTTCATGAAGCGCTATTTCGACTGGGAAATGTCGCTCCCCGACGAGGATTTCCTCGAAGACTATTGGGAAAACTGCCGCGGCGGCGACAACATCTGGTCGGTGATATGGTATTACGGCCAGACCGGCGACAAATCGGTGCTCCCGCTCATCGAGAAGATACACCGCAACAATGCCGACTGCACCAATCCGGCCGCACTCCCCAACTGGCACAACGTGAACATCGCCCAGTATTTCCGCGAGCCGGCCGAAGTGAGCCTCCTCACGGGCGACTCCACGCTCATGGCGGCCACATATAATATACACAATCTTATCCGCCGCACATTCGGCCAGGTGCCGGGCGGCATGTTTGGCGCCGACGAGAACGCCCGCATAGGCTACATCGACCCGCGCCAGGGCACCGAGACATGCGGCTTCGCCGAGCAGCTTGCCTCCGACGGTATCATGCTCTCCATCAACGCCGACCCTCTCTGGGCCGAAAACATGGAAGACATAGCCTTCAACTCATTCCCGGCCTCGATGACCGCCGACCTCAAGGCTCTGCGATATATCACGGCGCCCAACCAGGCCGTGAGCGACTCCGAGAACCATCACCCCGGCATAGACAACAGAGGCCCGTTCCTCAACATGAATCCCTTCAGCAGCCGCTGCTGCCAGCATAACCACGGACTCGGCTGGCCTGCATTCACACAGTCGCTGGCCTACGCCACAGCCGACGGCGGCGTGGCATTCCCTGTCTACGCTCCCTGTGTGGCTTCATTCGACGGTTTCAGCGTGGCCGAAGACACCCGCTATCCCTTCTCCGACACACTCCGCTTCACGGTCTCGGCCGAGAATCCGGCAAGATTCCCGATGTACTTCCGCATACCGTCGTGGACCAAGGACGCCCGAGTGGCTGTCGACGGCAAGATGCTGTCCTGCAAGCCCGAGGCTGGAAAATATCTGCGCGTCGAGCGCGAATGGGCCGACGGCGACTGCGTGGAACTCATCTTCCCGATGGAACTGTCGGTGCGCCGCTGGGCTGTAAACCAGAACAGTGCGTCGGTAGACTACGGCCCCCTCACTATGTCGCTCAAGATAGACGAACGATACGAAAAAGTCGACTCCAAGGCCTCGGCCATCGGCGACTCGCACTGGATTGAAGGCGCCGACCCCGAAAAATGGCCTACCTACGAAATATATGCCGACTCGCCGTGGAACTATGCCCTCGTTCTGCCCGAGAGCAATTCCACAGCCGGCTTCGAGGTGGTGCGTCTGCCGTGGCCTGCCGACGACCAGCCCTTTACCGTAGCTTCCGTACCCCTCCAGGTCAAGGCCAAAGGCCGTCTCATACCCTCATGGGGCATAGACTCCACAGGACTTACCGGCGTACTGCCCTCGCCTGCCGCCGCACGCGCCGCACAGGCCGACGACATCACTCTCATACCTATGGGCGCAGCCCGTCTCCGCATTTCAGCATTCCCGACATCAAACAACTAACTATGAATAAACTAACCGTATTAGCCATTTTGGCAAACCTGGCTTTGACAGCATCTGCCAAAGACTACACCCTCAAATCGCCCTCGGGCAACATCGACGTGACAGTGTCGGTCGATGATTCGATACACTACAGCGTGGCCCGCGACGGCAACATCGCCGTGCAGAGCGTAGGTGTAGGCCTCAAGACCGCCGACAGCGATTTCGGCGCCAAGCCATCGGTAAAAAAAGTGCGCCGCAACAGCGTCAGCCGCACCATCAAGCCCGTGGTGCCGATGAAACACTCCGAAATCGCCGACAAATACAATCAGCTCACCCTTGACTTCAAGGGAGGCTACGGCCTCGAACTGCGCGCCTACGACAACGGCGTGGCTCACCGTCTTGTGACCTCGCTCAAAGCCGACTCCGTTAAGGTGGCACACGAAAAATACAATGTAACCCTCGCCGACGGCGCTCAGGCACACCTGCAGATGCCCGGCGGCTTCATAACATCGTATGAAGAGCCCTACACTCACAAAAAGCTCGCCGAGTGGTCAGTAGCCGACCGCATGGCCACCCTGCCCGCCCTCTTCGAGCTCGCCGACGGCAACGTGGTGCTCGTATCGGAGTGCGACGTGGAAGACTATCCCCACATGTTCATCAAAGGCGACGGCAAAGGCGGTTTCTCGGCCACATATCCCCGCGTGCCCATGCGCTACGGTCCCAACGGCGACCGCAGCCTCAAGATACTCGAAGAATCGCCCTACACGGCCCACACTGTCGGCAAACGAGCCTATCCCTGGCGCTTCATGGCCGTAGGCACCCCGGCGACCATCATCGAACAGACATTCACCACACAGCTCGCTCAGCCCCGCGCCTTCGACGACACATCGTGGATTAAACCCGGCTTCGTAAGCTGGGAATGGTGGAACGGCGCCACACCCTACGGCCCCGACGTTGACTTCGAAGCCGGCTGCAATCTCAAGACATACAAATACTTCATCGACTTCGCTGCAAAATACGGCCTCGAATACATACTCATGGACGAAGGCTGGGCCAAGAGCACTCTCGACCCCTATACCCCCAACCCCGATGTAGACCTCATGGAGATTATCCGCTACGGCAAGGAGAAAGGCGTAGGCGTGTTCCTGTGGCTTACATGGCTCGTAACCGAAAACAACTTCGACCTCTTCAAGCAGTTCAAGGACTGGGGCGTGGCCGGCGTGAAAATCGACTTCATGGACCGCAGCGACCAGTGGATGGTGGATTTCTACGAGCGAGTATGCCGCGAAGCGGCCAAAAACGGCCTCATGGTCGACATGCACGGCTCGTTCAAGCCCGCAGGCCTGGAGCACAAATACCCCAACCTGCTCTCGTACGAAGGCGTGCGCGGCATGGAGCAGATGGGCGGCTGCCGACCCGAGAACACTCTCTACCTGCCCTTCATGCGCAACGCCGTAGGTCCGATGGACTATACCCCCGGCGCCATGATTTCAACACAGCCCGAATGCTACGCCTCGGAGCGCCCCAACTCGGCCTCTATCGGCACACGAGCCTACCAGACTGCTCTCTTCGTAATATTCGAGAGCGGTATCCAGATGCTCGCCGACAACCCTACCCTCTACATGCGCAACAACGACTGCACCGAGTTCCTCGCCGCCATACCCCAGACATGGGATGAGACACGCCTCATCGACGCCAAAATCGGCGACTATATGGCCATTGCCAAGCGCAAGGGCGACAAGTGGTATGTAGGCGCCATAACCGGCGACGGAAGCAAGTGGCGCACACTCGACCTGCCCCTCGACTTCCTCGACAAGGGCCGCAAATACAAGGCCACATGGATTGAAGACGGAATCAACGCGCCCCGCCAGGCCATGGACTACCGTATTAAGAACGGCACCGTCGGCGCCGGCGACACATTCAAAGCCAAAATAGCCCGCAACGGCGGCCTCGCCCTCATAATCGAACCGGCCGAATGATAAAACCGATATACAGTCCCGCTTCCGACCGCTACGACGGCACTATGAAATACCGTCGTTGCGGCCGCAGCGGCGTGCTCCTGCCCGAAATATCGCTCGGCCTGTGGCATAACTTCGGCGATGTCAACCCCTTCGCCACATCGCAGGCAATGGCGCACTTCGCCTTCGACAAGGGCATAACCCACTTCGACCTCGCCAACAACTACGGCCCGTCCTACGGCTCTGCCGAGGAGACCTTCGGCCAGATTATGCGCAAGTCGCTGGCTCCCTACCGCGACGAGCTGTTCATATCGACCAAGGCGGGCTACGACATGTGGCCCGGCCCCTACGGCAACTGGGGCTCGCGCAAGTATCTGATGGCTAGCCTCGACCAGAGCCTGCGACGCATGAACCTCGAGTATGTCGACGTGTTCTACAGCCACCGCTACGACCCCGAGACACCGCTCGAGGAGACCCTTCAGGCGCTTGTCGACATCGTGCGCCGAGGCAAAGCTCTCTATGCCGGCATTTCGCGCTGGCCGGCCGAAGCCGCCGCCACGGCATACGACTATCTCGCCGCGCGCGACGTGCCCTGCCTCCTCTACCAGGGCCGCTACAATATCTTCGACCGCAGCCCCGAGACCGACGGCACTCTCGCCCAGGCCGCCGCAAACGGCACGGGCTACATCTGCTTCTCACCTCTGGCACAGGGCCTTCTTACAGACCGCTATATCAACGGCATACCGTCCGACTCGCGCATAGCCAACGGCGGTCACCTGAAGAAAGAAGCTCTCACCCCCGAGACCCTGAACAGAATAAAGGCTCTCAACGATATGGCTGCCGGACGCGGCCAGACCCTCGCGCAGATGGCACTCTCGTGGGTGCTCGCTCACCGCGATGTATCGAGCGTGATAGTAGGAGCAAGTTCCTGCGCCCAGCTCGCCGACAGCCTCAAGAGTCTCGAAGCCCCTGCATTTACTGATGAAGAACTCGCCAAAATAGACGGAATCTGCAAATGAAACGCATCTTTTCTGCCATTATAGCCATCTCGGCCATCTCGGCCGCCGGAGCCGGCCGCTTTGACGAGCGCTGGATTGCCGACCAGAACGTGACCGGAGTGAACAAGGAAGACGGCCACGCCACATTCATGCCTTACGCAGGCAAAGCCGCCCTCATGGCCGACAGCCGCTTCGACACCCCCTGGGAAGACCCGAAGACGGCTCAGTTCATAGACCTCAACGGCACATGGAAGTTTCGCTTCGTGCCCGGCACCGCCGAGGGCCCCGGAAAGGCCGATTTCCAGGCCGCTGACCTCGACGACACGGCCTGGGACGATATCCGGGTGCCCATGAGCTGGGAAATGGCCGGAAAATACAATAAACCTACCTACAACAACACCTTCTACCCCTTCGAGAACACCCCTCCGGCCGCGATGAAAGGCTGGGAGGAACACGGCATAACCGAGCACAACGCCATCGGGTTCTACCGCCGCGACTTCACAATGCCCGACGACTGGGCCGGAAAGCGCGTGTTCATTCACTTCGACGGCGTCTACAGCTGCTGCGCGGTGTGGGTCAACGGACGCTTCGCCGGCTACTCGCAGGGGGCCAACAATGTGGCCGAATTCGACATCAGCGCCCTCGCCCGCCCGGGCGACAACCAGTTGTCGGTGAAGGTCTACCGCTGGTGCGACGGCTCATATCTCGAGGCGCAGGACATGTGGCGCCTCAGCGGCATACACCGCGACGTGTATCTCTACGCCACACCACGCACCTTCGTGCGCGACCACTATATCACTGTCGGCAACCAGAGCGCCGACGGCACTGCCGGAACGCTCGATGTGGCTCTCGAGTTCGACAACCGCGACAGCCGCGCGGCCGACAAGACCGTGAAGGTTGAGCTCTACGACGCCGAGCGCCGCCTTGTGGCCGAAAGCTCGCAGCGCGTGCGGTTCAAGGACAAGAGCAAGACCGTGCACCTCTCCACCGGGGCTCTGAGCGGCCTGAAGCCGTGGAACGCCGAGAATCCATATCTCTACAGCGTGGTCGTGCGTCAGTTCGACGGCGATAAGGAAGAAATGGCCTTCGCCACCAAATACGGTTTCCGCAACATCGCTCTTGTCGACTCGGCCGACCACCACTACTACACCATCAACGGCAAGCGAATATTCTTCAAGGGCGCCGACATTCACGACACCCACCCCCTCTACGGCCGTCATGTAGACAACGAGACCATGCTCGCCGACATACGCCTGATGAAGCAGGCCAATCTCAACACCGTGCGCACCAGCCACTATCCGCGCCATGCCAAAATGAACGCGATGATGGACGCTTACGGTCTCTACGTGATGGACGAGGCCGACCTCGAGTGCCACGGCAACCAGACCCTCACACGCAACCCCGACTGGGAGGGAGCTTTCACCGACCGCAACGTGCGCATGGTGCTCCGCGACCGCAACCACCCCTGCGTAATCTTCTGGTCGCTCGGCAATGAAAACGACTCGGGCCCCAACATGAGCGCCTGCTACAACGCCGTCAAGAAGCTCGACAGCCGCTTTGTGCACTGCCACGGCGACAAAGCCTCCGACATGTATTCCGAAATGTACACCAGCGTCGACGGCGTGCGCCGCCTCATGGGCGGAGCGCCCGACGGACGCCCCTTCTTCATCTGCGAGTATGCCCACGCGATGGGCCAGGCCGTGGGCAATCTCACCGACTACTGGCAGCTCATAGAGAACAGCACCGGCATTGTCGGCGCATGCATATGGGACTGGGTAGACCAGGCCATCTACGACCCCGCGGCCATTCTGGCAGGCAAGACCGTAGACGCCAACGGCTACCACGCATGGACCGGCGGATATGACTTCGACCCGTGGTTCGACACCCACGCCAACAACGACAAGGCATTCCAGGGCAACTTCCTCAACAACGGCATAATAACCCCCGACCGCCGCTGGACCTCCAAACTCACCGAGGTCAAGAAGGTGTATCAGCACGTGGACTTCCGCGACTATGCCGACGGACGCCTCACTATCGTGAACAAATATCCGTTCAATGACCTCAACGACAAGTTCTATCTCCGCGGCACGGTGCTGCGCAACGGCCATGCCGTCGAAGACTTCACGATGCCCGTCTTCGTCGCCGCGCTCGACACCGCCTGCGTCGCCCTGCCGATAAAGACCGCCATCGGGCCCGACGCCGAATATTCGCTCATCGTCGGCATCTGCCTCAAGGAAGCCAACGCATGGGCCGACAGGGACTATATGATTGCCGACGAGCAGTTTGCGCTCACGCCACGCGCCGCTCTGCCCGCCGTGAAGACCGACGGAGCACTCGCCGTTGCGGGCCGCAAGGTGAAAGGCGACGGATTCGAGATTGAATTCGACCAAAACGGCGCCCTGTGCAGCTATGTCTACGCCGGACGTCAGCTCGTAGCCCGCGCGCCGGAGTACAACGACTTCCGCCGTATCGACAACGACGCCGAGGGCAAGCAATTTATCGAAGATGTGAACCACGGCGGCGACATGCGCTACGACTATGCCGCGACCGGCATTGAAAAACACACCGTGCACTCGCCCCTGACGCTGCGCGACGGCAAGGCGACACTCGAGATGGGCGCCACGGGCTCGAAAACGGCATATAAGGTGGCATATACCGTCTATCCCGACGGCTCGCTCGACATGAAGGTGACTTTCGACCCGCAGCGACGCGGCCTGCGCCGCCTCGGCATGGGCATGGCCTTCGCGCCGGGCTTCGAAGAGGTGGAATACTTCGCCCAAGGCCCCTGGACCAACTATAAAGACCGCTGGACGGGCTCGTATGCACGCTCCTACACCACCACAATCCGCGACATGGTAGACGAAAATATCCACCCGCAGACCTACGGCGACCGTCAGGCCCTGCGCCGTCTCGTGCTCGTGGACAAGGAAGGCAAGGTTGACCTCGCTATCCACACCGAGGGCGACGTGGCATTCTCGCTATCACACTACGACGAGATGGAATGGAACCACGTGACACACTTCCACCGCCTGCACTGGAGCGACCTCACCGAACACCCCGAGACCTTCGCGCACTTCGACTACTGGCAGCGCGGCATAGGCAACAACAGCTGCTTCTCCGACTGCTGCCTGCCCCACTACGAGACTCCCTACCCCGGCAACTGGCAGGGCGCCGACGAACTCGGCTATACCCTTCGCTTCGTTCCGACCGCAAGGTGAGTTGAAGGAGTATTAAGTTGAAAAAGTTAAGATAATAGTACACACCCACTATTATCTTAACTCCATAAACTCATTACTTTATAAACCCTGTATATAAAGCTCTATTATCTTAACTCCATAAACTCAATACTCCATAAACCCGATATCTAAAGTAAAATAAACCCAACCTATCACTATATGAAAAAATTTATTGCAATAATCTCGGCGGCGGCTCTGCTCTGCGGATGCGCCGGCGAGAAGAAAGAAAAGACACTCACGGACTACGTGAACCCGCTGCTGGGCACGGCCACCCTCTGGGAGACCGAAGACCTCGGCTACGAACGCCATCAGGAAAAGCGCACATGGGGTGCAGAGGCATTCCCCGGCGCCGCCCTGCCCAATGCCATGGTACAGCTCACGCCCGTGACAATGTGGCGCGCCGGTGCCGGCTACCAGTATGAGGACACCACTATCCTCGGCTTCGCGCACACCGCCATGGGCCACTGGAACCTCATCGACCTGCCGATGATTCCCGTTACAGGCAATGTTAATGCCGACAACTACGCCTCAGGCTATTCGCACAAGAACGAATCGGCCCGCCCCGGATATTATCAGGTGCACCTGAATAAATATGATGTGAATGCCGAGCTTACCAGCACCCTCCACGCCGGCTATCACAAATATACCTTCAAGGACGGCGACGCCAAGCGCCTGCTCGTCAACGTGGCCCACAACCAGCACAACGTGCGCGACTGGGAAGTAGACCAGGTGGCCGACAACGCCTTCGCCGGCCGTCAGGGCGGTATCTACTACTATGCCGTGACCAATCTCCCCATCGACTCCATCGGCATCGTGCAGAGCAAGGCCGAGAAGGGCGCGCCCGTAGCCATCGTAGACTTCAAGAACAATACCGGCAAGGAGCCTCTCGAAGTGAAAATCGGTCTGTCGTATGTAAGCACCGACAATGCCCGCCTCAATCTCGAGGAAGAAATGCTTGCAAAGAACTTCGACCAGGTGCGTCAGGAAGCCGACGACACATGGACCGCCCTTCTGAGCAAGGTGCAGGTTGAAGGCGGCACAGAGCGCCAGAAAGGCCTCCTCTACACCACTCTCTACCGCGCATCGCTCATGCCCCGCCTCGAAAGCGACGTCAACGGCGAATACCGCGACAACCGCCGCGAGGTTGTCAAGGACTCTACCTTCCGCTACTACTCCAACCCGGCATTCTGGGACGTGAGCCGCAACCAGCTCATTCTCCTCACCATGCTTCAGCCCGACGTTGCGAGCGACGTAATCAAATCGACCATTGACCGCGGCGAAAAGGGCAGCGGCTACATTCCCTCGTATTTCCACGGCGACCACGCCCCGACATTCGTCATCGGCACATGGAAGCGCGGCGTGCAGGACTTCGACCTCAGCCGTGCCTATGCCCTCGCCCTCAAGAGCGCCACTGTGCCCGGACGCGGCGGCCGCGCATGGATGGAAGAATACCTCGCCAACGGCTATGTGGCCGACGAGAACGCCCCCGACTGCCCCTTCTGGGACGAAAAGAAAGGCGGCGTGACAAAGACCCTCGAATATGCCTACGACGACTACGCCGTAGCCCAGATTGCCAAGGAACTCGGCGACTCCACCAACTACAACATGCTCATGGAGCACAGCAAGAACTATAAGAACGTCTTCAACCCCGAGACCGGCTTCTTCCAGGGCCGTATCGAAGGCGGCGCATGGCTCGAACCCTACAATCCCGACCTGCCCTACTACCAGCACATGTACCGCGAAGCAAACGGCTGGAACTCGCTCTTCTACGCTCCCCACGACCCCGAAGGCATGATTGCCCTCTACTCGTCGCCCGACAAGGTGGAGGCTCTGCTCGACACCATGCTCGTGCGCCCCTACTGCGGCCTCGAAGTGGCTAACCTCACCGGCTTCATCGGCAACTACTGCCACGGCAACCAGCCCGGCCACAACATTCCCTACACCTATTACTTCATAGGCAAGCAGGAAAAATCGCAGGAGCTCATCAACAAGATTCTCGACCGCTTCTACGACATGGGCGCCGAAGGCCTCGCCTACGCTGGCATGGACGACGCCGGCGAAATGTCGGCATGGTATGCCCTCAACGCCCTCGGTCTCTACACCTACTCGCCGGCCGACCCCGAATACATCGTATCGGTGCCCCTCTTCGACAAGGAGACCATCGTACTCGGCGAGCAGCCCGTCACCATCTCCAAGACCGGCAACGGCAACAAGATTAAAGAAATCAAAGTAGGCGACAAGACCCTCGACGGCTACTTCATCGAGCACGCCGACCTTGCCGCAGGCACCCCCGTGACAATCGTCACCGAATAAGAACATACCTCAATCCATATCCCGAATCCCGGAGGGCGGCCACACCGCTCCCCGGGATTTTTATTTGGTATAGCAAACAAAAAACCGATTTTTTTATTTTTGTTTGGTATAGCAAACAAAAATGCATACATTTGCCAAATGGAAATCATATCTAGACCCAACTATATCGACCATGTCCTGCGTTTTATTGACAAAGGCATGATAATCGCTCTTACCGGCCAGCGACGGGTTGGTAAAAGCTACATATTGCGACAGCTATATCAAATTCTCAAAGACTCTATCCCCGACTCAAACGTCATATATATAAACAAGGAAAAAAAACAGTTCGCCGACATTAAAACCGACGAGGATTTATCGGCATATGTAGACAGCAATTACCTCAAAGAGGCAAAAAACTATCTGCTGATAGATGAAGTTCAGGACATTGATGGTTTCGAAAATACATTAAGAAGCCTCAACTCCGACGAAGAATGCCAGATAATAGTTACCGGCAGCAATGCCAAAATGATGTCGTCGGAACTATCCACATATCTTGGCGGCAGATATATCGATATTCACGTCCAGAGTCTCTCTTACAGGGAATTTCTTGAATTTCATAAACTTGAGGACAATTCAGAGAGTCTTGACAAATATCTGTCGTTCGGAGGGCTGCCACATCTTTTCCGTCTTGGGCTCGAAAATACCGACATGGTGTGGGAATACATTCAAAACATCTACAACACCATCGTGCTAAAAGACGTGGTACAACGCGAGAATCTGCGTAATATCACATTGTTCGAGAATCTGATGGCCTTTATAAGCGACAACACCGGCCAGCTTGTCTCGGCTACATCTCTGTCCAAATATCTGAAATCGCAAAAAGTAGAACTCACCCCCCTGTCAGCAATAAACTATCTGAGAGCAGCCTCAAACGCGTACATAATCAACAAAGTACCTCGCTACGACATTCACGGGAAGAAATTACTTGAAACCAACGATAAATACTATTTCGAAGATCTCGGCCTCAGAAATCTGCTTGTTGGAAGCAACCGCACCCGCGATATCGAAAAAGTAATGGAAAATACAGTGTATCTACACTTGAAAAGTCTCGGATACAAGCTTACGGTGGGGCTGCTTCCAAACGGCAAAATTGATTTTGTAGCCGAAAAGAATGGCAAGACCGTATATTTTCAGGTTGCATATCTCATTGCCGACGATAAGACCATAGAACGGGAATTCGGCAACCTCCTGAAAATACAGGATAATTATCCTAAATATGTAGTATCGATGGATTCGATTCACGGAGCAGGGAACTACGACGGCATAACTCATTTGTCGCTGCGCACATTCCTCAAGACCGAGAGTTTCTAACGAAAAAGCAGCACGTAGGGTAAATATTCAACCGCCATGCGGTTGTTCGGCCCGTTTTGATTGCTGTCCTATGGTATAGCCGCCGTTCCGGCGTCTAAACCATAGGCTGTATGATTGTCAAACCGCCGTTCGGCGGTTTTTGGCGAGAAGCCCCTTGCCGACGTGCGAAACTTGCGGAAACCGCCGAACGGCGGTTTTATATTCACATAGCCTATGGTTTGGGCGCCGACTGGCGAACATACCATAGGAAAACGCGACAATCACACGCAGCAACCGCATGGTGGTTGAATAAAATGCGCCGAAAGCGCGTCCCTTCGCGAAGTCCAATGCCGCTCCCCGGAATTTTTATCTGGTATAGCTGACAATAACGTGGATTATCGGGCGGTGGTGGTGCGATATTACAAAAATGGCGCTCTTCGGCACAACTCTTCATCGGAGCGTTACATAAATTTGCCGCTGTAAAACCAAATTCTATCCATCATGAAAATCTTCAGAAGCTTTATGGCCGCTCTATCGCTCGCATGCGGCATCGCTACGGCTTCAGCGGCCAGCGATTGGGCCGGTATTAACCGCTACGACAACAGCAACACCACTATCAAGGCTCAGGCAAACACAGGCACGCGTGTTGTCTTCGTCGGCAACTCCATTACCGATTTCTGGGCTTCGACACACCCGTCGTTCTTCACCGACAACGATTTTATCGGACGCGGAATCTCGGGCCAGACGACCTATCAGTTTCTGGTGCGCTTCCGCGAAGACGTTGTCGAACTTTCCCCTGCCGCCGTGATAATCAACGGCGGCACCAACGATATAGCCGAGAACAACTACGCCTACAGCGAAGACCGCACCTTCGGCAACATCGCCTCCATGGCCGAAATTGCGTCGGCCAACGGCATCAAGGTGATTCTGGCAAGCGTTCTGCCGGCAAGCGGTTTCAACTGGAATCCGTCGATAAAAGATGCGGCCGACAAAATTGCCTCGCTCAACGCCCGCATAAAGGCCTATGCGGAAAGCAAGTCTTATCCTTATATAGATTATTACTCTGCCCTTGTATCAGGCTCAGACAGAGCTCTCAACCCGGCCTATACCAACGACGGTGTGCACCCGACAGCGGCAGGATATGACGTGATGGAGTCTATAGCTCTTCCTGTGATAAGAAGCGTGGTGAAACTCGACGCCAATATGCCCGAAACGGCTTCAATATATGGCGGAGCCATTGCCGAAGGCGAGAGCACTGTCATGCACAGACGCGGAATCGGTTCTTTCGAAATATACACGAAGCTTATCGGTGGCGAGACTTTCCAGATTGAGGCCGACGGCCGTAAATATGGTATCGCAGACGGATATATGGCCGAAAACGGTGCTGCAAATATCGAAAAGACCGGTGTCTACCGTATCCGGGCCAACTTTGTGTCGCGCACGGCATCGGTGGAACAAGTAGACGGCCTCGGGCTGTTCTATTGCATTACAAATTCGCGCAAAATAGAGCTGACTTACGCAGGAAACGGCATTTTCAAGGGTTATGGCGACATTACTCTGCTTAACCTCGGCTGGGGCTACGACACCCGATACCGCCTCGCCATGGACCTTGGCGGTTCGGTGCAGTGGTGGGGGCCGATAAACGACAACGAGGACGGCGACCCGCGCGACACCGAGGAGTATTTCTATATGAAAGAGACCAACCCGACCAACCAGTGGGATAACAAATGGAAATTCGACATCTCCAAAGCCGATGCCGACCATGTGCTCAAAGGCATCGAAGTGACCGTTGACTTCAACGCCGACCAATACACCCACTCGATGGCCTATGGAGTCGAAGCTCCTGCGCAAAGCGTTCCGGCCACCCTTACCGCGCAGGGCGAAGCACTCGCGGAAGGCTCTTCGTTTGTAATGACGAAAATCGACGGCACTACCTTCGAACTGTTCACCCGCCTGAGTGCCGGCAAGACATTCGATGTTACCGACGGCACAGAATACTATGTATCCGACCGCGGCGAACTTGCCAAAGGCACCGGCAATACCGTAGACAAAGACGGTATCTACTGCATAAACCTCAACTTCGCCAAAGGAACTTTCGAAATCGGAGAAGTAAGCAAAATGACTGTCTACTGCTGCTGGTTCGGCGGCGACCTCAACCAGGGCTGCGAATACAAGGGCAATGGCGTATGGGAACAGACCGCCTACTGGGCAATCGACGACTTCCGCTATAAATTCCGAATGGACGTCGGCGGCAAGAGCCAGTTCTGGGGCCCTGTCAACGCCGATGAGGACGGAACTCCCGACGGCACTCCCGAATACTTCCACATGGTACGCTCCACTCCGGCGTCGCAGTGGGATAACAAATGGAAGGTAGACCCGGCCCTGAAAAACCACAATGTGAAATGGACAGTATCGCTCAACGGCACTCAGTACACGCACACCCAGGCCGACGCCGATCTGTCGGGCGCGGAAGCCGCCGTAGCCGTCGGTGCCGACGGGGAATGGGAGTATTTCTCGGTGCAGGGCGTGAGGCTGGAAGGTGAGCCTCAGACCGGCATATATATACGCAGAAAGAATGGAATATCGGAGAAAATAGTAATCAGATAAGACAATATACAGGCTATGGCAGTTTTGGATACACTGCACATAGCACACTGATAACCAAGCAATATCAACAGCACTGCGATTGTATCCTTTTTTGCCGCGGGCCTCTGGCGCGCCCGGCGGTGTGTCCGATTGCGACATGGCAGCGACAAGGACGACGAATAAGTGTATTTTTTACACATTTTATCCTTAGACAGGGGTTTAACACATGTATATAACCATTTTTAACACTAAAATCTGTAACTTCGACCCCGCGGATTGTGATAAAATTTGGCCAATATTAGGCTTTTTGGGCCTCTGGACATAGGAAAAGACATATTTGTCATAATCCGACACACTTTTTTATAGAATATATCGGAATTTTGCCGTGCATTAAGTTGCGAAAACACACCGACCGAAAAATAAATCTATCCAATAATTATCACTAAAAATCTAATTCGAATGAAGAAATCGAGACCTAAGAGATTATGGTTCGCTTTAGGAGGATTTCTTGCAGTGGCAGCCATAGCCGGCTCGCCCCAGCAAGCATTCGCCGAGCCACAATCGACGGGCGTCAGCCAAGAGGCGACCGTGACGGTAAAAGGTACTGTCTTCGATGAGAACGACGAGCCCGTAATCGGTGCCAGCGTCGTGGTCAAAGGTTCAAAAGCATCAGCCGTAACCGACATCGACGGCAATTTCTCTATCAGATGTAAGAAATCCGACCGACTTGTCATATCGTATGTCGGATATAATCCCATCGAGGTTTCGGCTTCCGCCAACCTCAGCGACATCAAGCTCCAGGCCAAATCCGAACTTCTCGACGACGTCGTAGTAATCGGTTATGGTACTACCACCCGCCGCGCCGCCGTAGGCGCTGTCGACCAGGTGAAGGGCGAAAAGATTGCCGAACGCCCTGTTCTGAACATGACACAGGCCATGCAGGGTGCTGCGCCTAACGTCATCATCCAGTCGAACTCGTATGACCCCAACAACCAGAGCACAACCTTCAACGTGCGCGGTGTGACTTCGACAACCAGCTCCTCGCCTCTGTTCGTCATCGACGGTGTTGTGGCCGACGACGGCGCTTTCAACCGACTCAACCCCAACGACGTAGAAAACATCTCCGTGCTCAAGGACGCAGGCGCGGCAGCCATCTACGGTTCGCGTTCGGCAGCCGGCGTTATCCTTGTGACAACCAAGGGCGGTAAGAAAGACACTCCCGCCACTGTCACTTTCAGCGCCAACGTAGGCTGGCAGGACCCCTACTATCCTTTCGACACCGTCGACGGATACCAGAACGCCACTCTCTACAACCAGGCTCTCATCAACTCGGGTCTGGCTCCCAAATTCACTCCCGAGGAAATCCAGGACCTCTACAACCACCGCGCCGAAGAAGTATGGTCTGTCGACGAAATCAGCAAGACCGCACTCCAGCAGAAATATAACGTGATGGTTCAGGGCGGTAGCAAGAACACGACCTATATGTTCTCGCTCGGATACTACAACCAGGCAAGTAACCTTGTGGGCAAGAACAACCAGGGCGTACAGCGCTACAACATGCGTATGAACATCGGCACCGATATCGGCCGCTTCCACATCGGCGCCATCATGCAGTACACCCGCAACAACTCGATGATGTCGTCGGCATATCTCTTCAACGTGTATGCAGACTCACGTCGTACGCCCAAGTACTACTACAACAACACCGCGATGAAAGACGGCCTGTATGTGTACAACAATTACGGCGGTTCTCCCGTGGGCGCGCTCAATACTCCTGGCTACAACAAGTACCGCAACAACGACTTCAGCGGCACAATCAACGCCGACTTCAAGATCATGGACGGTCTTAAGCTCCGCGGTGTGTTCGGCGCCAACATCAACAACCAGATGCGCTCCTCGCGCAATATCCCTGTAGAACACTACAGCCCCTCCGGCGAGCTCCAGACCGTTTCGCCCAAGGACTACAGCGCAAGCAACTGGAACTACGACTCCTATCGTCTGAACTCGCAGTTACTTCTCGACTTCAACCGCACATTCAAAGACGTGCACACCGTAAACGCAATGTTCGGTTTCACCAACGAATCGTGGACCGGTTCGGGCAACGAAGTATCGCAGGGCTACATTGACCCCGACCTCGGCACTCCCTCGGAAGACACAACCACCGAGAACGGCGCCTTCGGCGGCCACACATACCTCAACGACCGCGGCCGCACTTCCATCAACTCGCTCATCGGCCGTGCCGGCTACAACTATGCCGACAAGTATATGGCAGAATTCACATTCCGCTACGACGGTTCGAGCAAGTTCCACAAAGACCACCGCTGGGGCTTCTTCCCCTCCGTATCGCTCGGCTGGCGTGCGACTGAAGAAGAATTCCTCACCCGCTACCGCGAAAACGTAGGCGACCTCAAGATGCGTCTCTCATGGGGTATCCTCGGTAACCAGGCCGTAGGCGATTTCGACCGCTTCACAACCTATCAGCTCTACTCGGGCGGCCTCGTGTTCAACAACCAGGCTGCAAGCTGGGCAGGCTTCAACTCGGGCCAGGACGACCTGACATGGGAAAAGACCAAGACCTACAACATCGGTGTTGACGCCACATTCTTCAAGGGCGCGCTCCAGTTCTCTATCGACGGTTTCTACAAGCGCACCACCGATATTCTCCAGACTCCCCGCTACCCCGGTATCTACGGCACCTCCGTGCCCCGTGCCAACATCGGCGAGATGAGCAACCGCGGCTGGGAACTCTCGGTACAGTATTACCTCCGCACAGGTGAGTTCAACCACAGCTTCAACCTCAACCTCGGCGACACCCAGAACAAGCTTCTCAAATATCCCGGCCACGAAAGCATCAGCGGCATGGACGGTCTGAGCTCGCTCCGCCGCGAAGGTCTGCCTCTGATGAGCTACTTCGGTCTCGAGACCGCCGGCCTCTTCCAGAGCTATGAGGAAATCGAAAGCTCCGCTACCCTGCCCGGCGTGACCGTGCATCCCGGCGACGTGAAGTACGTTGACCAGAACGGCGACGGTGTGATCGACAACAACGACCGCGTTGTCCTCGGCAACCCCTTCCCCCGCTACACATTCGGCTTCAACTACGGCCTCACATGGCGCGGATTCGACTTCTCGATGTTCTGGCAGGGTGTAGGCAAGCGCTCGCAGTATGTGCGCGGCGAAATGCTCGAACCGTTCCACGCCAACTACTCGTGGATCATCTACAAGCACCAGCTCGACTTCTGGACTCCCACCAACACAGACGCCGAATATCCCCGTCTGTCGGCTTCGGGCTCGAGCTCGTACACCAACAACTACAAGGGCAGCTCGCTCAACGTTCACAACGGCGCATATGCCCGTCTGAAGAACCTCACCGTGGGCTACAGCCTCCCCAACAAGGTTATCCGCACTCTGGGCATGAGCAAATGCCGCTTCTATGTGACCGGCGAAAACCTCTGGACAATCTGCAACAAGTCGTGGATCGATCCTGAAGTATCGAACGTATCTTCTACCGGCGGCGAAGGCGACACAAGCGCCGGACGCTACTACCGCTCCTATCCTTCTCTCCGCTACTACGGTGTCGGTATTGATGTAACCTTCTAAATCGTATCTGAACAATGAAACTTCTCAAAATAATGGCGGCAGGCGCAATTCTCGCCGGAGGTGTGGCCCTCACAGGCTGTAACGACCTCGAGCAGCCGCCGAGCAACCAATATACAAACGCCAACTTCTGGACTAAGAAGAACGTAGGCCTGCTCGTAAACACTGCCTACACACAGCTCTACAGCGCCGGAACAATGTGGGGCGACGAAGAACTCGCCGACAACCTCTACAACGGCTACCGCGCCGAAGACCGTCACCTCATCCGCCGCGGCATCGCGACATCATCGACCGGCACTTTCGGCTGGAACGGATGGTACGGTGGTCTCCGCTCATGCCATACTTTCCTTGAAAACTGCCAGGCAGTGGACGGTGTGGACGAAGCTGTAGTGCGTCGCCTCAAAGCCGAGGCCCGCTGCATCCGCGACTTCATCTACTTCCGCCTCACCAACCTCTACGGCGACATTCCCTTCTTCATGGAGAACCCGACCCTCGACTATGCCAGCACGCTCAAGCGTACTCCCCGCGCCGAGGTTATCGCAACCATCACCGAAGACCTTGAGGACCTTATCGCAGACCTGCCCAAGAAAGAGGAGCTGCCCGTAGACGAACGCGGACGCCTCACTCAGGCTGCCGCCGCTATGCTCCGCGCCCGTATCGCCCTCATGGACAGCGACTGGGCTACCGTGGCAAGCTGGACAAAGCGCATCATCGACGGCGAATTCGGCCGCTATGAGCTCTTCCCCACCTACGACGGTCTCTTCGCCGAAGAAAATGAATATAACGACGAGGTTATCCTCGACATGGGCTATGTACAGGGCGTTAAGACCTGGGGCGAAATCACAAACATGAAACCGCCGTCCCTACGCGCCAACTACATCACATGGACCCCGACCCAGAGCCTGGTAGACAGCTACCTCACTCTCGGCGGCTACACCATCGACGAGCAGGGCACCGACTACGACCCCGCCAATCCCTACGCCAACCGCGACCCCCGTATGGACGCAACCGTGATTCACGACAAGTCCAAGGTCTACGACCCCGTTACCGGTCTCACACACACCATCTTCATCAGCCGCAACTCGGGCGTGTCGGCCGACAACGTTGGCTCGGGCGCCGGTCTCGACAGAACAGTAACCGGCTACTACACCCGCAAGTGGTTCTCGCCTATCAAAGATGACAACGGCTACAACTCGGGCCTCAACATCATCATGATGCGCTACGGTGACGTGCTCCTCATGTACGCCGAAGCAATGAACGAACTCGGCCAGATGAACTCTACCGTATGGGATCAGACCATCGGCGCTCTCCGTGCACGCGCAGGCTTCACCGCCGACAAGGCTCTGAAGATGCCCGCAGGCGACCTCCGCCAGATTATCCGCAACGAGCGCCGCGTAGAGCTCGCCCTCGAAGGCCTCCGCTGGTGGGATATCGTGCGCTGGAAAGCCGGTCTGGAATACCTCAACGGCCCCGTGAAAGGCTGCACATTCGTTGGCGGCGACGCTGTTCTCGACACATATGTATTCGACGAAAACCGCGACTACCGCTGGGCAGTTCCCCAGAGCGAAATCGACTTCAACCCCAACCTCAAACCTCAGAACCCCGGCTACGGAGCATAATCCAAGCATCTTTAAGCGGTTAGGCCGACAGGCTTTTGAGCTATTAAGCTGACAAGCCTTAAGCCTACCGCCGGGAAACAAATAAACAAGAGAAAAATAACCACAAAAAAGCAAACGCTAAAAGGCCCGACAGCCCGACAGCACAAAAAAGCTTGTCAGCCCGTCAGCCCAATAGCTTAACAGCATAAAATAATGAAATCTATAGCATACAAGAGCCTCGCGCTCGCTACCGTTCTTGTCGCAGCCGCTTCCTGCTCCGACAACCTCGAATATGTAGACGTTACCCCCAGCGCGGTGACCGCATTCTACGAGCCCGCCGACGGCAAGACAGTTAAACTCGTTCCCTCTGCTTCGGCAAGCCTCTTCTTCGAATGGGAAGCAGCTCACGTTGCCGATGGCTCCGTGCCCCAGTACGAACTCGCGTTCTACAAAACCGACGACACCACAAATCCTATCTACAAGGTTACTTCCGACAACACCGGCGCAAAACCCACCGCTACCGTTAGCCACAAATCACTTACCAAAGTGATGGCAGCAGCAGGCGTAGGCATGGGCGACACCGGCACAATCAAATGGGGCGTAATCTCCTATTCTGGTGCAAACAAAACTCAGTCGACCGTTCTCCACGAACTCACAATGACCCGCTTCATCGGTTTCGACGAAGTGCCCAACCAGCTCTTCCTTACCGGCGCTGCTTCTGAAAACGGCGAAAACCTCGCAGATGCTCTCGCATTCATGAAGCCCGATGCCGAATCTTTCGAAATCTTCACCCGACTCAAAGCCAACCAGCCTTTCATCTTCGTTGCTGACAAAGAAGATGCTGCCAACACCAGCTACAGCGTGAAGGGCGACAGCTTCGTTGAAGGCACAGAAGGCGGTACTACCGTTGCAGCCGACGGTATCTATCGTATCTCGCTCGACTTCTCGACCGCAAGCGCTAAAATCCGCAAAATCGAAGGCGTATTCATGCGCTTCACCGACTTCAACTTCGGCTCCGCTCCCAGCGCCCTCGGCGACGGCAACTGCGCTTTCGAATACGAATATCAGGGCAACGGCGTATATAGCAAAGAAGCTACTATCGTAACCAAGGACACCGGCTGGAGCTGGGACCCCTATGAATCGCGCTACAACATCTACATGGTTTACGAAGGCGGCGCTGAAGCTTGCTGGGCTCCCACAAACACCGGTCTCGACTCTAAGCCCAACATGCCCCTCGACATCAACAGCGACTACTGGAGCATGCAGGAATTCCCCCAGAAGGTCGGCTACAAGTGGAAACTATCCAGCAGCTGCTACAACGTGCCCATCATCGCTACTGTTTACTTCAACGGTGAATACGGCACATTCAAGCACTTCACTCAGGTGAAATAAGTGTAATTCTTAAAACCGATCACACATGAAAAAAATATTAGGAATAGCAGCGTTCGCCGCAATGATGGGCTTCATGGCCACATCGTGCGACAACGTCGACGAATACATTCCGCCGACAACGCCCACCGGCTACACCACCGACTGGAACGCCGTTGCCGACAGCTCTACCACTGCCTTTATCCATAACTTCTGGAACGAAGAAAAAGGCTTCTTCAATATCCACAGCGACCGTTATCACGGCGAAACAAACAACTACTGGCCCCAGGCTCACGCCATGGACGTAGTAATCGCCGCATACAACCGTACCGGCGACAAGAAGTACAGCGACATGTTCGACAAGTGGTATGAAGGCATCAAGACTCAGTGCTGGAGCAACCGCAAAGACCAGTTCTGGGTGCCCCTCTACGACGACAACGCCTGGATTTCCATCTCCATGATGAAAATCTACAACATCACCAAAGATGCCAAGTACCTCGAAGCAGCCCGCTATCTCCACGAAGACATGATGGCAAACGGCTGGGACAACGAGAACATCGGCGGTCTTTCGTGGGGCGCTCCCGGCACAAGCTACTTCGGCGACAGCCGCGCTATCTGCACCAACGGCCCCGCATGCGTGCTCGCTTTTATGCTCTACGAAGCAACCGGCGAAGAGAAGTATGCTGAAAACGGCTTGAAAATCTATGAATTCTGCCGCAACTACGTGCTCGACCCCGGCACAGGCCGCGTGCTCAACGGTATCAACCGCAAGACCCTCCTTTCCGAAGGCGAAGATTCGCGCGAATACTCCTATACCCACGGCACCGTGATGGCAGGCGCATACCACGCCTACAAGTACACCGGCAACCCCGTCTACCTCAAGGACGCCCGCCGTATCGCTTACTATGTGACTAACGTTGCCTGCGCCGACCAGGCCACCGGAGCCCTCTTCTTCGAAAACAAGACATGGCGCTGGGACGACTCGAGCGGCGACACAACACTCTTCCGTGCTGTGCTCTTCCCTTACCTCGCAGACATCATCGAAGCTCCCGAGCTCGAAGATATGTGGCGCGACAAGTTCTTCAAGTCGCTCAACATCACTGCCGTCCTCACCTGGACAACAGGTGTCCTCGACAAGAGCGACTATAGCCTCATCATGTACAACTCCAACATGACAAAAGGCGTGGCCGTAGGCGAAATTGGCTACCTCAACCCCAACACCACCGGCGCCTCCTGCATGGAAGCCCGTGCACGCCTCTACAACAGCCTTGGCAAATAAACAGTGAAAGGTGAACAGTGAAAAACCCACTAACCACTAAGCACTAACCTCAAAACAGGTAATTTAGTCATCGCATTGTCTGAATTATTGGAAACCCTCCGCGGCCCGCGCCCCGGAGGGTTTCGTCGTTCATGCCAGTTACAAATTAGTAGTTAGTAGTTAGAAGTTAGGAGTTCTGCGGGCTGCAACCGCCTTTTGCGGTTTCCACCGCCAAAAACGATGACGGTACCGCCCGCCGACAAATGAACCGCCGAACGGCGGTTGTATATTCACACAGCCTATGGTTTGGGCGCCAACAGGCGACCATACCATAGGTCAAATCGCCACCCACCATATCACCAACCACATGGCGGTTGAATAACCCGCTCGCCGCAAATCTTCAACCGCTGGCCGCGGTTGCCCCTCAAAAAAACACACGAAAACCTATGGTATAGCCGCCATTCGGCGTCTAAACCATAGGCTATATCTATCTAAAACCGCCATAGGCGGTTCTCCTCGCAAAAAAACGATGACGGTACCGCCCGCCGACAAATGAACCGCCCTTGGCGGTTCTATATTCACATAGCCTATGGTTTAGACGCCGCAGGCGGATATACCATAGGTCCATCCGAATAATCAAAAACAACAACCGCATAGCGGTTGAATAGACAACACTCGGCGGTATTCAACCGCCATGCGGTTGCGGTGCGCGGGCGGGCATGTCCTATGGTATGGGCGCCTATCGGCACCCAAACCATAGGCTGTATGAATATTTAACCGCCATACGGCGGTAAGGGCACGAAAAAACGGCAGTGTGTCACAATACAATTTATTACTATCAGTAGGGGGGGGGGGGGGGGGGGGGGGGGGGGGGGGGGGGGAGGGGGGGAGGTGGGGGG
>CAMNRO010000027.1 GCA_946553045.1 uncultured Porphyromonadaceae bacterium | reverse complement strand
TTGGCCATACGGTCGGAGCGGCTTGCAGAACCGGTCTTGATCTGGCCGGCGTTGGTAGCAACTGCGATGTCGGCGATAGTAGCGTCTTCGGTTTCGCCCGAACGGTGCGAGATAACTGCGGTGTAGCCGTTGCGCTGAGCGAGTTCTACAGCACGGAGGGTTTCGGTGAGCGAACCGATCTGGTTAACCTTAACGAGAATCGAGTTGGCGCAGCCGAGTTCGATACCCTTTTCGAGATACTTAACGTTGGTAACGAAGAGGTCGTCGCCTACGAGCTGGCAGCGGTCGCCGATCATGTCGGTGAGAATCTTCCAGCCTTCCCAGTCGTCTTCTGCCATACCGTCTTCGATAGAGTCGATGGGGTATTTTTCGATGAGACCTTTGAGGTATTCGGCCTGCTGGAGCGAAGTGAGCTTCTGGCCGTTAGCTTCCTTGGCTGTGCCGTCCTTGAGCTGCTGGTAGTTGTAGATACCGTCAACGAAGAATTCAGAAGAAGCGCAGTCGAGACCGATGGTCACGTCCTTGCCGGGTACGTAGCCAGCCTTTTCGATAGCCTTGATGATAACGTTGAGAGCGTCTTCGGTGCCGTCGAGAGCGGGAGCGAAACCGCCTTCGTCGCCTACAGCGGTGCTGAGGCCGCGGTCGTGGAGCACTTTCTTGAGGTTGTGGAATACTTCAGTACCCATGCGGATGCCTTCGTGGAACGAAGTAGCGCCGATAGGACGGATCATGAATTCCTGGAAGCAGATGGGGGCATCGGAGTGAGCGCCGCCGTTGATGATGTTCATCATCGGAACGGGGAGTGCATATGTGTTGCAGCCACCGATGTATTTGTAGAGGGGAAGACCGAGATAGTCGGCAGCAGCCTTGGCAACAGCGAGAGAAACGCCGAGGATGGCATTTGCACCGAGGTTGCTCTTGGTGTCGGTGCCGTCGAGAGCCAGCATGGTTTCGTCGATGGCAATCTGGTCGAGAGCGTTCATGCCTACGAGAGCGGCAGCGATGGGGCCGTTTACGTTGGCTACAGCCTTGAGGACACCCTTGCCCATGTAGCGGCCTTTGTCGCCGTCGCGGAGCTCGAGAGCTTCGTTAACGCCGGTCGATGCGCCCGAGGGAACAGATGCACGGCCAAAAGCGCCTGATTCGAGGACAACGTCTACTTCCACTGTGGGATTGCCGCGCGAGTCGAGAACCTCGCGGCCGATGATTTTTTCAATTTTCATGATTGTAATACCTTGGTATATAGTTATGTTTTGTTCTCTTTTGCTGGTCGAAGCCCGGAGGCTCCGCTTTCGGCGGCAAATTTACGAAAAATTTCTCTAATACCAATTCTTTTTAGGTAAGTTTAGCAGAGGATAATCGGTGGTTAGTGGTTATCGGTTAGTGCTTAGGGTGAGGTGTGTTCTTTTTTGATACGAACGAGAACACTGAAAGCAGTGCGAATGTTATAAAATATGAAACAGGGTTGTGACACCCCTCCTCAGGTCAATAATACTAAATTGTTAATTCTTAATTTATTTACTATGTCGCGCTCATCTTCCAATAAAAAAAGCCGCACACCTATATGGGTAGCCATATGTGCGATTTTTCTGATTATACTGCTCATTATCTGGCTGACCTTCGCCGACCTTACCGGCAATACCGATGTCGCAGCCTTTATCGCTCCCTATATTGTCAACACTCCAGCCTGATAACGCTATGGATACTCTTGCTGCAATATCTCCGGGTCATGCGGGTCTGCTGATCTGGTTTGTATGGGCTCTGATAGGGCTTTTTGAAGGGCTTCTGGCCTCGCGTGTGCTTGGCGGTCGCAGAATTCTTTTCATGGATATAGTTGTCGGTGTTGTCGCTGCCGTGCTTGGCGGAATACTGAGCACGAATTTTGTCGGCGACACACCGGTGCAGCTCTTTCTCCTTTCGGTTCTTGCCGCGATATTTTTCTCGGCCCTGGTGCTCTGGATTGTAGGCGCGATTTTCTATAAGAACGAAGAGGAAATGTAAAGGCATAAGAGCTTGCTCGCCAGGCTCTGGAAAAAACGGCCGCGGTTCCGGTAGGAGCCGCGGCCGTTATATTTATAATTATGTCTGAGCCTTAGAGGGCTATGGTTTCGGGGTCGAGGTTGGCTGCTTCGATGTCTTTGAAGTAGCGGTAGGTGCCGACTTTGAGCTCGTCGCAGGCAGCCTCGTCGGCAACGATGATTGCCTTGGGGTGCATCTGGAGAGCAGAGATTGTCCACATCTGGCTTATGCCGCCTTCGACACCGTGCTTGAGGGCGCGGGCCTTGTTGTGGCCGTTGACGAGCAGGAGGACGCTGCGGGCTGCCATGACGGTGCCGACACCAACGGTGAGGGCTGTCTTGGGCACGAGATTGACGTTGCCTTCGAAGAAGCGCGAGTTGGCAATGATGGTGTCCTGGGTGAGGGTCTTCATGCGGGTGCGCGATGTGAGGCTCGAGCCGGGCTCGTTGAAGGCAATGTGTCCGTCGGGGCCGACGCCGCCCATGAAGAGGTCTACGCCGCCGTAGGAGGCTATTTTCTCTTCGAAACGCTTGCACTCGGCCTCAGGGTCTTCGGCATTGCCGTTGAGAATGTTCACGTTTTCGCGGGGTATGTCGATGTGGCTGAAGAAATTGTTCCACATGAACGAGTGGTAGCTTTCGGGGTGTTCCTCGGGGAGGTTCACATATTCGTCCATGTTGAATGTCACAACATTCTTGAACGATACCTTGCCCTTCTTGTAGAGCTCGATAAGGGCGCGGTACATGCCGAGAGGCGAGCTGCCGGTGGGGCAGCCGAGCACGAAAGGATGTTCGGGAGTCGGGTTGGCTTCGTTGATGCGGGATGCAACGTAGTTGGCCGCCCACTGCGACAGTTTGTCGTAATTTTCTTCGATAATAAGTCTCATGCGTGAAAATCGTGATGTTAAACAGTTATGAGGGAATTAGAACAGCCACGCGGCTGTGATTGTCCAATAGTTGTTTTTTCCTTCGATAGGCTGCGCTCCGGTATAGCCCGAGAGGGTCTCTACGGTCTTGGTCATGCCGAGGCCGTATGAGGCGCCAATCTGAAGGTGCGATATGAGCTGAACGCCGACGCCGAAGTTCCAGGCCAGGTCGAACTTCTTGTTTTTGTACACATCGGTGATTGCTGTCTTAGATGTGAGGAACGCGAAACTGGGGCCGGTGAAAAGATAAGGGGTGAACACCTTGCCGATGAGAGGCATTCCGATTTTATATTTGAAGTTGAGGGGAATCTCGATATAGTCGCGGTTCTTGAGGCGCGAGGAGCTCAGGGCTGCATTGTCGGCCGCGTTGTTGGCGGTGTTGTCGATAGTGCTCTGGCTCACACGGTGAACGTACATCACCGAGAGGTCGAAGCCAACGTTTACAACCGGAACATTGAATTCCATCTGCACACCGCCTGTGAAGCCGGCGCGGTTGTCGTTGTCGAATACGCTCTTGTTGAGTCGCATGGAGTTGACTTCAGTACCCAGGCGGGGACCGATACGGAACTGAGCCGATGCAGGAACTGCCGCGGCAAGCACGATGGCACCTACGGCAAGAATGGTTTTCAATATTTTCATCTTGTATCTTAAATGGTTGATATTTATTTTATTAATAGAGTCAAAAATATGCTTGCGCGCCGCAAAGTTACTATTTTTAATTATAAAACAGATAAATTACACGGAAAAATTCATAATTTTGCAGCTATATGACACCTGAAGAACGATTGAAGCTTGAAGAGAAGGTTGTAGACATGCTCCGCACGGTCTACGACCCCGAAATACCCGTCGATATCTATAGTCTCGGGCTTGTGTATAAAATCGACATCGATGACAGCGGCAATCTGACCGTCGACATGACTCTGACTGCCCCCAACTGCCCGATGGCCGATTTTATAATGGAAGACGTGCGTATGAAACTCGAGTCGATTGACGGCATAGAGTCTGTGACGGTAAACATTGTGTTCGAGCCCGAATGGACCCAGGACATGATGAGCGAGGAGGCCAAACTCGAACTCGGGCTGCTATGAGCGGCCGCTCGTGCACATACTTTCTCAGCGACGCCCACCTCGGAGCCGCGTATATCACCGACCCGCGCGCCCATGAGGCTGCGCTGGTTTCGTTTCTGCAGTCGATAGAACCGACTGCCAAGGCCGTATATCTGCTCGGCGATATCCTCGACTACTGGTTTGAATACCGCACGGTGGTGCCGCGCGGATATGTACGTTTCTTCGGCCAGCTGGCACGCATGGCCGACGCCGGTGTCAGAATCGTATGGTTTACCGGCAACCATGACATATGGCTTTTCGACTATCTCCGCGACGAACTCGGAATAGAGATTGCCGACCCGGCCGGCGGAGGCTTGACGGTGGAAATCGACGGCGTCCGCTTTTTCCTCGGCCATGGCGACGACCTCGGGCGTCAGCCGCTCGGCTACCGTCTGCTGCGCCGTACATTCCGCTGCCGTTTTCTGCAGAAATTATATTCGGGCATACATCCGCGATGGACTCTGCCCTTTGCCCACGGCTGGAGCTCGCACAGCCGCAAGGCCGCTCCGCCAGTGCCACGGCTCGACGGACGTGCCCGCGCCGCCCTCGAAGTGGCATGCCGCGAGCTTGCCTCTGCCGACCCTGCGCTACGCTACATCGTCATAGGCCATCACCACGTGGTCCTCGACGAGCCCGTGACCTCCACTTGCCGCCTCATAATCCTCGGCGACTGGATAAAGCACCGCACCTACGCCGTTTTCGACGGCGTAGGGCTGCAACTCCGCTCTTACTGACCTTTCTTTTTCAAAAGAAGGACGGAATCGTAGAAAGCTGCTTCGGCATCGTTTAATTTAAGCAAATCGTCCCATGCTCCGATAGGGGCATATGAAACATTTATCTTGGTGCGTGTGCGCAGGCTAATGGAACCGTTTTCGTTATCGACAGCCTCGGCATAGAATATGCCAAGCGGATTGTTAACCAGAGTCTTGAGGCTGGCGAGTGATGCGGGATCGGCCTCGTAGCCCTCAGGGAGGACAATGTTGAAGTCGTATTGGCTTTGCACCGGAGCGAACAGCCATATATCGGTCTGACGTTTTCTGTCGGTATCGGTCATGGGATTCTGTTTGCCGAGAAAACGGCCGACAGATAGAAGCATGTCATTCCCGACCATGCCGACTGTCTCAGGCATATTTGCAGAAAGAGTCATTTTAAAAACGGAGGCATCGGGGCGTACGCCATGCGATATGATATTTATATTGTCGATATCGTATTCTTCGCCGCCATAGAGATATTCGGCGCATAGCTGGTGTACGGTCTCCTTTATTTCCTTTTCGCGTTCTACGGCGTCGTAAGCCTCCGATTTATATCTTTTTCCGGCAGGAATGCCGAGATAATCCTCTATTTCGGCCGCCCATTTAATACGGTCGGTAAGCCCGGAGACTATTTCCTTGGCAATTCCTGAGAATGTAAGGGTGTAATCGGCTCCGAGACTGTTGTCGTCATTTACCGTCATCTTGCATTGAACGTTCATGCGGCTTTTGTGAGATGGTGTTGTTTGCGATATGAAAATGGCAGGAACTTTAAATTTTAGAAGATTCCCGCGATCCTGAATGTATGCGCCTCCCTTTTCGCCCTGATATATAGAGAGGAGCTCGCCGGCCGGATGACACATGGTGGAGCGTTCGAGATAAAATTTTCCGTCGGCGAAAATACCGAAATCGGGCTGCCGCCAGTTTATGATTTTTTCGGTAGGAACATCGAGACGTGAATTAAGGAATCCGACACCGATTGAATCTGCCCAGCCCTGTTTTCTTGCAAGGTCGGCGAACATTACGGCCACCCAATAGTCGCTGGCCTTGGCTTTCTTGTCGAAAGTATTGGTGTAAACCGCTGCTGTCCATGCGGCTTTTAAAATTTCTTCGCGCGATGCATCGGGGTGTGTCTTCTGAAATTCCTTCATTATGCGTTTTATATCGCTTGGAAGATGATGCCGTCCATAGTCTGATTTTGCCAGAGTAAGCGATATGTCGCGGTAAACAGCTCCGATGGGTATATTGCCATTTAGGCCTCCTCCGCGGTGAGAGTAAGGATAGAAACGCAGGGTAGAGGCATTGTTGACTGTGTAGATGGTATAGAATGGCACTTCCCGGGCTTTCATGATGAAGTGTTTGTCGGTGAGCACAGGCAGATTATATCTGTGGAGTCTCAGGTAGTTATATTTGTCGTCGGACGACTGTTCGAAATCCGGGGCCCCATTGAAAGATCTGTACTCAACAGTCAGGTTGGGCGAGAAGCGGCACTCGATAATGGACTCCATTATGGGATATTCGCTTATAAGGTTGATGTTGACAGGACTCGGGTCAAATTCCTGAACTTCATCTTCGTCATATGAGAAATACTCAAGGACATCTCCCGGTTCAAGACCGGGAATGTCGATTTTTCGCTTTACGGCATTCTTTTCCTTGTCCTTTTTGCCCTCGGTGACAGCAAAGGCTTCGTTCAGATCTACGTCGGTGACGGAGCCATCGGGCTTGTGCACTCGTGCTCCGAATGCATTGTCGGCTTTCATGAAAGTGTAATGGCCGGCTTTAGCCCGTTCGCTTTCTCCGAACTCATGCTGGGAGAACTCTTGTACGCCATTCTGGTCGAGGAGTTTCACCATAATTCTGGTGAAGCCTTTACGCCGTGTGAAAGTTTTGTCGCCTCCAAGGTTGGATACCTTTTCGTGGTCGGCATTAAGGGTCTGGTATTTCATCAGAATGACTGCTGAATGCCCTTCGGCTATCGAGTCGGGAATTTTTTTACTTGCATCGAAGTATTCCGGATGTGTGTTCCACACTCTTTCGGCTGCTTTTCTGAAAAACTTCATGTCTGCGGCATGGAGTGTCAATGAAAACATGACGGCCGAAAAGCACAGTAATGTCTTGAAAGCTTTCATGCTGTCTATTTTTGAATTAAGGCAATCTGGGCGTCGGAAGCGCGCATAAGTGCGCGTACCGACTGGTTACGTTCGTTTATTGATTCGAGAGGTACATAGTATTCAACCGGCTCATACATGGCTTTGCAGCGTAGGACTCCGTCATCAAAGCTGTAGCGTACATATCCACGGAGCCATTTGTTGTCTATGGTGAAAGGCTCGGGAAGCGACTCCGGGCTGAAACCTTGCGGGAGTTCGACAGTGTAGTCGTAAACCGAAGTGCACACCGGCGAATGGATATAGTCGCGGCTTCGTTCTTTTGTGTTTACGATTTCAAGATACAGACTGCGCACAGGCTTGAGATCAAGCAAAATCTTATCGCCGATACGCCTGGCCGAGTTGTTTTCTGAGATTTCAGCGTGTATTGTCATGACCGGCGATTTGCAGGGTGCTGTTATTTCGGCATTTTTTATGTTTACACTCTTTTTAGGATAGCGGAGGTATCTTTCGAGAAATGAGGCGTGTTCTTTTGGCGACATGCTCCGTAACGACTGCATTAATGACATATATATGACGCCGCCGGCATGCCGCTCTATTTTGCCGGTCAGTTCCGTGCCTTCGATTCTATAGTAGGCGAAGAGTCTGTCGGTATCGGCTTGACGGCATACGTCGGGTACTTGGGTGATGAGCGCTTTTTCTCCGTTTTCGATTATTACGGATCGACGACGGAGCCATGGTGGAATATATCCGTCGGGGCAGTTGGCGGTAGTGCCATCTATGTAGATTATTGAATCGCCTTGCATTGCGGCCGCAATCATGTGGTTGCCAGAGGAAAGAGCAGGAAATTCCTCCCACGATGTTGTGATATTTCCTTCGGTTCCTATCCATACGAGGCGTCCGTCGATGCCATTGGTCTTCAGCAATGCCTTTATGAGGTTTGCCGAGCCTTTGCAGTCGCCGGCCTTACGCGCCAGCACTTCGGCTGCGGCAGCCGGCCGATGGCCGTATTCGCCATGCTCGATGGCGAGGTAGCGTATGTTGTTGCGTACCCATGCGGCGGTGCTGTCTATCAATGCTATATCATCGTTGGCTTTGGCGCGCAGTTCAGAGGCGAGTGTTGTCAGGTCTGCGCCGTATTCTTCGTCCTGATTTATGAATGAAGAAAGATGGGTATAGAGTTTGTCGGTATTGGCAAAATATCCGCCGATGAAAATCTGAGGCTCAGAAACGGCTGGTAGCGGAGCTCCGGGCTCTTTGCGGAGGGGAGGAAGGTCGGAGCATGTTACGGTGTAGTCTATACCACCGTTGGCGAGTGTGTCGGCACGAAGCGACATGCCTTCACGGAAGCGGAACGGACGCACATATATTTTGTCGGCGAGTGCCGCAGGCACTTTTACTATGGTGGTCGAGCTAACAGTGTGGTATGGAGTCCAGAAACTCAGCGAGCAGAATTGCTCCGGCGCCTTGAAAGATCTTTCGATAACAGCTTTTGTCTTTTTGCCTTGTTTCAGAGGTATCTGCATATAGCAGATTCTGTTGCCGTCATAGAAAATATTGTTATCTTCGGCAGTTCGGAAATAAGGTGTCGCACCAGGGGCTGAGACCTTGTCGATGTTTATGTTTTCGTTATAAACAGCAAAGAAGTCTGCAACATCGTCGGCGCGTCTGGCAAGGTATGTGGTGGTTGCCGACGATTTCACGCCGGTCATTACTCCTTTCTTTTCAATGATTGTGAAGACACTCGATTCGGAATCGATGACAATATTGTCATCTGTCGCCCGGAGTTCTGCTGCAGGAAATAAGGTCAGCAGACTCGCCATAATAAGGTGAGAGATATTGGTTTTAATAAGGCAGAGGTATGAGATTGGTATCAGATAGTAATATATCGCAAAAATAGCACAATGATGTGTTTTTTGCAAAATAATAGGAAAAAATATTGTTTTGTGTCACTTTTTGACGTTTTGTTGCGTCTTGTAGGTGAGATGTCTCAGAAAACGCATTAGATATTTCGCTCGGTGTGATGGGGCGCAGTTGCAGGGTAAGAGAATAATTAGTAATTTTGCACGGTCAAACCTCTTTTCAGAGGCTGATGGCCGCCAAAACTAATTATTCAAACTTACACACATCTATGCAGGCGACCAAAGTCGCAGTCCTGAAGCTACAGGACGGCACAGAATTTCAGGGCCGAAGTTTCGGCTATGAAGGCTCCGCGGCCGGGGAAGTGGTTTTCAACACCGCCATGACCGGTTATCCCGAGAGCCTCACCGACCCTTCCTACGAAGGTCAGATTCTCGTCACCACTTTTCCGCAGCTCGGCAATTACGGCGTTCCGCCGTCCGGAGGCGACGATATGCTAAAAGATTATTTTGAAGGTTCAAGGATACACTGCCGGGCGATTATCGCTCAGGACTATGCCTTCCGATACAGTCACTGGCTGGCCGACAAATCGCTGGCCGAATGGCTGAAACAGGAAAAAATCCCCGGACTGTACGACATCGACACCCGCGCGCTCACCAAGCATCTCCGCACACATGGCTCCATGCTTGGAAAAGTGATAGTTGACGGTAGTGACGATGTCGATTTTTATGACCCCAACGCTGAAAATCTGATTGCACTGACTTCGTGCAAGGCGCCTCTGGTCTACAATGCTCCGGGTGAGAAGCCAGTGGAGCTCAACGGAGCCCTCGAGGCTGCCGGAGACGGAAAAAAGACGGTCATACTGGTCGACTGCGGCATTAAGCACAATATAATAAGGTGTCTTCTGCGCCGCGGTGTCCGTGTGGTGCGTGTGCCGTGGGATTATGATTTCAATAAAATCGAGGCCGACGGTCTTTTCATCAGCAATGGCCCGGGCAATCCGGCATTCGCCCAGACAACTGTAGAGCACATTAAAAAGGCCATGGACAAGGAAAAGCCTATCTGCGGTATCTGTATGGGCAACCAGCTCCTTGCCAAGGCAGCCGGTGCCGAGACATACAAACTGAAATACGGACATCGCAGCCATAACCAGCCTGTGCGCCGTGTCGGCACCAATCAGTGCTTTGTCACTTCGCAGAACCATGGCTTTGCCGTAGACAACGACACTCTTCCTTCGTGCTGGGAGCCGCTTTTTGTGAATATGAACGACGGAACAAACGAGGGCATACGCCATAAGACCTTGCCCTTCTTCTCGGCTCAGTTCCACCCCGAGGCTTCGAGCGGCCCGCGCGATACCGAATTTCTTTTCGATGACTTTATAGCACTTCTGTAGGCGATTATGAAGAAATATAACAAAGTGCTGCTTTTAGGCAGCGGCGCTCTCAAAATCGGCGAGGCCGGCGAGTTCGATTATTCAGGAGCACAGGCTCTCAAGGCATTGCGCGAAGAAGGTGTCACCACCGTGCTGGTGAATCCGAATATCGCCACGGTGCAGACCTCGGAAGGCATGGCCGACCAGACATACTTTCTGCCGGTGACACCTTATTTTGTCGAACGGGTGATCGAGAAGGAGCGTCCCGACGGCATTCTGCTTGCTTTCGGCGGCCAGACGGCTCTCAACTGCGGTGTCGAGCTCTATCGTACGGGCGTTCTCGAGCGTTATGGCGTGGAAGTGCTCGGCACTCCCGTCCAGGCCATCATGGATACGGAAGACCGCGAGCTCTTCGTTGAAAAGCTCAATCAGATAGATGTCAAGACCATATCGAGCGAGGCTGTCGATACGGTAGACGATGCCCTGCGTGTTGCGCGCGGTCTTGGCTACCCGGTGATTGTGCGTGCTGCATATGCCCTCGGAGGTCTTGGCAGCGGTTTCTGCGATAACGATGCCGAGCTTGTCGCTCTTGTCGAGAAGGCTCTGTCGTTTTCGCCTCAGGTGCTTGTCGAGAAGTCGCTCAAGGGCTGGAAAGAGGTTGAGTACGAGGTTGTCCGCGACCGTTACGATAACTGTATCACGGTGTGCAACATGGAGAATTTCGACCCGCTGGGCATTCATACCGGCGAGAGTATTGTCGTGGCTCCGTCGCAGACGCTGTCGAACGATGATTACCACTATCTTCGTTCGCTTGCTATCAAGATTATACGCCATATCGGCATTGTCGGCGAGTGCAACGTGCAGTATGCATTCGACCCCGAGTCGATGGACTATCGCGTCATCGAGGTCAACGCCCGCCTGAGCCGTTCGTCGGCCCTTGCCTCCAAGGCGACGGGCTATCCGCTGGCTTTTGTTGCGGCCAAGCTTGCGCTCGGCTATGGTCTGTTCGACCTCCGCAATAATGTGACCCAGAGCACTTCGGCATTCTTCGAGCCTGCGCTCGACTATGTTGTGGTGAAGATTCCGCGCTGGGACCTCGGTAAGTTCCATGGTGTAGACCGTCATATCGGCTCATCGATGAAGTCGGTGGGCGAGGTGATGGCCATAGGCCGCACTTTCGAGGAGGCTATTCAGAAAGGTCTCCGTATGATAGGGCAGGGCATGCATGGTTTCATCGAAAACCGCGATTTCAATATCGCCGACATCGACGCCGCCCTCCAGACTCCGACCGACCGCCGTATTTTTGTCATAGCCAAGGCTTTTGCCGAGGGTTATACTGTCGACAGGATACATGAGCTCACCAAGATAGACCGCTGGTTCCTTTTCAAACTGCGTAAGATTGTGGACACGGCCGAGGAACTCGAAGGCTTCAACGACCTCCAGGCTGTGCCCGGAATTTTGATGCGTCAGGCCAAGCAGCAGGGTTTCAGCGATTTCCAGATTGGCCGTGCGGTCTTTAAAGATAGCTTTACGGAGCGAGCCGAAGAACTGACGATGGCGGTGCGCATGCGCCGTAAGGAAATCGGCATTTTGCCGTGCGTGAAGCAGATAGATACTCTTGCGGCTGAATATCCTGCGGCGACAAACTATCTCTATCTTACCTATAACGGCTCCTATAACGATGTGGAATACACAGGCGACCACCGCTCTGTGGTGGTGCTCGGTTCGGGCGCATACCGTATCGGCTCGTCGGTGGAATTCGACTGGTGCTCGGTAAATGCGCTTATGACAGCCCGTAAGGAGGGATGGCGCTCGGTGATGATAAATTACAACCCGGAAACAGTGTCGACCGACTACGATATCTGCGACCGTCTGTACTTCGATGAGCTTACTTTTGAGCGTGTGATGGACATTCTCGAACTGGAGAATCCGCACGGCGTCATTCTGTCGGTAGGCGGCCAGATACCGAACAACCTTGCCACACGTCTCGACGGCAGCGGGGTGAATATCCTCGGCACGTCGGCCGCAAGCATCGACCGCGCCGAAGACCGCCATAAATTCTCGGCCATGCTCGACAGCCTGGGTATCGACCAGCCCCGCTGGCGCGAACTGACGAGCTTCGAGGATATAGACAGTTTTGTGGCAGAGGTCGGATTCCCGGTGCTTGTGCGACCGAGTTATGTGCTTTCGGGCGCAGCCATGAACGTATGCTCGAACTCCGACGAGCTGCGCCGCTTCCTCAAGCTGGCCGCCAATGTGTCGAAGAAGCATCCTGTGGTGGTAAGCGAGTTCATACAGTATGCCAAGGAAATAGAGATGGATGCCGTTGCCGCCGATGGCGAAATCAAGGCTTATGCCATCTCGGAGCATATAGAGTTTGCCGGCGTTCACAGCGGCGACGCAACCATTCAGTTCCCGCCCCAGAAGCTCTATGTGGAAACCATGAGGCGTATAAAGAAGGTTGCCGGGCAGATTGCCAGAGCGCTCAATATCTCGGGTCCTTTCAATATACAGTTCCTTGCCAAGAACAACGATATAAAGGTGATAGAGTGCAATCTGCGTGCATCGCGAAGCTTCCCCTTTGTGTCGAAGGTGCTTAAAATCAACTTTATCGACCTCGCTACACGTGTCATGCTCGGTCTGCCCGTGGAGAAGCCTTCGAAGAGTGCCTTCGACCTCGACTATGTTGGCGTGAAGGCCTCGCAGTTCTCGTTCTCGCGACTCGGAGGCGCCGACCCTGTGCTTGGGGTCGACATGGCTTCGACCGGCGAAGTGGGCTGTATTGGCGACGATACAGATGCCGCCGTGCTTACGTCGCTGCTCGCTGTCGGGCTACGTGTGCCGCACAAGGCGGTCCTGCTGAGCACCGGCACGCCAAAGCAGAAGGCCGATATGCTCGAGGCTGCCCATCTGCTACATCGGGCCGGGCTCACCATATATGCAACCGGAGGCACATGTCAGTTCCTGAACGAGAATGGTATTCCGGCAGTACGCGTTTACTGGCCGTCGATGCCCGAATCGCAGCCGCAGGCTCTCGATCTGTTGCATAATCATGAGGTTGATTTTGTGGTGAATATTCCTAAAAACCTCACAGGCACCGAGCTCAGCAATGGCCGTAAGATACGCCGTGCGGCCATCGACCTAAATATTCCGCTCCTTACCAACTCGCGCCTTGCATCGGCCTTCGTGAGGGCCTTCACAAGGATTTCGCCCGACGAAATCGAAATAAAAAGTTGGCAGGAATATTGAGTAAAAGTGCTTGTCAAACCTTGTAATAACATTTTTTAACAAATTCCATTGAGTGTAATGGTTTTTATTAAAAATTGATTAATTTTTTGAAAGATAGGTGTTTAAGCTCAGGAGAAAGATTGGACTCGCTCGAAGTGCTAAAGAAATATGTTGGATAACATATAAAAATATTTGGCTGCACGGCCAAAAAGGCAGAACTTTGTAGCGCAAACCTAAAACAATCTTTTTTACCTTAGAAATTGTACCTATTGGAAACCCATAGAAGGGAACTCTGTGACAGAGTTCCCTTTTATGATACCCGAACTCAAACCAGGAGCAGTCTGTGCTTGTTTCAAGTACATGAAAACAGAACAGAAACAACGTTTGCTTATCATCGGAGGCGGCTTCGGCGGCCTGTCGGTGGCCCGCTATGTGGATAAAAGCAAGTGGGAGGTGGTGCTTGTAGACCGGAACAACTATCATAGTTTTCCGCCGCTGTTCTATCAGGTTGCCTCTTCCGGTCTGGAGCCGTCTACTATTTCGTTTCCGCTGCGCCGCGAGATTCGCGGGCGTAATTACCGCGGGGTCAGTTTCCATTTCGGTGATGTCATGTCAATCGATGTTGCAGCCCGAAAGGTCCTTACCCGCTATGAGACGCTGCATTACGACAAGCTCGTGATTGCCGCCGGCTCTACCAACAACTTCTTCGGGATTCCCGACCTTGAGAAATATGTGTTCACGCTGAAGAGCACCACCGAGGCCATACGCTGCCGCAACGAGGTGCTTGCCTGCCTGGAGCGGGCGGCGCTGTGCCGCGATGAGGCGCTGAGGCGTCGGCTGCTCACTTTTGTGGTTGTCGGCGGTGGCCCGACGGGTGTAGAGATTGCCGGAGCTCTCGGCGAACTCAAGCGCTATGTCCTCAAGCGCGAGTATCCATCGATAGACCCCGGCGAAATGCGCGTTGTGCTTGTCGAGGGCGGTGCGCGTCTGCTTGGTAATATGAGCGCGAAGTCGGGCGAGGATGCCTTCAAGGCACTTGGCTCGCTTCTTGTGGAAGTACAGCTGGGAAAGGTGATGAAGGGATACGACGACAAGGTGCTTTCGTTTGCCGACGGTTCCACTATCGCCGCCGACACCGTTATCTGGACTGCCGGCATTACCGGTGTCGCCATTCCGCTCGAAGGCACAGACGTGCGGCCGTCGCGGGGTGGCTGTTGGGCTGTAGACGCCTTCAATGCTGTCGAGGGTGTGCCCGATGTCTACGCCATCGGCGACATATCGCTCCAGATGGCCGACGGCTATCCGTCGGGGCTGCCGCAGGTGGCGCCCGTCGCCATGCAGCAGGCCCGCTGCCTCGCCCGCAATCTCAGCCGTGAGCCAGGTGAGGCCATGGAGCCCTTCCGCTATCACGATAAAGGCTCGATGGCTACGGTAGGCCGCAACCGCGCCGTGGTCGATATGCGTGGGCTGCATCTCAGCGGGCGCATTGCATGGCTTGCGTGGATGTTTGTACATCTCATATCTCTCCTTGGCATGAGAAACCGCACGGTAGTGTTTATCAACTGGATGTGGGGATATTTTACCTTCTCGTCGGGCCTGAGGCTTCTCATGCGCCCCGACCGCTATCCCCTCCGCTCATATTGGAAAGAATGAAAAAGACTCAGTTTGAAGAAATATATGCTTCGGCATTCGATGACAGCCCCCGCTGGCGCCGCTGGTTTTTCGATGAAGTAGTGACCGCCAAGGCCGACGGCGATATCTTTCTGGCCGATGATTCTGCTGGCCGGGCGGCTGCGTCGGCTCTGCTTCGGGAGTATGCTTTCGCATATGCCGGCGGCGTAGTGCCGTCGGGTTATATCAGCTGTGTGGCAACGCGCCCCGAGGCCCGTACCCGCGGACTGGCATCGCGTGCTGTCGGCGAAGCCCTTGTCGAAGCACGTCGCCGCGGCTATGCTTTTTGCGAGCTTATACCCGCAAACCGCAGTCTTTATGCGTTCTATATCCGTTTTGGATTCGCCGACAGTTTTTATGCCGACGAGGAGCGCTATACCTCGGTCCATGATTTTGCCGGTGGCGAGGGTGTGGCGGTAGAGCCTACCTATGCCATGTTTCATGAGGTTGAGAGCAGGGTAGGGTGCGGCGTCATGCACTCGGAGGCCGATTTTCGCCATATTATGGCCGACCTTGAATTCGAGAAGGGTCACAGCGTTGTTTTTATCCGCAACGGCGCCGACGCCGCATGTCTTTTTGCCGCGTGGGATGCAAAACGGCCTGACAGCACTGTTGTCGTGAGGTCTCTTATGGCCGATACCGAGGAGACGGCTCTGGCGGCACTTGCCACACTGCGTGTGGAAGCCGGCGAAAGGCATTTCTCGGTCTGGCGGCCGCCGCTGTCGGGTGTCAGAGCCAATCTGCGGGTCCGCGGCATGGCCCGCATCGTCAATCCCGAAGCTGTGCTCGGGGCGCTGGCGGCAGCTCACCCTTGCCTCAAGACCGATATACGCTTGCACGACAGCCTTTTTCCTGAAAATGCCGGATTCTACCGGATTTCAGGCGGCACATGCGAGAGAAGTTCCACAAGCGTCAGCAAGCCTGACCTCGATGTGCCGGTTTCGGTGCTGACCTCTATACTTTTCAGTGCCGAAAAGACCGGCGACATTTTAGGCTTGCCAACCCGCAGACCTTATATGTCATTGATGCTCGAAGCTTGACACAGGTCCGATGACAATAGATGTCGGCAACATGTTTCCCCAGCGGCAGTCTACGTTTTCGCTCTTGAATCCGCTTTCATTGCAATTGTGCAGAGGCTGCGGAAAAACCAGCTCTGAAGTCGTGATGTCGAAGGAGCCGGTGGCCGTAATCATGAAATCGAAGTCGAATACGTCGGTGTTTTTGAATCCTGAGAACTGAGGGGCGATGTCGGCGCGGGTGCCGCTTATGTCTATCCTCCATGCCGCCGACAGCGCCGCGCCATTGACGCGGTGTACGGGCGAACCGTTGTGATAAGGCCCGAAAACCGTCACACTGCCGTCGTTCTCTATTCGGGCGGGCGCTTTCCACTGATTTTCGCGTGGATCGAGAAGCTTCGCGTCGATGGCCAGAACCGGCAGCAGCCAGCCGTCGCATATTGTCGCTGTGGCGTAAGAGCCCGGAATCCTGAAGAAATACTCTGTGTGCGGAAAGGCTGGAACGCCATTGTCGAAACCGCACACGTTCAAGGCAATGAAATCGTCGGAAAAATATGATTCCACACCCGTGGCGGGCCATAAATCCGACTGTCCGTAGGCTGAAGCAGGCAGTATGCTCTCTCCGGCAACGACCTCAACAGAACCTTTTGCCACCGAAAAACGCCGCTCTATATTTCCTCGGCTCAGAATCCACCCTGTCCTGTCGCCGTCGCGGCGGTACTTCGCGTCTAACTCGCAGAATCCGTCGCCGTCGAACATCAGCATCGTGCCGCCGTCTGCCCATTCGGCGTCGCTCTTCGTGAATGCTACAGACCATGATTTGCCGCTTTCGTCGAGCACTATCTTTGCCGTGCGCCGTTTTGTGCCCATTTTTGAAGGCCGGTATCTGAGGGCGGCCTTTGCTGTGCCGCTTCCTTCTGCGAACTCGGCTATGCCGTCGACCGAGGCAAAGTCGCTGCCCTCGGCAAGCGTGAGGCGGCAAGAGCGAGGTGCTGCATTGCCGGATATATCCCTATATAATATAATGTATATTACACCATCGTTATCGTCGACGTTTAGCTCCGAGATATTCGTGTCAGAAAAATCGATATTGTTCCGTATTTCCGGCAATACAGGCTGCTCCGGTTCGGTTCCGGGACGGTCTGGAACATGCAATTCTTCCTTCGAACAAGAATACAGTAGCATGGCTGTAACGAATAGGACGAGATAAGGCTTCATGATATAAGATTTTTTACAAAAATAGTCATTAATACTTGAAAAACCAAATTCAGCATTTTGATAGCCCGGGGAAAGCATACGGCTGACCCCTTCGGCTCTCTTTTGCTCAAAAGAACGCAAAAAGTGTCCGATTTGCGGCAAAAGTGACAAATGAAGTGTTAAAACTCCACATTTTCCCTTTCCAAATGTTTACTAATCCAAAAAAAGTTTATTAACTTTGCCAAATCCTTATCCACACAGCTTCCGCAGTGGCGCCGTGTCGGGTGGATACCTTAACAAAGAACAAACTGAATCAATCAATTTTATGTCTAATTTTTTCTAAGTATGAAAAAGCTGTTTCTATTACTTGTGGCAGTGCTTACTTTGAGCCTCTATGCGTCGGCCCAGACGCGTACGGTCAAAGGTACTGTCTTGGACGCCGAGAACGATGAACCGTTGATCGGTGTTTCGGTCACAGCAGGCGGTAATTACGGTGTGTCTACAGACCTAGACGGTAATTTTACCCTGCAGGTACCAGCTTCTGCAAGCCAGCTTACGGTTTCCTACGTTGGTTATCAGACCCAGAAGGTCGAAATCTCCGACAAACCAATGGTTATTCGTCTTGTTGCTGACAACGCACTTCTCGACCCCGTGATTGTGGTCGCATACGGCGAGCAGAAAAAATCATCCTTCACCGGTTCTGCCGCTACTGTCGGCGCAGCTACTATCGAGAAGACTCAGGTTACCAACGTGCTCGACGCTCTTTCGGGTAAAGTTGCAGGTCTTCAGCTCTCCAACGCCTCCGGCGCCCCCGGATCCGGTAGCCCTACAATACGTATCCGCGGTTTCTCCTCGACTCAGGCTGGTAACTCGCCTCTCGTAATTGTTGACGGAACTCCCTTCACCGGCGATATCAACTCTCTTAATACAAATGACATTGAATCAATGTCGGTTCTGAAGGACGCCGCTTCAAACGCACTCTATGGTGCCCGTGGTGCAAACGGTGTCATACTTATTACAACCAAACGTGCCAAACTCGGCGAAGCTCAGGTGATTGTAGACGCAAAATGGGGCGCTAACACACGTGCTGCCGTTGATTACGATTTTGTCCGTGATCCGTCTCAGTACTACGAGCTCTACTCTCGTTCTCTCTATAACCTTGCTACAGCTCCTTCTGATGTTAATGGTGTAAGCTTCCAGACCGGTATGGGTTACACTCCCGCCAAGGCTACACAGTGGATCAACGATGTAATTACAGGCTCTAGCGGTTATGGCTTGGGTTATAACATCTTTACTCTCCCCAATGGCCAGTATCTTATCGGCTCGAACGGCAAAGTGAATCCCAATGCGACAGTCGGAAGATTGGTAAACTACAACGGACGTGATTTTTGGATCCAGCCCGACAACTGGATGGACAACACCTATAAAACCAGCCTCCGTCAGGAATATAATGTTTCAATTTCGCAGGGTACAGATAAGTCTAATCTTATCATTGCTGCAAACTACCTCAATAACGAAGGTATTATCTATGCTCCCTCAAGCTTTGAGCGTTTTACCGGTCGTATCCGTGGTGAAATCCAGGCTAAGTCATGGTTGAAGGCTGGTATTAACGCGAGCTTCTCTCACACTAATACAGAAGCTATGAGCAGTGAAGAAGGAAGCAGCGCCTCGACCGGCAACGTATTCGCAATCGCTACTCGTATCGCTCCTATTTATCCTATGTTCATGCGTGACGGTGATAAGAACATCATGGTTGACGCGCAGAACTTCCCTCGTTATGACTACGGTGCCGGCCTCAATGGCGGAATGGTACGTCCTTATCTTACCGGAGCCAACGCTATGTCGGACGCCCGTCTCAACAAGCGTGAAAGCAACGGTAATGCACTTACTGCAACTGCTTTTGTTGAAGTCCGCTTCCTCAATGACTTCAAGTTCACTACAAACAATAACATCAACTTCTTGGAAAACCGTGGTACTTCAATGAACAACCCGTACTACGGTCAGTATGCTCCCCAGAACGGTACATTGTCCAAGTCTCATGTGCGTAACGTAGACTATACATTCCAGCAGCTCCTTAACTGGAATCATACTTTCGGTAATATCCACAATGTTTCGGCTCTTCTCGGTCACGAGTGGTTCAAGACTACATATTATGCTCTCTCCGCAGGCAAGAGCAACCTCTTCCTTCCCTCAAACGACGAACTTGCCGGAGCAATTATCGACGGTCAGAGCGCTAACTCTTATACTACAATGTATAACGTAGAAGGCTGGTTCGGACGTGCTCAGTATGATTATGACAGCAAGTATTTTGCTTCGGTTTCATACCGTCGCGACGCATCGAGCCGCTTCCATCCCGACCATCGCTGGGGTAACTTCTGGAGCGCCGGTGCTGCTTGGATTCTCAGCAAAGAAGAATTCTTCAATGCCGATTGGGTGAACCTCCTCAAGATTAAGGCTTCTTATGGCGAACAGGGTAATGACAATATTCCCAATTATCTTTACACTGACCAGTACTCATTGGTAAACTCGAACGGCATGCCCGCTCTTACACCTGGCTCGAATCAGGGTAATCCCAATATTTCATGGGAAAAAGGCGGCAACCTCAACGGTGGTGTTGAATTCGAACTTTTCAATACTCGCCTGAACGGTTCGGTAGAAGCTTTCTATCGTAAAACAACCGATATGCTCGCATTCTTCCCGCTGCCGCAGTCTTCTGGCTTCTGGGGATACTATTCGAATGTGGGTGATATGACCAATACCGGTGTTGAAATCGAACTTCAGGGTGTTCCTGTGCGTACCAAGGATTTCACTTGGAGCGTCAACCTCAACCTTACATGGTATAAGAACAGAATTTCACGTCTTCCCGATGTCAGCAAGCGAATTAAAGTTGACGGTGTTGAAGGATATTCTGATGGCAACTACTTCTATGGTGAAGGTGAATCAATGTACACTTTCTACATGCCCAAGTATGCCGGTGTAGGCGAAGATGGACAGGCTCTGTATTATACAGACGCGGTGGATAAAGAAGGAAAGCCTTTGGTTGCATCTTCCGATTATTCAATCGCAACACAGCATCTCTGCGGCACTGCTTTGGCTCCTGTTTACGGTGGTTTTACTACCAATTTCGAATATAAGGGATTTGACCTTTCTGCTTCGTTTAACTATCAGATTGGCGGTCAGGTATATGACAGCGGCTATGCTGCGCTCATGGCTTCGCCCACATCTGCCGGTGGAACAAATTTCCATGCCGACCTCTTCAATGCGTGGACTCCTGAGAATAAAGGCTCGAATATTCCCCGTTTCCGTTACGGCGACATGTATTCGACTTCAACCTCCGACCGTTTCCTGACCAATGCAAGCTATCTCTCGCTTGAGAATATTAATTTCGGTTATACTGTTCCTCAGAATATTGTCAAGAAGCTGTATCTGAATAGACTCCGCGTATATTTTGCAGCTGATAATATCTGGGTGTGGAGCAAGCGTCAGGGTCTTGACCCCCGTCAGTCTTTCACCGGTGGAAGCAATAATACATATTATTCGCCGATCCGCACATTGTCCGGTGGTCTTACTGTAACATTCTAATAAGGTAAACTATAATGAAAGCTATATATAAATCTCTTATCGTAGCAGCTCTCTCCGCACCGCTGTTTACGAGCTGTATAGAAGAGGCTATCCCGACCGACAGAGTTATTGAAAGCCAGTTGCAGGGTAATGCCAAGGCTACAGAAGCCCTTGTCTATGCAATGCCGGGGCATATGAACGCTGTTGAGTCGGTCGGATCTAATCACTGGGATTTCGGTGCTCCGTCGATTATGCATATCCGTGACGTAATGACAGAGGATATGCCGGTACTTTCTTGTGGTCGCTATGACCACTTCACCCCATGGGCAGCTGTCAGCGTTGCTCTCGGTGAGGAGTATCTGGTAACACAGTATCCCTGGGTTTGGTTCAATGCCCAGATTCTGTCTTGCAACAATGTGCTCGGTGCCATTCCCGCATCAAGTGCAACTTCTCCTGAACTCAAGACAAACCGTGCTGCCGGTCTTGCATATCGTGCTATGACATATCTTGATATGGCCCGTATGTACGAGGTGCTTCCTGTCAATACAGATGTAAAAGACATGAGCGTCTCTTCTTCCGGCAAGAATATCCTTGGTCTTACAGTGCCTATTGTGACTCCGGGAATGACTGAAGAGGAACTGAGAAAGAATCCTCGCGCCCCGCATGAGGAAATGTACGACTTTATTACCGGTGACCTTGAAGAAGCTATCGCTCTCTATCAGGAAGGTTCGGCAGTTCCCAATAAGACAATTCCTTCGCTTGCTGTTGCATATGGCCTTATGGCTCGCGCATGTCTTTGGGATGCTTCTTACAAGGAAGAAATGGCGGCCGGCGATTTTGCAGCCCAGTATAAAGAGGCTGCCCGCTATGCCCGTCTGGCTATTACAACTGGTGGAAACACTCCCCTTACTCAGGATCAGTGGCATAATACCTCTTCTGGCTTTAATGACATCAACGTTTCATCGTGGATGCTCGGCGGCCAGTATGTAAGCGAGGACGACGCCGTTCAGACTCAGATTGTCAACTGGGCTTCGTTCATGGTTAATGAGCAGGAATTCGGTTATACATGTGTCGACGGCCAGCCCGGTGCACAGCCTATGATTGGCGCAAGCCTCTACAATCGCATGAGCGATCGCGACTGGCGTAAGCTTTCATGGGTAGCTCCCGAAGGTTCAAGCCTCAAAGGTCGTGAGCCGTTCCTCAACAAGGACTTTGCAGATGCTGTGCTTACCACACCTTATGTATCAATCAAGTTCCGTCCCGGCCAGGGCGAAATGACAGACCCCAAAATTGCTGCGGCTATCGCTTATCCTCTTATGCGAGTTGAGGAAATGTACCTCATCGAAGCTGAGGCTACAGCCCATGTCGATGCAGGTGCCGGCAAGAATCTTCTTGAAAATTTCATGAAGACATATCGCTATCCTTCATATGCATGTGTTTCGAGCAGCACAGAGCGCGTCGTAGAAGAAATCGTATTCCAGAAGCGTATCGAGCTGTGGGGTGAAGGTCAGTCTTTCTTCGACATGAAGCGTCTCAATATGTCTGTGACCCGTGCTTACGAAGGTTCTAACTTTGATTCCAGCCGTGTGACATTCAATACAAACGGTCGTCCTGCTTGGATGAACTTTGTAATTGTGCGAAACGAAATACAGAATAACAAGGCTTTGACCGATTATAACACACAGTCACCTGCCGGTATCTATTCTCTCATTACTCTAAATAAATAAGGCACACAATGAAAATCAATAAATTATATTCGTCAATACTCAGTGCAGCGCTGCTTTTCGGAGCATATGGCTGTACAGAAGAGTTGACTTATACTCCGGCTGAGAAGTTTGACGGAGAGAATGTTTATTTCGAGACTGCAAGCTCTAACGTTTCTCTTCCTGATAATGCTACCGAGTTCGAGGTGGAAATTAATCGCTTCGGTTCTACCGGCGACGTTGTCGTAAACCTTGAAAGCTCTGTTGTAGACGGTGAGGGCACAAGCATTTCAGACATCTTTACAGTGCCTTCTACAGTAGCTTTTGCCGGTGATGAGTCAACTGCAAAAATCAAGGTGAGTGTCAATTTTGCCAATGTAGTGGCTGATGCCCCTTATACCGTTAATATCAAGATTGCTTCGGATAAGCTTACTCCCTATGGAGCTACAAGCCATAATGTATCAGTAATCTATTCTCCCTGGTCGCCTTTCAAACGCTATGGTGGTAATGACGAGTATTCGTTGGTTACATTCTCTATGAAAGGAGGAGAATATGGCGTAGCTACATATTATGCAGAATCTCTGGTAAGTCCTCAGGCTAAGTATATTTTCGGTGATGGCGGACGCCCTGATCTTAACGAGAATAATGAATCCTGGACTTCCGTTAATCCTGGAAATATGGCCGGTACTTATATTAATTATGAGGTAACCGTTGACAAGAATACCAACTACGTTACTCTTGAGCCTACCTATATAGAGACATTCAATGTCAATGAGGTTGGTATTGCGGAAGCACAGATAACAGATGCATATACCTACTATCAGATTAATCCGGCTTTCTTTGGAGATATGAATCCTGAGCAGATAAAGGCTCTTTCGACATTTGATCCTAAAACCGGCGTTTTCGAAATTTTCACAGTAGTCTTTATCAAGCAGGGTGTTCTTAACAATGGATATGATTATATCCAGCTTCCCGGATTCGCTCACTATGAGGTAGAGTTTAAAGTGAACGGTAATTTCGTTGATGCCAGCGGTAATGAGTCTGTCATATTATCTGTGTTCAAGAGCGACGACCTTTACAGCTATGCATATGAAATCTATCCCGGAACCTTGTCGGCTGCTGAAATTGCCGCGAAAGTTACTGAGATTCAGAATGATTCTGAAGCTGTTCTCTATACTCAGTCTACACAGACCCTTAATCTTAATCTTCCCGAATATGGCCCGTACACTATAGTTGTTGTCGGATATGATCAGGGAGGCAATAAGATATATGACTCTTCGTTCACATTCGAGTATAAGACAGTTCAGTCTGCAAGCGAATGGGCTTCTATCGGTACTTGCCTCTATACAGATGACTATGTAGCCTCACTCTTCACAAATCTTGGAGGTGAATCATGGGAAGTTGAGATTGAAGAAAATACAAACACCCCCGGTTACTACCGTCTTGTGAATCCATATTACAGCTGGCTTGAATCATTGTCTGCTGCAGATATATATATGCCCGGCAACTACTATCTTTACGTAAATGCTTCAGATCCCGATGGTGTGTATATTCCTGAGTCTCCTCTCGGATTTGCGCTGGATCAGGATGGTATGCTTATCGCTTATTCTCGCGCAGCCCATTTCCTTGAAGGAGGAAATTCTCTGGAAGCTATCAAGCAAGCCGGTTATTGCGGCAAACTTGAGAACGGCGTTATTACCTTCCCGACAAAAACTCTTTTAGCGGGTTTTGCAAATACTGAAGGGTGGTATTATGCAAATTCTAACGGAAATTTCTCGATTGATATTTCGGAACTTACTCAGTCTGCTCCCGCGAAAGCTCAGGCTAAGGGCAGCATCTCTGATTTGAAATCAATCAAGATAAAGGCTGCCGACAAGGCAAAGACAGCAGTTAAGGCAAAAAATGAAGGAATTGGCCTTATAAACGGAAAATTCTATCATAACAAGTAAGAATTACGATAGATAATTATATGAAGAGGGAAGTGGTTTTGACCACTTCCCTTTTTGTTTTTCAATATTAGCGGTGCCGACTGTCTGTTCAGTTGGAATCAAGTATCCGATACAGTTTGAGACGATTTATTGAGAAGTTTTCTTGATGCTGTCTGTTAGTGTTTCAAGATGTTAAAAAAGGTGAGAAATCGTACTTTTTAACAACCATGGAGTCTTAATTATTGGCATTTTGATATATATTTGTAAACTTAAATCAACTAATCAACTCACATCTCGTATTCAGATGAAAAAATATGCATTCATTTGGGGCTTTTCGCTGCTTTCGGTAGCAGTGCATGCACAGTCAAAACTTGATTTGCCGGCACTTCAGCTGGTGAATCAGATTGAGGATTTTACCGCTCCGTCGTCAAGAGCTGGTGAAATTGTATCAATTCCGGTTAGTGTCGGTTCTGAAAACGGCAAATATGCTGTAATTGTCACTTTCAACAATCCTGCCGGAATAGAGAAAGCGCAGGAAATTGGTGCACAGATACTTGATGTGCGCGAAAATATGGCAATAATGTCTCTTGACGCGCAAGAGATGAAAGTGTTGTCAGAATTTGAAGAAGTATCGCGTATTTCTCTGGCCTCTGAAGTGAAGCAATTGCTTGATAATGCGCGCAGAGTTACTGGTGTGGCCGATTTGCACGCCGGCAAGGATTTAAATCAGGCCTATACCGGCAAAGGCGTCATAGTCGGAATGATGGATACTGGTGTAGATCCCAATCATGCCAATTTTTTAAAGAACGGCAAATCTCGTGTGGGCAAGATGTGGGTCATCACAGGCTCGAACGGGGCTATAAGCGAATATGATGCGGTTGATATTCCATCGTTTACTACCGACGCTTCTTCCGGTACTCATGGCACGCACGTGATGGGTATTATGGGCGGTTATTCCGAACTTACCGGTGAGGTTATCTATATAAATGAGACTACCGGCAAGAGTGTTAAGCGTTCGAACTATGCAATTCCCTACTATGGTGTTGCTCGTGATGCCGAACTTGTGCCATGTTGCGGAACTCTCCAGGGCAATAATATAATGCTTGCAGCCGGAAAAGTACGCGATTATGCCAAAGCACAAGGTAAACCCGCCGTATTCAATATGTCATTGGGTATTAATATCGGTCCTCACGACGGTACTTCTTCAACAAACCAGTATCTGTCCAATCTTGGCAAGGATATGATAATTTGTATTTCTGCCGGAAATGAAGGTCAGAGCCCTGTATCTCTTGAGAAAACCTTTACTGCAACCGACAAGTCGGTAAAGACTTTTGTTTCCAAAACGTCTGTTGCACAAGGCGTTCTCGATATCTGGGGTAGCGACAATACTCCGTTGAGTGTTAAATTCGCTGCGGTTAATAAGACAACAGGTGAGATTGTGTATTCTTATACACTTCAAGGCAAGTCGGAAGATCAGTCTGTGACCGTGGCAGGTAAGAGCTATAATGCTCCCGGCTATGTGATAGAACAGGCTTTTACGGATTGTTTTGGCTCGACGGGCTATGTTGTCATGTCATCAAAGATTGATCCGACAAACAACCGCTATAACATCTATGCATCATGTAATCTTAGCGCAGGAACATCTTCTCAGGGAATAGCGCCGGCTTTCATTGTAGAGGGTCCTGCCGGAAAAACTGCATATATGTATGTCGGCGGATTGCTGTCAATGGTTTCGAACGATCTTGCCGGATATTCAGACGGTGACGATCATCAGTCGATAAATGATATGGCTTGTGGCGACAATGTGATTTCTGTCGGAGCTTTTGTTAACAAGCAGTCTTGGCCTGCGCTCAATGGCTCGCCTGGATACCGCGGAGTGACAGTGAACGATATAGCTCCGTTCTCATCTTATGGAAAGACTTTCTCCGGAAAGCAGCTTCCTGAGATTACAGGCCCCGGTATGGGCATGATTTCTTCGTATAGTCATTATTATATTGCAAATAAAAATGATGAGGATGGCTATGCCTCGAATGGAGAACCTAATTACAGTGTTGCTAAAATCAAGCATGGCAATCGTACGAGCTATTGGAAGGAGATGAGCGGCACGTCGATGTCGTCGCCGTTTGTGGCCGGTGTGATTGCTCTCTGGCTTGAGGCTGATCCGACGCTGACTGTAGATGATGTTAAGAATATCATGAAGGAGACTGCCGATAATGACGAGTTTACTGCCGTCAACCCCGAGCGCTGGGGCTACGGAAAAATCAACGCTCTTGCCGGTATCAAGAAGATTCTTGGCAGCAGCGGTATCGCCGGCGTTGTTACCGATGGCGCTGATATGATTGTGACACCGTCGGAAGGCTCTGTCGAGGTGTTTGCAGCCGGTGCAGACGAAATCAGCGTAGAGCTGTACACTGTTGGAGGCGCGCTTGCGGCCAAGACTGTTGCTTCGGGTGATGCAGCCGTGCTGTCGACCGACGGTCTTGCCAAGGGTGTCTACGTGCTCCGCGCTCTTGCCGACGGCACACGCAGCGTTACCCGCAAGATAGCTTTTTAACACGGACGTTTACAAAGTAAAATAGAATATAAAAAGTTAAGATAATAGTCTCGCGAGGGTTCTATTATCTTAACTTTTTCGACTTTTAACTCATTCGACCTTTCGAAAATGTATATACTTGGTATTGAATCGAGTTGCGACGATACGAGTGCGGCCGTCATCGCCGACGGCGGTCTGTTGCTGAGCAATGTCATCGCCTCGCAGAGCGTGCATGAGGAATATGGCGGCGTGGTGCCCGAACTGGCTTCGCGTGCCCATCAGCAGAATATTGTGCCCGTTGTCGACGCTGCGATACGTCGCGCCGGCATTGAGCGCGGCGAGTTGTCGGCAATAGCTTTTACGCGCGGACCGGGGCTTATCGGCTCGCTGCTCGTTGGCACGAGTTTCGCAAAGGGGCTGTCGCTCGGGCTTCGGGTGCCGATGGTTGATGTGAATCATCTGCAGGCTCATGTCCTTGCGCATTTCATCAAGGAGACGCCTCAGACTGAAGTGCCGGAATTCCCGTATCTCTGCCTGCTTGTATCGGGAGGCAATTCGCAGATAATTGTGGTGCGCAGTGCGCGCGACATGGAAATAATCGGCCGTACTATCGACGACGCTGCCGGCGAGGCTTTCGACAAGTGTGCGAAGGTGATGGGGCTTCCTTATCCCGGAGGACCGCATATAGACCGTCTTGCGGCCGAGGGCGACCCCGAGGCTTTCCGCTTTGCGCGTCCGCGTATCGAGGGGCTCGACTATAGCTTCAGCGGCCTTAAAACGTCGTTTCTTTATACTCTGCGCGATAATCTGCGCACCGACCCCGATTTTATAGAGAAGCGTCGGGCCGATCTTGCGGCCTCGCTACAGGCTACTATCATCGCTATTCTGATGAATAAGCTCGAGAAGGCAGTGGATATGACCGGAATCACGACCGTGGCTATCGGCGGCGGTGTGTCGGCCAACAGCGGCGTGCGAAACGCTGTGGCTGCGATGTGCGAGCGCCGCGGACTTAAGGCGTTTATACCCGAGCGGAAGTTTACAACCGACAATGCCGCCATGGTGGCTATTGCGGGCTATTTCAAATATCTCGACTCCGATTTCTGCCCCTACAATGCCGTGCCTTATGCGCGGATAGGCTCTTAAGCGTGCTGCAGGCGGGCAGAATGTCGCCCGTTGAAAATAAATAAGGTCTTTAGGGTCTTTGATGACCTTAAGGACCTTTGTGTTTTAATAATGGCCTGTCAGCCCAATAGCCCAACAGCCTAAAAGACGAAGGCGATGGAGGCGGCTACGGCTGCTGTGGGGTAGTGGCGCATGAGGGTGTAGCGGGCCTCGAGGGCGAGTTTGAGCGTTGATGTGCAGCGGAACTCTATGCCTGCTCCGGTGTTGAGGCCAGCGCTTGAGGAGTGTGTCGTCACGTCCTTGCCGCTTTCGTCATTGCTGTTGTGGAGCCCCCACGATGTGAAGTTGAAGCCGGCCAGGGGGTAGAATGCGGCTCGTCCGGCGGCGAAAGCAAAGGGGAAATGGACGTCGGCATTGACGGCCAGACCGTCCTTGTCGCGATGGCGGAAGATAATGTCGACCGACGGAGCGAGGCGCACATGCTTCGAGAAAGAATACTGGAATGCGAGGCCTCCGAGAGCCGACTCGTTGCGCGATACATATCCGATTCTAGGCCCGAATGCCTTCTCGCCTTTGGTCTGGGCTTCGGCCGAGGGCGTGGTGCATAGAGAGGCAGCCGCAATGATTATGCCGGCTGCTGTTTTGCTGATGTGGGTGAGGTTCATGATTGTGATGAATGCTGAAACGCGGAGTGTGCCTCCTGATGTTGTAACAAGGCCACCACCGCTATGGTTCGCCCTGCGCCTGCACAAAGATACAAAAAAACGATTAATCTTCTAATATACTTGTTGCCTATTCTCCGGCTTGCGTCGGGCGTCAGAAACGAAAAAAGCCGCGGCTCGGTGCGAGTCGCGGCTTTTTGGATTATGGAGTATTCGGATTACCAGCCGGGGTTCTGGGGAAGTTCAAGACCCTTGTCGTTGTAAAGGTTGATGATGGTGGTTCCAAGGGGCTGCAGATATTCGCGTTCGGTGAATACGCGTGTCTCTGTGCCGTTGGCAGTGCGGGCACCGTTGATGTATCCGTTGTCGGTGTAGACATTCTGAAGCTGTTCGGCAGTTGCGCCCGAAACATTTGCACCGAGGATAATGTTGACGTTCTTGGGGTTTGTGGAGTCAAGAAGGTCGAGCTTATGCCAGCGGATAAGGTCCCAGTAGCGGTGGTTGCAGTCGAACATCAGCTCGCTGCGGCGGAGACGGCGGATTTCCCAAAGAAGGCTGCTGACACCCATGTTGTTTGCGGGGTCGCCCATTGCTTCGAGATAAGCCTTGCTCAGGTTCTGGGTATCAATCTTGGCGCGTTCCCAAAGGGGTTTCATGCACTTGTTGATATCGTTGTCGGTGAGTTCGCCGAGTTCTGCGCGGGCTTCAAGATAGTCGCAATAGGTATAAGCGAGCCAGTAGATGGGGGCGCATTCGCCGTTCGAACCGTTGGTGATGGTCTGCTGGGCAGGCGAGTTGGGGTTCACATACTTCTTGATGGTGTAGCCGGTTGTCGACTGCAGGAAGTTAGAGTTCGGACGGGAGAAGGTGACCTTGGTACCGAATGCGAGCTGCGGGTCGATTGTCTGAGCGAGACGGTCGTCGCGGACAGCGAGCAGAGCGCTGATGTCGAATTTGCCGTCTTCGGTAACTGTGGGAAGGTCGCTGGTGTTGTAAGAGGTGCTCGCCTTGGGCTTGCCGTCTTTGAAGAGGTAGGAATCGAAAGCGTCCTTGGTCATGCCGAGTATTTTGGATTCGGTGCTCAGATAAGAGGCAGTCGAATGGCCGAGAGTACCGGTCTTATAAGCACGGCAGAAAATGAGCTCAGGATTGCTTTTGATGCTGGGAATTCCGAGAACTCCATCGGCTTCGAGGTATGAAGTGTAGTTGTCGAGATAGTTTTCGGTGATTCTGTAATTCTGATTGCTGCTCATGATGGCGTTGCAAGCCTTCACGACTTCACCATAGAACTTCTTGGCGCGCTGCTCGTCGTTCTGATGGTATTTGGCGTAGGCGGCTTCGTAGAGACAGATTTCCGATTTCATGGCGTTGGCCATGTCGACGCTGAATTCAACCAGACCGCTCTGGGTGGTCATGTTGCTGATGGCGAAGTCGAGGTCTTCGAGCACGAAATCCATCACGGTGTTGCGGTTGACGCGTTCGCCGTACAGCTCGGGCGAATCAGTGTTGAGAACTTCGGTCACCAGAGGCACATCGCCGAGATTGCGGACGAGGTCATAGTACTGCATGGCACGAATCAGACGGCCCTGGGCGATGCAGTTGTTGTTTTCTTTGGCGTCAGCGAGGTTGCTGTTGTTGATGATGTAGTTGCAACGGCGAATCTGAACGTAGCTTGCATCCCATACGCTGTTGGCAGCCGGAGCGAACTGATATGTCCAGATAGCGAAGCTCACATTGGCGCCAGAACTAATCTGGGAGCACTGGTCGTCGCTGAGCGAGCGATACCAGTAGTTGTTCGACCAAGAACCTCCCGAACCGTAGCCGGTGAAGTTGGTATAGAGATTGTTGATCTGAGTCTGTACGTTGACCTTGCTGGTCCAGTATGCGGGGTTATCGGTCTGCTTGTCGAGAGGATAGCGGTTGTCGTCGAGGAAGTCGTCACATCCGGCCAGGCTTGCGCAGCAGCCGACAAGACCAAGAATTATATATTTTTTCATTGTTGTTTCTGTTGTGGATTAGAAAGATACCTGAACACCGAAGCTGTAGCTCTTCATAGTGGGGTGGTTGCGGCCGAAGCCATAGTAGCCTTCGCTTACACCGCCGTGAACTTCGGGGTCGAGTTTGAACTTGCCGGCACCGTTGTAGATGAAGAACGGATTTTCAGCGCTGAAGTAAACACGCACTTTCTGGAGATATGCCTTAGTTGTGATATCGGTCGGGAGGGTATAGCCGAAAGTGATGTTCTTCATGCGGAGATATGCCATGTTGACGATATAGCGGTCGTTGTTGGTAAAGTTGTTCCAACCTTGGTTACAGGTGTTGCGCATGCGCGAGTTGTAACCCATGTCACCGGTGGTGAGGTTAGGATAGAGGTTATCCTGGTTGATGATATAGTCGGTGATTTTGCCGTTTTCGTCAACAACGTATCTGTTGTAGCTCTGCTGGTGCTCGAACAGACCGGAGTTGGACTGTGCGAAAGGCTGCACGGAGTTGCTGACAACCCACATGGCACGTTTGCCTACACCCTGGAAGAACAGGTCGAGGTCGAAGCCTTTCCAGGCAGCGCCGAGGCGGAAGCTGTATTCATAGCGGGGAAGGGCGTTGCCGATAACCTTGAGGTCGCCGTGGTTGGCCAGGGTGCCTACAGGGATAGGATTGCCGTCGGCGTCTTTCATGTTGGGGTCGCCGTTGTTGATGACGCCGTCGCCGTTGCGGTCAACGAACTTGACGTCGCCGGGGCCGAAGTGGAACGAGCCGGTTTCAAGGTACGACTGGTCGGCTACGCCTTCGCCATACTGCCATACACCATTTGCATTCTGGCCGGAGAAGTCAGATTTTTCGAAGTAGCGGTCGTACTCGAAGCCCCAGATGTCGCCATAGGTCTGGCCTTCATAGAAGCGATAGCCGCTTTCACCCCAGTAGTATGAATAGAGAGTCTTGTGTTCATTGCTTGCCCACTTGACAACTTTCGATTTGGAATCGCCGAGAGTAGCGGTTGCCCAGATATCCCAGTCGCCGAAGCTCTTGTTATAGCTTACAGAAAGTTCCCAGCCGTTTGTGCGGAGAGTACCGGCATTTTCGGTAGGAGCGGATGCGCCGAGAGTAGAGGGAAGAGGCATACCGGGAGCGAGCATGTCGCGAGTCTCGCGGTTGAACCAGTCGAAGGTCACATTCAGCGAGTTGTTGAGGAAACCGAGGTCAAGACCTACGTCGGTTGTGATGACGCGTTCCCATGTCAGAGTGCTGTTGACCAGAGTAGGCATTGTGGCGCCGTTGAGCTGAGTGCCGGCGATGTTGAGCCAGCTTACGTTCTTCGAACCGGGAGTGATGATTGAAATGAAGGCGTTGCTTCCGATATTTTCGTTGCCGAGGTGACCATAGGAAGCACGGAGTTTACCGTTGCTCCACCATGAGTTTACGAGTTCGAAGAAAGATTCTTCAGAGAAGCGCCAGCCTGCGGAGAACGAGGGGAAGAGAGCCCACTGCTTATGAGCGGGGAAGCGGGTCGAACCATCGTAGCGGAGGTTGCCTTCGATGAGATAGCGGTTCTTGTAGTCGTAGTTCACACGGCCGAAGAAACCGGCGGTTGCGCTGTGGCCCGAACCGCCGCTGATGGCGAAGTCGGAAGCTTCCGTACCGTAGGTAAGGTCGAGGTCAATCAGGTCGAGGTCATAGCGGCCTTTGTGCTGGGCGTAGAGATTGTCGTATGTATAACGCTCTGCCGAGAAACCAGCCATAACTTTCAGGTTGTGATCCTGTGCGAAAGTCTTGCTATAGGTAGCGAAGATATTGGTGGTCCAGCGGTCCATGTCGTTCTTGCGGGCGCGGACGAGTGTTCCGTCCTGACCTGTCGACGGCCATCTGTACACAGACCAGGGTTTGCTGCCCCAATCCCATGTTTCCTGAATAGCCCAGGAAGCCTTGGTGTTGGCGCTGCGGAAGTCGTATGTGAAGTCGGCGTTCACGGTCAGACCCTTGATGATTTCAGCCTGAATCCAAGCCTGGAGACGAGTCTGGCGGGTGCGGATACGGTCGGTAGGAGCGAGGATTCGTTCGCTAAGAGTGTTGCGGAAATATCTTTCCTCGCCGGTTTCGGGGTTGGTCATAGTACCCCAGGTCGAAACGAACGGAGCCCAGCGCATGGCATACTGGAGAGTATTGCTCGGCGTATTCGGTTCCTGATAGTCTCGCTGTGTGAAGCTGATACGTGTACCGGCCTTTAACCAGCTTGTAACCTGAGTTGAAATGTTGGCATTGGCCATATACTGCGAAAGCTTCTCGGGCACATAGCGCATCATGTTCTCGCGGCCGTTATAGCCGAAGCTCAGACGATACTGAGTCTTGCCGCTTGTACCTTCGAGGCTTACATTGTGTTTCTGCTGCGGAGCCCAGCGATACACAGTCTCCTTCATATCCCAGTCGGCATAGCGGATAATCTTGCCGTTGATGATACGGTAGTCGCCGATGTTGTTTTCGTCAACATAGGGCTGGAGAGACACGATCTTGTCGTAGCGGTCGCCGTGCTGCTCATACCACTTTTCGAAATAAGGAATCATGTCCTTGTAGAACATATCGCCTACAACCGACTTGTCGGAGCCCATGCCGCGGTAGAAAGTCTGCAAAGAAGCCTTTGCATCTTCAACCGAGCTTACGAAGTTGGGAAGCACGGTCGGGGTGCTCCATGCGAAGTTGGCGCTATACGAAATGCTGACCTTGTCTTTCTTTGCAGCTTCCTTGGTAGTGATAAGAATCACACCGAAAGATGCGCGGGCACCATATACGGCAGCCGAGGCAGCATCCTTGAGCACGCTGATGTCCTGAATGTCGTTGGGATCGATATAGTCCAGATTATCCACGGGCACACCGTCCACCACGATAAGAGGGCTCGAGGACCGGCCGTTGGTAAGAGAGCCGACACCGCGGATACGGATATCGGACGTGCTGTTGATGTCACCGCTCGATGAAGTGATGGTAAGACCCGGCACTGCACCCTGGAGAGCTTTGGTTACGTCCTGAACGGGACGGTTTTCCATTGTGCGGGCAACGTCGACTGTAGCGACGGCGCCGGTGAGGTTTGCGCGTTTCTGGGAGCCGTAGCCGATGGCGACGAGTTCGTTGAGCTGCTCGGTGGTGGGCTCAAGGTATACGGTCATGCCGTTGGCGGCCTTGACGAGGACCGTCTTGTAGCCTACGTAGCTGAATTCAAGGGTCTGGCCGGGACGTACACGGATTTTGAAGTTACCGAAGGCGTCGGTGGCCACACCGTTACCTTTAACACCTTTCTGAACAACAGATGCGCCGATGACCGGCTCGTTATTCTCGTCGAAAACCTGACCCTCTATCAAGGTCGTGGCCTCGCCCTGCTGCTGCGGAGCCGGCTCGGCATAGGCGCTGAAGACGCCTGTGGCGGGCATTCCGGCCAACAAAAGCATGGCTGCGAATAGATGCTTTCTCATAAAGTAGTTGGTAGATTGGATTATGTTTTGGGTTGTTTTTTCGTTGTGAAAACGTTGTTTTAAGATAATCATGGTATTGGGCCTGCGCTTCTGCCTTGGAAGCGGTTGGGCCAGTGGGTCGATTTATTGGATAAGAGTCAATGCGTCATTACATTAGTTAAAATTCGTTTATCTAATCTCACAGAGGCACTGTTAATGCAGCCCAAAATTAAACAAAGTTTTTAAACCGAAATTCGGAATTAGTTTTTTTTAACAATTTACAATATTCTAATTTTGCCATAATTATGGACTTTTCGGACAACGAGAGCTGTAAGAATGAGTCGTTTGGCAATTCGGAAATATAAAAATATGTTTAATAGCATATTTTATGTCGTATTTTTGCCACACTCCTGTCAATCCATAGTAGGGCCCGGGTGGAAAGATTTTATGATGTAATCATGCCTTCAATGCTGAATCAGATGCCGCATTCTTAATCGTGCAGCACCCGGCATTTCATCAGACAAGCTGTAAAAACATATTATACGTAATCATGCAGCTCAATAAAAGTATAGAAAATGCAAGTGAAAACAAGCTGTTAAATGTGCATTGGCAGCACCGTGGCGACACTCCGGCGTAAAATCTGTTTTTAAACATATTTTTATATTTTCGGATTGCCAAACGACTCATTCATACAGCTCTCGCTGTCCGAAGTGTCTGAAAATGTGGTGTAATTGGAGTGTTACGCATTGTTAAAAACATCTAATAGATGATATTGATTTAAAAACTTTGTTTAATTTTGGGCTGCATTAACACTGCCTCAGAGAGATTAGGTAAACGAATTTTAACTAATATAGTGACACATTGATTCTTATCCAATAAATCGACCCGCAGGCCCAACCACTTCCAAGGCAGAAGCGCAGGCCCAATACCATGATTATCTTAAAACAACGTTTTCACAACGAAAAACAACCCAAAACATAATCCAATCTACCAACTTTATGAGAAAGCATCTATTCACAGCTATGCTTTTGTTGGCCGGAATGCCCGCCACAGGCGTTTTCAACGCCTATGCCGAGCCGGCTCCTCAACAGCAGGGTGAGGCCACGACCTTGATAGAAGGTCAGGTTCTCGACGAGAATAACGAGCCGGTCATCGGCGCATCTGTTGTTCAGAAAGGTGTAAAAGGCAACGGTGTGGCCACCGACGGGGTCAGTAGAAAATCAGTGGGGATAAGCATAAATGTTTGCAATACGGAAAAGGA
>CAMNRO010000026.1 GCA_946553045.1 uncultured Porphyromonadaceae bacterium | reverse complement strand
CCCCCCCCCCCCCCCCCCCCCCCCCCCCCCCCCCCCCCCCCCCCCCCCCTACTCCTCCTGATTATGACTTGCCGCCGTTCCAATATAAAAAAAAACGCCTTTCGGCGGTTGCGACGCGAAAAAAAACGCCCGGGCGGTTGGATAACAGCCCGGGCGCAACTTCTAACTCCTAATTTCTAATTACCTCAGATTTGGTCGCGGAGCATGGCGAGGAAATTCTCGCGGTTTTCGGCAGGACCGTGCGAGGTCTGGGGGCAGTTATACCACTCGACATTGTTCATGCCGACGGTGGCGAGTACATTATCGGCGAAATAACCCATGAAAAAGGGCTTAAAAACGTCGGTAGGGGCTTCGGAGGTAGAAATCATTACCGTACGCTTCATTCGAATCTGAGCGGGCACCAGACGGCCATTTTCGTCATATCCGAAAGCCTTGCCTCCGCCGAGCATCACCTTGTCGAAGAAACCGTCGACGATAGCGGGCATTGTAGACCACCAGATGGGGAAAATCATGATGAACTCGTCGGAAGCGATGAGCGTGTCGAGATAGCGGTTCACCAGGGGGTCGGCGCTCTCGCTGTTGCTGTAGAGGCGCAGGCTGTCGGCCTCGAGCGCGGGGTTGAAACGGTCGGCATAGAGGTCGAGCACGGTGTATTCGCGTCCGTCGGCTTCGAGTTTGGCTTTTACAGTCTCGAGAATGGCATGATTGAAGCTCTTCTCGTAGGGATGGGCATAGAGAATTGTTGTCATATTATGTTGTATATCTGCATTTGCAAATTTACAAATAAATTCCTGAAACAGGCAATATATTGCCCCGGACGGAGCTCAGCGGGCAAGCTTCATCTCGAATTCATCGATGTCGCCCCGGCGGTGCGCAAGATGGCGCGTAGAGGGCGATATGCCGAAGAGGGGAGAATATGTGCGCACTTTCACGGTGACGCCGTCGGGCAAGAATTCAAGAATACGGAGCCAGCCGTCGCCGCCGTTGCCTTCCCAGCCGCCACCGAGGGTCTGCACGTTGAACATCATCTGCGGCACCGGCTTTACGGCCGCATTGGGGTCTACGCGATAGCCGACGGAATTTTCAAAACCGCCCAGTTCGCCCATGTGGCCGCAGAGCGCGAGCACGATGTTTTCGGACGGTTCGATGAGTTTTTCCCATACCTGCCGGCCCCAGTTGCGCGGGGTGATTCCATAAGGCTCGTTGTCGGTCCGCTCGGCCTTGTCTTCACCGATAAGCGAATGCGTGATATAGACCACGCGATGATTGCGGAAACGGTCGCCGGAGATGAGAGCGCGCGTCCAGTCGAGCACTTCATCGCGCGGAGCGAACTCGTTGCAGACCACAAGAAGCTTGCCCCAGTTGGGGTCGTCAAACTCAAAAGCGGCATTCTCGAGCGACTCCACGCCGTTGCGGTTCGGAAACACGGCAACGGCACAATCGAACCACGTGCGGTTGCGCTCGATGGGGAAATACTCGGGGAAACGGGTCATACCGTTTTCGGCATGGCGGTAGCCATAGTCGTGGTTGCCGGTGGAAATGATGTAGGGCACCACATTGTCGAGGCGTGTAAAGGAGCGGCTCACCGATTCCCACATCTGTGTTGACGTCTGGTTGAGCATGCTGCGGTTCGGCACCAGATTATCGTTCTGTTCGACCAGATCGCCCGTGCAGAGCACCGCCTTTATTTTCAGATTATCCACATTGTCGGCAATCCAGGCTGTCTGAAGCTCGAAAAGGGGCTGGTTGATGTCATATTTCACATATCCCTGCGGATCGCCAAGAAGAATCATCGAGAACGAATCGCCGTTCACCAGCGCCTGCCGGTCGGCACGGTGCTGCGCCTGCACTGCGGCAAGCATCGACAGCGCCACGCATGCGCCTGCAACAATCAGTTTTTTCATGTGTCTGTATAATTATTTTGGAAAAATCGACCGTGGCGGCATACCCTGCGCGCATATAGCAAAAAAGCAGCCTCTTGGGCTGCTCTTTGCGGAGAGAGAGGGATTCGAACCCCCGGAGGTGTTACCCTCAACGGTTTTCAAGACCGCCGCAATCGACCACTCTGCCATCTCTCCTCTTGGCATTGGTTTGCGCTGCAAAGTTACGCATTTTTTTCTTTCCAAACAATTTTTTTACGCAATAGTAGCGTTTTTTTATCGCCGAGTCGCGCCGAATACACATTTGTCACGATAGCGCACAGAGCCGGAAAGCACACTTACTTATCTTTGCATCATAGTTTTAACCAATTCATATATCATGAAGCATTCTTTACTTTTCAGCGCCGCAATTTTAGCGGCATCTTCAGCCTGGGCGGCTGCGCCGACCAGCGTAATCCTCAGCGGCGACGCTCTCGCCGAAGAGGCATCTGTGCAGTGTACAAAGGTGTCTGACAGCCGTTTCGAAGCTTTCGCGCTCCTTAACGGAGGCGTGGCTCTTGATGCGAAGGACGGCAGCGGCAACGCCATCGGCAATGCCACTCCCGGCAGCAAGGGTGTCTACCGTGTCATAATCGAAGACAACAAAGTCAATCTCAGAAAGATTGAGTATATGGCAATCCGTCATAACTGGACACAGAGAGAGTTTATCCTTTCTTATGCCGGAAACGGCAGCTGGAGCGGCACATTCAACTGGGGCGACCTCAGCTCTGACGACAACCGCTATCTGATAGCTCTCCACTACGTACGCGACGACCAGCGCGCATATATGTTCGCTCCTGTCAACGAAACAGACAAGACCCCCGACGGCCAGCTCAACTACTTCTATATGAAAGATACCGGCAAGGTCCGCAATAAACGCGACGACGACCCCGCAGATATCGAACTCGGCCAGTGGGCAGACCGTGTATGGTGGAAGGTGACTGACGACATTAAGGCCGGTAACAGACCGTTTGTATGCACCGTTACAATGCGCGGCGAAAACTTCACCCATTCTTTCGCAGAATGCGAGGCTGCTCCTGCCTCTCTCGGCGCAACAGGCAGCGCTCTGGCTGAAGGCGAATCTTTCGGCTTCAACAAGGTCGGCGATTTCACATACGAACTCTTCACCAAGCTCAAACCCGGCGAACTCACAATCACCGACGGCGTGAACACCTATGTAATCGACGGATACAAGCTGAAAAAAGAAGCCGGCTCGACCGCTGTTGCCGAAGATGGTGTTTACTGCATTAACGTCAATTTCGCAAACAACGTAGCCACTCTCAAGAAGGTGACATCTGTAAAGATTTTCCACCTTATGAGCTTCGGTCCCATCAGCGAAAGCCTGGAATACAAGGAACGCGGCGTTTGGTCTTCAAACGTTGACATTCCCAACGGCGACGAGCGCTACCGCTTCGAAATGGTTCTCGACGGCGAATACCAGCACTGGGGTCCGACTATCGGCGGCCTCGATTCTGCTCCCAACGGCGACGCCGCATATTTCGACCTCAAACGCGTGCCCTGGACATACTGGGAAAACAAATACAAATTCTCTGCTGATGTCAAAGGTCAGTCAAAACCCGTGACCCTGAAATTCGACAAAATGCCCTATAGCCATAACTTCGAAATGTATCAGGTAACCGGCATCGAAGACATCACCGTTGACGAAAATGCTCCCGTGGAATACTACAATCTTCAGGGCGTGCGCGTAGAAAACCCCGCAAACGGCCTCTATATCCGCCGTCAGGGCAACAAAGCCACCAAGGTACTCGTAAAATAATCTTAGACCAAATCTTGCTCAAAACGCCCGGCGCTTTCCGCCGGGCGTTTTTTTACGGCCAAACCACGATATTCAACCGCCATGCGGTTGCATTCCATGCGGAAATTACGATGACCTATGGTATAGCCACCGTCCCGGCGGCTAAACCATAGGCTCTGTGAATATGAAACCGCCTTTGGCGGTTCTTCTCGCACAAACCATTGCAGCCATTCTGATATGTAGAAACCGCCATAGGTCGGTTACTCCAGCACAACCCACGGCCATCATGACACGCAAAAAACCGCCATAGGCGGTTATATATTCACACAGCCTATGGTTTGGGCGTTCTGCCGAACGACCATACCATAGGTCTAAGCGACCACATACAAGACCAACCGCGGACTGCGGTTGAATAACAGGCGGGGTGGAAATAGAAAAGGAGCCGTGGAAATCCACGGCTCCTTTGTTATACTGGTTTCAGAGTGATCAGTATTTGATGAGAGAGGTTACTTCGGCGTCTGCGGGCAGCGCTGCGCGGCCATTGAGGGCAGAAAGCTCGATGATGAAGTTGATGTAGATTTTCTTCGGATTGAGGCTTTTTACAAGCTTGTAGGCTGCAGCCATTGTGCCGCCGGTGGCAAGAACATCGTCGTGAATCACTACGATATCATCAGGACCGATGGCATCGCGGTGAATCTCGATAACGTCTGTGCCATATTCTTTAGCATATTCCTCACGGATTGTGTCGGCAGGCAGTTTGCCGGGCTTGCGGCAGGGCACGAAGCCTGCGCCAAGTTCGAACGCAAGGATAGAACCGCCGATGAAGCCGCGCGATTCGATACCTACGACTTTTGTCACGCCCTTGTCGCGATAGAGCTGCGAGAGATCCCAGCCAATGATGTGGAGAGCACGCGGATCTTTAAACGCAGTAGTGAGGTCCTTGAAAAGGACACCCTTGCTGGGGAAATCCTGAACATCGCGGATTTTAGACTTGATGTATTCCATTAAATATAGTTTTATAATTATTTGATTTTCGAATAATTGAGTCGAAATTGTTTCACGTGGAACATTTCACCGGTTCATGAGGAGCAGAAGTATACTCACATCACTCGGAGAAACGCCGGGAATGCGCGAGGCTTCGCCCACGCTTGCGGGCTTGTGGCGGTCGAGCTTCTGGCGGGCTTCGGTTGAAAGCGATTTAATCTGTGAATAATCGGTATCGGGCGAAAGCTTGACATCTTCGAGGCGGCGCAGTTTTTCGGCCACCAGACGCTCGCGTGCGATATAGCCCTCGTATTTCACGAGGATTTCGGCAGCCTCCACAATCTCGAGACGGCGGTCTTCGGGCAAAGAATCGACCAATGCGGACAAAGGCTCGACGAACGGGGCTATCGACAGTATGGTGAGCTGTGGACGCTCTATGAGCGAACGCAGCTTCACACCCTGCTTCAGGGGCGAAGTTCCCGACTTCTCCATTAGCGTTTCGACCTCGGCCGGACGCACGGTGAGAGTATCGGCCAGTTCGATTATGGCGTCGCGCAGGCGTCGTTTCTCTTCGAGGAGGGCGAAACGGTGGTCGTCGGCAAGCCCGATTTCGTATGCGATAGGAGTGAGGCGCATGTCGGCGTCGTCCTGACGCAGGAGGATGCGGTATTCGGCACGGCTGGTGAACATGCGGTATGGCTCGTCGACGCCTTTTGTCACAAGGTCGTCTATGAGCACGCCGATATATGCCTGGTCGCGGCCAAGCACAAGAGGTTCTTTTCCGAGGAACTGCAGGGCCGCGTTAGCGCCTGCAATCAGACCCTGGCCTGCGGCCTCCTCATAGCCCGTGGTGCCGTTTATCTGTCCGGCAAAGAACAATCCCGGCACGAGGCGTGTCTCGAGGGTATGACGCAGCTGTGTGGGGTCGAAAAAGTCGTATTCAATGGCATAGCCCGCGCGGTAGAGCTGAGCGTCCTTGAGGGCCGGAATAGTAGATATGGCGGCTATCTGAATATCCATGGGCATGGACGAGGAGAAGCCGTTGACATAGAATTCCTGTGTTGTCTCGCCCTCGGGCTCGAGGAAGAGCTGGTGCTCGGTCTTGTCGGCGAATGTCACTATTTTTGTCTCGATAGAGGGGCAATAGCGCGGCCCGATACTCTGAATCTGTCCGTTGTACAGGGGCGAATCGGGAAGGCCGCGACGCAGAATCTCGCATGTCTCCTCGCTTGTATATACGGTGTAGCAGTCGCGCTGGCGCAACTCGCTCTTCACCTCCGGGAGATACGAGAAATGATTGAAATCTGTGTCGCCGGGCTGCGGTGTTGTCTTGGAGAAGTCGATTGTACGACCGTCGATACGCATTGGCGTGCCGGTCTTCATGCGTGCGGCCGAGAAACCGAGTTCTCTCAGCTGCTCGGTAAGACCGTGCGAAGCCGGCTCGGAAATGCGGCCTCCTTCGAACGAAACTCGCCCTATGTGCATGAGGCCTCCGAGGAAGGTGCCGTTGGTCAGCACTACCCTACCCGCCCGGAAAGTCGCACCCTCCGACGTGTGGACTCCGGCGAGGCGCCCGTCGTCGAAGACGAGCGAATCGACGTTGCCCTGCCACATCGACAGGTTAGGCGTGTGCTCAAGAATTTCGCGCCACAGCGCCGAGAATTTATTGCGGTCGGCCTGAATGCGCGGACTCCACATGGCCGGTCCCTTGCTTCGGTTGAGCATGCGGAACTGTATGCTTGTGCGGTCGGCCACAATTCCCATCATGCCGCCGAGAGCGTCGATTTCGCGCACAATCTGCCCCTTGGCGATACCGCCTACAGCGGGGTTACAGCTCATCTGGGCGATTTTATTCATATCCATCGTCACCAGGAGGGTGCGCGCACCGAGTCGGGCCGCAGCATGAGCGGCCTCGCAACCGGCATGGCCGGCGCCTACTACTATAATATCGAAATCGAATCGCAAAATAAGTGGTTGTTTAAGTTATGACAGCAAGGCGAGGGCCTTGTCTTCGGCCGCTTCCATAATCTCGCGCTCGCCCGGGCCTTTGTCGTTGATACCGCAGAGATGGAGCACGCCATGGATAATGACGCGTCGGAGTTCGCGGTCGTAGCCCACGCCAAGCATCTCGGCGTTGGAGCGCACGGTGTCGAGCGATATATACATGTCGCCGCGCAACATGCCGGCGGTGCAGTCGTCGAAGGTGATGATGTCGGTGTAATAGTCGTGATTAAGGAAGCGACGGTTTACATCGATAATCTCTTCGTCGGAGCAAAAAATGTAATTAAGGGAGCGTACAATTCGGTTGTAAGAAGCGGCAACTTGGACAATCCATTGCTCAAGTTGCTGATAATCAAGCCTCGGGGCGTCAACACCCGAGGTAATCCATTGAAATGCGGGCGTCATATCATTTAATTGCATGCAAAGATAATTAAAAAAAAGGAAAAACACCGTTCACAGATTGCCCAAAAATAAAGAATATAAAACACAAAGACATAACATTGAATTACAACCATTTAAACCAATATATAACTCTTTGAGAATCGATTTTTCGGAATCTTCCGCCCTACCCTACGTCAAAAATGCGATTCTCAGTCCGTTTTTTTGTATTTTTACCACAAAAAAACAATGGCCCGACTCAACGACTTCATGGGGCATTCTGAAATGACCCCCATCTACGATTATTGCTGCGCCCACGGCGAAGCAGTGAAATATGACAAAGGACGGCCTTTTGTCAGCGAAGGGTCTGTCGACCGCTACATAGCCATCGTGCAGTCGGGATATTTCAAATATGTAGTCTTCGACGAGCATGGCGACGAATGCACCACGGGCTTCTCTTTCGAAGGAGACATCGTGACAGACTATGTGCGCTCATTTCTATACTCGCAGCCCTCGCTGACGTCGATTATAGCAGGCGCCGATGCGGAAGTGCTAAGAGTACCAATCGCCGAAATGCGGACATACCTCGCAAAAACATATCCCGATTACCTCGCCAAAACGACAGCCCTTCTGCTAAATGAAGCCTACAGGCGCTATATAGACATGCACAGGTTTTCGCCGACCCAGCGATACCTGAAACTAATAGAACGTGCGCCCGGACTTCTGAACCTTGTGCCCATGCAGGAACTGGCATCGTATCTCTCGGTCTCGCGCCGCCAATTCCAGCGTATCCGCAGGCTGACGGGACATTTGTCCCACGACAAATGAAACATATACCGTATTTTTGCGTATCACAGCGGCCACACATGTGTTTATCCCAAAACACACAAGGCCGTTGTTCAACCTTAATGATACGGATATGATGAGAAACTTAGTGACCGGAGGCCTGATTCTTATATCAGCCATGTGCGCACCGATTGCGGAGGGTGCCAAAATCTATCAGTTAACCAATGCGCGCGTCTACCACAAAGACGGTACAGTAAGCGAATACGGCGGCGACTCAATGCTGTCGATGCCGCGCAAGAAAGATGCCCTCCAGCCGGTGGAAAAGGCATATACCAAAGCACAGACGAAGACCGACGAGATCGCCCCGGCCAAGGTCGACTCGGTAGTGGTGTGGCTGCCGACAGTGCCCGACAAGCGCTATACTTTCGTCTATCTGCCCAAATACGGCTGGAGCACCGTCATCGACAAGGCGCCGCAGTCCAACAGCTATGTCTACTCCGACGGAGGCTTCCGTCTCCGCCCCGACGGCGGCCTGTGGTTCTACGACACACAGAAGCTGATAGTGGAGCGCGACGGCAAATACAAAGACCTGAAGAATCCCTACGACCAGTCGCCCGAAAAATTCGCCGAGAAAGTTGCCAAAATATCCGACGGCGACACGGCTCTCGAAGCCCGGCTGAAGTATCTCCTCGGCCGCGAATACCCCGAAAACTACGTGCGCATGGTGAAGATGGACGGCGACACTGTCTTCGGCTATCTCCACTACGACGCCAAGACCATAGCCAAAAATCTATTCTCCAAATCGGGCACTCTTCTGCAGTACATCAATTTCAGCGAAGAGCCCGACGGCAAGAGAACACGCTACTCCGCCGACGACATAAGCGAAATACGATGGTTCGACAATAACATCGCTCCGAACACAAGAGTATCCTTGTCGATGAATTCTCCGGTAATGTTCAAGGTAAACAAATATACACGCGGCTTCTCCTGGCTGTGGGACAGACGCCCGTCGGGCTGTATTGTGAAATGGGAAGTGTGGGAGACAAGCGGCGGCAGAAACCCTGTGAGCCGCCTCGTGCCGATCGTCAGCGTGTATTTCGAAGGCGCCAAAGGAGCGTTCATGCTCTACTCCAACGGCTCCGTGAGCATTGCCCTGCTCTTGAATTACATGAAGAAAGCGGCGCCTGAATTCCACGCCATGCTCAAGGAATACTACGAAGACAGCCCCGACTGGAAAGGCCACCGCAACGAACTCAAGGACAATCCGTCGACAATACTGAATCTTTACGAAGAATATCTCAAGACCCATGACCCTATCGACGACCGCCCCGACGTGAAAGTGTCGGACGACGAAAAAGAGGACGAAAAGAAAGATAAAGAGAAATAAAAAACGAGGGCGTGTCGTAATTAATTACATTGCCCTCGGTAGGGGCGCGCGTTCGGCGCGCCCCTACTGCCTTAACTATGTTTTCAGAGTTTCTGGCCGGAAACGTCGTCGTTGTTGATACGGGCAGCCGTTTTCTTGACAACGACATTGAGAGAACCGAAGCGGTAGCTGAACGACAGGCCAAAGTACGACTGGCGGAGCGAGGTCTGCACCTGCTCCGATATGAGGTCGGAGTTTATGCCATAATTGCGGTACTGACGGGTCTTCGGGCCGAAGGGTCTGTTGGCGCTTACGCGGACTGTGAGGCGGTCTTCCTTGAGGAATGTGCGCTGCAGGCTCAGACCATAGTGAATGCCGTCGGCGCCCATTTTGGAATAGGAATACACACCGCCGATATTGCCGCTATACCAGCTGCCGTAGGCGCGGAGCTGCAGCTTCCAGGGCAGTCGCTGCGAGATATTGATATACGGATTGATGGTTCCGCGGGTCTCGCTGAGCCCTACCGTCGGATATTTGTAATTGAAGAGACCGCCCCAGATATTCATCATCACCTGTGTCTTCGAGAAGGGCGACCACTGGCAGTAGAGGCTCACGTTGAACTGGCGCGAGTGGTTGATGTTGCCGTAGGTATAGTAGGTATGCTCGTCGACCACGGTCTTGAACTGACCGATATTGTCGTTGCTGAAATTCGCTCCGAGAGTGAAGTCGAGATTGAATTTTGCCTTGATGAGACTGTAATTGAGATTTATCTGATTCTGCGTCGAACTCTTAAGCTCGGGATTGCCCTGGCTGGTCACAAGCGGCGTCTCGTTTACGGTCGGGTCGAGGTAATATACGCCCGGGCGGTATATGCGCCGGTTGTATGAAAGTTTGACTGTATTGGCGTCGTCGGGATTGTAGCTCACGGCTACGTTGGGTGCGAAATCGTTGAGATTGCTGCCGAATTTGCGGGCATCGCCTGTGAGATATTCAGCCGACAGACGCGAAAATTCATAGCGGAGTCCGGCGCGCGCGCCAAATTTTTTGAGCTTGAGGCGGTAGTCGAAATAGGCTGCGCCGATAGACGTGCGGTGTATGAAATCGTCTTCGGTCTCGTTGGCGCCGATATAGTCGCGGTGTGTTTTGGAGTGATTGTTTCGGTGCACGAATTTACCGCCGACATCAATCTTGTGCTTGTCGCCGAGAGGGCGCGTCCAGTCGAGCTGCACGGTATGCTCGGCATATTTAAGGTGCGAGTCGGCGTCGATGCCCGAATACATCATAGGCGGATTCACGAGGTCGAAATACTCGGTCTCCTCTACCCTCTTCTGGTTCGTGGTGCTTATCTGGTAAGAGAGTGTTATGGTCTCGCCCTTGAGACGGGTGCTGCGCTGGTAGTTTGCCACGCCGCCGAAGTCGAGGTAGCGGTTCTCGCGATAGCCCGTGCGGCTGCCGTAGCTGTAGATAGGCGAACCGTCGGCCTCCGACAGGCTTGTATAAGTGGCGCTGAAGGGGTCGGAAGACGAGAGATAGAAATTACCCTCGACAGTTATCAGATTGAGCGTGTCGGGCTCGTAACTGGCCTCAAAACCGCCGTATCCCGCATTGTTCTTGCTGTATCCTTCCGAGGTGGTATAAAGCTCCCTGCCGCTCGACTGATAGGTGCCCTTCTGCCATGTGGTATATTCCGATTCATGCTTCGAGAAATTATAGTAGCCGCCGTTCATAGAGAAAGCCACCTTGTCGACCTGCGAGGTCAGCCAGAGGTTAGCCATCGGCACGGCGTTGCGGGTGTCGAACGACACATTGGCATTACCCATCACACCCTTGACCGCCGTCTGGCTGTCGGTGACAATATTGAGAATCGCACCGACACCCTCGGCGTCCTCGCGTGCGCCGGGGTCGGTAATCACCTCCACCTTCTTGATGCTCGAAGCCGGGATTGCCTTGAAAATATCCTTGGCATTATTGGTGAATGCGTTGTTCGGGCGCCCGTTCTTATATATCTTGAAGTTCGAAGAACCGTTGACGAGAATTGTTCCGTCGGCCTCGACTGTCACCATCGGAACCTTCTGCAGGATTTCGCTGAGGGTCGAGGTCGGCGCCTCGCTGTCGGCCTGCACATCGTAGCCTATGCGGTCTATTTCCTTCACCACAAGAGGGCGCTGGGCCGTAACGGTGATTTCGTTGAGACTCGTCGACGACTGGCGGAGCACAATCTGGCCGAGGTCTGCAGAAGGAGTCGTTTCCGACAGCGTAAAACGCCTCTCGGCGGGCTGCGAAGTCATTCCGACCAACGATAGCCTGTAGTCGCCCGGCGCGGCGAGAGAGGCGTTTATGAAGCCCTCGTCGCCAGTCACGGCTCCGGCTACAGGCTTCACCGTGTCGGGAAGGGCAAATATACGCCAGGTCACAAAACTTTCGGGGTTTCCGAGGCTGTCGACAGCGGCGGCGCTGACCCTATAGTCAGCCGCCCACATCGCCGCCGGAAGAAGAGAGAAGAACAGAAAAAAGTTAAAACGTGTCATATCCATTAGACGCATTTCCGACCCAAATGTTACACTATATAACTAAATTTTTCGTAGGGCCGCCTCGCAGGCATAAAAAAACTTCGCACCGGCGGTTAAGCCGATGCGAAGCTCTGATTAGGATAAGGAAAAATATCTTGTTATTCGCCTACTGACTGAACGAAGTTGAGCGAACGGTTGTCGACCTTGTCGGCGCCCAGGAGGAGGGGAAGGGCGTTGTTGCGGCGGCTCATACCGAATGTCTGGTTGAAGCGCTGGCCGTATTCAGCCTCGGTGAAGGGGCGGTTGTCGGTGTTGATGTCGGTAACCTGGAATACAACGACAGCGCGGTTGCCTTTCACGGGGCCTACGAGCTTGCCCTTGGGAGCGGCAGCGATGGCACCCTGGATTCCGCTTTCGGCAAAACCGATGCTTACGGGCATTACGCCTGCGATGGCAACGTCGCCTTCCTGCTTCTCGGCGTTCATCACGCCTGCATAGCCGGCGATGTCGCTTGCCTTGCCGGTGTAGTCGGCCACGAGTTTGTCGGCTTTCTTGGCGTTGCGAGCCTGGGCGCGAAGCTGGTTAACGACAGCTGCGCTGGTCCAGGGCATGTAGTCGTCGTAGATGTCGGTAACGGCGAGAGCGATGATGTAGCTCTGCTTGTCGTCCTGAAGCATGGGCGATACCTGGCCTTTCTTGGCGTCGAGAGCCCACTTCACGAAGCGGCGCGATTCGGCGGCGTTGCCTACGCCTGTCGACGAAGCGCTCACCTGGTCGTTGAGGACGTTGTATCCGGCAGCCTCGGCGTTGGCTACGAAGTCGGCGGCCGACGAGTTGTTGCTCACGAATGTGCGGAGGTCGCCGGTGAGCTTGTCGATTGTAGCCTGCGAGGGGTCTACGGTATATTCGATAGTTGAGATATCGTAGTAGTTTACAGGAGCGTTACGCTTGTTGACCTTGTAGATACCTTCGATGGGCTGGCCCTGCACGGTGTCGTTGACTACGAATGCCTTGCCGGGAGCTGCTGTGGCGAGGGCGTTCTTCATGCGGTCGGTGAGGCCGATGCCTTCGAGGGGAGTCCATACGCTGTCCTGACCCTGCACAGTGGCGCCGTCGCTGACTTCTGCAGCGCTCTTGCCAGAGTTGATGAGGGCGGCGATGCTGTCGAGGTTAGTGCCGGGAGCGGCCTGAACCATGCTGATGTTGATGGAGTCGATACCGGTGGTTATGCCGTTGAGTTTTGCGATGGTGTAGAGGTCACCGTCCTGGGCAATCACTGCGGCCTGGCCGGCGGTGTGCTCGTCGAGGAAGGTCTTGAGACGGTTGTCGCGCACGGCCGAACGGGGAACGTTGACAGTGTTTACGACGAAGTTGGCGTTGTTGGCCACGCCCTGGGTGCCTTCAGTCTCGTTGAGAGCCACAACGGCGTTCTCTACGGTCTGCTGGGCAGCGATGCGGTCTTCCGACGAGGGTTCGACGGGAACGTAGATGTAGCTTACCTCGCGGGTTTCCTCGTCGAGGCGGTAGTTCTGCTTCTGGGAGTTCCAGAGAGCCTGCACGTCGGCGTCGGAGAATTCAATCTGGTCGTCGCCTACGGCAGCTGCGTCGACAGTCACGAACTCGATGTGGCGAGTTGTTGCGTTGTCGTCGTAGAAGCTCTTGGCGTCGAGCTTATTGTAGGTGTAGAGGCCGGAAACGAGGCTCATGAACTTCTGATTGAGCATGGCTGCCTCCATTTCCTTTTCCTGGTTGGCCCAGATACGACGGAGTTCTTCGCCGGCCTGAGGACGGAGACCGTACTTGGCGGGGTTCATCATGGCGTCGTAGACAGCGGCACCGCTCACTTCGGGGAGCTGAAGCTGCTGCGAGAGATACATAATCATCTGGTAGGCAGCGGGGTGCATATTGGGGCCTGTGAGGGCTTCGGAAATTTCCTTGTCGGTAACGTTGATACCGAGGTCGTTATATTCTTTTTCGAGCAGTTTCTCTGTCAGAAGACCCTGGATAACGGTCTGGGTGAGGACATCGTTGCTGTAGTCGCGGCCCTGGTTGCGGAGCTGCTCGCCTGTCTGGGTGAGACGGTTCTGATAGTCCTGATATTCCACTGTCACACCGCCGGCTTTAGCCACGGTTGTGGGAGAGCCGAAATAGGTGCGTCCTGAGGTCAGGAAGTCGCCCAGGATGAATGCAAGCAGTGCCACGATGATGATGATGAACAGCAGCACCGACTTGTTTCTGATTTTCTCTAAGGTTGCCATTGTATGATAAGTGGTTTAATTATTTTCGGATAAAAGCGCACAAAGATACGCTTTTTCCGCCAAAAAATCAAAACCAAAAGGCCGAAAACAGCGGCCCTGAGTCATTATTTAGCCATTATCGGGCATATGCCGCCCGATAAAAGCTGGAATGCCGCCCGAACAGGCTTGCATTTCCAGGTGTTTAAATAAAAAACTTAAGACATGAAAAGAAGCATTTCAACAGCACTGATAGCACTGGCGTACGCCGGCGTGGCGTCGGCCCAGGGCTTTATCAATGCGGGCTATGTCGGCGATGGTTTCGCCTTCAGTATCGGCTCACCGGTATATCCGTCGGTGATAGTGCCGCCGGCTCCGGCGGTGGTTCCGGCAGTGATTCCGCTCATGCCCGGATATGAGTATCACGACCACTACAGCAAGCACATGCACAAAGCGCGCAAGTATGCCCGCAAAGCTGCCGAGCACTACCGCAAGGCCGTAGGACGCCCGGCTCCGGTCCGCACCGGCGCCATGATATCAACGCCCGTCGGCACAGTCTATCTGGGCACTCCGGCCCGCTACGACTACGATGACGACTGGGATGACGACGACTACGAAGACTACTACAAGCACATGCGCAAAAAATACAAGAAGGCCTATAAGAAATATAAAAAGCACCATCATCGCCATCATCATCATGACGATGATTAGGAAGTTAGGAGGGCAAGAAATTAGGAGATTAGGAGGGTAGGTTTTTTAGGGGCTTTAGGGACCTTAAAGTCCTATTTTCCTAAAATCCTATCCTCCTAATCTCCTAAATTCCTACCCTCCTAACTTCCTAATTTCCTAAAAGAATGCGGCGCGGATAGCGTCGACGGCGTCGAGTTTTTCCCAGGTGAAGAGCTCGACTTCGCGTGTGAAGGGTGCTTCGTAGTGCGAAGAGAAGGTCTTGGTGACGGTGCGCGGGGTGCGGCCTACATGACCGTAGGAAGCGGTCTCGCGATAGATGGGGTTGCGCAGTTTCAGACGTTCTTCGATGGCTCCTGGGCGCATGTCGAATAGCTCGTAGACGCGGGCGGCGATTTCGGCGTCGGAAAGGTCTACATGAGCTGTGCCGTAAGTATTTACATTGAGGCTGACGGGAGCGGCCACGCCTATGGCATAGGCTACCTGCACAAGCACACGGTCGGCAACGCCGGCTGCCACGAGGTTCTTGGCGATATGACGGGCGGCATAGGCTGCCGAGCGGTCTACCTTGGAGGGGTCTTTGCCGGAGAAGGCACCACCGCCATGGGCGCCGTGGCCACCGTAGGTGTCGACAATTATCTTGCGGCCTGTCAGACCGGTATCGCCGTGCGGGCCGCCGATTACGAACTTGCCTGTTGGGTTCACAAACAGCTTATAGTCGGTTTCGAACATGTCGGAGATATTTTTGTCGAGCTTGGCGCGGAAACGGGGAATGAGAATATCGTGCACGTCGCGGCGAATGATTTCGAGCATTTTCTCGTCTGCCTCGGCCTGGCTTATGCCCTCTTTGGCAGCGTCGATAAACTCGTCGTGCTGGGTCGATACCACGATGGTGTCGATACGCACCGGGCGGTTGTTATCGTCATACTCCACTGTCACCTGGCTCTTTGCGTCGGGGCGGAGATAGGTCATGTCGACACCCTCGCGGCGGATTTCGGCGAGAGCCATCAGCAGACCGTGGCTAAGGGCAAGTGTGAGAGGGATATAGAGCGGGGTCTCGTTTGTAGCGTAACCGAACATCATGCCCTGGTCGCCGGCGCCCTGCTCTGCGGCGTCGCCGCGGTCAACGCCGCGGTTGATGTCGGGGCTCTGCTCGTGCACGGCAAGGAGCACGCCGCAGCTGTTGCCGTCGAAGCGGAGATCGGAACGGTCGTAGCCAATCTCATTGATAACGCGGCGGGCGGTTTCCTGCAAATCGATATATGCCTCGCTCTTTATTTCGCCGGCTACAACTACCTGGCCTGTAGTGACAAGGGTTTCGCATGCAACCTTCGACTGAGGGTCGCGGGCGAGAAATTCGTCGAGGACAGCATCGGAAATCTGGTCGGCAACCTTATCGGGATGCCCTTCAGAAACGGATTCGGAAGTAAACAGATAATTCATATTAAATTATGAATGATGAATTATGAATGATGATTTTATTTATCTAATAAACCCGGTTAAAGGTTCATTAACCACTAACCCTTAACCTTTAACCCTCATATCATGAAAGTTTCATGATATGAATAAAAAATGCACCGGACTCGTCGGGCGAGCGGTGCAGCACAGGTAAAACTTAAAAACCGTGTATATATAGACCCGGCACGGAGGCCGGAGAAACGATTTTAGCATTTTTTCGAGTGGTTGCAAGCAGCCAAATCTGTCCACATGCAATCGCGTTTCCTTGATTGCGCCGCAAAATTACAAAAAAAATCTCATACACAAGCCTTTTTACAAGCTTTTAACACAGCTTGTCAGAAATCGTTGAGGAGGGGGTCGTCGTCGCCTTCCGAGCCCGGGAGGATTGGCGCGGGGGCCGGTTTGGGGGCTGCCGGCTTTGGCGCGGGTTTCGGCTGAGGCTTGGCGGAGGGCTGAACAGGGGCTGCCGGCGACACCGGGGCTGCCTCGGGTGCTTCGGCCGGCTTCGGCTGGGCAGGCTCGTCTGATTTGTCTGTTTCTTCGGCAGAGACTGCGGCCTCGGCTTCGGGAAGGGTCTCGATGTCTTCGGGCTGCAGGAGGTCGGCCTGGGTGTCGATGTAGTTCTGCTCCTCGCGGAAGCGGAAATACTCGTCGAAACTGCGGCCCTGCTCTATCAGCACACGGAAATCGTCGTCGCTGATGGCTATCGGGCGAACGCCGGGGGGCAGGCGGAAGTCGGCAGACGATGCCATGACCTTGCGGTAGTGGTTCAGCTCTTCCATATTGTCGAAACCGCGCACGATAATCATGCCGAGGCGTCCGAAATTCATGGTCTCAAGGTCGAAATCCTTTACCACGAAGGAGCGGAAGTTGTGGCGTGCAATCTCGAACAGGAGCTGAGGCGCGGCAATCTCGTCGGTGGCGAATGTGAAGACCAGCAGCTGCTTCTGCTCGGGGTCGAGGGTGAACTGCGCGGCCTCGTCGGAGGCTGTGAGGGTGCTGTCGTTGCTAAGTCGCAAATCCCAGAGCATTGAGCGCATGTTAGAGCCTCCCTGCTGCAACTTGCGGCCCTGGGCCATGCCCTTGAGCCATGCCGAGGCATAGGGCGTGAGGTCGGTATCGGGATAGCGTTCGAGCATGTCGCGGAGCACGGCGTTGAATTTCTCGGGCTCGCGGTCGGTTACGTATGCGAGCGCGTCGATAAACATGAACTTCGGCATGAGCTTGCTCATCGGGTAGTCGGTGTTCATCTTCTCGTAGGCGGCATGCACCTCGGCATTTCTGTCATTGAGGTAAGCATCGTATGCATTTTCGTAGAGCGCGAGCTGCACCTCGTCCATACGGCGCAGATTCTCGATATAATTCGGGTCGCGCAGGGCCATTCCGTATTTCGACTCTGAAAAATCGTCGAGAATGAGCCTGCGGTAGCGTTCGGCGAGAGCCGTCTGCCCCTGCCGCATATACATGAGGTAGAGGTTATAGTAGGTGTCGAGACGGTAGATATTGTCGGGATATTGCTCGAGCAGGCGGTCAAACTCGGAGCGCGCCGCGCCGTAGTCCTCGAGTTTATCCTTCAGTATCAGGCCCATATTGTAGAGTCCTTCCTGAATAACCTCGTTTGCCGTGGTTTTCTCGGCGTCGGTTTTCGGAATCTGGGCGAGGTAATATTCGGGATAGTGGGGGTCGTTTGCCTTGTCGGGCTCTCCTTCCTTGCCTTCAGCCGCTTCGGGAGCGTCCTCGGCCTCGTCGGGACTGTCGCCTTCGGCCTCGGCGGCTTCGGCGCTGTCGAAATCGTCGGTATTGAATGTCGTCTTGTTGCGGCGGCGCCAGTCGTCCTCGAGCTTGCGGGAGCCCCAGCGCTTCTGGAAGTCGGTCCGTCCGGCGTTTTTCACCGATGTATTGTAGAAATACCAGGAATTGTCGGTGTTGAGATTGAACTGCTGCGTGCTGTTGTCCTGCAGACCGTTGGGCTGCCCTTGCTGATTGGCGAGATATTCCTCTCGGCGGGCCTGCTCGGCCTCCTCCTTTTCCTTCTTTTTCAGAGCCTCGATAATCTTTTCGACCACAGCGAGCTGTTGCTCGGGCGTCATGGCGGCAAGTCGCAGGAGCGAGTCCTGCAGCTTGACGTTCTGCGAATAGACCGAAAGCTCGTCGAGCACGTCGCTGCGCCGTTTGAGCGAATCGTAGCCCGGATATGTCTTCGGCAGCGCCGGCACAGCCTCGGAATAGCACGGCTGGGCGAGGTCGTAGTCGCGGCGGTCGAAATAGAGAGCGCCAAGCTTCAGCTGGTTCATGGCCTTGTCGATGCCGTTTCGGGTGGATTTCTCGTTGGCGAGCACATAGTTTTCGATGGCTCTGGCGGTGTCGCCCCGCGACAGATAGAGATTGCCGATGGCGTAGTAAATCTGGTCGAGATATTCCTTGTTGCGGTCGTAGCGGGTCATGCGCTGGAGAGCTTTTACTTCCGAGCTTATGTCGACGCCCTCGAAGACCTCGCTCTGCTTGATGCGGGCGTTGAACTTGGTGCGGTACGAGGCCGACGACGCCGAGCCGGCCGCACCGAATGCCCTGTAGGCCCGCGCGTGGTCGCCCAGACGCTCGTAGAGCTGCCCCAGGAGGAAATTCAGACGCGTTTTCTGCGCTCCTTTGGCCGATTTTGCCGCCCGCTCGAGATATGGAAGCGCCGAGGCGTAATCATCGGCATGGATATAGTAGTCGGCATAGGCACGGTCGTAGAGCGAGCGCAGCTTTCCCGATGTAAGGTCGGTATCCTTTATGCGTGTGAGTATCATTTCGGCCTCGAACTGCCAGCCGAGGGCTATATAGCTCATGGCCTGCATGAGCCTGGCTTCGGTCACGGTTGCCGGCAGCCAGCCGAAGTGCTTGCTGATATAGAAATATGTCGAGGCGGCGCCGAGGAAGTCGCCGTTGTAATACTGGCTCGCGGCCATGAGCATCCACGAGTTATGGAGAAAAGGATTGTACTCCTCGCGCTTCATCCATGCCTTGTACTTGGGGTCGCGGCTCTTTCCGGCCTTCTTGGCGGGTTTTTTCTTGATAGAACGCACCTGGATTGCCTTCTGGGCCTTCTCGATGGAGCGGGTGAAGTCGCCCGACGGCTGGGGCGCCGACTCGTCGGTCTTTGCCTCGACGGGGTGCACGAAGAGCAGACGCGAGAAATCGTCCTCGTATTTGCTCTCCATATCGGCGAGAGTCTCGTCGAAGTGAGTCGCGCCGTTGTAGTGGATATTGTAGCGGGTTATGAACTCCTGATATTTGCGGGTGGCGGCCGTATTCTTACGCGGCGAGCATGAGCCGAGAGCCACGACGGCAAGCACCGCAGCGGCAAGGCGCAGCATCATATGCCCCAGACGCAATGTCATGCAGGATTCTCCTTGGGCGATGGCGGATAGGCTATGCGCGAATGATAGATGGTCATCAGGCGCTTGATAAACGCTTCCTTGACCATGGCGACATCGCGGAACGACAGAGTGGACTCGTTGTGGAGACCGTCGGCAATCTGGCTGTCAACAATCTTGTTGACGAGGTCGGTTATGGCCTCGCGCGTATGCTCCTTGAGCGAGCGGCTGGCGGCTTCGACCGAGTCGGCCATCATCATCACCGAGGTCTCGCAGGTCTGCGGGTTAGGTCCGGGATAGGAGAATGGCGTCTTGTCGATTTCCTCGCCCGGATGCTCGCGGCAGCATGTGATATAGAAGTATTTCGCCATGCCGGCGCCGTGGTGCTCGCGGATAAAGGCCTTGATAACCTGCGGCAGGCCGGCCTTGTCGGCAAGTTTGAGGCCGTCGGCCACATGGTTCACCACAATCGAGGCACTGCGCTCGCAAGGCAGGGCGTCGTGGGGGTTCACGCCGTGCTGGTTTTCGGTGAAGAACGCCGGATTGGCGAGCTTGCCTATGTCGTGGTAGAGAGCGCCGGCACGGACGAGCTGCACGTTGGCTCCGATGCGCTGTGCGGCGTCGGAGGCGAGGTTGCTCACGGCTATGGAGTGGTTGAAAGTGCCGGGGCATTCATTCGAGAGGCGCAGAAGGAGCGGGTTGTTGATATCGGCAAGTTCTATAAGGGTAACTACCGATATGAAGCCGAAAAGGCGCTCGGCGGCGAACATGAGCACGTATGCCATCGATGTAAGGGCCGAGTTGACGGCGAGGAATATGACCATACGCCATGTGAAAGCCTCCATAGAGCCGTTCATGAGCAGTTCGAGGGCCACATAGGCCACCACGTAGGCTATGGCGACCACGCCCGAGGTGCGCAGCAGCTGCGAGCGGCGGCTGAGCTCGCGCAGGCTGTAGACGGTCACTGTAGAGGCGCAGAACTGCAGGAAGATGAATTCGAGGGCAAAGGCCGTGACACCGGCGCAGATGAGCGTCAGGACATATGACACGAAGATAGCCGTGCGTCCGTCGAAGAACACCAGCACAAGTATCGGCACTATCATCATCGGAGTGATATATATGCCCTGTGCAATGAAATAGTTGAGTCCTATCGAGAGCAGGAAGAAGAGCGTCACGAGGATAAGCATGAACGACATGGCGCGTATGTTGCCGTAGACCTCGGGGCTGAAGAAATAGAAATATACCATGAGAAGGCTCATCAGCACGGCCACATAGAGGAACTGACCCAGAAGCATAAGGTATTTGCTCTGGTTTTCATGGCTGCTAAGCTGCGACATCATGGTTTCGTATGTCTGCAGGTTTGTGAAGTCCTGGCTGGTTATTACGGCGCCCTTGTCGATGATAGTCTGGCCCTGCAGTATTATGCCGCGGTCGGCCGTGAGGGTGAGATAGTCGTATTCGTAGTGGCGACGGCTTTCCTCGTCGTTGCGGGTATAGTTGGGGCGAAGCAGGTTCTGGAGGTTCGCACGGGTGAAATAGCTGTGCAGCTCGGGGTCGGTGATGACGGAATCGAGGTAGATATACACATCGCGGGGCGAATTGAAGCCCGCAGTGCTCATCTCCGACAGGATATTCTTTTCAAGAAGCCTCACATGGGGCAGACGGCCTGCATCTATCTCGTCCTTGGTGCTCATGTCTACCACACCCGACGCATATATCTTGCGCAGTTCGGCGCCAAGGCGTGTTTTCATGTTTGAGCCGGGAGCGGCCGGGAGCCTGTCGACGATTGTGTCTATCATCAGCTGGTTAAGCTCGTAGATAGGCACGAAATGCTTGTCGAGGGTATCGCGGGCGGCCTCGATTGTCGCCGAGTCGGGGTGCACGGGAATGTCGAACGGCGCTATGAGCTTGGCGTAGTTCCAGGGGCGCCCCTCCTCATAGTTGAACCGGTTGGACTCGGGGTGGGGATAGAAATACACTATCACTATGGTGGCTGCCAGCGCTATTAGTATATGCTTGAGCGTTGTCTTTTTCATAGTCGTATCAATGGATTCTTGTGGCCGAGCGCACTCCCTGCACGCTCTTGACGCTTGTGCACAGGCGCTCTACGACCTCGACATCGCGCACACGCACCCAAAGGTCGCAAGAGAACACCTCGCCGCTGGCCTCGATGTCGAGCTTGCGCAGGTCTATGCCGAGAGTCTGAGAAATGAGATATGTCAGTTCCTGGAGGATTCCATGGCGGTCTATGCCCTCGATGTGTACGTGGGCCGAGAAACGGTCGTCGACCTTATCCCACTCTGTCGCCACTATGCGCGAGCCGAATCCGGCCTTGAGCACCTGGGCGCGGGGGCAGTCTATCGAATGGATTTCGACGAGACCGTCGTCGTCGATATAGCCCATCACGTCGTCGCCGGGAATGGGGCTGCAGCATGGCGCGAGCTTGAAGTTGGGATTGGCGCCGCTGGTCGAGAGGCGGTATATCTGCTTGGGGTTGACGGGCTGTAAGGCGGCTGCAGGCTCTTCGGGTGCGGTCTCTGTCTTTTTGCCGAAGCTGAGAAGCTTGGAAAAGAGGCCCGGAGTCTGACGCGGCTGCGCGGCCGCCTTGCGGAGGGGCTTCACGAGGAATTCGCCGAGCATTATCTCCTGGGCGGCAAGCTGCCGGCACAGTTCGTCGCGGTTGCCGATATGGAATATACCCTGAAGCTTGGTCATCACCATGTTTGTATCGGGTATATCGTGTTCGGCGAGCCACGATGTGAGCATTTCGTTGCCTCGGCTTATCTGGGGCTGCACGGAGCGCCGCAGAGCCTGGCGAAGACGCGTGCGGCCCTTGGCCGTCACCATGAATCCTTCCCACTCGGGCTGAGGAGTCTGGGTCTTGGAGGTGAGCACCTCGGCCTGGTCGCCGCTGTGGAGCTCATGCTGCAGCGGCACGAGCTTGTGGTTGACTTTAGCGGCAATGCAGTGCATTCCGATTTCGGTGTGGAGGGCAAAGGCAAGGTCGAGTACGGTGGCTCCGGCAGGCAGCGTCACGGGCTCTCCGGCCGGTGTGAACACCACGATTTCCGACGAGAACAGATTGAGCTTGAGCGTGCTCAGAAAGTCGATAGCGCTCGGCTCGGGATTGTCGAGTATGTCCTTGATGGTTTTGAGCCAGGCATTTAACTCCGATTCCTCATCGCCTTCGCCTATTTTGTACTTCCAGTGTGCGGCAAAGCCTTTTTCGGCTATCTCGTCCATTCGGCGACTGCGTATCTGCACCTCAATCCAGTTGCCGTCGGGGCCCATCACGGTGAGATGGAGTGCCTGATAGCCGTTTGCCTTCGGCGTCACCACCCAGTCGCGGGTGCGGTTGGGGTGGAGCTGGTAGAGGTCTGTGATGGCCGAGTATATGCTCCAGCACATGTTTTTCTCCTTGCTCTGGTCGTCGCAATCGAATACTATTCGCATTGCATAGAGGTCGTAGACCTCCTCGAAGGGCAAATGCTTGTTTTCCATCTTGTTGTAGATGGAATATATTGATTTGAGGCGTGCCTTGGCCTCGTATTTTATGCCGAGTTCGTCGAGTTTGGCCTGTATAGGAAGCGAAAAATCGGTGTAGACGGCTGTGCGGTGCGGGCGGGTCGCCTCTATTTTTTTCTGAATATCGGCGTAGATGTCGGGGTGCTCGTGCTTGAAGCTGAGGTCTTCGAGTTCGGTCTTTATAGCGAAAAGGCCGAGGCGGTGAGCGAGCGGGGCGTAGATGTAGAGTGTCTCGCCGGCGATTTTATAGCGCTTGTTGGGCGCCATGGAGCCGAGGGTGCGCATATTGTGCAGACGGTCGGCCATCTTGATGAGCACCACGCGTATATCTTCGCTCATGGTGAGCAGGAGCTTGCGGAAATTCTCGGCCTGCACCGATGCGCGGTCGCCGAAAATGCCGCCCGAAATCTTTGTCAGGCCCTCGACGAGCTGGGCTATCTTGGGGCCGAAGTTCTGCTCGATGTCCTCGACACTGTACTCGGTGTCTTCTACAACATCGTGCAGCAGGGCCGCGCATATCGACGTGGAGCCGAGGCCTATCTCCTGCAGCACAATGCGGGCAACAGCTATCGGGTGCATGATATACGGCTCGCCGCTGCGCCTGCGAATGCCCTTGTGGGCTTCCTTGGCGAACTTATAGGCACGCTCGATAATCTCCACTTTTTTGCGGTGATTGCTGCGGAGGTAACAATCCATAAGGTCGCGGAAGGCCGCTTCGATCATGCGGTCGTCTTCTTCGGGGCTGTATATCGCTTTTCCAGTCATGTTGCTTACAAGCCAATTAAATACAAAAATAGCAAAAAGCATCGAGCCCCGCAATTTTTTAACATTCGTTCGGTTATGGTGAAAGGGGTGAAAGGTGAAGGGATTGGTATCTACGCTTAATAATTTGCCTTTACTTCACCCTCCGTCACTCCCTTTCACCTCCTTCACCCTTCACCTTTCACTCCCTTTATCCTTCCACTCGTCCGTCTCGCGAAAGATGAGTCCGGGCGGAACGACGGCCTCGATATCGGGGCGCGCCTCTCCGAGCGATATGCCCATGCCTGCGGCCGCGAGCTGGCGCGCGAGTTCGGGCTTGCCTCGGAAACCGTGCACAATCCAGAGCTGACGCGGGCCAAAGGCCCTGTGGAGCTCCATAAGACGGCCGTAGCGGCGCACACAGTGCACCACCAATGGTTTTCCCACTTTTTCGGCTATCGCGGCCTGACGCATGAATATGGCCTCCTGGTGCTCTGCCGGACCGCCGCGCAGGGCGTCGAGACCGGCCTCGCCGACGGCTACCACGCGAGCATCGGCGACCATGGCCTCGAGGCGGTCGAACAGCTCATCGGGCACATCGCCGGCAGTGTTCCAGGGGTGTATGCCGACAGAGTACCACGCCGAGCCGTAGTCGCCCGCGAGGGGCTCGTCGGGCTCGATGGAGCACACCATGGAGGGGCCTGTGCGACCGTGGGTGTGTATATCGGCGAAACGGTGCAGGTCGGGGGTCATGGCACGGGGTCGTAACCGCTTCCTCCCCAGGGGTGACAGCGGGCTATACGCTTCACAGCGAGCCACGTGCCGCGGAAGGGGCCGTGTTTACGAAGCGCTTCGAGGGCATACTGGCTGCACGTGGGCGTGAAGCGGCATGCCGGCGGGGTGAGCGGCGAAATGCAGGCGCGATAGAAGAGTATGGGCAGCGTCAGCAGCCACACGAGCGCCTTATTGACGATTTTCAGCATCGACAGAGGAGGAGTATTTGGCCGCGAGAGCGGCGAGAATGCGGTTCATGGCGCGCTCTACGGCGCTGTAGCTCATGAGCTTGTCGGCGACATAGACAAAGCCGAGGTCTACACGCAGACCTTCGGGAAGCTGATAGCGGCCGTGGTTGAGGCGGTAGGCCTCGCGCACACGACGGCGCATGGCTACGCGGTCTACGGCATGGCGCAGACGCTTCTTGGGTATGGATATGAGGAATGCAACAGGAGCGTCGGAAGCGCGCACCTCGTCGGCACGCGCTACCGCGCGAAGGGGATAAGCCAGGGTGCTGAACTCAGCGCCGCCGGGCCCGAAGAGAATTTCGATGGCACGGACGGAACAAAGTTTTTCCTTTTTACCGAGGCCGTATTTTTTCATGTAATCAGGCGTTTGCCGCAGCCTCGCCGTTGTGGCGGGAAAGATAGAGGTCGAGAGCGGCGGTCATCGACGGAGCCTCGGGCGAGGGGGCCTCGAGGTCGAGACGGAGACCGGCGTCTTTCACCGACTTCGCAGTGGCCGCGCCGAATGCTGCAATCTGGAGATTGCCCTGCTCGAGATTGGGGAAGTTCTTGAGCAGCGAGTCGATACCCTGAGGGCTGAAGAATATGAGCATGTCGTAGTCGAAAGACTCCTCGGGGGTGAAATCGTTGCTCACGGTGCGATACATCACCGCGGGTGTGCAGTTAAGCTTGTTTTCGGCAAGAAGGGTGCTGTCGGCGCCGTTGTTGACGTCGCTGACGGCGAAGAGGAATTTCTCGGTCTTGTGCTTCACCATGGAAGGCACCAGATCGGCGAGCTTGCCGGTCTTGGAAGCGAAAATCTTGCGTTTGCGATAGACAATGTATTTCTGCAGATAGTTTGCCACCGTCTCGGAGGTACAGAAATACTTCATAGTTACAGGAATGGTGATTCGCATCTCCTCGCAGAGACGGAAGAAATTGTCGACGGCAGTCTTGGCCGTGAATATTACAGCTGTGAACTCGGCTATATTTACTTTCTGGGCGCGGAACTCCTTTGCGCTGAGTCCTTCTACCTTTATGAAAGGACGGAATACAATCTCGACGCCATATTTCTGCGCAATCTCGAAATAGGGCGATTTATCGGAAGCCGGTTTGGGCTGGGATACCAGGATTTTATTAACCTTCACTTTGTCAGGGGTTTTAATTCATTTTCACGCGGCAATAAGCGTCTCAAAATAGCTTAGAACCGCGTACAACGCCAGTACAGGAATAATTTCTAAGGCGCAAAGGTACAAAATAAAATAAAGCAAAGACCGGATTTTGTGGTAAAAAATTCTAAACCCCTTTCCGATAAATACTATTTTGCCCGCCAGAAAGAGCGCTCCGCACAGCCACAGAAGCGGCTCGCGCCACTGGGGCATGAAGAGCATCAGCAGCACCGGCACCACCAGCGTCAGGCCGGTGTAGGCCTGCGTTGCGGTGAAGCCGGCAAGCCACATCGTGCGGCCCGACGGTGTGGCGAAGGCATATCCGATGGTGGCGTAGGCGCACAGCTGGAAGACGTAGTAAGCCGCGGCCACCCCGATTGCGCAGAGCGCGCCGGCGAAGGTCGGGGCGGCACTCCAGGGCGTGGCGCAGTAGAGGGCGAGGCCGCCGAAGACTACCGTTATCAATATCAGAATGAGCGAGGCGCGCAGGGGAGCCTTGTGAGCGTCGTCGAAGGCATTCTGACGGCGCCGGACGCTCCACAGGGCCGGACGGTAGGAACGCAGCGCACGCCGTATGCCTGCCGAGCCGAGCCCGGCGACGGCCAGCGTAGCCATCACAAGCGCGCCGAGGGGGTCTATCTGGCCGAACGACGAGGGCAGCGCCGCCGGCGCGAGGCCTTCGGCATGGCCGGAGTGCGCCTCGGCATACTCTCGGGCGGCGACAACGCTGTCGGCCCACTGTTCTTCGGCAAGCCGCTCGGCCTGCTCGGCGGTAAGGATATGGGGCGCCACGGTGTCGGCGGCGATGGAATCGACCATTGAGGTGGCGATATGCGGCCCCGACCCCTCGACGTATTCGGGAGGATAAGGTAGCCGCGGGTCTATCCACTGATGCGGCGTGCGCACATGCAGGCTATCGGCAAGAGGCATTTTTTGGGGGTTAGTGGTTAGGGGTTAGGGGTTAGTGGATTTTAAATCCTTTGGAGGGGTTAGTGATTAGTGGTTAGGGGTTAGTGGATTTTAGATCATTCTGGAATTTTCTACTGAGGCCCGAAATCAGTCGAGCCGTCGAGTAAAATCCAGTTTTTAAATCTTCGAATGTATCAATATCTATATAATTCAAATCCAACGCAATCTGCAACTGACAATACGCTTCCATCAAAGAACCATAAGCAATATCCAGAAAATGTATTTTTTCTTTCAGGAAATGACGTCCGCTACCCTCAGCTATGTTTGAAGGAACGGCCACTATACTCCTTTGTATTTGCGCAGTCAATGCAAATTGCTCATTTTTAGGAAATACAGCCAACACGCCATAAACCTTGGCTACGAGTAGCCTTGCTTCAGAATATGCATTGAGTTTTTCAAATGAAAACATCATAACATCACTAACTACTAACCAATAATCACTAACCTATTAATCTTAGAACTTGGGTGAGAAGTCGGTGGCGGAGGGGGCGGCGAGGGCATATTCGACGGCTTCGCGGGCGGTGGTGACCACGCGGTAGAGGTCGCGGTGGTCGGGGCGCATGAAGCCGCGCTCTATGGCGGTCTCGAGCATGGAGATGAGGGGGTCGTAGTAGCCGTCGACGTTGTAGATGGCTATGTTGCCTCCGAAAAGGCCGAGCTGGCGCCATGTGATGGCTTCAAGGAGCTCTTCGAAGGTGCCTATGCCTCCGGGAAGGGCCACTACACCCGTTGCAAGCTCCATCATGAGGGCTTTGCGCTCGTGCATGGTGCCGACCACGCGCAGCTCGCTCATGCCGGTATGGTGCCAGCCGCGGCGCTCCATAAATTCTGGAATGACGCCCGTGGCGATGCCGCCGGCAGCAAGCACGGCGTCGGAAACTTCGCCCATAAGGCCGGTTCGGCCGCCGCCGCACTCGAGCGATGCCCCGGCGACGACAATCTCGCGGCCGAGGGCGGCCGCGGCGCTATGATATACCGGCGCGAGAGTGGCCGATGATGCGCAGTAAACAGCTATTGCTTTCAAATTATGAATTATGGATTATGAATTAAGAATTTAATACCACTCTAATCAGACCAATTAGACTAATTGGACTAATTGGATTTAGTTCCCGGCCTGGCTGAGATATGCCTCGATGCCGGCTACGATTTTTTCGGCCATGCGGAGGCGGAAATCGGGGTCGGCGAGCATTTCTTCTTCGGGGAGCGAGGACATGAAGAGGCCTTCGACGAGGGCGTTGGGATAGTCTGTGGGGCCATTGAGCGAGAAGTTGAAGTTGCCCGTAAGACCGAAGTCCACCAGGCCGAGGCTGAGCATGGAGCTATGGATAGCCTCGGCAAGCCCGAAGTTGAAGATGTGCTTGTAGTAGACGCTCGTACCCATAGGAACAAGCGGGTTGCCCGAAGAGTTGTTGTGCACGCTCACGGCCAGGTCTACTCCGGCCTCTTTCCATATGCGCTTGCGCTCGGACATTTCGGGGCCGGTGTCGCCGTCGCGGGTGAGCACCACTTTGGCGCCCTTGGAGCGCAGAATGTCGGCGGCCTTGAGCACGATGTCGAGGTTGACGTCCTTCTCGAGCAGGCCCGAGGGTGAACGGGCGCCGGGATACTTGCCTCCGTGACCGGCGTCGAGGCCGATGGTGAGGTCTCTGAGGGCGAGCGAGGCCGGGCGGTGACGCACGTCGATGACGAGCGTGTTGCCGCGATAGTAGATGCTGTAGCCCCAGTTGTTCTTGTCTTTGAGGCGGATATAGAACGTCATCACGTCGGCGTCCTGATGAATGTCGACGAAGCTGACGATTCCGGGCGTGCCCTTGCGCACGAGCCAGTTGGTGTTGTTTGTCACCCCGTAGAGCGACACCTTGAGCACCTGGGGCTCGATTTCGGTGACGCTGCTGTAGGCCACACGGCGGGGCAGCCCGACGCTCAGACGGTCGCACTTGCCGGCATTGCTGAGCGTCGCCGAGCCCGAGTTGACGACAGCGGGGTCGAACTCGCCCTCATGCACGTAGCTTTTGGGCACATAGGCGAACTTGTTTTCGGCAAAGCGCACCTTGTAGAGCGAGCCGTTCTCGCCCTCGAGCACAAGGCCTATGCCCTCGTCGAGAAAGCCCATCTTGGAGCCGCCGAGGCGGTCGTTGCCGTTTCCATACTGCAGATATGCGCCGGAGTCGGTGAGGGCATAGCGGGGAGTGTCGTATATCACATCGTGGCGCGCCTCGGCGGCTTTGGCCGGCTTGGGCTCGGTGAGCACGACAGTGCGCTTGACCGTATTTGTTCCCTTGGCGGTCTTCACCTTCACGGGAATGGTGTTTTTGCCGTCTTTGAGCTTGATTTCGGCGCCAAAAGAGCCGGTTTTATACACATGGGCCTCCTTGCCGTCTATCCAGGCCTGAGCGCCCGGCTCGGTGATGCCGATGAGGTAATATGTGCTGCGCGTCACGGTGTCGGGGCGGTCTTTGTCGCCATATATGCGCAGAGCGGGCTTTGACGCCGTGGCAGCGAGGGCCATCGAAGCCGCTACAGCCGCCAGTATCATCTTTTTCATCTTCTTTATTCTTTTGAGTTTACAGAGTATTGAGTTGAAAGAGTTAAGACAATAGTTTCCGAGACCGGACCATTATCTTAACTTTTTAAACTTATTACCCTTCAAACCAATCACTTCACAAGCCCTACCGCGCGGAGGATAGCGGCGGGAATATCGATGTTGTTGTTGAAGCCTTTGAGGGCGTCGGAACCGGGGCCGATGGCGAATACCGGCACGACGTTGCCCGAATGGCTGGTGGTGCAGAAGGCTACGCCGGCAGCATCGTTGAACATGTCGAACACGGCCACGGCGAAAGCGTTGAAATTGGCGTAGAGCGTCTTCTGGTCGGCGGTATTGCGCTGCTCGAAAGTATCGTCGAAGAGCTTGCGCAGCTTGGCTTCGGCCTTATCGCTCACAGGAATACGGGAGAAGAACCCGAGATTGTCGGCAAGATACTCTTTCATATCCTCCCACTTGTAGATATTGCGCGACTTGAGCATAGCCTTGCAGTAGTTGCTGAATTCCTCTTTCGACACCTTCTGACAGTCGATGTTGGCGAGGCCGCCCTTGCCGCCGCGCTGCTTCACGATGGCCATGCCGCCGGTGTCGTGGTCGGCGGTGACGATGATAAGGGTCTCGTCGGGGTGGGCGCGGTAGAAGTCGAAGGCAAGGCCTATCGCCTGGTCGAAATTGAGTATTTCCTTGATGGAGGCGCCGGCGTCGTTGCCGTGGAGGGCATGGTCGATATTACCGCCCTCTACCATCATGAAGAACTTGCGGGGCGAAGTGCGTTCGAGCTGTGTCAGAGCGGCTTCGGTAATCATCGGCAGGGTGAGGGCACCGGCGATGGAGTCGATGGTATAGCCGATATTGTGCTCGGAGCTGCCTTCGGGGCCAAGCAGCAGCACGCGCTCGGAGGCCATCTCCTTGATACCCTCGGGACCGCGCACAATCTGCACGCCGGCAGCGGCGAAACGGTCGAGCAGGTCGTTGGGCTTGCCGTCGGTCATGGTGCCACGCAGCCCGGCTCCGGCTACGAACTCGTAGCCGCACTCGGCCATGTCGCGGCCAATCTCATAGAACATCGAGCGGTTGGGCACATGGGTGTAGAAAGCGCCGGGAGTAGCGTCGTCGGGCGCCACGGAGGTCGCCACGGCCACGCCGAAACCCTTGTCGTGCAGAATCTTGGCGACAGAATTCACTGCCACGGTGTCGGCGTTCATGCCGAGCATATAGTTGCGGGTCTTATGGCCTGTCGAGAGCGCGGTGCCGGCAGCGGCCGAGTCGGTGATATCGGAGCTTGCCGACCAGGTCTGCGCCCAGCCCACCACGGGAAACTGCATCATGTTGAGGGGCTTGTCGTTGTGAAGGACATTGCGGTTGTAATTCTGGGCCGCCATCACGGGGCCCATACCCATGCCGTCGCCAATATACAGGAAAATATATTTTGGCGCCTTGGCCGCAGCACCGAGCGCCACAGCTAAAAACAGCAGGAACAGACAATTGCGTAATTTCATATTATTGGGTTAGGGGGTTATAGGTTAGTGGTTAGTGGTTAGTGGGAGAGGGGAGTGGTTAGGGGTTAGAGATGAGGGCTGGAACTCTCAATTCATAATCCATAATTCATAATTTCAACGATGGCGTCGGCGATGCGGCGGTCGTTGGCCAGGCGGGGGATTTTGCGCTGGCCGCCGAGCTTGCCTGTCGATGACAGCCAGCGGTCGAAAGTGCCCGCAGGCACCTCGGTGAGCTCCAGGCGGGCGAGGAAGATGTCGGCCGAGCGCTTGGCCTCGTAGTCGGAATTGACGCGCTGCAGCTCGGCGTCGAGTATGTCGGCGAAAGCCTCGGGACCGCACTCGGGGCGCCGCATCCACTCCACGAGCCACTGGTGATGGCCCTTGCGGCCGCACTCGGCATAGACCGGTGCCGCCGTATAGTTGGCTACGGTGGCGCCGGTGCGGCGGCACGCCTCGGCCAGTGCGGCATCGGCGTTCCACACCATCAGCTCCTCGCCGAAAGCGTTGATGAAACTCTGCGTGCGCCCGGCAATGGATATGCGCAGCGGCTCGGTGCTCTCTATGCGCACGGTGTCGCCTATGGCGTAGCGCCACAGACCGTTAGGCCCCGATATAAGCATCGAATAGACCCTGCCCTGCTCTACCCTCCATGCCGGCACGGGCTCGCCGCCGTCGAGCGGCTCGAACTCGAAGAACACGCCGATGTCGGGCAGCAGACGCATGCGGCCGCCCTCGCGAGTGTCCTGCACGGCGAAGAAGCCCTCGGAGGCGTTGTAGTTCTCCACAAAACGCATCTCCGGGCCACAGAAGGTCTCGTACTGCCCCCGGTATGGCGCAAACGATATGCCGCCATGGAAGAAAACCTCGAGATTGGGCCATACGTCGTGTATGCGGTCGGTGCCGGCGCGCTCCATCACGCCGCGGAGCACCGTCATGAACCACGACGGCACCCCCGAAATATTGGTAATATCCTGATTTATAGAATTTTCGATGAGACGCGGCAGTTTCTCGCGCCAGTCGCTCATGAGAGCCGTCGCTTTCGAAGGCACACGCAGCAGATTGACCGCCGGGTTGATACGGTCTATAAGCGTAGCCGAAAGGTCGCCCACCTTCACGCCCCGTGGCAGCTCGGAGAGCTCGTTGGCGAAACTGCCGCCGAGAATGAAGCTCTTGCCGCCGAAAAGACGGCTCTGCGGATAGAGCGCAAGGTAGTGGGCCACAGCCGAGGCGCCTCCGGCATAGTGGTTGGCGCGCAGAGAGTCGTCGGTCACGGGTATATACTTGCTCTTGCCGCCCGAGGTGCCGCTCGACTGCGCGTAGCGGCGGCATACGCCCGGCCAGAGCACGTCGGCCTCGCCGCCGACCATGCGCATCACCTCGGCGCGCACATCTTCGTAGACCACGGCGGGCACGGCAGAGACGAAATCTTCGTAGCGTCCGAGGCGTCCGAAGTCGTAGCGGCGCCCGTAGACAGTGGCGGAGGCGCGGCGCAAAAGCCATGCGAGCACGGCGCGCTGCGTGCGCTCCATACCCTCAGGATCAGCCCACAGAGCCGCTGACGCAGCCCTGCGCCGGAAAAACGGCCGCACAATAGGCGTAAGATTTAGCATAGCACAAAAATACGAAAAAAATTAGAAATCGGGAGCGATAAGCCACAAGTCCCGTGGCTTTTATTAATGCCCCAGCAGGCGCGCGCATTCGGCACACCCGCGGGTCAACGGCTGGCAGCCAACGCTTTCGCCGCAAATGCGCGCGGACGAACCGCCGAACGGCGGTTTTATATTCACATAGCCTATGGTTTAGACGCCGCAGGCGGATATACCATAGGAATATCCGTTTTTTCAGAAACATCAACCGCGGACAGCGGTTGAATAAAAAGACCACGACGGTATTCAACCGCTATGCGGTTGCGGGACGCGGGCGGACGCAATGTCCTATGGTATGGTCGTTCTACCGAACGCCCAAACCATAGGCTGTGTGAATATTAAACCGCCATACGGCGGTTGCGGTGCACGAAAAAACGCCCGGCGGGGGCCGGGCGTTTGGTTATGCGGGGGGATTGGGGGCGATTATTTTACGAGGACTTTGGTTGCCTTGTTGCCCTGACGACGGATATAGAGACCGTTTTCGGGGTTGGCAACGCGTACACCCTGGAGGTTGTAGTATTCAACAGGAGCATTTTCGTCAACGATTACACCGTCGATACCGGTAGATGTTACCTTCTCGAAGTTTGTCACATAGAGAGAGGGGGCATTGTTAAACACAGTAACAACCACAGTTATATTGTATGTACCTGCATCTACAGAGGCCAGTTTATAGTTGTTACGGAAATTAAGGGTGGTTCCGTCTACAGTGCCGGTGAAATTCTTAGCATCTTTGTCTGTAACATCTTCACCGGGAGTTGCTTCTGCAAGTTCTACATTGTTGATGGTTACAACGCTGTTTACAAGCTCATTTGAAATAGCAGTAGCAGCTACCACGGCAGGAGTGAATGTTCCGGCCTCGGCTACAGGAAGACTACCTACAGGCATGATTTCGGGTGTATTGCCATTATAAAGCATATATTTGCCGGTCCAACCTGCCGGAATCTTGTCGCCGATATTATAGCTGTTGCTGCCATAAATCTGAATGAAATCGCCGGCGGCATCGCATGCAAAAACATTGTTATTGTTTTTGAAACCTACGGTCAGTTCATAGCCTACTTTAAATTCTGTGTTGTCGGCAAGCTCTTTTGTAGCGGCAATAGAAGCGAGAGTCTGTACAGGAGCGGTAACTGTAATGGTGTAAGAAGCCGAACCGGCGTTGTATGTAGCAGTTTCTTCAGATTTTGCAGAAATTGTAGTTGTACCTGCACCTATAATTTCAACTTTACCAGCAGCATCTACAGTAGCTACTTCAGGCTTGCTTGAGCTATAAGTAACAACGAGACCGTTGGGATTAATAAGTTCGGGAGCTGTGAAAGCGTCTCCAAGTTCTACATTATAGCTTGTAGTCTCATATTTAAGACCGGCAGGCTCTTTGCTCGAATCGGCAATATCCCATGTAATAGAAATCTTGGTAATATACATTGCACCGCTATTGCTGCGCATGCCGATATACTCAGGAGAACTTGTAAAATCAAATGAAGTAGAAGTTCCTTTTACAATAGTTCCGGCAACCGCAGGAGCTGAGCTACCATATAAACCGCCAATTGTAAAAGCAGATTCACCACCATAGATATTAAGAACACGTTTATCCGCGGTGTTGCTTGCCCATTCTACTGTTACATTCACAACCTTACCGGGCGAACTGGTAGCTACGATTCCTGAGTTGTTATTGCTAGATCTCAACTGGATACATGTTCCTTTGTTATGTGCACATTGAAGTGTGTATTCGGCACCAGACTCGCCTTTAATGCCTACATATTCAGCATAGGCTGTTGCCGTTGCACTATAATTAGGCATTGTTTGCAACGAAGCAACTGAAAGAACATCGGTTACTTCAGCAGCGCTTGCGGACAGGCCGGCGACTGCGAGCAGTGAGAGTAAAAGTTTTTTCATACGCAGTAATTATGATTGGTTAGTATTAGGCCAATAGAGAGGGACTGCGTTGCCCCTCTCTACTAACTATTTGATTATTTGTTTTTTACGTAGCGGCGAAGGAATATTTCGGTGGGGAAGTGGTCGGAGTATCCTCCGAGGTAGCTTCCGGCGGAGTATGTGCGTTTGGGGTAGCCCTGGCGAGAGCCTTCGGTGTCTTTGAGGAAGTCGAAGTTGAGGACTTTGGCTTCGTAGAAGTGCCAGCGGTCGTCGGGCACGTTCACGAGGTTGCCTGATATTATAATCTGGTCGAAGAGGTTCCACTGGCTTTTGTATGCGAGGGTGCCTACGCCCGAGTCGAGTTTGCTCCACCAGGGGTTGAAGAAACCGTGGGCTTCGACGCCGTTCGATTTCTTTTTAGCGCCGAGGACAACGGCACAGCTCTTGTCCTGGGGGTCGTCGTTGAGGTCGCCCATTATTATGACTCCGATTTCGGGGTCGACGTTCCAGAGGGAGTCGGCAATCTGCTTTGAGAGCGCAGCAGCGGCCTCGCGGTTTGGCGAAGACTGCTCCTGTCCGCCGATGCGTGATGGCCAGTGGTTTACGATTACGGCAATGCGCTGTCCGAGGAGCGAGCCGACGACGCACATCTGGTCGCGTGTGCGGTATGGGATTGTGGTGAGGCGGTGGTTGGTTACGTTTTCGACGCGGAAGTAGCGTTTGTTGTATATCATGCCAACGTCGACGCCGCGTGCGTCGGGCGAGTCGTGGTGCACTATGCCGAGGTCGAGGTGCTTGAGCTCGGGCTGTGCTATCACGTCTTCCATCACAGAGCGGTTCTCGATTTCGGAGACGCCGATGATGGCGGGTCCGAGGGGTGTCACCTTGGTCTTGAACTGGGAGATGGCATATGCGAGGTTGTGTACCTTTTCGTTGTATTTACGTGTGTCCCACTGGCGTGGACCGCCGGGAGTGAACTCTACGTCGCGGCCTTCGGGGTTGTTGGGTATGGTGTCGAAGAGGTTCTCGAAGTTATAGAAAGCGATGCCGGCAACCTGGACCTTGCGGTTGTTGTCGGCGGCACTCACGGGCAAAACTGCCAAAGCTGTCATTACGACAGCTATAATAGCGGAGATGTGTTTCATATGTGAGATAAGGTGTATCTGATAGCGCAAATGTAAGCAAAAAATCTCAACGCACAAAAAAATTTTCTCTTAAAGTTTGAAAACGCGTCCAGCCCGAAAAACCGCGCACCGGACGGTGCTTGAGGAGAGTTATTCAACCGCTATGCGGTTGCTGTGCGCGGGGTGACGCGGAGACCTATGGTATGGGCGTTCTGCGAACGCCCATACCATAGGCTGTGTGAATATTGAACCGCCATGCGGCGGTTGCGACGTAGAGCGTCAACGGCGCGAAATTAACCGCCGAATGGCGATTGCGACGCATTCGGAACGGTTGCGATTGTGGGGCGGCACGAACCGCCGAATGGC
>CAMNRO010000025.1 GCA_946553045.1 uncultured Porphyromonadaceae bacterium | reverse complement strand
TGTGTGAATATTTAACCGCCGTTCGGCGGTTGCGCGTGGAATAAACCGCCGACGGGCTCACGATGCGGATTGCTGTTGGCGACGGGAAGGGCGCGAAATAAACCGCCGAATGGCGGTTTTATATTCACATTGCCTATGGTTTAGACGCCGACAGGCGGATATACCATAGGAATATCGATTAATCTGTAACAGCAACCGCATGGCGGTTGAATAAACAACACACGGCGATATTCAACCGCTATGCGGTTGCGGTGCGGGGCACGATGTCCTATGGTATGGTCGTTCTATCGAACGCCCAAACCATAGGCTGTGTGAATATTTAACCGCCGTTCGGCGGTTGCGGCATGGAATAAACCGCCGACGGCACACTGTTGGCGAAGGGAGGGGCGCGAAATAAACCGCCGATGGCGGTTGATGAATAGCCGCATTAGCGGCATATAGCTGCGGAGCAGCGCTAAGAGTAATAGGCCCGCGCAAGCGCGCCGTCAGGTGCGCGCTGCACGGGTATATGTAATTCCATCCGAACATTGGAGCTGCGTAGCTGCGACATATTTCGCCGCTTGTATCGCAGCTACGCAGCTTGGTTGGCGGGTGGGCTTATCTCCTATGGCTGCTCGCACCTAAAGGCGCGTTTGCCATAGGCTATTATTCTTTATGCTGCCATGGCAGCGTGTCTGCCGCTATCGCGGCGTGCTTGGGCTATCGTTCGGCTGATTTTCGCGAATGAAAAAAGCCCTTCGCCGGGGAGGGCGAAGGGCTTGGATTGACTTAGCGTTATATTTTAGGGCTTGGTTGCGAGCATGTTTTATAAAGAAGGGCTTTGCCCCAAAACGACTGAACTAAAAACTAAAAACAGACTGCGATGTTAGCCTCTAAAGTTTCCGTTAAGTCGAATGGATATTAGCGGATGAATTTCTTCGAAACCTTGTTGCCCTGCTTAACGATATAGAGACCGTTTTCGGGGTTGGCAACGCGAACACCCTGAAGGTTGAAGTACTCAACAGGAGCATTTTCGTCTTCAACGGCAACAGAACCGATACCGGACTGAGCAGCCTCATCCCACTTTTCGAGCTTGAGGTCAGCCCAGGGGTGCCAGTACTGAGCAGGCGAGTTTTCGTTCTTACCGAGGCCGATCCATACTTTTGCAGGAGCGGTGAGTTCGAACTCAACATACTGACGATATTTTTCAGGTTCGGCAACGAATGCAGCGGCAGATTCACGCTCTTTACCGGAATCATCCCATGTGTCTACAACGTTGCGGGTTTCATATGCAGGAACAATTTGAGTGCCGTCGGCAGCTACGCGGGTTTCGTTGTCGGGCATAGCGGCATAGTTGCCGTCATTAAGTTCCCAGCAGTCTTTGATGCGCACGCGCTTGTCGGTTGCGGCATTGAGTTCGCCAAAATCATCTTCCCAGTCAAGGCTCTGGGGCTTGGTTTCGTTGAACGAAACATAGAGATATGCATTGTCTTTAGTATTGGCCTCATCATATTCCTTGTTGTCGAAATAATCTTTGGGAGACTGACCTTCAAGAAGTTTCCACTCACCTTTGCAAGTAACGTACTTGCCATTGAGGTTACCGGCACCACCATAACGGAAGAATGTGAGGGCGCTGAAACGGTACTTGCCTGCGGGCAGCTCGACCTGCTGGCCGACATTGTAGGGCGAAGCGTTAGTCTTGCGATATACACCACCCTGCTTGTTCATGTCGGGAGTCTTTTCGCTACCTGCACTGTTTTTGCAGTTCCAGGCTCTCTTGGCGTCGAGACCTTCTTCGAAACCGGCATTCTTGATTTTAGAAGTAACATCTTCCGAGCCTTTATAGAGCTTGAAGTTGTCGAAGCAGCACCATTCGTCGGCATAGCAGCCTTCGTTCATGATACCGACAACCATGTCGCCACCGGGATGATTCACGGTCACTTCGTTGAGATATTCACCTGCAGCGAAAGCAGCGGCAGCTTCACCGGTCGAGTTGGGAGCAGTTTCGCGGCCGTCGAAAAGACCTTTCACAGCCTTCTTTTCGCCATTGATATAGATGTAAGCATAACTGAGCTTACCGTCTTTCATGTTTGCCTTTGCAAAGTCGTTGTTGCCGCAACGATAGAAAGCATCAACTTTGAGAGTATAGACGCCTTCGGGCATGTCGGGAAGAGTCTGGTAGAGGTTGAAAGCACCGTTCCATACTTCTGCGACACCGTCGACAGTTGCGGCAAGAGCACCCTGCCAGCCGGGAAGGTATGCTGGGTCGGTTACGTACTGGCCGGTCACGTCACGATATGCACCGGCAGATGCCGAAACAGCAACAACTGCGGCACCGAGCAGCAGAGCGCTGCGTTTGATGTAGTGTTTTACCATAATTTGATAGGTTAGGATTGTTTTTATCATTGGTTTTCAAGCAGGAACGTGCCCGCAGGCACGTTCCTGTCGATTTTTTGTTTCAGTTTCAGAGGCCCTGATAGCCGGGGTTCTGGCTCCAGTTGAGGTTGGTCTCGAGAATGCCTCGGTGGATAGGCATGAGTCGGCGGTTGGGGTCTTTCACGCCCGGACGCTCAACCCAGTGGAAAGTGGTGTGTTCGGCATCGTCCCATACCTTATACTTGTTCTTCTGGCCCCAGTCGTTTTCGAACTGGCCGAAGCGGATAAGGTCGTTGCGGCGCCAGGGCTCGAGGATAAATTCGCGCGAACGCTCGTCGAGAAGCTCCTGCATGGTCGGATTCTTAGTCAGTTCGGGAGCTTTTGAGCAACGACGGATTTCGTTGAAAAGGCCCATAGGAGTATGGCCGAGAGTAGCGGTGGCACCACGAAGAATACATTCGGCCTTCATGAGCAGAATGTCGGCGAAGCGGAAGATGGGTGTGTCGTTGGCCTGCTGACGGTTCCAGAGGCTATAGTCTTCTTCGCGCGGAGGATATTTGAAGCAACGTGCGCCTTTCTGGATATTCAGAAGAGCCGTACCGTTAGCCACAGTCTCTTTAGAAGGCTTGGGAAGAGCCTCATCGCCGAGCGAATAGATAGAAGCGTCGTCGAAATCGAAATCAACGCGGTAGTTGAGCTGGCCTACGAGGGTCTTCTCATTGCCGGGAACGGTGTAGATATATACAGGCTCATTTGTGCGGTTATACGAGGCATCGAAAGCGAACTGCGGGCCTGCGAGAATCATGATGTTGCGTTCGTCGTTGGGGAGGTTGAAGCGGGCCACAGCCTCGGGAGTCAGCACGGTCTGACCGGCAAGCGATTTTGTGTTTTCCCAGCCGAGGGTATAGGGGCGGCAGAGACCGTCCTTCTTGAAGCCGAACCAGCGGTACCATGTAGTAGTTCCGTCGGGCTTGGTGGCGGGGTCAACGTCGAGAGCATAGATAAAGTCCTTGATGTGGACACCGTTGTCGGGGAAGAATTTCTTGCGATAGCCAACTCCGACTTCGAAGAGACCGCTGTTGATGATTTCGTCGCACCATTTCACGCAGTCGTCGAGTTTGGGATTGGGGGTATCGCCTGTAACGGTGGTGATGTCGTTGGTGTAGACACCCCAGTTGAGATATAGCTTGGCGAGGAGGGCTGCAGCCATCCAGTAGTTGGGCTTGCCATAGGTAGAAGCGTCGTTAGCCTTGCTGAGACCGCCTTCTTGACCGAGGATATCGAGAAGCTCGCTCTCTATGAAGGCAGCGACCTCTGCGCGGGGCGAGCGGTCGATGGCCTCACCGTCCTGAAGCACGTGGTCGAAGATAGGAGCGTCGCCATAGAGATCCATCATCCAGAAATGATAGTATGCGCGGATAGCACGGAGGGGAGCCACAATGGGGTCTTTGAATTCGGCGCCGCCATACTGGGCGATTTTGGTGTTGGTATATGTACAGCCCGACATACAGCCTTCGATGATTCGGCAGCGCCAGTCGTCGAGGTGTATCGAGTGAATCGACGAGTTGAGGTAACGGCCGTCGTCGAAGTAGTTACCGGCACCAAAGCAGCAACCCATCACTTCGTCGCCCTGGGCTATGACAGCTTCGTTGAAGTCGCGGCCAAACCAGCCGTGCATGTAGCCGTAGCAACCGTTGAATTCACCTTCGGTGGCAATAGGATTGTCGGGGAAGGTAGGATATTTTGTGTTCAGGTCAGTGTCGAGGTCGGTGCAGGCGGCGGAGGCAGCGAGCAGTCCTGAAAGAGCGAGACCTTTGATATATAATTTCATGGTGTTTATTTCTAAAACAGAATGTTTGATATATTAGAAGTTCACGTTGACGCCTACGAGCACCTGGCGAGTGCGGGGATAGTGGTCGGAGCGGGTGTCGTGGCCGGGGTCGAGACCGCCGAGGTTGATTTCGGGGTCGCGGCCGGTGTACTTGGTGATGGTGAAGAGGTTGTTGCCCGACACATAGAGGCGTACGTCCTTGAGCCAGCCGTTGAAGCAGTTGCGGAAGGTGTATCCGATGGTTGCGGTTGCGAGTTTGAAGTACGAACCGTCTTCGAGGTAGCGCTGCGAGGGATAGTGAGCCAGAGCGTCGGTAACGAGCTGGTCGTCGCGGACAGAAGCCATCACGTTCTTGCCCTGGGTAATGCCAGCAACATACGAGAAGTATGCGTGGGGCTCGTTGAAAATCTTCTGGCCGAATACGCCGGTGAAGAAGAGGTTGAGGTCCCAGTTTTTATATGTGACGGTGTTGTTCCAGCCCATGGTGAGTTTCGGCTGAGCGTTGCCCATGTAGATGCGGTCGTCCTGACCGGGCTGCATTGTGGTCTCGGGATTGCCGTTCTCGTCGAGGATATGGTTGCCCTCGCTGTCGTAGCGATAGAATGTGGAGATACCGTCTTCGTTATATCCGGCCCAATCCCAGAGATAGAACGAACCGATAGGCTTGCCTTCGACAATGCGCTGTGTGTTGCAGCCCTGCGAGAGGCCGGGGAGGTGCGGGTCGTAGCGGTTGAGGACGCCGGCGTTGAACTCGCTGTTCGATACGCTCACAACCTTATTGGAGTTGTGCGAGAGGTTGAGCGAGGTCGACCAGTTCCAGTCGCGGCTCTGGACAGGAGTTGCGTTGATGGTGAGTTCGACACCGGTATTGCGCATTTTGCCCACGTTGGCGGTGAGCCAGTTGACAGGATAGAGAGCAGTCGAAACAGGGTAATCCCAAATCATGTCTTTGGTCGACTTGTTGTACCACTCAACAGTACCGTTGATACGGCCGTTGAGGAAGGCGAAGTCAAGACCGATGTTGACCATGGTGGTTGTTTCCCACTTGAGGTTGTCGTTTACGTTGCGGGCAGATGTGAGGGTCTTGTAAGAGGTTACGGCACCGGTCACGGGGTCTACATAGTCGAAACGCTTGATAGGATCGGTCAAATCGTAGAAGAAGCGCGAGGTGTAGATGTCGAAGCCCTGCGAGTTACCGCTCTGACCCCAGCCTGCGCGGAGTTTGAGGTCGGTGAAGATACCGGTATTCTTGATGAAGTCTTCTTCAGAAAGGCGCCATGCCACAGAGCCAGAGGGGAAGGTCGCCCATTTGTTGTTCGCGCCGAAGACCGAAGCACCGTCGCGACGGACAGCAGCCTGGAAGATATACTTGGAGTTGAACGAGTAGTTGGCACGACCGTAGAACGAAATCATCTTGGTGTGGCTCTCGGTGTTGCCCCATACGGGATCGGCATCCCAGGAGTTGGCCATGCCGATATTGTTCCAGCCGAGGTAGTCGTCGTAGAAGTTATAACCGCGGGCGCCGAAGCCGTCGCCGTTCTTGTGCTCTTCCCAGGAGTAGCCGACCATGAGAGAAAGCTTGTGGATATCGTTGAAGGTCTTGTCGTAGTTGCCGTAGATTTCCATCAGCTTGCACCAGTCGTCGGTTACATTGCGCGAGGATTCACCATGGCGGGTATTGTTCTGCGACTGAATCGATGTGTAGTCCTTGTAGTGATAGTTCTGAGTCTCGTAGTTGAAGTTGGCGTTGGCGGTAAGGCCGTCGATGATGAGGACGCTTGCCTTGCCGGTGAACTGGAGACGCTTGAATGTGGCCATCGAGCGGTTCTCGTAGATTAACGACATGGGGTTGTAGTTCTGCGAGATGGTCTTGTCGGCATACCAGGTTCCGTCTTCGTTCTGCACGGGCACCAGGGGCGAATAGTAGTACATGCCTTCGTAAACCGAGCTGCCTTCAAGGCCGCGGGGAACGCCCCACTCCTTGCGGATATTGCCGTTAACGCCGGCGGCGAGGGTCAGACGGTCTTTAAGGGTCTTTGTCTCCACGTAGGCACGGCCTGTGAAGAGGTTGTTGCCTACGTTCTTGATGATACCGTCGCGCTTGGTATAGGTGATGGAGGCGTTGTAGTTTGTGCTCTTGTTACCGCCTGAAATCGAGAGGCTGTGGTTTGTAGCGAAGCCGGTCTGCTGCACGACGTCGGCCCAGTTCGTATTGGCGCCGCGGTCGTTGGGAATGGGGAGGTTGTTTTCAGCGGCATATGCGCGGAGCTCGTCGGCGGTCATCATGTCGTGGTCGTTGGCAATCTTTTCCCACGATACATATCCCTGATAGGTGACGCGGGCGGGGCCTTCGGCACCACGTTTGGTTGTCACGATGATAACGCCGTTGGCGGCCTTCGAACCGTAGATAGCGGTGGCTGAAGCGTCGCGGAGCACATCGATGCTCTCGATGTCGCTCGGGGGAATGAGGTTGAGGTTTACGCCGGGAATACCGTCGACCACATAAAGAGGGCTGGTAGAGCCGTTAAGGGTCGAGGCGCCGCGGAGGGTCATGGAGTTTACGCCGCCGTTAGGGTCGGAGTTCTGAACCACGACAAGGCCGGGAACCTTGCCCTGCAGGAGCTGACCGGGGTCGGTGTATGCGCCGACGTTGAGGTCTTCGGCCTTCACGGTTGTGATTGAGCCGGTGACGTCCTTGCGGGTCATTGTGCCGTAACCAACGACAACGACGTCGTCGAGGAGCTCGCTGTTGGGCACAAGTTTGATTTCGAGTTTGTTTTTATCGGCAGTCACTTCCTGGGTGAGATAGCCGATATAGGAAATCTGAAGTTTTTTACCATAGGCACCGGCAATTGAGAAATTACCGTCGATATCGGTTGTCACACCGTTTTGTTCGCCTACAATACGGACGGAAGCGCCGATAAGGGGCTCGTTGTTTTCATCTGACACTGTACCGGTCACAGTCTGGGCCGAAGCCGATGTCGCAGTGAAGATGAGCAGTGCGCAGAGAAGCGCCTTAAAGATGGACTTGAATAGATTGCGTCCTCTTTCGGGAGGGGTATTACCCTGTTGCACAGTCGAATACATGTTAAGGTTTAGGTTAGGTCTATTTTTGGTTTTCCATTGCAAGCTCCGAAGCAATCATCGGAGGGGTTGAATATTCAGTGAATCGTGTTTTTCATTTTTTCGACAGCAAATATATGCACATTTCGTCAAAACACAACATTTGTTTAGCCCTCTTAAGAAGTTTTAACCAAATAAAATTAATTTTAAGTGTGGTTTTAACACTTGTGGCCGCCAAAGTGCTATTTCTGAGGGTAAAATGCAATGTCGGTTTGTGCAGACTACGGCCACAGACAGTCAAAGCCGGAGACGATGACACGAGGACGATGCACGGCAGGCCACGCCCCGATATGCTGCGGAAAGACATTCACGCCGGCAGTGTCGAGCAGCATGACCGAAGTCCAGCCGCGCAGATTGGGATGCACAAAATCTTTAGCGAGGTTGTCGCCCACATAATACATGCGCGACACCGAGGCGCCGAAACGCTCCTCGGCCAGCCTGAAAGGAAGCGGCGTGTGCTTGTCGCCGCCCGTCTCTCCGCTGATGAATATTGTATCGGGATCGAAAAAGCGGTCGAGGCCGAGTGCGGCTATTTTGCCGCGCTGATGGCGCGGCGAGCCGTCGGTGATAAGGGCAAGACGATGTCCGGCGCCCTTGAGGCGTGTCAGCAGGGCCTCAGCACCGTCGGAGAGTTGTATGTCGGGGGTATGGTTACGGTATATTTCCACGAGGGCGTCGACTGTGAAGGGTATGTCGAGCCCCTTGGCGGCAAGCATGGCAAGGGCAGCCTCGATACCTCGGGGGTGATTGTCGCTGATAAGGGTGAAAAGCTCTTCGGCATTGGCGCCTGTGGCATCGGCGAGTGTACGGGCGAGCACTCGGTGCCCGGAGCGAAGAAAATCGCGCTCTTTATAGAGCGTATCGTCAAGGTCGAAGGCTACGAGCGACGGCAGCATCACGAACGGAGGGCCTTGGACGGCGTCGAGCCTGTGAGGAAGGTGCACAGAAGCCGCGAGAAAGAAAAAATGTAATCGGCACAGAGGCTGAGAGCAATCACGGGCACAGCTCCGAGGGCTGCAAAAACTGCGAGAGGCACCACGGCCAGGTCGAACGACTCGAGCAGCTGCCTCATGAATGGCATCGGATAGAGGAAGAAGTAGTGCAGCAGGTAGATTGCAAGGCTCTTGTCGCCGAGAAACGCCCACATGGCGGCAAAACGGCCGGGCTTCGCGCGGGCAGGCTCGAAGGCCCGCTCGCTCCAGGGCTTTATCACGGCAACCGCTACGATGGCGAGCGATATCTGCATGACAATCTGGGCGAGAACGACGTTGAGCGCGCTTCCGAAGCTATAGCGCCAGGGCCAGCAGACAAAGGCCATGCATATGAACACGACAAAAAGGGAGACCGTGACAGGTCCCGATGATTCGCACAGGCGCATGAATGCGTCGGCATGGCGCCTGGCAATCACGCCTGCCATAAATATAGGAAAGAAGGTGAAGAGCAGTTCGAACGACAGGGCGGCGTCGCACACTCCCGGCAGGATATGGTATATGCCTCCGAGCACAGCCCATGCAAGGGCAACGGCGAGGAGCTCGAGCCAAAATGAGGTCACGCGCCTCAGCACGAAGGTAAGTGCGGCATAAACGGCAAAAATCTCGAAGAGCACGAATGTGAACCAATATCCGTTTTTCCACACATTGAGCCACAGGCCGCTCCAGCTTGAATCGAAGGGACTCTGCAAACCCGAATGAGGATAGTAGTAGATGAAAAGGGTGGATGCACCGAGCATGGGCAGCAGCAGACGGCGCGCCCGCGACAGCAGGCCGGGTGTTTTCAGCAGGCCGTCGGGACCGGTTTTCACTGCGAACCAGCCGCTTATAAAGAAGAACAGCGGCATGTGTATCTGTCCGATAAACTTGAACAGCGGAGCGCGGTCGATTTCGCGGACACACATGGTGAGAACATGGCCCATCACCACCAGGAAGATGGCGAGGCCTTTCATCATGTCGAAATACTTCAGCCTTTGGCGCATCAGTCTATCATTCTATAAGTCGGAATACTCTCACACCGAGCCACTGGCGGTTTTTCTTCATGAACTCGGCCAGAGGGCGGGCGCTCACTTCCACTTTGCCGTCGGAATACGACGCATGCAGAAGATATGGCTCAGCTCCCGGATTTTCTTTTACCACGACACCCATATGGGTCACATCGAGGTTCTTGAGAGTGGATACCAGCGCCACGACATCGCCGTCGTGGAATGCCGCCTTGGTGTCTTTCGAGCCGAGGTCGATGGTCTTGATATATGTGAAGCGGTGATTGCGGTAACCGTTTTCAATAGAGCGTATGCGGGCAAAATTGGCCGAGTCGGCAAGTGCCGGATAGCGGCCGCGGTTGGAGGTCATGAAGTCGATTGAGCGCGTCATGTTTGTCACGCGCGGAAAGAGCGTGGTCGCATCGTCGATGTTGCCGCGGTACTTATTGTCGACAGCCCAGTCGCTTATATAGTGCAGTCGCGAGGGATAGCCTTCGATTTCGCCGCCACGGTAGCGGATTCGGCGCAGGTTGTAGATGAAATCGCGCCACGACGAGCGTCCTTCGCCTACCGTAAAGGCGAGTGCCATCGCCGTTTCGACAAATGTGGTGCAGTCGAGGCTGTCGATACGCACGGTGAGCACTTCCTCATCGCCCTCGAGGGTGTGGGCAGCGTATGGCACGCCCTCAAACATGCGGGCAAAGAAGGCCACGCGTGCTTCGGGATTGGCAAAGCGCTGTCCGGCAGCCTTGTCGAGCATGGCGGTGATGGCGGTGGTGTCTGTGGCCTCGCAGCCGAAGCGCACCGGGCTCTGTGCAGTTGCCGCGCCTGCAAGCAGACCGACAAGCGGCAATATCAGGTATCTGAGAAGGTTCATTGTTGTTTATTGCATATTATAAGAGCACCGATGACACCCGGAAGCCAGGCGAAGCAAGTCAGTACGGTTACGAGAAGAATGGAACCGCAGCCCTTGTCGAGTACGGCGAGTGGAGGAAAGATAATGCACAGAAGTGCTCGGAGACAGGACATTGAAAATTGAGAATTAATAATTTATAATTAAGAATTAATACCTGATAATTTAAACACCCTGCATTAGCCTCAATTATTAATTATACATTATTAATTGTTAATTAATTGATGGTTTAGAATTCGCTGGTGAAGTGGAAGCGGATTTTGGGGAAGTCGTTCTGGGCCATGGTGAGGACGAACTGGGAGTCGGCCAGGAAGACGTCGCGGCCTTCGCGGTCGAGGGCCATGAACTGATGCTTGCGCTTCTTGAAGGCCTCGAGGGCGGCGGGGTCGTCGCTTTCTATCCAGCAGGCTTTATACATCGACATCGGCTCCCAGCGGCACTGCGCGCCATATTCGTGCAGAAGACGGTACTGGATAACCTCGAACTGGAGCTGTCCGACAGTGCCGATGACCTTGCGGCCGTTGAACTGGTGCATGAAGAGCTGCGCCACACCTTCGTCCATGAGCTGCTGAATGCCTTTTTCGAGCTGCTTCGACTTCATGGGGTCGGTGTTCTCGATATACATGAACATTTCGGGCGAGAAGCTCGGAAGGCCCTTGTAGTGAATTTCTTCGCCGGAGGTGATGGTGTCGCCTATCTTGAAGTTGCCCGTATCGGGAATACCGACAATGTCGCCGGGATAGGCCTCGTCGACAATGCTCTTTTTCTGCGCCATAAAGGCCGTAGGAGCGGCGAAACGCAGTGTCTTGCCGGTGCGCATGTGCTTATAGGGTGCGTTGCGCTCGAATTTGCCGGAACATACCTTGACGAAAGCGATACAGCTGCGGTGGTTGGGGTCCATGTTGGCATGGATTTTGAACACAAAACCGCTGAAGGCGTCTTCCTGAGGCTCTACCACGCGCTCCAGGGCGGTGACGGGCCGGGGCTCGGGGGCAATCTTTACGAAGCAGTCGAGCATTTCCTTGACGCCGAAGGTATTGAGAGCGGAGCCGAAGAATACGGGCGCCGTGCGGGCGGCAAGGTAGTCGTTGACGTCGAATTCGGGATATACGCCCTCGACGAGTTCGAGGTCTTCGCGGAGTTTTGCGGCATCGACCTCGCCGACAGCCTCGTCGATACGCGGGTCGTTGATGTCGTCGATTTCGACACGCTCGGTGGCGCGCTGTTTGTCGGGCGTGAAGAGGTCGAGGCTTTTCTCGTAGATATTATAGACGCCCTTGAACTTGGCGCCTATATTGATAGGCCACGACAGCGGACGGACGGCGATTTTGAGCTCGGCTTCGAGTTCGTCGAGAATCTCGAAGGGGTCGCGGCCTTCGCGGTCGAGCTTGTTGACGAAGATAATCACCGGGGTGTTGCGCATGCGGCACACCTCCATGAGCTTGCGTGTCTGCGTCTCTACGCCTTTGGCAACGTCGACAACGATGATAACGCTGTCTACCGCCGTCAGGGTGCGGTAGGTGTCTTCGGCGAAGTCCTGGTGACCGGGCGTATCGAGAATGTTGATTTTATAATCACCGTAGTTGAAACCCATTACAGAGGTAGCCACCGAGATTCCGCGCTGTTTTTCGATTTCCATCCAGTCGGAGGTGGCAGTCTTCTTGATTTTATTGGATTTCACGGCACCGGCGATGTGGATAGCGCCGCCGAAGAGGAGCAGCTTTTCGGTGAGGGTTGTCTTGCCGGCGTCGGGGTGCGATATGATGGCGAAGGTGCGTCGCCGTTTTATTTCTTCTTTGAGATTAGCCATTTTTCTGAGTGCTTGACATTTGAGAAATGCAACGGCGCAAAGCATCGCGCCAGTGTGATATGGAGAGGCCGTAGGTGGCCTTGATTTTAGATTTGTCGAGGACGGAGTAGAAAGGCCGTGTGGCGGGCGTGGGATAGTCGCTCGTCGGAATCGGCTCTACGGCACGCGCCCTGTCGGGCATTCCGCACTCCTCGAGAATGGCGACGGCGAAGTCATACCAGCTCGCCACGCCCTCGTTGGCATAGTGGAAAATGCCAGGATTCCAGTGTTTGGACCTGATTATATCTGAAATTGCCTGCGCGAGGTCGCCGGCATAGGTCGGCGTGCCTGTCTGGTCGGCAACCATGCCGATGCGGCCGCCCTTGGCTGCGATACGCAGCACGGTCTTGAGGAAATTATTGCCATTGGCGGAATAGAGCCAGCCGGTGCGGATTATCATCGCAGTCGGAGCAAGCCCCATGAGGGCGGTCTCCCCTTTGCGCTTGGTGGTGCCGTAGACCGAGAGCGGCTCGGGCTTGGCTACTTCGGCATAGGGCAGCCATGTGTGGCCGTCGAACACATAGTCGGTCGACAGATGTATTATTCTGAGGTCGAGCTCGTCGGCGAGACGGCCGAGGTTAGACGGAATATCTACATTGGCTACCTTGCACTGCAGTTTTTCCTCCTCGGCACGGTCAACGGCCGTGTAGGCCGCACAGTTCACAATGTGTGTGAAATTACCGGCACGGAGAAAATCACCGACAGCCTCGCGGTCGGTGAGGTCGAGCTCTTCACGGCTTATGTATGTTGTCAATCCGGGCATATCGTTTTCGAAAACCCGGCGGAGTTCCTGCCCGAGCTGTCCGTTGCTGCCCGTTACTAAAATTTTTACCATATACTATTTACTCGTGAGTGCAAAATTAGCAAAAAAAAACGAGATTGGATTAACGAAATCTCCCCGAACAATCGTAACTTTGTACAAACAGTGATTCACCGTCCATGTCAGTTATAAAAAACAACCCTTTCCGCACCCTCGGCGTGTTTGCAAACGCTACTTCGAGCGCCATTGCAGGCCGCGCCATGCAAATGCAGGCCAAACTACGCTCCGGCTTGCCTGCTGAAGCGCCGGAATCACTCGACTCACTATGCGGCGATACCGTCCGGACTCCCGAAAGCGTTTCGCTGGCCCGCTCGGCCATGCAGCGGCCCGCCGAAAGGCTGGAGCATGCATTGTTCTGGTTTTCATCGGCCGACGCCATCGACACAACGGCCCTCGATGCCATCAGAAAAGGCAATATCCGCCTTGCCGAAGACATATGGAAAGGCTCGCCCGAATCGGTTTCGGCGTGTCATAATCTCGCGGTGCTTCTTCTGGCCACAGGCCGTACGGCCGAAGCTCAGGCTGCCGCCGACAGTCTTTTTGCCGCCAGTCCGCGCGAGCTATGCTCTCTTCTTGCGCCTGGGGTATCGATGAGTACGGCAGAGCTCTCCGCTCTCTATAAGCGCCTGGCTCCGACGGCGCCTCCGCCTGTGCACCAAGCCGTTTCCGAAGTCATAGACTCGGAGCCGGCACCACGCCCTGAACCGAAAGAAAGACCTGCGGCAAGCGTCAGGCCCTCTACCCTGTCGCCATTCGACAGGAATAGAACCGTCATAGTCAATCCGGTTTACAAGGAAGACCCTGAGCCTAAACAAGCGACTCCTCCGCCAATCGAAATACCGGCCGCCGAACCAGAGCGCCCCGACAATATCAGGAGCACTATCGAGCACCTCAACGCATGTATCAGACGGCTTGACAACTCGAAAGCCTCCATCGAGGAGTGTTCGCGTTTTTTCAACGATGCCGACAGCGGCATGAGCCGTCTCCGCAACGAGCTTGAGCGCAAAGACCCTGCCGCCTACCGCTCATGGGCCGACGGCTGCGCCAATCATCTCATGGCTGCATTGTCATCTCTTGGCAAATATAAGAAAGGCGAGCAAAAGACCGCCCAGGCCATGACGCTGCTGACCAAGACCAAAAGCTGGGGTCTGAGTCCGGCTGTTGAAAAAGAGGTAAACGACCGTATAGCACGCCTCTATGCGGCAAAAAGCGATGACACGACGACTGTGATAATCACCTGTGCCGTAGTATTTTTCATCTTCCTGCTCCGCGCCTGCTCGTAGGCCTTGCAGAATCAGTCGTGATGGTATGGTTCGCCTCGCAGAATCGTACCGGCTCGGTATATCTGCTCGACGGCAAACAGACGCACAAGTTCGTGAGGAAATGTCATGGCCGAAAGCGAAATCATGGCATCGGCACGATCGTAGACCTCCTGACTGAAGCCATAGGGGCCTCCGACGGTCAGGACGAGCGTCCGCGGCAGCTCGACACTCTTGCGCTGTAGGAAATCGGCCCACTGGCGCGAGGTGTACTGCTTTCCGCGCTCGTCGAGGAGCATCAGGAAGTCGCCGGGAGCTGTCTCGGCAAGTATTTTAGCACCCTCGAGCGCCTTCTGCCCCTTGGGGTCGCGGGCGCCTTTTACGTCGGGTATGCACACCATGGAGAAAGGCCAGTAGTGAGGTATGCGCTTGACATACATGTCGATGGCCTTGGAGATGGCGGCATCGCGGACGCCGCCGACACACAGAAGCTTGATTTTCATTCCACGTAGAGCACAAGACCCTTCAGATATTCGCCTTCGGGGTGATAGATGTTCACAGGGTGGTCGGCCGGCTGCGTGAGCTGATGGAGTATGCGCACGCGGCGACGACTCTGTGCGGCGGCACTGAACACCGCCAGACGGAACTGCTCACGGTTGACGGCCTGCGAGCACGAGAACGTGAAGAGAATGCCGCCGGGAGCAATCTTCTCGAAGGCTCTGGCATTGAGGCGGCGATAGCCCTGCAGGGCGTTGCGCAGGGCGCTGCGGTGCTTGGCGAACGCCGGGGGGTCGAGGATTATGAGGTCGTGACGGCCCGACTCCATGCTGTCGAGATATTTGAAGGCATCGATGGCCTGCGACACATGGCGTGTATCACCGGGGAAGTTCAGCTCGGCATTGGCGTCGGTGAGGCTGATGGCCTTGGCCGACGAATCGACCGACACCACCTCGCGCGCGCCACCGGCCAGGGCATAGACCGAGAAGCCGCCGGTGTAGCAGAACATATTGAGCACGCTGCGGCCGGCACTGTAGCGGCGTATGAGGTCGCGGTTGTCGCGCTGGTCAACGAAGAACCCTGTCTTCTGGCCGCGGAGCCAGTCGATGTGGAATTTAAGACCGTTTTCGGTGGCAACGTCGTGAGTGTAGCCGCCTACGATATAATCGTTCTGCGGGTCGAGATGCGCCTTGTAAGGCAGCGTGGTCTCCGATTTGTAGTAGACATTCGACACGCCGAGCCCGGGAAGGGCGGCAAGCTCGCGGGCTATGATGTTGCGGGCAAAGTGCATACCCGGCGAATGCGCCTGCATTACGGCGGTGTCGCCATAGACATCGACAACGAGTCCGGGCAGAAAGTCGCCCTCGCCATGCACGAGACGGAAGGCATCGGTCTTCTCCGAGGGAAAGCCGAGCGCCTTGCGGAGCTCGAGGGCGCTGGCGAGCCTGCGACGGTAGAAAGCCTCGTCGACAGTCTCGTCGGTACCGAATGTGAGCATGCGCACGGCTATGCTGCCGATCTGAAAATGACCGGTTCCGACAATACGGCCGTCGGAGGCAACGACAGTCACGAGGTCGCCCTCTTCGATACCGTCGCCTTCTTCAGGCATTTTTACTAAAGCTCCCGAAAACACCCAGGGGTGAAAGCGGTCAAGCGATTCTTCTTTTCCACGGCGCAAACGCAATTCCATGTTGTAGGAGGTTAGGAAGTTATGAGATTAGGAGGTTAGGAGACTAGGAGGTTAGGAAATTAGGAGGGAAGGAGATTGGGAGATTGGGAAATTAAGAGGGAAAGAGATTAGGAGGTTGGGTGGTTAAGCGTAGAGAGGTTTCAGTTAGGACAATATCATAACATCCTAGCCTCATAACACCATAACACCATAATATCATAGCCTCCTAACACCATAATCTCCTAACCTCCTGAATGCCTATTTGAGGAAGATTCGATAGAGGTCGTTTCCGTTGGCGTAGAAGAGGAGGGCCAGCAGGAAGAAGAAGCCTATCGTATTGGCGATTTCGAGGAAGCGGTCGGAGGGCTTGCGACGGGTTACGATTTCAACCAGCAGGAAGAGGATATAGCCGCCGTCGAGAGCCGGAATGGGTATGATGTTCATAAACGCGAGAATGATGGAGAGGAAGGCTGTAATCTGCCAGAATGCCTCCCAGTTCCAGCGCGTCGGGAAGAGGTCGCCGAGAGTGGCGAATCCGCCGAGACTCTGCGCGCCTTCTTTGGTGAATACCAGGCCGAGCGACGACACATAGTTCGTGAGCTGACCCGTGCCGATTTCCCAGCCGCGGGGTATGGCCTCGAAGAAGTTATATTCTATCTTGGTACGCTTGAAGATGTCGACAGGGCTGAGCATCTGAATGCCTATGGTGCCGCCGTCGCTTACTTCTACCGGGAGAGTAAAGGTACTGTCGCCGCGGACTATGCCCAGCGGCACGGTCTCGCCCTTGTGGGCGGCGAGCGACTCCCTGAAAATTTCCACGAAGCCCGTAGTATCGCCGTCGACGGTCAGAATGCGGTCGAGCGGCTGCAGACCGGCTTTGAGGGCATTGCCTCCGGCAACAGTCTTGGCTATGACGACGGGGATTCGGGCTGTCATAGGCATGGCGTCCTTGCCTTTTGCCACAAGCGAGCGGATAACTTCGTCGGGAACGACCACTTCTACTTCCGAACCGTTTCGGAGCACTCCGACACGAGCGCCGGGCTGAAGCATATCCCAGCCGGCCGAATAGTCGGCGGCCTCAAGCGGGCGCCCATTGAGGCTGTGGAGAATGTCGCCGTCGCGGAATCCGGCTTCCTTAAGCTCGGGACAGAAGTTCATGCCCTCGCTCATATCCTGATAGGCAACAACGTCGTCGCCCCAGTGGAAGGCTATACCTATATATATACATATGGCGAGAATAAAATTGAGCACCACGCCGGCAGCCATGACGCAGAGACGCTGCCATGCCGGCTTACTGCGGAGCTCCCACGACTGCGGCTCGGCGGCAAGCTTGCTGCTGTCCTGAGTCTCGTCGACCATGCCTGCGATAGCACAGTAGCCGCCGAGAGGCAGCCAGCCGAGACCGTAGACGGTGTCGCGCCATGTCGGCTTGCCGTCGGGGCGCGGCTGCCGAGGCCTGGATACCTGCCAGGTCTTAAGAGGCTTCGGCCATGTTCCGTCCTTGCGTTCGCCGGGGGCTATGAATTCGAGAGTACCCTTCATCGGGTCGTAGCGCAGGATTGAGAACCACGGATTGAAGAAGAGGAAGAAGCGTGTCACTTTCACGCCGAATATGCGGGCGAAGATATAGTGGCCGAACTCGTGGATTGTCACCAATATCACGAGTGCCAGAACAAGCTGCGCCGCTTTTACGAGAATTTCCAAGTTTATGAATTTAGAAGTTTGATTATCTGTTATTTTATCATTTCAGCAGCTTTGACGCGCGCTTCGGCGTTTGAGGCCACATAGTCGTCGAAAGCCGGCTCTGCGATATACGGCACGGCTTCGAGAGTGCGCTCTATCACGCCGTAGATCTGCCCGAATTTAATGCGGTCTTCGAGGAAGGCGGCCACTGCGATTTCATTGGCGGCATTGATGACGCAGGCTGTGTTGCCGCGTCGTTCGAGGGCCGTATGGGCGAGTCCGAGACAGGGGAAGCGCTCCACGTCGGGCTTTTCGAATGTGAGAGTGGCAAAATCGGCGAGACTCATATGGCCCGCGGCGCCTTCGAGGCGCGCATGGCAGCCGAGGGCGTAGGCTATCGGCAAATGCATGTCGGGCAGGCCGAGCTGAGCCTTGACGGCGCCATCGACAAACTCTACCATCGAGTGCACAATCGACTGAGGGTGAACGACGGCCTCAATTCGGCCGGCCTCGACACCGAAAAGATAGTGGGCCTCGATGATTTCGAAGGCCTTGTTCATCATCGTGGCCGAATCGATGGTTATTTTCCGGCCCATGTTCCAGTTGGGGTGCTTGAGGGCGTCGGCGGCAGTGGCTTCTGCCATGCGGTCGGCCGGCCAAGTGCGGAAGGGGCCTCCCGAGGCCGTGATTAGCAGATGCTTCACGCGGGCCGGATCTTCTCCGGCAAGGCACTGGGCGATTGCCGAATGCTCGGAATCAACAGGATAAATCTTCGAAGGCGACTCGGCAAGCATGCGGTTTATCATTTCGCCGGCGACCACAAGTGTTTCCTTGTTGGCGAGGGCTATATCCTTGCCTGCCTTTATGGCGCGGACGGTAGGCTGCAGGCCGCTGTAGCCCACGGTTGCCGTCAGAACGGTGTCGATATCGTCGGCTTCGACACATTCGGCAAGAGCCTCGTCGCCGGCACGGCACTCTATGCCAAGAGGCGCAAGAACAGCCTCGACACGGGGCAGGAGCTCAGGACGCCCTATGACAACACGCCGCGGACGATGCGCGATGGCGGCTTCGATAAGTTTGTCGGCCCTGCTGCCTGCGGTGAGCACAACGGCGCGATAGCGCTCGGGATGCGATGCTATTATATCAAGAGTCTGGCTGCCGATAGAACCGGTAGCACCAAGAACGGCTATATTCTTAATTGTGTCTTTCACAAGATGTGAGATTGGTTGCGAGTGCAAAAGTACAAAAAAAAGCGGAGTTTTTTGTAACTTTACGCGCCTTGGCGCAGTCTACAAGACAAAACAACGAAACTATGAAACGATTTTTATCTGCAATACTCCTTTCGGCAGCCGTTTCGGGCGCCTGGGCCGGCAATCCGGCGAAGCTCTTCGACGAATTCAGGAACACCGAAAACGCCGAATATGTAAAAGTTCCCAAATTCCTCCTTTGGCTCACCAAGATAAGCGGCACCATCGGCGACGTGCCCGCTGTCGGCAAGATTTCAGGCGTCAGAGTTCTCGATATCGACGGCGCGGACAATGCCGTAAAATCGAAATTCGAAAAACGACTTAAAGAAGAGGCCAAAGGCTTCGACGAGCTCATAAATGTAAAGGACGACGACACTCGCGTGAGAATATTCACCCAAGCCGACGGAAACAAATTCAAAAACCTCTATATATTCACCGTCGACAGCTCCGACTGCTCTTTCATAGAGCTTTCGGGCAAATTCACGGCCGAAGACCTCAAGAAGATAGCCGAAGACCGATGACGGCAGCCGAATTCAAAGAAAAGGCGTGCGCACACCTCGACGCAATGTACCGCGTTGCCCTCGCACTATGCGGCAACAGCGCCGACGCCTCCGACGCCGTGCAGAACGCCGCCATAAAGCTTTGGGAAAGCCGCGACCGGCTCGGCGCAGTCGCCAACACCCAGGCCTACTGCATAGCCGCCGCCCGAAACGCAGCCATATCGCTCATAAACAGCCGACGGCACCCCGACGACCTCGACACCGCCGGCGCCGTCGCAGCCGACAATTCGCTCGAAAGCGAAATTGAAACCTCCGACCGGATAAGACATATAAAAGCGATTGCGGCCACCCTGCCCGACAATCAGCGAATAGTCCTGACAATGCGCGACTTCGAAGGCTGCGAAATGGACGAAATCGAAGAAGCTACCGGTCTGTCGGCAGGCAATATCCGAGTTCTGCTGAGCCGCGCCCGTTCCGCAATCCGCAAATATTTCGAAAAATGAACATAGAAACCGAATACATCAAAAGCCTGCTCTCCAAATACTACAGCGGCAACTCCACACTCGATGAAGAGCGCATAATCCGCGAGTATTTCACCGAAAGCGACACCGACCCCGAGCTCGAAGCCGACCGCGCGGTATTCGCAGCCATGTCGACACCGGTCGAGGCCCCCGAAAGCCTGCACGCGGCCGTCGAAAGAACCATCGACGAGCGCGCCGTACTGGAGGTAAAACGCCGTCTGCGCCCACGCTACGGCCGCATAGCCGCCGCTGCCGCCGTACTCGTGCTTGCAATCACGGCTTCCGTCCACTTCCTGGGCGACAAACCGGCTCAGCCGGAAATGACGCCCGAGGAGGCACGCGAGCATACCGTAATGGCGCTTACACTGCTCACCAAAACCGTCAGAAAAGGCTATATGGCCATGGAGACCAGCGCACAGACCGCCTCGACAACAATAACCACCGCCGAAAACTCTTTGAACAAACTATAAAAACACTATGAAAAAATTCATCATTCTCGTCATCATCAGCCTCTCGGCTGCAATCGCACACGCCCAGACCCTTTTCGAATCGTGCGAAGATACACCCGGCATCTCCACCGTCTACGTATCGAAAGCCATGATTTCGCTTGCCGGAGACCTCAACATAGAAGCGAACAGCATGGACTTCGGCAAAATAGCCTCCAAAATAGACGGCCTGTGGATTATGACAGCCGAAGGCGACAAAGCCGCCACGCTCAAAGACAAAGCCAAAAACGCTTTCAACAATAAGAAATACGAAAAGCTCGTGTCGGTGCGAGAAGACAACGAGACTGTCGATATACTGATGGGAACCGCAGGAGACAACAAAAACGAATGCATAATCAAAGCATTTGAGGAATCCGAAGCCACTGTGGTCATAATAAGAGGCACATTCACTCTCCAGGATATAGTAACAGCCACAAAGGCCAGCCGATAACCCACACATTAAGCAAAAAACAGACACAGCTCGCGACATTCGCGACATTCAAAAAAATCCGCCGGAACGCTTTGGTTTTCGGCGGATTATTCGTATCTTTGCGGACGGTTTCGAGGCCATTTGCGTCAACTTCGGCGTATTTGGCTGATTAACAATGTTTTTAATCATGATTAAAATCACATTTCCCGACAATAGCGTAAAGGAATTTGAAGCAGGCATAACCCCTCTTCAGATAGCCGAATCCATATCGCCGCGCCTCGCCCGCGAAGTGCTGGCAGCCAGCGTCGACGGCAAAGAGTGGGACATCACCCGCCCCATCGCCGAAGATGCCGCCATCAAGCTTTTCAAATGGGAAGACCCCGAAGGAAAGCATGCATTCTGGCACAGCTCGGCTCACCTCCTTGCCGAAGCGCTCCAGGAACTCTATCCCGGCGTGAAATTCGGCATCGGTCCGGCAATCGAAAACGGTTTTTACTACGACATCGACCCGGGCGAAAACAAGCTCACCAGCGACGACTTCGCCAAAATTGAAGCCAAAATGCTGGAACTCGCCAAGAAGAACGAGGCCATCGTCCGCGCCGACATAAGCAAGGCCGACGCCCTCAAGCTCTTCGGCGACCGTGGCGAAGAATACAAATGCGAGCTCATCTCCGAACTCGAAGACGGCCACATCACCACCTACACCCAGGGCAACTTCACCGACCTCTGCCGCGGCCCGCACATTCCGTCGACCGCGCCTATCAAGGCCGTGAAAGTGATGTCGCTCGCCGGAGCCTACTGGCGCGGCGACGAGAAGCGCAACCAGCTTGTGCGCGTCTACGGCGTCACCTTCCCCAAGAAGTCGATGCTCGACGAATACCTGGCCCTGCTTGAAGAAGCCAAGAAGCGCGACCACCGCAAACTCGGCAAAGAAATGGAACTCTTCGCCTTCTCGCAGCGCGTAGGCGCCGGTCTGCCCCTCTGGCTCCCCAAAGGCGCCGCCCTCCGCGACCGCCTCGAGCAGTTCCTTCGCCGTATCCAGAAACGCTACGGCTATCTTCAGGTAATCACTCCGCATATCGGCAACAAGCAGCTCTACGTGACCTCCGGCCACTACGCCAAATACGGCAAGGACTCCTTCCAGCCTATCCACACACCCGAGGAAGGCGAGGAATACCTGCTCAAACCGATGAACTGCCCCCACCACTGCGAAATTTTCCGCTCTCTCCCCCGCTCTTACCGCGAGCTGCCCCTGCGCCTTGCAGAATTCGGCACCGTTTACCGCTATGAACAGAGCGGCGAGCTCCACGGCCTGACCCGTGTGCGCGGCTTCACGCAGGACGACGCCCACATCTTCTGCGCCCCCGACCAGATCAAGGACGAGTTCCTGAAGGTGATGGATATTATCCTCTACATCTTCAAGGCTCTCAAATTCGAGAACTATGAGGCTCAGATTTCGCTCCGCGACCCCGAGCACAAGGAAAAATACATCGGCAGCGACGAAAACTGGCACAAGGCCGAGCAGGCCATCATCGAAGCCTGTGCTGAAAAAGGCATCAACGCCCGCACAGAGCTCGGCGAAGCCGCTTTCTACGGTCCCAAACTCGACTTCATGGTCAAGGACGCCATCGGCCGCCGCTGGCAGCTGGGCACCATTCAGGTTGACTACAACCTGCCTGAGCGCTTCGAGCTCGAATATACAGGCCGCGACAACGCCAAGCACCGTCCCGTGATGATTCACCGCGCCCCCTTCGGCTCGATGGAGCGCTTCGTAGCCGTGCTGCTCGAGCACACCGCCGGTCACTTCCCCCTCTGGCTCGCTCCCGAGCAGGCTGTGATTATCCCCGTGAGCGACAAATATCTCGACTACGCCCGCAAGGTGAAAGAAGAACTCGAGGCAGCAGACATCCGCCTCGATATCGACGACCGTAACGAGACCCTCGGCCGCAAAATTCGCGACAACCAGCTCAAAAAAGTACCCTATATGCTCGTAGTTGGCGAAAAAGAAGCAGAAAATGGTGAAGTTTCTGTAAGAAAACCGGGTCAAGGCGACCTCGGTTCGATGAAAATTGCTAACTTTGCAGCGCTTTTGACCGAAGAAGTCAATCAATTGATTAACCAATAATCCCTGAATGGAGAAAAAACCACCTTTCCACCCCGGTGCACCGCGCCCTGCCGGCGCTCCCGGAGCACGCGGCCCTCAGCGCCGCGACCCTCGCCAGGTGAAACAGGCGCCGAACAATATCAACGAGCACATCCGCGCACGCGAGGTGCGTCTCGTCGGCGACAACGTGACGCCCGGCATCTACTCCATTCACGAGGCCCGCAAGATAGCCGACGAACTCGAACTCGACCTCGTTGAGATTTCGCCCAACGCCGAGCCGCCGGTATGCAAGATACTCGACTATCAGAAGTATCTCTACCAGCAGAAGAAAAAGGCCAAGGAAATAAAGGCCAAGTCGACCAAGGTAGTAGTGAAGGAAATCCGTTTCGGACCCCAGACCGACGACCACGACTACAACTTCAAGCTCAAGCATGCCATCGGCTTCCTGCAGGAAGGCGCCAAGGTGAAAGCCTATGTGTTCTTCAAGGGCCGCTCAATCCTCTTCAAGGAACAGGGCGAAGTTCTTCTGCTCCGTTTCGCCAATGACCTCGAGGACTATGGAAAGGTAGAGCAGATGCCTTTGCTCGAAGGCAAGCGAATGATTATAATGATTTCGCCTAAAAAGAAATGATTCGGCGCCACGGGTTGGCGCAAAATTATACAACTCGAATTAACTACATTAATAAACAAACAAATGCCCAAGATTAAGACTAACTCCGGTGCCAAAAAGAGGTTCGCCCTTACCGGATCAGGAAAAATCAAGAGAAAACACGCTTTCAAGAGCCACATCTTGACCAAGAAGACCAAAAAGCAGAAACGCAACCTTACCCACGCCGGTCTCGTTGCCCGTGTAGACGCTGCTAATGTAAAAGCTCTCCTCGGCCTCAAATAAGACCGACGGTTTCTCTCGATTCGCAATCACTACGACAGCTTAATTCGTGATTTTATAATTCATTATTAACCGAATGCTCAGCTTTAAGCACCGTCAGACCGACGGACGCTGACGTTCAAAAAATCATCTGAAACAATGCCAAGATCAGTCAACCACGTTGCATCGCGCACCCGCCGCAAGAAAATCCTCAAACTTACCCGTGGCTACTTCGGCTGCCGCCGCAATGTATGGACCGTCGCTAAGAACACCTGGGAAAAAGGTCTCACATATGCCTATCGCGACCGCAAGGACAAAAAAGGCAACATGCGTGCCATCTGGATTCAGCGTATCAATGCCGCTGCCCGCATGCACGACCTCAGCTACTCCAAGCTCATGGGCCTTATCCACAAGAGCGGTATCGAAATCAACCGCAAAGTCCTCGCCGACCTCGCCCTCAACAACCCGCAGGCTTTCGCCGCTGTTGTTGAAAAGGTGAAAAACGCATAACACAAGGCTTAAACACACAGACGGAGCTGCACCACCCGGTGCGGCTCCGTTTTTTCATTTCCATAGACGCGGCCGGGCGCATGCAAGCCGACCAGGCCTCAAATGCATGTTTTTCGACACTCATAAATGCCGGCGACACCATTGAAAAGGCCCAAAATCATCAAAAATATGTTTTACAACATAATTTTTTAGCATATTTTGAAATCTTTTTGTACCTTTGCAGCGTTTTAGGAATGAGGCCACGCAGCAGAGGCCTCGACAATAGGTAACCAAATATAATTAATTCAAGATTGTTTTACTAAACTTTAGATGCTATGATCAGAATAGTAAAAAAAGCCTTAGTATGGTATTGCAAAGCGAGTGCCACTCTCTACTCGCCCGACATGAACAAGTGGAGCTGATAAGCCCCTTGCAATGGGTCGAAATTCAGACCCTTTGAGAAAATCAACATCGTTTCAACAATTTATCAGATCGTCCGACACTGCTGCCGGGCGTTTTTATTTTTTGTATCGTTGACTGCGTCCAAGATACTGACGCTCGGCAAAATCCAAATAAATTTGGTTTTGCTCTCGACTTATTCGTATCGTTGACTGCGTCCAAGATACTGGCGCTCGGCAAAATCCAAATAAATTTGGTTTTGCTCTCGACTTATTCGTATCTTTGCACATAATACATATCCTGCAATATATGAAAAAGATAGTTTTAATGCTTCTGACGGCTTCGGCTCTTTCGGCGTCGGCTGCGGAAGCTCCGCTTTGGCTGCGCGACGTCAAGATTTCACCCGACGGTTCGCGCATTGCGTTTACATATAAAGGCGATATATTCACTGTGCCTGCCGCCGGAGGCGAGGCTACCCGCCTCACATCGCAGCCTTCGTATGAACAGCTGCCTGTATGGAGTCCGGACGGTAAGATGATTGCATTTGCCTCGGACCGCTACGGCAATTTCGACATCTTCACTGTTGCAGCCGACGGTTCGTCGAATACGTGGAACCGTCTTACATATAATTCGGTCTCAGAACTGCCCGAGGCTTTCACTCCCGACGGAAAGGAAGTGCTTTTCTCAGCGGCGATTCAGGACCCGGCCACGAGCGCCCAGTTCCCATCGGCACGCCTCACAGAGCTATATGCCGTTCCGACCAAAGGCGGTGCGACGCGCCAGTATCTGGCAACTCCGGCCCGCAATCTGTCGTGGGCTCCCGACGGCAAGAGTTTCGTATATGAAGATGTTAAAGGCTTCGAAGACGTATGGCGCAAACACCATACATCGAGCGTGACGCGCGACATATGGCGCTACACACCCGCCACCGGCAAGCATGAGCGCCTTATCGACCGCGCCGGCGAAGACCTCAGCCCGGTAGATGCCGGCAACGCTGTCTATTTCCTCAGCGAACGCGCTCCCGGCAAGAGCCTGAACGTGTATCGCGCCGAAAATGGCGACTATGCCGGAGCCAAGCAGGTGACAAACTTCAAGACTCACCCCGTGCGCTTCCTCTCGCGTGCCAACAACGGCACAATGGCCTTCACCTACGATGGCGAGATATACACCATGACTGACGGCGCCAAGCCCGTCAAGACGGCCGTAAGCATCAAGGGCGACTTCGCCGACGAGCTCCGCAAAATAGGCGGCACACGCGGCGCAACAGGCGCAACGGCTTCGCCCAACGGCAAGCTCGTTGCATTCCTCTATCGCGGCGACGTATTCGTCACCCCGGTAGAATATGCCACTACCAAGCAGATTTCCGACACTCCCGAGGCCGAATCGGACCTCTCGTGGGGCAACGACAGCACGCTCTATTACACTTCCGAGCGCGACGGCAAGGCCAATATCTACCGCGCGACCATAGCCCGCGCCGGCGACGAGCCCGACCTCGTCCATGCCACCATCATCGACGAGCAGCCCGTATTCAAGACCGACAGCCATGAGCGTACCGCCGCCCAGCTCTCGCCCGACGGCAAGAAGCTCGCCTTCATTCTCGACCGCAACAAACTGGCCGTAATGGACATGAAGTCGAAAAAGGTGACTGAGCTCACCGACGGCTCCACCCACCGCCAGCGCAACGGTCGCTTCTACTACACATGGTCGCCCGACTCGCGCTGGATAGCCCTCGAAATCATCGACCGCAAGCACGACCCCTATTCCGACGTCGCCATCATCAATGTGGAAGACGGAAAACTCACCAACATAACCAACAGCGGTTATTTCGACGCCGAGCCCAAATGGATTATGGGCGGCGACGCGCTTGCATTCTCAACAGAACGCCTCGGCATGCGCAACCACGCCTCGTGGGGCTCGCAGATGGACGTATTCTTCGTGTTCATGAACCGCGACGCCTACGACCGCTTCATGCTCCCCAAAGAAGAGCGCGAACTGCTGAAGAACGGCGGCAAAAAGGAAAAGAACGACACTATAATCAAGGTTGAATACGAAGGCCTGAGCGACCGCCAGGTGCGTATCACTCCGATGTCGACCGACCTCCGCGACCAGATTGTAGACTCCGACGGCAAGCACCTTTATTTCATATCGAGCGCCGACGACGGCTCGTTCATCTGGGACTACGACCTCGAGAAGAAGAACCTCTCGATGAAGCGCAAGCATGCCGAATCGGCATACTTCGACATCTCGGCCGACGGCAAGACTATCTTCCTGTTCGGCGGCTCGCTCAATAAATTCGGCGACAATATCAAGCCTATCTCCTATCGCGTGGAGAAAGTGCTCGACCCGGCTGCAGAGCGTGCGTTCATGTTCGACTACATGGCCCGCGAAGAGGGCGAACGCTTCTACACCAAGGATATGCACGGCATCGACTGGCCCGCGATGACGGCCCACTACCGCAAATTCCTGCCCCATATCAACAATAACTACGACTTTGCCGAACTTCTGAGCGAAATCCTCGGCGAGCTCAATGTGAGCCACACGGGCGGACGCTACCAGGGCGCACCCTCGGCCGAACTGTCGGAACGCACCGCCACACTGGGCGTGCTCTACGACCTCGACTACACCGGCAAAGGTATGCGCATAGCCGAAGTCCTCGAAAAAGGCCCGCTCTACAATATCGACGAGGCCGTCGGACCCGGCGCTGTGATAGAGAAAATCAACGGCCAGGCCGTGACGACCGAAATGCCCGTAGACCGTCTGCTTGCCGACGCAGCAGGCAAGCGCACACTCGTGACCGTGACCGGAACCGACGGCAAGACCAAGGACATCGTGGTGCGCCCGGCAAGCTCCGCGCGCCAGAGCACCCTGCTCTACGACCGCTGGGTGAAGCAGCGTGCCGCCGACGTAGACCGTCTTTCGGGCGGACGCCTCGGCTACGTGCACATCTCGTCGATGGACGACGATTCTTTCCGCAAGGTCTACTCCGACCTTCTCGGCAAGTATAACGACCGCGAGGGCGTTGTCATCGATATCCGCTGGAACGGCGGCGGACGTCTGCACGAGGACATCGAAGTGCTCCTGAGCGGCAAGAAATACTTCACTCAGGAAATACGCGGCGAGGCTACCTGCGACATGCCTTCGCGCCGCTGGAACAAGCCCTCGGTGATGGTAATGGCCGAAGCTTGCTACTCGAACGCCCACGGCACTCCCTGGGTCTACAGCCACCGCGGCCTCGGCAAGACCGTCGGCATGCCCGTGCCGGGCACAATGACCTCGGTCAACTGGGTGCGCATGCAGGACCCGACAATGGTATTCGGCATACCCGTGGTCGGCTATCGTCTGGCCGATGGCTCTGTGCTCGAAAACCAGCAGCTCGAGCCCGACATCAAGGTTGAAAACACCCCCGATGGTATCGTTGCCGGCGAAGACGCCCAGCTCCGCGCCGCCGTCGAGGCTCTTCTCAAAGAAATAGACACGAAAAAGAAATGAAAATAATAGCCGAAAGCAGCAGCACACGCACGGAATGGGCTCTGGTCGACGGCACGGAAATCGTCGAGCACGCATTCACCACCGGCCTCAACCCTTTCTTCCAGACTCGCCGCGAAATATCGCACGCGGTGCGTCTGGAGCTGCCCGAAGCTTTCTTCCGGCGCCGCTGGGATCATGTGTACTTCTACGGAGCCGGATGCTCGTCGAAAGAGAAGAACAAGATAATGGAATCGTCGCTTGTGGCGCAGTTCAAGACTCCCGTGACCGTACAGAGCGACCTTCTCGGGGCTGCACGCGGCCTTCTGGTGCGCAAGCCCGGCCTCGCATGCATACTCGGCACTGGCTCCAACTCGTGCCTCTACGACGGCTCGGAGATAGTGAAGACAGTGTCTCCACTGGGCTTCATACTCGGCGACGAAGGCTCAGGAGCCTATCTGGGCAAGACCTTTATCGCAGACATTCTCAAAGGCCTCGCTCCGGCGTCGATAGCCCGCGCATTTTATGAGAAATACGAAGTGACGCCAAACATGCTGATGGACGAAGTCTACACCAGCCCGCTGCCGAGCCGCACACTATCGCGATACTCCGCATTTCTGGCCGAGCACGTAGACGAGCCGTATGTCTACGACCTTATCTACGATGCATTCATGCGATTCTTCAACCGAAACATATGGGCATACCCCTACAAGGAGAATCCGATATGCTTCGTTGGGTCTACGTGCGTTCTTTTCAAGGATATACTTGTGAAAGCGGCCGCCGACTACGGTGCCGAAATAGCAAAAATAATCCGCTATTCAATGCCCGGCCTGATAGAGTATCACTCTGCCGACTGATATCTGAACACTGATTTGACAGGAAACCGCGAACCTTAGTCCGCGGTTTCTTGTTTTTATAGCAGACTCAAGAACTAAAAAACTCTCTGACATGACAAAAGCAAAAGATATCAAAGGCACACGCACAGAAAAAAATCTGGTAACGGCCTATATGGCTGAATCGGCTGCATATTCACGATATACATTCTACGCCTCACAGGCCGATAAAGAGGAATACTTCCCCATCGGTGAAGTGTTCAGAGAAACTGCCGCCAATGAGCTCCGACACGCAAAAGTCTACTTCAAATTCCTTCAGGGAGGCTCGGTTCAGGTGCCTCTCGATGTCGATGCCGGCGTTATCGGCACTACGGCTGAAAACCTTGCCACCGCCGCCCGCGAAGAGGAATTCGAAGGTGTGAAGCTATACACGGCTGCCGCCAAGGTTGCCGAAGAAGAGGGTTTCGACGATATCGCAGGCCATTTCCGCGCTATTGCAGAAATAGAGGAATCGCACCGCAAACGTTTCCTCCACTATCTCAAGCAAGTAGAGGAAGGCACGGTATGGAAACGCAATAAAAAAATCACCTGGAAGTGCCTCGTCTGCGGCTACGAATATGAAGGCACCACTCCCCCCGAGGAATGCCCCGCCTGCGACCACCCCTACCAGCACTACATGGGAATGGATTATTGAGCTGACGGGCTGACGGGCTGACAGGCTGACGGGCTGACGAGTTGACGGGCTGACGGGCTGACAGGCTGACGGGCTGACGAGCTGACGAGTTGACGGGCTGACGAGCTGACGGGCTGACCGGCTGACGGGCTGACGGGCTGACCGGCTGACGGGCTGACCGGCTGACCGGCTGACCGGCTGACGGGCTGACGGGCTGACGGGCTATAATGCGCTCAATTTTAAAATCATAAAGGTCCTTAAGGTCGTTAAAGACCCTAAGGACCTTTTTATTGGTTCTTAACCGCTTAGCAGCCCGTCAGCCTAACAGCCTAATAGCCCAGCCGCCCAAACTCACCGGCTTAAATGCTGCTGATATGTGCGGCCGAAGCGGTCGGTGACTTTCACGGTGATTTCGCCATGGCGACGCGAAGCCCGAGCCTTGAAGAAATGCCATGAAAATACGGGGCGGACAGTGCCGATAAGCTCATTGCCAAGCGCCATATAGGGCACCGGACACGATTCCAGGAACAAGGGGTCTTTCGAGCGCACACGTTCGACCTTGAGCGCTTTCTTACCCTCGAAAATCTCTACATTCCAGCCCGGACCGTAGCCCCACACGTTTACGAGGATTTCGTTGGTTTTCTTGCGGCCGGGAGCAAACTCGGCGGCAATCTGGTCGTTGTCAATAGCCACATTGTCGAGGTCGTAAATGCGCATTACCACACTGCGGTCGTAGCCTGTGCCCTTGAAATAGTTGCTGAAGCGGCCATTGTCGAAATCCCACACGGCATAGCCCGACGGGGTGCCCTCGCGGCAAAGGTTATTGTCGTTGCCGAGCTCCACACGTGCGTTGAGCCACCATGAACCGCACACGGCTCCATAGTTGGTCTCGTGCATATTGGCCTTCTCGGCGGCATAGCTGATGTGCGTATGGCCCGAAATGATTTCGACATGGTCGAATTTCGCCAGCAGGGCGGCAACACCGGCACCGTTGACCAGACGCCACTCGGCGTCCATGCCGGGCGAGGGCAACAGAGGCGCATGCATGGCAAGAACCACCGGCGTCGAGGGGGCTACGCGCTCCAGGTCCTTGCGAAGCCATTCCATCTGCGGCTCGCGCACCTTGTTTTTATACACGCACTCGCCGTCCTTGCTGAGCGTGGGGCCATTATCTACAATTTCCTCATCATCGAGCATCACGAAGTGGACTCCGCCCTTGTCGAACGAGTAATATTCCGGTCCGACAAAGCGGCGCCACTCGGCACCGGCATCGATATCGTTCATCGCCGTGGGGTCGTGGTCGTGATTGCCCATAACGCTGTAGACGCGTGCGTTGATACGCTCTATGTCGCTGTAGGCCTGCGGCAGACCGTAGCGGTTCGACTTCCAGTAGCAGTCGTGCGCCTGGTCGCCGAGAAGAATCACAAAGGGGTCGAGTCCGGCGGTCCGGAGCGAATCGAGAGTCGCATTGACATCGGGAACGGTGGTATTTACGAAGCAATTGACCTCGCCATGGCGGTTGCTTATCTGGTTGTCGGCCATAGCGACGAAGGCGAATCGGCTGTCGTCGACAGCACGCAGCTTAAAGTCGACCGTCTCCGGCTCATCGGCGGGCGTAGTCAGCAGACGCCAGAAATCCGGCCTGTTGCCATGACACGTCGCCGGCTCATAGCCCGAAGGAGTGCTCACAAAAATCAGACCGAGCGTCTTGTCGGTCTCCATACTGTAGCGCCCTTCGCCATCGGTATATACAATCTCATAACCGTCAGAAACGGGCACGCCGACCATAGGCTGCCCATCGGCCTCGACGGTGCCCGACACTATGCCGCCCCGGCATATCAATGAAAAACAGGAAAAAAGAAGTAATGGAAAGGTTCTCATATCATTTTCAAAACAAAAGGCGCACACGGGGCGCGCCTTTTGTCATATTCAGGATTTAAATCTTATTTCCAAAGAGCATTCTGGGTGATTGCGCCGAATGTCAGGTTGATCTGATTCTGAGGAACGGGATAGAGATACTGGCGAGCCTCGAAAACACGATTGTTGTTCGGAGTTGCAAGCATGTAGTCGCCGCTCATGTAAGCATAAGGAGCATTGCCGTTCTTGATGTTTGCACCGAGGCGGATATTGGGATACTTGACATTGTCAAGCTTGTCGAGCTGATGCCAGCGGATAAGGTCCCAGTAGCGGAAGTCACGGTCGAACATGAGCTCGCAACGACGGCAGCGGCGAACCTCCCAGATAAGGCTGCTCACGCCCATGTTGTTGGCGGTGTCTCCGATTTCCTTGAGCGATGCCACGGTCTGGTTAGGCAGGCCTGCGCGGGCATAGAGTTTGTTGATGGAGATGTTGAGGTCTTCGTCGGTAAGGGTGCCGAGCTCAGCCTTGGCCTCGGCATACATGCAGTATACATAAGAGAGCCAATAAATGGGCGCGCATGTATAGTTGCCGGCCTGACGGTACTGCCAGTCGATGTCTTCGGGGTTATCGAACTTGCGGGTGAGATAACCGGAGCTTGAGAACAGACGAGCGGAGCCTACACGAGCCCAAGTCATGCCTGCGTCGGGTTTTTCGGGGGTCGGAGTACCGCCGTAGCCGAGGCAGGTGTCGATGGTCTGATAGAGGCGCTGGTCGCGTTCGGCCAGAACATCGCCGATATAGAGTTCGTCGCCGATGATTGCGGTGGCGCCGACACCGTCGATAATACCTTTCTTCACATAGCCGGCATCGTTCTTATTGCAGGTTGTCCTGCTAAGCGGCAGACCGTCTTTGAAGAGGTAGCTGTCGAAAGCATCCTTGCTCATACCGGCAATCATAGTGGTCTGAACGGTGTAGTTAATCTGGCTGTGTGTGAGAAGTGCGATTTTGTATTCCTTATAGAAAATCATTTCGGGGTTGCTTTCGAGCGAAACCGAGTTGTAGTTTCCTATATAAGAAGCGTTGAGCGAGTAGTTCTTATCCATCACGGCCTTAGCTGCGGCAGCGGCATAGCCGAGGTACTTTTCGGCGCGGGCGGGGTCTGCGGCCTTGTAGTTTTCCTCGAGAGTGCGGTATTTGCAGTATGTGCCTTCATAGAGACAGATTTCGGCAGTCATCGCATTGGCGAGGTCGGAACTCCATGTTGTCTTGGAGCCGGGGCCTATGTTTTTGCAGGCATAGTCGAGGTCTTCGTATACCTTGTCCATCACTACATCGCGGTCCACTCTGGGCGACATGAGGGCTTCGGTGTCGGCCGGGTCGATTATATCGGCGGTGTACTGCACGTCGCCATATGCGCGGACAAGCCAATAGTACTGCTGGGCGCGGATAAGACGCGCGATGCCGATAAACTTGCCTTTCTGAGACTCGGTGAGGGTAGATGCAGGCACCTTATTGATTATGAAGTTGCACTGGCGGATTACCTCATAGGGCGAACTCCAGGACGGGGACGCGCTCGGCACGTTGGTGTTGATCCAGTCAACAAAGCCACCTCCGGTGCCGGAAGCATTGTTGTCGCTGCGGGTGGCAAAGTAGAACTGGCTCGAAGCATAGCCCGAGAAGTTCAGATAGAGGTTGTCGCACTGTTTCTGTACGTTAGCCTCGTTGTTCCAGTAAGATGGATTATCTGTCTGCTTGTCGAGGGGGTAGCGGTTGTCGTTGAGGAAGTCATCGCACGACGACATTCCCATGGCAGCTATCGCCAGAGCAGAAATTATAATTGATTTTTTCATTTTAGACTGATTTAATCTTTAGAGAGTTACCTGGATACCGAAGGAGAAAGTACGCTGAATGGGGTTTGCGCGGCCAACGGTGTTGGCACCGGACCATTCGGTTGTCACGATTTCGGGGTCGAATCCTGTGCCCTTGTTACCGCGGTGGAGGAAGAAGAGGTTTTCGCCGCTGAAGTAGATGCGTGCACGCTGTATGTATGCCTTGGTAGTCCAGTCTACAGGGAGGGTGTAGCCGAGGGTGATGTTCTTCACGCGGAGATAGCTGATGTCCTGCAGATAGCGTGTCTGGGGGAGGTAGTTGTTCTCACCGGGGAGAGCGAGGCCGGGAACGCCGTTGGCGTCATAGCAGCCGGGCCAGAGGCGGGGGTACTTGTTGTTCTGGTCTACGACGTAGTCGATGATATTCCACTTGTCATCGTAAATTACGCTGTTGTGCGATTCCATGCCTGCATAGTAAATATCGTTGGGCGCCTGTGTGAAGGGGATAACCATAGATGAAACGGTCCACATGTCGCGCTTGCCGATACCCTGGCAGAAGATGTCGAGGTCGATGCCTTTCCATGCGCCGCCGATATGGAAGCCATATTCGTAGCGAGGGAGATTGTTGCCTATTTTGCGGATATCTCCATGGTTGTAAGCCGAGCCGACTGCCACAGTCGTGTGCTCTTTGTCCTTGAGTGCGGCTTCGTAACCTTCGTCGCCTTCAACATAGTATTTGCCGTTGAGCTCAATCATTGTCGGGTTACCTCCTGAAATCACGCCGTCGCCGTTGAGGTCCTTATACTTGATGTCGCCGGGGCCGAAGCCGAACGTACCTTCGCGGATACCGTTCTGGTTTGCGACACCGTCCTTGGGAATGAAGCGGCCGTTGTCGTCTTTAAGGAAATTGCCGTTGGCATCAGTCTTGAAGTCGTCTTTGGTAAAGTAACGGTCAGTCTCGAAACCGTAGATTGCGCCATATTCAGCACCGGAGAAATTCTCTGTGAGAGAATATGTGCTGTTTTCCCACTTGGTGACCTTCGTACGGCTGTCTGCGAGATTAAAGGTTGCATAAACGTCGAAGTCGCCGAATGAGCGGTTCCACGAAAGGTTAAGTTCCCAGCCACGGGTGCGGAGAGCGCCTGTGTTCTTTTTAGGAGCGGAAGCACCGAGGATATTTGGCAAGGTCTGGCCGGGGGCAAGCATGCCCTTGGTTTCGCGCTGGAACCAGTCGATGCTACCGGTAAGCTGATTGTTGAAGAAACCGAAGTCAAGACCAGCACCGGTAGTGCGGATACGTTCCCATGTGAGAGAGTTCGAGCGCAGAGCCGGCATGGTAGCGGTGTTATATTTCACGCCGGTGGCATGGTTGATGTAGTCGATGTTATGGGTGGCAATTGTGGAAATGAACATGTCGGTACCGATATTTTCATTACCAATTTCACCGTAGGAGGCGCGGATTTTACCATTGCTCCAGATGTGCTTGATGGGAGCAAAGAAGCTTTCCTCAGAGAAGCGCCAGCCTGCAGAACCCGACTGGAAGAAACCCCACTGGTCCATTGCAGGGAATTTCGACGAACCGTCGTAGCGGCCGTTGTATTCCAGAAGATACTTGCCCTTGTAGTCGTAGTTGAAACGGCCGAAGAAACCTGCTGTAGCCCAGTGCGAGTCGCTGCTGCCGGGAGCCACAAGTTCGCCGGTATAGAGGTTCATTGCGGGAAGATTGACATCAAGAGGCTCTTTGGTGCGGGCCATGAAATAGCTGCTGCGGTTCTGCTCGACATTCGAACCCAACATGAGTTTGAAGTTGTGATCCTTAGCAACAGTGATTTCATAAGTGCCGTAGACGTTCATTGTCCAGCGGGTCTGGTGCGTGTTGTCCTTTGTTGAGGTCGACGATGCAGGAGTTACCGCATATACAGGCGTTGAGAGGTTACGGCCCCAGCTGTTCCACTGCTTGTAGGGCAGATAGGCATACGCGCAGTTGTTGTTGAACAGTGTATAGGTATAATCGGCGTTAAGTGAAAGACCGGGGAGAATCTGAGCTTTTGCCCATGCCTGCATTCTTGTATACTGGTTTACCACCGGAATCGGGGCAGAACCGCGCAGATATGAAATCTGGTTGCGGAAGTCGTAGGCGTTGCCCTCGTCATCGTAGCGGTAGCCGAGCATCTGCAGATAACCCGGGAAGCGCCATATCGTACCCCAGATATTAGAGCCAACGTTGCGGGTTGTGACGTTGCGCTGGCTGTAGCTGATACGGGCACCGGCCTGAAGCCATTTGAACACATCGACGGTAAGGTCGAGTTTGGCGTTGTAGCGGGTTACTTCGTCGGGGTTGAAATTGACAAGGCTCTGGCGTTTTGCATAGCCGAAAGCAGCATTGAAAGTAGTCTTGCCCGAAGTTCCGGTAAGGCTTACGTTGTGCTGGCTGCTGGGAGTTGCATTGTTCAGATAAATCTTGTTGATATCATAATCGGCGTACGGGAGATAGCCTGAGCCCTGGGCATTCAGGTAATAATCGCCGATATTGTTCTCATCCTGATAGAGACGAGCCTCGCGATAGTCGGTGATGCGGCCGCTGTTCTGCTCGCGCCATTTTTTTGCGTAGGGCAGCACGTCGGTATAGTAGATACCGAAAAATTCGCCACCGGCGGCGCTGAGCATCTTGGCAGACTCGATAGAAGCCTCTATCTGCTCTACAGAACCTTGAATTTCAGGAAGAACCGCACCCTGACTCCAGCCAAAGTTATTGGTATATTTCACCTGAATCTTTTCTCTCTTCTCACCACTCTTGGTATTGATGAGAATCACGCCGAAAGATGCGCGCGAACCGTAGATAGCCGACGACGATGCGTCCTTAAGTACGGATATTTCCTTGATTTCCTCGGGGTTGAGATAGGAGATGTCGTCCATAGGCACACCGTCGACCACATAGAGAGGCGAAGTGCTACCGCCGGAAAGAGAACCGACACCACGAATCTGTACGGAAGGTGTGCCGTTGATATTACCGGTATTGTTAAGCACGGTAAGACCCGGAACAGCACCCTGAAGGGCTTTCATCACGTCCTGCTGGGGGCGGGCCTCCATTGTGCGGGCCACATCTACTGTCGATACGGCGCCGGTGAGGTTTGCGCGTTTCTGGGAGCCGTAGCCGATGGCGACGAGTTCGTTGAGCTGCTCGGTGGTGGGCTCGAGATATACGGTCATGCCGTTGGCGGCTTTGACCAGGACTGTCTTGTAGCCTACGTAGCTGAATTCGAGGGTCTGGCCGGTGCGTACACGGATTTTGAAGTTACCGAAGGCGTCGGTGGGCTCAGTAGAAAATCAGTGGGGAAATAAATTTTTCACAGCCAAAGATTATA
>CAMNRO010000024.1 GCA_946553045.1 uncultured Porphyromonadaceae bacterium | reverse complement strand
CCCCCCCCCCCCCCCCCCCCCCCCCCCCCCCCCCCCCCCCCCCCCCCCCCTACTGATAGTGATAAAATGTATTACGACACACCGCCGTTTTTATGGTGGGAACAGACGATTTCAGTCGCCTTCTTCAAGCATGAAAATCTGCTCGACAGGTTTGCCGAAATAGCGGCCTATTTTTAGGGCGAGGGGAGTGGAGGGCAAAAAATGACCCTTCTCTATTGCGATAATAGTCTGGCGGCTCACACCAAGAGCATCGGCAAGTTGCTGCTGTGTGATGTCCTTCTCGGCACGTTCGATTTTAATTCTGTTCTTCATCGCTGACAGTGTAGTATTTATGCATTTCGTACCGGAAACGCAGGGTGAAAATTATCGGGAACGCAACCAGATTGGCCGCCATCACATAGAAATAGTACATGCCGTTGACCACCAGGGTCTCTATGACAAGGAATGCCACATAGGCGTAGAGTGCGCTCAGCAGCGACCGCAGACGTATCGCCCCGGTCATTTCGTCCTCGATGCGCTCACGCGAGCAGGTGATAAACAGTGAGCCCATCGCAATGCCGATGATAGCGGTATCGTTGGCGATAGTTTCGGTAAGTCCGCTAAGATTCAAAGTGCCATACATCAGAAGAGGAATGCTGAGCACTAGCGATGGCACGAAAACAATCCACCCTATAATTCGGAATACTCGGGGAAATAGAAACAGTTTCATAAAAAGATGTTGTTAAAGTTTGACATCGCAAAGGTAAAAACAATTTTACAAAAAGTCAAGCAAACTTTACACAAAAATTCATCAAAAAAAATTGCTACATGCTATATGGCGTTTTTTTGCTATTTTTGTGCTATGAATGTGAGAATCGAACAAACATGGAAAGATGCTCTCGCCGCTGAGTGGGAGAAGTCTTATTTCGCCGATTTGGTGGCCTTTGTGCGTGGCAAATACGCAAGTACTACGGTCTATCCCCCGGCCGGACGGATTTTCGCGGCTTTCGACGCATGTCCTTTCGACAAGGTCAAGGTCGTAATCATCGGTCAGGACCCGTATCACGGCCCCGGGCAGGCCAATGGCTTCTGTTTCTCTGTCAATCCGGGAGTGCAGATACCTCCCTCTCTTGTAAATATATATAAGGAAATGCTCAGCGACGTCGGGCAGCCCGGGCAACCGTTGCCTTCTTCGGGCGACCTCACATATCTTGCCTCGCAGGGCGTACTGCTGCTCAACGCCACACTCACCGTCGACGCCCATAATGCCGCCTCGCACCAGGGGCATGGCTGGGAGACATTTACCGACGCCGTCATCGAGCGCCTCAACCGCGAGCGCGAGAACATCGTCTTTCTCCTCTGGGGGTCCTATGCCATTCGCAAGGGTGCCCTCATAGACCGCTCGCGCCATCTTGTTCTCACATCGCCTCACCCGTCGCCGCTGTCGGCCCACCGCGGTTTTTTCGGAAATCACCATTTCAGCACTGCCAACGCCTATCTCGCCGAGCACGGCAAAGAACCCGTAAAATGGCTCTGAAACATTTGTTTATACTGGCAGCCGTCTTGGCGGCAGCTCTCGTCGCCAAGGCCTCCGACACAATGACCGGCATTTTCGACGAGCGGATAAAATCACTGCAGGTGCGTCTCGACGGCAACGACTTCGCCGCTCCCGTGGTGGTGCTCGGCTCGTCCGACAGAATCAGAATCGACTTCGACCACCTCGCCGAAGACCGAGAGTACTTCCGCTACAGCCTTCAGCACTGCGATGCACGCTGGCAGCCTTCCGGCCTGGTCGACAGCGAATTTCTCGACGGCTTCAACGAAGGTTCTATCGAAGACTACGGCTATTCCCAGGCCACGACCGTGCATTACGTCCACTACTCCCTCACTATACCCAACGAGGAAGTTGCACCCACTATCTCAGGTAACTATCTGCTCCGCATTTACCGCGAGAATGAGCCGGACGAAGCTCTGCTTCAATGCCGCTTTATGGTGAGCGAGCAGACTGCGCCGGTATCGGCCTTCATGACCTCGCGCACCGATGTCGACTACAACAAAGCACACCAGCAGCTCGAAATCTGCGTCGATACCGAGCGTGCCGGCGTAGAGGATATCTACAACGATCTCCGTGTGGTCGTGCAGCAGAACGGACGCCTCGACAGCGAGCGTGCTCTTTCTCGCCCCCTGCGCACATCTGGCCGCAAGGCATATTTCGAGCATACCCCCGAACTCATCTTCGAGGGTGGAAACGAATACCGTCGCTTCGAGACCGTATCGGAATATTACCCGGGCATAGGTGTCGAATCGATTGACTTTCAGAACCCCTACCGCCATTTCTATCTCTTTGTCGACGAGACCCGGGCCGACAAGTCATATCTCTACGACCAGACCCAGCACGGCCGCTACTTCGTTCGGCGTCAGGGTGCGGCAGAGAGCGACTTCGAAGCCGACTACGGCGTAGTGCATTTCGAGCTCGACATACCCCAGCTTTCCGACGGCTCTATGATATTCATCGACGGCGACTTCGTGCACCGTCGCTTCGACCCCGAGTCGGAAATGCGCTACAACCCCGTGACACAGCGCTATGAGCGCGCCATGCTCCTCAAACAGGGTGCCTACAACTACCAGTATCTCCTCGTGCCCCCGGGCGCCATGCGCGGCTACACCGCCCCCGTCGAAGGCGACTCCTACCAGACCGACAACGAGTACCTCATAAAAATATATCACCGCCGCCGAGGCGACCGCTACGACCGCCTCATCGGCCACCTCCAGATAATTAATAATTAAAAATGAAGAATTAATAATTATAGTCTCAACCGCCTTAAAATGTGCGTAATAGGTAATAATTCTAAATTCTTCATTATTAATTCTAAATTCTAAAGATTGTGTTGCAGATTCAGGATACCTTGGTAAGTCTCGACTTGGTCGAGCGATTTTTTTGTTGCGATCTCGAGGCCTGTAAAGGCCAGTGTTGCCTCGAAGGCGACGCCGGAGCCCCCCTTGACGAGGGCGAAGCCGAACAAATACGCGAAGTCCTGCCCATCGTGTGGGATAGACTTCTGCCTGCCGCCCGGCGCGAAATCGAAGAAAACGGCGTCAGCTACATCGACGAAGAAGGCGACGAAGTCACAGCCCTTGTCGAAGGCCGCAACTGCGCCTTCGCCACACTCGACGACGACGGAAACTGGCTATGCGCCCTCGAAGAAGCCTATCGTCAGGGCCGTTCACCCTTCTTCAAGCCCGTTTCGTGCCATCTCTATCCCGTCCGCCTCAAAAAATACCCCACATTCACAGCCGTAAACTACCACCGCTGGAAAATATGCCATGCCGCCGAAGTCCTCGGCCGCGCCAAAGGCCTCCGCGCCTATCAGTTCCTCGAAGGCCCCCTCCGACGCCGCTTCGGCGACGCCTGGTACGACGAACTCGCCCTCACCTGCGAAGAATACCTCAAAACCTACCAATAACTCCCCGACACGTTTCCTCGCTGAAACTTACTCATTGTATCATATCTTTACCATCAGGCGAAGGTGGACAACGACTAACCGACTAACCTAATCCGACCGAAATTTCGGTCGGATTCTATAAAAAAACGGTCGGATTATGGCTATTTTCGGTCGGATGAACTCGAAAGCAACCATTTGAGGCCGGTTCGTTCGATAGCTCCCTCTTCATTCATTTCAACGAGAAGCCTTCCCAGATAGCGGAGTTGTTGCTCCTGTGTCTTGTTAGACGGCAATAGGTCTTTTAGATACTCGTATATGATTTCACGGCGGGCACCATCTTCTCCGGCATTATGCAATAATTGCAGAACCATCTGCTTTAATCTGAGTTTGTCCAGACCTTTAGCTTTCGTGTATCCGGGGAGTTGATTCGAGGCTTTGGCTATACCAAGCGATATGGTGTAGTTTGGTGCTTCCCCCTCAATCAGACCGCGATTCAGGAGGTCTCTGGCTATCTCATCGTCAATACGGTGTCCTTTCTGAATGGCATCAAGAGAAATGCAGTCATGGAGTGTCAGATTGTCATTATCTTTGAGCAGTTTGGTATATCGTTCATTTATGGCGTTGCCATAGATGCGCACCGCAACCTCTTTCTTCTCATTGTCAATCTCATAGTCGGGCATCGGGAATCTACGCTCCATTTGCTCCGTAAACATCTTCTTTATTCCGCGGCTTACCGTATCAATCATATTGAAATGCACCATCGCCTTGCATAGGCATGCATTACGGAAGAATCGTTGTGGGCCGTTCGTAGCAAGCGCATTTTCTAATGAACCCGGAATAAATGAACCTCCGTTGGCATAATAGAGAAATCCCGGATTTTCAACGAAGTTGATGCGTTGGCGGAGGGTATAATCCTGATGTGCAATACAGTTATGAAGAGCCTCACGGATAGTATAGTCATCATATTGCTTCATCGTATCGGGGAAGAGCGTTCCGCCGGGCATTTCTCGTAATGTCAGATTGTGAATTTTAGCAAGAATCTCATCAACCGTCAGTATGAACGGAACGGAAAAATGCTCGTAATCCACCACGTCTTGTTTCCCATCGCGAAGAGTCCACGTGACCTCTGCGACAGCCGGACGAAGTTTGCTGTCTGAGAACATTTTACCAAGAAGTATGATAGCAGCACGGGTAAGTTTTCCATTTACCATCAGTTCGCACTTGCTAAGAAATTCTTCGGTAGACCAGTTGTTTACTTCCTCGGCCGGGATACGGCTATGCACCTTTTTGAACATCTTTCGTGCCTTGGCAATAGCTACCTCGTCAAGATCATCGATTGTTGCATCTGGCACAATTTCCGCCGACCAGTCCGGGGCTGGAGTCTGCCGACGTATTTCATCTTGTTTAGATTGGTTAAGCGGCTTTAGGCTTTCTCCGTCACGACCGTATGCAATCCCCTTCCACTTCATCACGATATTACGTGGTGAAGCCGGAATCTTGAACATCAGTATGCGTTTCCTCTCAACCTCAATAGGTATAATCTCACGGAAGGTCTGACCATCTGTAGTATGCTGTGAAAAATCATGCTTGAGGTTATTGAGAGTCCCTTCTCCGTTTTTGTATGATGTGCCGACTATCTCATGTTTTTTCTCATCATAGCCAAAAATCAACCACGCGAAATCAATCCCGCGAAGATTTGCCTCATTACTCAACGCCGAGAAATACTTGCCCAAGTCATCGAAGTCAAAGCTGTTCTCCGCCTTCTTAAACTCCACAACCTCACTCTCTGAATGACTTGTTAATGATTTGAAAACCTCTATAAACGTATGCATGATGGAGATACTTAACGATTAAGATTGTGGATAAATTTTGAAGAAACTCACCGCGAGGTATCGACGTAGGTTACAGCGAGAACGCCACGATGGCTACGATTAGTACCGGGGCTATATAGCGGATTATGAAGAGCACTGTGCGTGTCTGGGTGTCGGCCTTGTCGATGGACGAGCCGTTGGTGAGTTCCTTGCATAGCAGGCCCTTGGGTGCGAACCAGCCCATGTAGATGCATGTTCCGAGCGCCACGACGGGAAGCAGACAGTTTGTCGTGAAACCGTCGAGCAAATCGAAGAAATTCAGCCCGAAAACCGTGTATCCCGACAGGCTGCCCATCGACAGCGAGCAAAGCGCGCTCAGCACGAACAACGGCAGCATGACCGTAAATGTGGCCGCACGGCGGCTCATGCGCAGACGGTCCTGGAACATAGCAATCGACACCTCGGCAATCGACACCGTAGACGTAAGTGCCGCCACAAGCAGCAGAAAGAAGAACAGCGCCGCCCACAGACGCGGCAACGGAAGCTGCGCAAAAACCTCGGGCAGAGTCACGAACACGAGCGTGGCGCCGCGCAGTTCCTCGCCGTCGAGTCCGAAACTCTTCACCGCAGGGAAAATGACCAGGCCCATCAGTACGGCTACAAAAACACTCAGCAGCGCCACCGTTATCGCCGTCTTGCCAAGCTTCGTATCAGCCGGATAATAAGACGCGTAGGTCACAAGAATGCCCATGCCGAGGCTGAGGCTGAAAAACGCCTGGCCCAGAGCATTGACAACTACCGAGGCGTTGATTTTCGAGAAATCGGGATTCAGAAAATACGCCACACCTTCGCCTGCGCCGGGCAGCGACAGCGAAAGCGCGCATATGCCGACCAAAATCACAAAAAGAAGCGGCATCATCACGTTCGAAAGCCGCTCTATGCCTTTCTGCACACCCCCTAAGAGCACTCCGATGTTGATGGCAATCATAAGGAAGGTAAATATGAGCGGTGCGGCGTCGGTGGCTATATACTCTTCCATCTTGCCGCTGAAAAAGCCTCTGAACTCAGTTCCTTCGCCCTGTGGCATACCCTCGAACAGGCCGCCGGTAACGCTCTGCCAGAAATACTCGAGCGTCCACCCCGCCACAACCATATAATAGCATATAATCAGATAGGACGCCAGCACGGCAATCGAGCCCACCAGCCACCACGCTTTTCCCGGCGACAGATTGCGGAAAGCCCCGATGGCATCCGACCGTCCGGCGCGCCCAAGCGAAAACTCGGCAAGCATCACAGGCACGCCCAGACATAACACACATACTACGTATAAAAGCAAAAAGGCAGCGCCGCCGTTAGCCTGCGTTTCGGCCGGAAAGCGCCATACATTGCCAAGACCTATCGCAGACCCTACAGTGGCCGCTACAAGACCTATTTTGGAAGCAAATTCTCGTTTGGAAGACATATCTTATAGAAATAATCACAGCAAATTTACGCTATTTTCAGCTTGTCGCAAAAAATATGCTTCTAAAATCGCTTTTTTGACTCTAAAATTGCCATAATGCACCCTCTAAATTCGTACCTTTGTGCAAAACCAGTCCCGACATGAAAAAACAACTCCTTTACGCCCTTGCCCTTCCGGCTATGATTGCGGCGATGCCACTTGTTTCGTGCCGTCAGAAAGCCGAGCCTGCACCTATGACCGTCACAAACCCGCTTCCGATGAAGTTTGGCGACCCATTCCTCCTTCATGCCTCCGACGGCAAATACTACATGTACGGCACATCGCTCGACGATGGCTTCGAAGCTTTCGTATCCGACGACCTTGCCGAGTGGACACCTTGCGGCCGGGTGTATAAAGGCGCCGACAGCGCCTCGTGGAACATCAGCGAATTCTGGGCTCCCGAAGTCTACGAGCGCGATGGCAGATACTACATGTTTTTCAGTGCCACCGCCAAAGAACAATACACCGGCGACAAAGAAAACTTCCAGATAGGCGTCGCTGTAGCCGACAATCCCGCCGGACCATTCAAAGACCTGTACAACCGCCCTGTCTTCGCCTCGAAATATCCTGTAATCGACGCCAACGTCCTCTTCGACGAGCCATCGGGCAAGACATACCTCTATTTCTCACGCTGCTGTTCGGGCCACACAGTCGAAAGCGAAGTCTCGGAGTGGGCCCGCGAAAAACAGCTCTTCGACTCCATCGAAGAAAGCTGGATATACGGCGTCGAGCTTGCTCCCGATTTCTCCGGCATCATAGGCGAACCGCAGAAGATACTCGCGCCTCCCGCATCCATGGCCGACCGACAGGCCGAATGGGAAAGCCTGTCGGTAACCACAGGCGAGGCAAACCGACGCTGGACCGAAGGCTCCTACATATTCCGCCGCGACAGCACCTACTACATGCTCTACAGCGCAAATGCCTACTACGGTCCCCACTACGCCGTCGGATATGCAACATCGAAATCACCCCTGGGGCCATTCGAAAAATATGCCGGCAACCCCGTGCTCAAGCGCAAGGACAATGTGACCTGCACAGGCCACAACATGGTCATCGAAATGCCAACGGGCCAGCTCTACACCGTCTACCACGCCCGCATGGCCGACAACCCCGCCGAACGCGTCGTCATGATAGACCCCATACACATCGACTCCGCCGGCACCCTCTCCGTCGCCGGCCCCACCACCGCCCCCCAACCCCTCCACTAACAAATAAAAGAGCGCCCCGGCGGTTGGGTCGGGGCGCTCTCCACGTTTCAACTATTTATGAGAGCCATCTTTCCCAGTATCACTACTCGGAAAGACAGACGAGGGATGATTTTTAGTTCGCGTTCTATCTTTCTTTCATCTTTAATAGCATAACGCCGGTAAAGGGATTTTTCCCACGGAGGGAAGTATAAAAGAGTATAAAGTTTGTAAAAGGTAAGCAAGTTGGCTAATTTTGCAAAAAATATTTTTTTATGCTGGTTATCTTAGGTGTGATGGCTTTCGGTATTGCTGTCGGTTATTGTCTGAGACATAGAGAGATTAGGCGTCTCGATGGTGTGACTGTTGTCATTATCTGGGCGCTTCTGTTTCTGCTCGGCCTTGAGGCCGGTAGCGATGAAAGGATTGTGCGCTGGATAGGGTCTCTCGGCCTTGAGGCTTTTGTGATTAGTTTTGCGGGTGTTGCCGGCAGTTCGGTGTTCGCCTGTCTGCTGTGGCGCTATGCCAGGAGGAAGGAGGTGGCGGAATGAAGGGTAGTCTTATCATTGTCGCTTTTTTTGTTGCCGGGGCGTGCGCGGGCTATCTGGGGCTGCTTGATGTGAGCGGTCTTGGTGTTGATGTCGGTTTTATTGCTCTTGCGGCTCTTATTTTTTGTGTAGGTATCGGCATTGGGCATAATATCGAGGGGCTTAAGGAAGAGCTCAAGGGACTGGGGCCCCGTATGCTTCTGCTGCCTCTGGCGACGATTGCGGGTACTCTGGCCGGTTGTGCTGTCGTTTCTTTGTTTCTGTCTTCGCGGAGTTTGAGCGATGTTCTTGCCGTTGGTTCGGGTTTCGGGTATTATTCTCTGTCGAGCATTTTTATAAGTGGCTACCGGGGTGCGGAGCTTGGCACGATAGCTCTTCTTGCCAATATTATCAGGGAGATTATCACTTTGCTCGGCGCGCCGCTGCTGTGCCGTGTCTTCGGGCCTCTTGCACCTATTTCGGCCGGAGGCGCAACGAGCATGGATACTACTTTGCCTATAATTGCGGCTACGTCGGGGCGCCGGTTTACGGTTTTAGCCGTGTATCATGGTTTTGTGGTGGATTTCAGTGTGCCTTTTCTTGTGACGCTTTTCTGTAGTTTTTGATATTCCGTCGGCTTTACGCAAACGCCCCGGGCCGATCTGGTCCGGGGCGTCTGTGTTGATATGAAGGGGAGGTTTATTTCAGGGCGTTGTAGTCGCGGCCGTAGCGGAGCATCTGGTCTACGTAGCCTTCGGTGTAGTCTACGGTTATGTCGGTGATGTTGCCGTTCTGGTCGCGTACGGCGGTGTAGACGGGATTGACGAAGCCTTTATAGGGTGCTATGTTGAGTGTGGCATAGCGGTCGAGTACTTCGCGGTGCATTTCGGGGTCTACTTTTACGGCATAGGCGTTGATGAGCTCGTTTGCGGCAGCATAGTCGCCGGTAGAGCGCACGCGCTGTATTTCGGCGAGGAGCTGGCCGAAGAGACCGCGGAGAGCTTCGTAGTCGTTGATTTTGATGTAGGTCTTGCCGTCGCGTTTTACGAGTTCTATTACGTTGGCGTCCTTGCCGTGTTCGTATGCCCATTCGGCAATGAGTTTGCGGTTGCGCATGTGGGCTTCTTCTACGTCTTTGCCCGGCTCGATGCGCTGCAGCTGTGTCATCATGCCGTTGAGGATATATTTGTAGTATTCGGCCTTGTATGCTTCGGGGTTGTCAAGGAGACCCATTTCGATGAGTTTGGGGTCTGCGAGATAGTAGAGGGCGAAGAGGTCGGCGCGAGCTTCTTCGATTGCCGAGCCGTGTTCCTTGAGGGCGTCTTCCTTGCCGGGCATGAGTTTGCCGGAGCCGTGTCCGAGGCACTCGTGGAGGTCGGTGTGGAGGTTGTCGGTGATGAAGAGGTAGTTGTCGAGGAGTGCGGCGGTTTCTTCATCGATTACAAATTCTTCGTTGAAGCCGTTGCCATGGCTTGCCTCGTCGTAAGCCTGGGTGATATTTTCGATGGTCACCGATTTCGAGCCGTGTGCGGCGCGAATCCAGTTTGCGTTGGGCAGGTTGATGCCGATAGGGGTTGCGGGGTATGCGTCGCCTGCGAGAATGGCAGCGGTGATTACTTTGGCCGATACGCCTTTCACCTTGTTTTTCTTGAATGCTGCGTCGACGGGAGAGTTGTCTTCGAACCACTGTGCTTCGGCGCTGAGGGTTTCGGTGCGGGCGCTGGCGGGTATGTTCTTGAAGTTTACGATTGATTCCCAGGAGCCTGTCATGCCGAGGGGGTCGCCGTATGTTTCGATGAATCCGTTGATGAAGTCAACCTGCGAGATGGTGTCTTCGGCCCATTCGATGGAGTATTTGTCGAATGTGGCGAGGTCGCCGGAGGTGTAGAAGTCGATGAGCGAGCCGATAATCTGTCGCTGTGCGTCGTTTTCGGCATACTGGCGGGCGCTGTCGAGATTCTCGACTATTTTTTCGATTGCAGCCGAATAGAGACCGCCTACCTTATAGGTGTTTTCGGTGATTTTGCCGTCGGTGCCGCGCTCAACGCGTGTGTTGAGGCCATAGGATATGGGGGTGAGGTCGTCGGGTTTGCGGATAGAGTTGTAGTATGCCTCTACTTCGGCCTGTGTCACGCCGGGGGCATACATGTTGTTTGCCGACGATGTGATGAGGTCTACAGAGGCGTCCTGGTTCACTCGCTTGGCGTCGAGGGTGGGGTTGAAGATGACTTCGACGAGTTCGGCTGTGTTTTCGGGAGCTGCGCCTTCGGGGAGTGCCTCGAGCTGGGCGGCGAGGAATTCACGGCTGAATCCGGGAGTGAATTTGTCGGTAGAGTAGTGGTGGTGAATGCCGTTGCCGAACCATACCTGTTTCATGTATGTTTCGAAGGCTTTGAATTCGGCGCTGTTGCGGTCGCCCTGATAGTTTGTGTAGACGGCCTCGAGCAGGCGGCGCATTGCGAGGTTGTTGCTGTTGTTCTGGTCCCAGAGGATATCGCGGCCCCAGAGAGCGGCTTCGGTGAGGAAGTAGACGAGTTTCTTCTGGTTGAGGGTCAGATTTTCGAAATCGGGCACTTTATAGCGCAGCACTTCGATGTCGGCGAAGCGGTCGGCTACGTAGTTGAATTCCTGCGGCTGAGTTGTCTCGGTCTTTGAGCAGGAGGTTGCGGCGAGCATAGATGCCATTGCAGCTGCGATTAATACTTTTTTCATTTTATGATTGGTTTGATATTTTTTTTGCTGAAAGGGGCGCACGAATGCGCGCCCCTTATGTTTGCGGTTATTTGTCGTCGTCGGCCTTTTTGTCGTCGTCTTTGTCCGCTTCGGTGGCTTCGACGTCGTCGATGGGCGGGGGCATCGGGCCGGTGTACGGTTTGTCGGGGCTGATGTCCTTGTGCCCGAACAGCTCGTCGGTGCGCGAGGTCCACTGGCGCGGTCCGAATATGCGCTCGACGTCTTCGGTGAATATCACTTCGCGCGATATGAGTGTCTGGGCGAGCTCGTGGTGGCCGTCGGCATGTTCGCGCAGAATGGATTTGGCGCGTTCGTATTGCTCGGCGATGATACGGCTCACTTCCTCGTCGATTATCTTGGCACGCTCGTCGCTGTAGGGGTTTGTGAACATGCTGTTCTGCCCGGTTGAGTCGTAGTAGCTGAGGTTCGGCAACTTGTCGCTCATGCCGTAGTAGACAATCATGGCATATGCCTGCTTGGTGACACGCTCGAGGTCGTTGGCGGCGCCGGTCGAGATGTGTCCGAGGAACACTTCTTCGGCGGCACGACCGCCAAGGAGCGAGCAAATGTCGTCGAGAATCACCTGCGAGGGCACAATCTGACGTTCTTCAGGCAGATACCAGGCTGCACCGAGGGCTTTTCCGCGTGGCACGATGGTGACTTTGACGAGGGGGTTGCCGTAGCGGAGGTGCCAGGAAACGGTTGCATGGCCGGCTTCGTGCACGGCGATTGAGCGTTTTTCGTCGTCGGTGAGAATCTTGTTGCGTTTTTCGAGACCGCCGATGATACGGTCTACAGCGGCGTTGAAGTCTTCCTTGGTCACCGATTCCTTGTTGCCGCGGGCAGCGATGAGGGCAGCCTCGTTGCAGACGTTGGCGATGTCGGCGCCGGAGAAGCCCGGAGTCTGGCGTGCGAGGAGCTCGATGTCGAGGCCGGGAGCTGTCTTTACCTTACGCAGATGCACCTTGAAAATCTCCACGCGGTCGGGGAGGTCGGGGAGGTCTACATAAATCTGGCGGTCGAAACGTCCGGCACGCATCAGCGCCTTGTCGAGAATGTCGGCGCGGTTGGTTGCGGCGAGGATAATGACGCCGCTGTTGCTTCCGAAGCCGTCCATTTCGGTAAGGAGCTGGTTGAGGGTGTTTTCGCGTTCGTCGTTGCCGCCCATGCTTGCGTTTTTGCCGCGCGCACGGCCTACGGCATCGATTTCGTCGATGAAGACGATACAGGGAGCCTTCTCCTTGGCCTGGCGGAAGAGGTCGCGGACACGCGAGGCGCCCACACCCACGAACATTTCGACGAAGTCGGAGCCCGACATCGAGAAGAAGGGAACGTCGGCTTCACCGGCTACAGCCTTGGCAAGGAGGGTTTTGCCGGTTCCGGGAGGGCCGACAAGGAGTGCGCCCTTGGGTATTTTGCCGCCGAGATTGGTGTATCGTTTGGGATTCTTGAGGAATTCTACGATTTCTTCGATTTCTGTTTTGGCTTCGGAGAGGCCGGCAACGTCCTGGAAGGTGACTTTCTGCGAGTTGTTCTTGTCGAAAAGCATGGCTTTCGACTTGCCTACGCTGAAAATGCCGCCACCGCCGCCAGCGCCGCCGCCACCTGCACCCGACATGCGGCGCATGAGGAAAATCCACACGCCGATGAGAAGCGCGAAGGGCAGTATGGACCAGAGGAAATTGCTGAACTGGCTCGTCTGCTCATACTCGACATCGCCGGTAAAGGCGCCGGATTTGCGCCATTCGTCGATTTTTTCGGACAGCTGGTCGGCCGAAGAGATGTTTACCTCTACTTTCGCAACGACACCGTCCTCGGGGTGGAAGCTGTGGTTCTTGAATATTACGGAGGCAAGAGAATCGGTAAGCAGACCTTCGGCCTGTCTCTTGTCGGAGAATATTATGATTTTGGAGATACCGTGGTCGCGCTCGACGTATTGCACGAAGTCGCTGTAGCTCACCTTTTTTGCGACGATATTGGTGTCGAAAATATAGATTCCGGCCAAGAAGAGGAAGACTATGGCGTACATCCACCACAGGCTGAATCTGAACGGGCCGTTTTTCTTTCCGTCGGGTTTGTTTATTGGGGAAAAAGCCATAAGTGCTTAGTCTAAATCGGGGATATCGGTGATTTTTGCGTCGCTCCAGAGTTCTTCGAGGGCGTAGCGGGTGCGTGTCTCGGGTGTGAATACATGAACCCATACGTCGCCGTAGTCGATGACGATCCATTCGGCATTGGTGGTGCCGTCGGTGTTGTAGGGTTTATATCCGCCGTTGATTCGCACGTATTCTTCTATGCTGTCGGCGATTGCCGCTGTCTGGGTTGTTGAATTACCCTCGGCGATGATGAATGTGTGTGCTGCGGCTGATTCGATATGACTGAGGTCTACTACGGTGATGGCGTGTCCTTTACGCTCCTGAATTCCTTCTATTACGAGTTGCTGTAGGTCTTTTTCTGAAGACATTAGTTAACTTAACTTTAATTTTAGAGAGCAAATATAATGAAATTTTCAGTACTTTGCCCTGGGTGTGGAGGGCAAAGTATGTTACTTTAACAATTATTCGAAGTTTATGGTTTTCGCAGGGTCGACAGAAGATGCGGTGCGTGCCGGAATCCACAGCACGAGCCACGATGCTACGGCCAATCCCACGTTGAGTGCAATGAAGCCCCAGGGCCTTATTTCGACAGGCACGCAGTTGAGGTAGTATGCCTCCGGGTCGAGAGGTACGATGTGTGTATATTTCTGAATCAGCAGGAGTCCGAGCCCCAGCACGTTTCCGATAATCATGCCCCGAAGCACTATCCTCATGCCGAGGTCGACGAATATCGAGCGTATGAGGCTCCGCGAGGCGCCCACGGAGCGCAGTATGCCTATCGCCGGAACATTGTCGAGCACGAGAATGAACAGACTTGAAACGAGCGTGAACGAGGCCACACACAGCATGAGGCAGAATATCACCGCAACATTGGTGTCGAGGAGGGCGAGCCAGTTGAAATATATGGCGCCGGTCTGTTCGATTGTCTGGACGGGGTAATATACATCGGTCCGTCCGGTGCTCATGGCCGACATCATGGCCGATTCTATCTTCGACGCCGTGGCGGCGATGTCGACCTGTTGCAATCCCCGCAGGTCGAGGCGGTTGCCTTCGTCGCTGCCGAGTCCGGCAATGCTCTGCAGTGCGGCGAGCGAGGCGTATGCCACGGTGCGGTCGTATTCGCCGAAATCGGCCTGGAAAATGGCGGCGACGGTGTTTCGCCTCATTTTGACGGATTCGTCGATGATATATGTCGAATATACCTTGTCGCCGACTCCGAGGCCGAGTGCGGAGGCCGTGGCGCGGGATATGACGATGTCGTTGCGGCAGCTGTCGGACGAATAGTCGGGCCATTCGCCTTCCACGATGTTGCCCCGCTCGAATGCGAAATCGCTCTGAGGCGACTGGCCGATGAAGACTATGCCTTCGAAATCGCTGTCGGTCTTGAGGATGCCCGGCAGGCGGAGCACCAGTCGGCTTTCGGCGTCCGGGGCTGCTTCAGCTATTATCTCCATGAGTTCGGGCGAGGGTGTCAGCGTGCTCTCCTGTGTGCGGGTGTAGGGGTCGTAAGGGGCCTCGATGCTTATCTGGGCGTCGAAACCCATGAGCTTGCGCTTGATTTCGTCTTTGAAGCCCACGACGATACCGAGTGTGAGTTCCATCACGGCAAGAGCGAGCGCCACGCCTGCCACGGCTATGACAGTGCCGGCGGCAGTGCCGTCTGTGCCGAGTCTCAGGCGTCTTGATATCCACAGATGTGTCAGCATATTCTTACTAAATTTCTATACCATTCCAGAGGGTCGCCGTTGAAACGGTCGGAGTGGAAGGCTGTGTCGAAGTGGCTGTAGAGCCTGTCGTAATCGAGAGATTTCGATATGATGTTTTTGATGTCGGCTATGTTGAGAGGTATGATTTTCATGCCGTTTATCTTTTCGCCTGAGCCTTTGCGGTCGTAGTAGATGTGTGTGCGGCGGCAGCGGAAGTCGCTCACGACGTTGGGGTCGAGTTCGTCGGAAACGAATACGCAGTAGGTCGTGGTGTTGTGGCTTCTGATCAGTTCGTCGCCGAGGTGCCGGCTCACCGGCTCCATCTCCATCTTGCGTTGCGCCGTTTTTTCTGAAAGAGTGGCTTCGAGCAGCATTCTGTGAGCGGGATAGGCTTCCGTATCCGGGTATTCGTAGACGATATCGGCGTCTCCGCCGGCTGCATGACTTTTGGGCAATCGGTTGGCGTCGAGCGAAAGTTTCATGTAATCGAGGATATTGCCCCGGCGTCCGCTGAGTTTGTACCAGACGATGCCGAGCACGTATTCGAAAAGCGTAGGCACGGTCGCATTGTCGGTGATGTGCCGCTGTATCAGTCTGTCGTCGCGGTTTTCGAAGTATGTGAGCAGATTCGTGAGGTCTTTGTCGGTGAAAATGTCGTCGATAAGACTGTTGAAACGGGCAAGGCGTTCGCGCTCGACTTCCGACAAGGCATCGCCGATGTCGGCGAAATCCTTGTTGAATCTCGAGCTCAGGCGTGCCAGCAGGGTGTCGGCACTCACGGCGAGCGCCGGCGATATTTCTTCGAGAGTAGAATCTTCTTTCAGAAATTCGCAGGGCGTGAATGCGAGAGCGTATAGCTCGGAGTCGCAAGATGCAAAGAACTGGGCCGGCACGACATCGAGGCTTACTTTGCTGTCGTTGAAGAGCAGTATGTCGGCGGTGGCGAAATATCGCCGGTTCTGGTCGCTGTAATCTTCAAGGGTCGCCTTGGCCTTGATGAGATGCATGAGATCGAAGAAGCGGCCTCTGAACTCGGCAATGCTTCCGCAGGCATCCAGAGGGTTGCCGGCGGCGGAGGCATGGAGAGGTTTTGCGATGATTTCGCTGTTTTTGGCCTTGCCGAAAAGAGTGCGTTTCCAGTGCGACCTCAGTTTGCTCTGCTTGAGTCCGGCGAGGGCTTCGGCTACTTCTTCGCCCGCAGATTCGTCGAAGTCCATATAGAGCCGTTCGAGGGCGAGGTAGAGATAGTAGTAGGGCAGGTCGTAGTTCTGTTTATCGGTGCGGCTTTTGCGGTTCATGCCTACTTTCATAATCAGTCCGGGCGTCACCATCGGAGCCTCGATGAATAGCTTCCGGGCTTGCCTGTAGTTGTCCATCGGCAGGATTGTGTTGAGCAGACAGCTGTCGATGTTTTTTCGTCCGGCACGCAGGTCGATGATATTGCGGCGCATTCTCTCGGTAGTGTCGGCGTTTATGCATAGCGGGAGCAGATAGCAGAATTCCTCGAAAGAGAGATAGCCGCCGAGCTCGGAATCAAGGAGCAGATGAATGAGCAGAGGCAGGGGTCTCACCGGTTCGGATTCATTGTCGACAGAGATGGATACTTTAAGCAGCTGACGCAGATACAGAAAGCTGTCGCGGTCGATGCTGAGGAGGTTGTCGGAGGCGAAATCGGCCGAATAGCTTATGCGGAGCAGGCTTTCGCCGGCGGCGGTGAGCTTGCGCTCCTCGTCGACGAGGCCGAGCTTGAAGAGACCCGATATTTTCTGGCGGGCATCCTTGTCGGGGCGGTTTGCATTGCCGCTCAGAAAGCCGCGGCTCTTCATGAAATCGTAGTAGCGATGCTGGAGAGTTGTGTCGTTCCATTTCTGGCCTCGGTTTTCGTCGAGGTTCCAGAATTCGTCGAGCAGCATGAGCTGCTGTTCGATACGGCGGTTGAGGTCGGCGACGCGGAAACTCGTTGTGCCGAGACACCAGCAGAAGCTTTTGTATGAGGTAAGAGAAGTGTTCATGGAGTCAATAGTTGGTTATGAGAACTTCGTCGCATACTTCTTCGCGCCCCTTTGTGTGGTAGTTTGAATTGGAATATGCGAAATTGAGATGGTGCACATTGTATTGTTGCCTGTCAGCGAGCCAGTCGGCGAGCATTTCGTGGCGTCTTCCTTTGTTTTCGAGCACATTCGACAGCGCAAATCGTATTCCGTCAGCGTCGAGACGGTCGAGAACGTTGTAGAGCGCAGTCTCTTTTGCCGGAGTCCAGCCGCCGTTCTCATTATACGATGCGCATGTGATGAGGTAGGGAGGGTCGGCATACACGAAGTCGTCGGCGCCGAGCATGCCGAAATCGAAAGTCTCGAAATTCCGGGTAGAAAAGCGGTGGTCTATCACGGCAAGGCGTCTGATGAATTCGTCGAGTTTGGTGCGCATGTTTGCGTTGAAATCGCGCTTTCCGACGGGCAGATTATAGTCGCCGGCGGCGTTGAACCGAATCTGGTTGTTGAAGGCGAATACGATTGCGGTGTAGAGCATTTTGCGGTAGCGAGGCGTTCCGCGGCGCATGGTGTTGAGGTCGGCGCGCAGAGCCATGAACGCAGCCCGGTTGACGTCGGCAAGACCTCGGGCACTGTCGGCTCCGTAGGCCTCATATCCTTCGGAAAATGTGTCGGATAGTCCGTAGTGTCTTGTGATACGTTCTATCTCCCGAGTCAGCTGAAGGCTGTCGGTTGTGGCAAACATTCGCAGGAGCGAAATCACGCTCCTGTTTATGTCGTTGAAAATCACTGTGTGTGCCTCGACGTTTGCGCCTACGTCGCCGCCTCCGCAGAACAAATCGACGAATGTGCCGATGCCTTGCGGGAAAAGGGGAAGAATCTGCGGCAGGAGCCGGAATTTTCCGCCGGTGTAGTTCAGAGGCGACTTTACCATATCATTCGACAGTGCATAGGAACAGACGTTCGCTGTTGTCTTCGATGTTCGATTTTCCGGCTGAGAACGGACGGTAATTTTCCTCGAAGATGGCAACCCGGCCACGGGCTGCGAGAGCCTCCATGATTTCGTCGTCGCTTATACGGGCGTTCGAGCGGTCATCGCCTTTCGTGCCCATGTTGTTGTATGAGAGCAGGATATAGCGGCAGTTGAGTGCGCCGACCAGTTGCGAGAACGCGTCGGCGGCACGGCGGGTGCAATAGTCGCTCTTCAGGGCGGTGCGGTCCATCTTCCGGGCAACACCTTGGAGCTCGGGCTGTTCCCATCGGGCTACGTTCTCGAGCAGATGGTATGCGTCGCAGTACTGGCGGGAGTTGTAGGGCGGGTCGAGATATACGATGTCGGCTTCAACCTCCGGGGCGAGCTCGTTGATGTCGCGGTTGAAGCAGATGTTCGCGGCGTTGTTGTTGTGAGACGTGCGTGGAAAGCGGAGTTCTATGCTGCCTTCGAATTTAGCCCCCTTGCGGTATGCATCGTAGTGACCGCAGGTGCGGGCTATCTTGTCCATGCCATAAAGAAGAGAGGTGACAAGGATGGCGCGCTCCCGTCCGTTGATAGTTCCGGCGGCCGACGAATCTTCTATATGACGGCGGATAAATCCTATTTTCCGGCAGTCGGAGGTAGAGAAATAAGTGTTGCTGAAATTTTCCGACATGTAGTTTTCTTCAGTCGGAGCGATGTCGTTGTAGAAATTGATGAAGTCGGCTACGGTCTTTTCGTCGTAGTCTTCGGTGCCGAACCAGGCAAGATTCGAGAGGTAGTTGCTATATAGAATATCGTTGGTTATAATGGCGCAGTTGTCGGAAAAAGCCGAAGATACGGCGCCGGTGCCGGCAAAGAGGTCGGCAAATACGTTGATGTCCGCGCAGTTTTGGTCAACCACACGGCGTATGAAAGGAAGCAGGCGGTATTTATTGCCTAAATACCGCCGGTTGTTTATGTTGATTTCTGGAATTCCCTCTATGGGCATGTCCTATATATTGTTTTTGGGCATTGTTTTGCAAAATTACGCAAAAAAACTCGCCCGCACCTCATGAGGAGCGCTAAAAAACAAGAAGTATGCGTCGGTGCTGAGCAGAAAAACGTAACTACCCTATAGACGGTATTGGGTATGTGGGGATTTATTCGCAATTTTGCATGTTTTTAAGAGGATATCGTCAGACTTCCTTCAAACCGCTTTATATTTTTGAATATAGATGAAACTGTCGCAGCTACACACCGGCGAGACCGGCATCGTGGTGAAGGTTCTGGGTCACGGAGCCTTCCGTAAACGTCTCATAGAGATGGGTTTTGTGAAAGGTCATGGAGTGTCGGTTGTGCTCCATGCACCTCTGCGCGACCCAATCAAGTATAATCTGATGGGCTATGAGGTGTCGCTGCGGCGTTCGGAGGCAAATCTTGTAGAGGTGGTGAAGGTTTCGCCCGAAGAGGCTATTGTCCTCGGGGCTAAGGCTGCGAGTGCGCCTGCGCCTACGGTAGAAGACATCGAGGCGCGCCGGGAGTATCACCACGAGCGGCATATTATAAATGTGGCGCTCATCGGCAATCCCAACTGCGGCAAGACATCGCTGTTCAACCGGGCGTCGGGAGCCCGCGAGCATGTGGGAAATTACAGTGGTGTGACTGTTGACGCGAAGGAAGGGTATTTCGAGCATGGTTCCTACCGTATCAATATAGTAGACCTTCCGGGCACTTATTCGTTGACGTGCTATTCGCCCGAGGAGCTGTATGTGCGCCGGTATCTGCGCGAGAACACCCCCGACGTAATCATAAATGTCGTAGATACCTCCAATCTTGAGCGCAATCTGTTTCTTACGACCGAACTCATCGACATGGACCCGAGCATGGTTATTGCCCTGAATATGTATGATGAGGTGCGCGCGCGAGGAGGTGAGCTCGATTATGACAGTCTCGGCGCAATGATCGGTGTGCCGATGGTTCCTATCGTAGCCAAGACGGGAGAGGGTGTCGATGCTCTCTTTGACACGGTGGTGTCGGTGTTCGAAGGGCGCGACACGACGGTGCGCCATATACATGTGAATCTGGGTGCGGACCTCGAAGGGGCTGTGCGCCAGCTCGTAGACCGCATAAAGGCGACGCCTGAGGTCAACAAGCAGTTCTCGCCGCGCTATCTTGCCATCAAATTGCTCGAGGGCGACCATGAGATAGAGGACGAGTTGTCGATTGGCGCCTCCGCTCCGTCGGACGGCGCCCGTAGCAGGAGATTCCGTCTCTTCCGTCATGATGAGAGCCGTGTGTGGCGTCAGCATCTGCGGGAAGGTGCCGACAGCCCGATACTGCTGTTGCGCGACAAGTTGCGGGGGCGTATCGAATCGCTGCGCGACGAGGATATTTCATCGATAGTCGCGGCCGAGAAATATGGCTTTATCGCCGGCGCCCTTGCAGAGACTTATAAGGCCGGCAAGAAGAACTCGGACCGTACCACCCGTGTGCTCGATTCTCTGGCTACGAACAAGCTTCTCGGCTTCCCGATATTCCTGCTGATAATGTTCTTCATCTTCTGGGCCACATTTGTCATCGGCCAGTATCCGATGGAGTGGATAGAGGGAGCGGTGGAATGGCTGAGCGGCGTTGTCGACAGGCTCATGCCCGAGGGTCCGCTGAAAGACCTGGTGGCCGACGGTATAATAGGTGGAGTCGGGGGCGTGATAGTGTTCCTGCCCAATATCCTGATTTTGTATTTCTGCATATCTTTCATGGAGGATACGGGCTATATGGCGCGTGCCGCTTTTATCATGGACAAGGTCATGCACCGCATAGGGCTTCACGGTAAGTCGTTCATACCGTTGGTGATGGGTTTCGGCTGCAATGTGCCGGCCATTCTGTCGTCGCGCGCCATTGAAAGCCGTTCGAGCCGTATCATCACCATTCTTATCAATCCCTTTATGTCGTGCTCGGCGCGTCTGCCGGTCTATATCCTGATGGTGGGCACGTTTTTTGCGGCATCGGCACCTTTTGTTCTGATGGGGCTGTATCTGGGTGGTATTGTCGTTGGGGTTATAACGGCGCGTCTTCTGCGTAAATTCCTTTTCAGAAAAGACGAGACGCCTTTTGTGATGGAGTTGCCTCCCTATCGCATGCCGACGATGAAGGCTTCGCTGAGCCATACATGGGCCAAGGGCAAGCAATATCTCAAAAAGATGGGCGGCATAATTCTGGTAGCGAGTGTGCTGGTTTGGGCGCTAAATTATTTCCCTCTCGACCGTGATAAGACGCCGTCGGCCGAGACTGCCGCTATCGACACTTCGCGCGATTCGTATCTCGAGATGGCCGGTAAGGCTATCAATCCGGTGATGGAGCCTATCGGTTTCCACTGGCGTGCTTCGGTGGCTGCTCTTGCCGGTGTTCCGGCCAAGGAGATTGTGGTTTCGACCCTCGGTGTGCTTTATACCGACGATGAGGCTGTGTCGGACGCCCGGCTTGGCGCGCGTCTCGAACAGCCCGACCCGGCGACAGGTAAGCCGGATTTCACGCAGCCTTCTGCGCTGGCATTTCTTGTGTTCATATTGCTGTATTGCCCCTGTTTCGCCACAATAGTGGCTATCTGCCGCGAGACCGGCAGCCCTCGCTACGGCCTTTTCAGTATCATATATAATACTGTGGTCGCATGGCTCGTAGCCTTCGCCGTCTACCGCCTCGCTCTCCTGATATGAGGATAGGAGATTAGGAAGTTAGGAGGGTATGAGGTTAGGAGATTATGAGGGTCGGAGGATAGGAGGTTATGAAGTTATGAGGGTATGAGGATAGGAGATTATGTGGTTGATGTTATGAAGTTAGGAAGGTGGGAGGGGCGTATTTTGGTGGTTTTGAGGCTAAGATATTAAGGCGGCTGTTTGCCGTCTGTATATGTCATGCTTACATATTCTCCTAATTTCCTTATTCCCTACTTTCCTAACCTCCTAACTTCCTAACTTCCTAATCTCCTAACCGCTTAGCTTCCTAAAACGAGTAGTGTGAGGCTGGCGGCGAGTATGCCGAGGTCGATGAGTTTGGCTCGTATGTGTTTCTCGTGCAGAGCGAAGACGCCGTAGAAGAATGAAACGAGGACGCTGCCGCGGCGTATCATCGATACGATGGAAATCATTGAGTCGGGCTGAGAGAGGGCATAGAAGTATGCGATGTCGGCGGTGGTGAGGAACAGGGCTATGCAGGGGATGCTCCAGCGCCATCGGAATGGTGTGGCTGCAGCCCGCGTATGGTTGAGAATCAGCACTGTCGAGCCCATGATGAATACTTGGTAGAGCGAATACCATGCCTGCACTTCGAGGGGTTCGAAGCGTCGCAGGAGGTATTTGTCGTAGAGGGCGCTGACGGCTCCGAGCAGAGCGGCTCCGAAGCAGCACCACAGCCATCGGCTGCCGCGGAACGCGAATCCTTCTTTGGCTCCGACTCTGGATATGAGGAAGAGGGAGGCGAAGCCGAGCAGTATGCCGCCCCACTGGAGCGCGTTGAGCCGTTCACCGAATATGAGCAGGGCGCCGAGGAGCACCATGACGGGTCGCGAGGCGTTGACCGGGCCGGCGATAGTGAGCGGCAGGTGTTTTATGGCAAAATAACCGAGGAGCCAGGAGCCGAGAACGATAAATGATTTGGCTATAATCATGAGATGGCCTCCGATGGTCTGCCCCAGTCCCCAGTAGCCGTGCATGGCGCCGCCGATTATTACGGGGCTCATGAAGAGGGCACCGAAGACGGTGTTGAGCAGCAGAACGATGAGGACGTTATTGTCGCGCAGCGAGATTTTCTTGAATATGTCATATACGCCAAGGCATATAGCCGAGGCCAAAGCGAGCATTACCCACATTTTTTAAGTAATAAGTAATAAGTGATAAGGGGGTGCAAAGATACTAATTTTTTTGCGTTTGTATTTTTCTGACATATACAGGTCGGCAGTAGATTTTTCGAGGTTAAAAATGGTTAAAGCGATGTCTGCGGGCATTGCTTTTTTCGTGTCTGATTTTGTTATAAGGAAAATGGTTCAATTATTATGAGAGATAAATCATCACTGAATCTGCTGAGATGGCTGGGTGTGCTCGGTTTTATACTTTGGGCAGCCTGTCCGCGCGCCAAAGGTGCCGAACGCGACTATCTTGAGCATTCTCTGCCGTCGAGCTGGGAAACGACTGATTCCGGCGTTTTTGTGGCCGACGCCGTCAATGCCGGCTGGTGGCGTGGTTTCGGCGACCCTCTGCTCGACAGTCTTATAGCTATCGGTCGGCGCAACAATTACGATGTTGCCATGGCTGCGCGTCGCATAGAGATTGCGCGGGCGCAGGCAGGGGCTGCACGGAGTGCCTATTTCCCGACGTTCAGCCTCGACGCCGGGTGGAGCCGCGAGCGTGTGTCGGGTCTGACGGCAGCCGAGAAGGCGCCGGCGACGACATTGTCATCGTTCAGCGGCACGGTGAATATGCGTTGGGAAATCGATGTGTTCGGCAAGATTACGGCGCAGGTCCGTGAGGCCCGGGCGCAGGTCAAGGTCTCGGCGGCTGAATATGCCGGCGTCGGTCTTAGCGTCGATGCTGAGATAGCCTCTACATATATCGGCCTGCTGGTGGCCCGCGGACAGTTTGCTGTCGCGCGGGAGCATTCCGAGAGCCAGCTAAGGATTCTTAATATTACCAAGACCCGTCATGAGACCGGCCTTGCATCAAAGCTCGACGTAGCCCAGGCTTCTACCCTCTATTATTCTACAATCGCACAGATTCCATTGCTCGAGGCATCGATAGATGCTTCGGTCAATTCGCTTGCCGTGCTTCTGGGTGTGACCCGCGAGGAGCTGCCCGAGGGGGTCATGACGGCGGCGAAGATACCTTCTGACATGCCTGCGGCGGGGCTTGGCGTTCCGGGCGATCTGTTGCAGCGCCGTCCCGACGTGGTGCAGGCCGAGAAGAGCATTGAGGCCGCCGCAGCAGCCCTGGGCATTGCCCGGAAGGAATATCTGCCTTCGCTGTCGGTTTCGGCTTCGGCCGGTACTCAGGCCCATAATATAGGCGACCTTTTTTCGCGCGCCGGACTTACCTATTCCATAGCCCCGACAATTTCCTGGACTATTTTCGACGGTCTTTCGCGACGCTACAATGCGGCCGAAGCCCGCGAGCAGATGGAGATTGCGGTTGACAATTATAATCTTGCTATTCTCACAGCCGTGGAGGAGGTGCGCGATGCTGCCCGGAAATATACATGCACGCAGGAATATATTTCTACTATAGAAGAGGTAGTAGAGAGTTCTGCGGAAGAAGTGAGGCTGTCTGTAGACCTATATAAGGAAGGTCTCACGGCGTTTTCAAATGTGGTTGATGCGATGCTGAACTATCTGAGCTATCAGAATACACTCGTGTCGGCCCGCGGACAAGCAATAGATTCTCTTATCAACCTTTATAAAGCTCTGGGTGGCGGCTGGTCGGCCGACGCCATGTAAACACCCTGTTATGAAACATAATACTTTTTATATTATTCTGCTGCTGTGCGCCGCTGCGGTGCAGTCGTGCCACAAGACAGAGCATGGTGCGCAGTCGGAAGCGCCGGAGATAGATGTCGCACTTGTGCGGGCCGACTTTGTTGTAATTCATACCACTTATCCGGGCACTCTTGTGGCGACGCAGGAGGTGGACCTGGTTGGGCGTGTAGACGGTTATCTGCTGTCGAAGGATTATAAGCCAGGCGACTATGTGCACAAAGGCGATGTCCTTTTCAGAATAGAGGACCGTAATTACCGCGATGCCGTCCAGCAGGCTGAGGCGCAGCTCAGTACTGCGCAGGCCACTTACGACTATGCGTCGAGCCGTTATGCTGCCATGAAGCGCGCTCTCGAGAGCGATGCGGTGAGCAAGATGGAGGTGGAGCAGGCCAAGAGCGCGGTCGAGGAAGCTTCGGCAGCCATAAAAACGGCGGAAGCGTCTCTTCAGACGGCGCGCACCCAGCTGTCGTACTGCACGGTGCGCGCTCCTTTCGACGGACATGTGACTCTTGCGTCTTACGATGTCGGGGCCTTTGTGGCGGGCGAGGCTGCCCCGGTGGCTCTGGCAAAGATATATCACGACAATGTGATGTATCTCGATTTCTCGATTGAGGATGCCGCTGTTCTTGCCAATATAAAGGCGCGTGTGGCCGACAGTCCGCACCTGTACGACAGTATGAAGGTGGTTTTCTCGGAGCCTCTCGCGCATGAATATACCGGGCGTCTCGACTATATGGCGCCGCGTATCAACACTTCGACGGGAACGATGCAGCTGCAGGCCGAGATTGCCAATCCCTACGGCGAGTTGCGCAGCGGCATGTATGCGACAATCGAATTGCCGTCTGAGGCTAACCCACATGCCCTTCTGGTAAAGGACGCCGCCATCGCTTCCGACCAGCTGGGCGATTATATCTATGTTGTCAATGATTCCGACAAGGTTGTCTATACGCCTGTCAAGACGGGTGAGACGGTTGGCGATTCTCTCCGTCTTATCACATCGGGAGTGCACGCCGGCGAAAAATATGTTACCAAGGCCCTCCTCAAGGTCCGCGACGGAATGACAGTAAAACCATTAATTAATAATTGAGAATTTATAATGAAGAATTATTGGTTTCTCTATTAAATTCTTAATTATTAATTAGCAAGATGTTCAGTAAATTTTTTATAGACCGTCCGATTTTTGCCACTGTCATCGCCGTGCTGATGGTTCTGGCCGGATTGCTTACGGTGAAGTCGCTGCCGGTTGCGCAATACCCGGATATAACGCCGCCAACGGTGTTCGTGAGCGCCTCGTATCCCGGTGCCGACGCCAAGACCATTGCCGAGACCATCGGTGCTCCTATCGAGCAGCAGGTGAACGGTGTGGACGGTATGATGTATATGAGTTCGTCGAGCTCTGCCGGCTCCTATATGCTTGAGATTACCTTCGAGAACGGCACCGATCTCGATATGGCTACAGTCAAGGTTCAGAACCGTGTTTCGCTTGCAGAGCCTCAGCTGCCGACAGCCGTGAAGCAGGAAGGCGTGTCGGTGATGTCGCGTTCGTCGGATATCATTCTCTTTGTGGCGCTTGAAACCGACAAACCGGAGCTCTACGACGGTCTGTATCTCACTAACTATGCTCAGCTCAATGTGGTAGACGCCCTTTCGCGTATCGACGGAGTAGGGCAGGTCGAGGCGTTCGGTTCGGGCGAGTACAGCATGCGCGTATGGCTCGACCCCGAGAAAATGCGTGTGCGCGAAATATCGCCAACCGATGTCATGGCAGCCATATCGAGCCAGAACATGGAGGTTTCCGCCGGTTCTGTCGGCGCTCCGCCCGACGGGTCGGGCCAGCAATTCGAATTTACCCTTACATCGCAGGGCCGGCTTGAGAGCGCCGAGGAATTCGGCAATATCGTTGTGCGGGCAAATACCGACGGCTCAATGCTGCGACTGAAGGATATCGGCACCGTCGAGCTCGGCAGCAACTCATATTCGATGATTTCGAATGTGTCGGGTAAAAGCGCCGGTCTTATCGGTGTCTATCAGCTTCCGGGCGCGAACGCGCTTACTGTGGCCCGCGATGTGGAGAACAAGCTCGACGAATTGCAGGAGTATTTTCCTGAAGATGTCAATTATCGTATAATACTGAATACGACCGATTTCGTGACGGCGTCGATAGATGAGGTTCTGGTCACCTTCGTCGAGACCACTCTCATTGTGATGCTTGTGATTATGCTCTTTCTGCAAAACTGGCGCGCTGTGGTGATACCGATGCTGACGGTTCCGGTTTCGCTTATTGCGACCTTTGCAGTGATGAAGCTTATGGGCTTCACACTCAATACACTGACATTGTTCGGACTTGTGCTTGCGATAGCGATTGTGGTAGACGACGCCATCGTGGTAGTAGAGGATTGTTCGCGAATATTGAATGAGGGCAAACTCTCGGCCAAAGATGCTGCCCGTCAGGCGATGGACGAGTTGCAGGGGCCTGTTGTCGGCGAGGTTCTCGTGCTCTTGTCTGTGTTTATCCCTACGGCATTCATATCGGGCATTACGGGGCAGCTCTACAAGCAGTTTGCCCTCACAATTGCGGTGTCGACGGCTTTTTCCGGGTTTAATGCTCTTACGTTTACCCCCGCTATGTGCGCCCTTTTCCTTAAGCCGAACACCGGCGAACCGCGTTTTTTCCTCTATCGGTGGTTCAACAAGGGCTTCGACAAAGTACGTAGCGGCTATACCGGGCTCGTAGGCCGCATGTTGCGCCGTCCTGTTCTGGCTCTGGTGATATTCATAGCTATCTGCGGTGCCGCCTTCTGGGGCTTTCTGCGCTGGCCTACGAGCTATGTGCCGGAAGAGGATATGGGTTATTTCATGACCTCCGTGCAGTTGCCTACGGGCGCATCGCTCAACCGCACCGACAGTGTCATGCGCTCCATAACGGCTGAAATCAAGGCGCTTCCTCAGGTGAAAGATGTAATATCTGTTGCGGGACAGTCGTTCCTGGCGGGCGGCGCTTCGAGCAATCTCGGTTCGATGTTTGTGGTTCTGAAACCATGGAAAGAGCGCAAAGGAAAAGAAAATACCGTCGAATCTGTTATGGCCAAGGCCGAGGAAATCGGTTCGCGATGCCAGGAGGCGATAGTGTTCTCGGTCAATCCGCCGTCCATACCCGGTCTGGGCATGTCGAGCGGCCTTCAGATGCAGATTCTCGACATAAATAATCTTGGCCCGAAAGAACTGGCTCAGGCAGTTGCCGAAATACAGAATGCGGCGGCCGATTTTCCCGAGATAGAGAAGGTGACGACGCTCTATCAGGGCGAGGTGCCTCAGTATGCCGTCAAGATAGACCGAGACCGTGTGAAGATGCATAGTCTGACGCTGGAAGATGTCTATGCGGCGCTTACGGCGTTTATGGGTACGGATTATGTGAACGATTTCGTGAAATTCGGACGCACTTATCAGGTGCTTGTCAGCGGTCAGGAAGAGGCCCGCAGCCATGCCCGCGATGTGATGTCGCTCAGCGTGCGCAATTCTTTGGGCGACATGGTGCCTTTCGGCGCTTTCGCCAAGGTGGAGCCGGTTATGGGGCAGGCCATGCTCAACCGCTACAATATGTACACCACAGCGGCGGTGACGGCCTCGGTGGCGCCGCATGTGAGTTCGTCGGACGGCATAAAGGCTATGGAAGAAATCATGCACGACCGTATAGGCTCCAGCTTCTCCTATGCATGGACCGGCGAGGCTCTCCAGGAGACGGAATCGGGCACGACTATTTCGACCACGCTTATCTTCGCCATCATAATAACCATACTTGTGCTGGCTGCGCAGTATGAATCGTGGACCGACCCTGTGGCTGTTGTCATAACGACTCCGACGGCCATTCTCGGCGCTGTGCTCGGGTGTATGTTCATGCGCGAGAGTATCAGTATCTACACCCAGATAGGCATAATCCTGTTGCTCGGCATGGCGGCCAAGAATGCGATTCTGATAGTGGAGTATGCCATGGACTACCGCAAGCAGGGGCAGCCGATACGTCAGGCGGCTATCGATGCGGGCGATGTGCGCCTGCGGCCTATCCTTATGACAGCGCTGGCCTTTGTCTTCGGTGTGATGCCCATGATGTTTGCCACCGGTGCCGGCGCCGCGAGCCGTATCTCGCTTGGCTGCGCGGTTGTGGTCGGCATGGCGGTGAATGCAGTGCTGGGCACGCTCTTCGTGCCGAATTTCTGGGAATTGCTACAGAAGTTCCAGGAAAAATACCTTTCGAAAGTTTTCTCGGGCAAGCAGCCCGAAAGCCGTAAATAACAGGAGAGGGGAGGCCGGTGTCCGTTACAAGCCTCCCCTCGCTGTTTTTTCTTAAGTTCATTGATTGCGGAATTTGCAGGGCTCATGGAAAATGAGTAATTTTGTATGATTTACGCAATTGATATGAGCAGACGTTTTTTACTGGGTTTGGCTGCCCTTTTGTCGTTTTCGGGTTTGCGGGCGCTTGATTTTACCGGCTTGTCGCATGCGGCGGTGGAAATCAGGCCCGAGGTTTCGAGCGGTCTTGAGGCGGTGTATGTGCTGAGCGGTGACGATGCTTCGGCACGCATTGTCTATACGGCCTCTACCGGGCAGGTGCGCTGGTATCGTTTCAGCACGCTTGGCGGAGCCTATGCCGAAGAGATTGAGGCTGAGCGCGACGGCTCGCGCTGGAGCGTGCCTTTCGCAGGCGAGGATATGGGCTATATCGTCGAGGATGGAACGTCGAGACATTGTTATTGGGTTGTGGACTATTCCAGGCATCGGTTCGATGTCTCTTCGTTTGCGGCAAATGCTGCCGAGGACTGCGGGCGCACTCTTCTGACTGTCGACGGCGAGGCCGGCCCGATTCCGTACTATAGTATAAACGGGCGTCGGATGGAGATTTCGCGAGAGCTGACGCTGAGCTACAGCAGTCTGAGTTTTGACGAGGGTGCCTTTGCCTACACTCAGGTGCCTGTAGAGACAGTGCTCGCTGGTATATCGGGGAGCACGGCGATAGAGGCTCCGCTCTGCAACACGACTTTCAATCTCGAAGGCGACAGATTTCTTCGGGCCTGGGGCGAGGCTGTGAGTGTGGAGAGCGAATATTATAACACCGTTGCCGTAGAGGCCGAAACAAAGGCTACGAGCAGCCATGAACAGGCTGACAACGAGCAAGGCTCAGGCGACGAATCGGCTCTCGGTGGAAGCGCGCCGTGCGAGATTCGTTTTGAGGCCGCTGTGACCGATGCCGCCGTTTACACGGAGTGGCAGATTTCGCGGTCGGCTGATTTCGACATGATAGACAACAGCTATTCAGAATTGGCTTTTGACTATACTTTTACGGAGAGCGGCACGACATATGTCCGTTTTGTGGCAAACAATGCCGCGGGCGACTGTGAATTTGTCGGGACGACATATGAGGTGTTTATCGGCGAGTCGAAACTCGAGATACCTAATGCATTTTCGCCGGAAGCCTCTCCGGGCGTTAACGACGAATGGAAGGTGAGCTATAAATCGCTGACTTCGTTCGAATGTCATATTTTCAACCGCTGGGGCACTTGTCTGTATTCGAGCAAGGAGCCGTCTGAAGGTTGGGACGGCAAATATCGCGGGAAATTTGTTCCTGCGGGCGTTTACTACTATGTAATCAAAGCGACCGGCGCCGACGGTGTGAAATATAACCGTGCCGGAGACATAAATATAATTAATTTCACAGGTTCGGGCGCGAGTCCGGACTCAGGTACAGAAGAATGAAAAAGACACTGATTTGCACTATAGCCGCGGCAATGTTCGCGGCCGCCCCTCTGGCTGCACAGCGCACGCCGGTGGAGTTTTCTGACGTTTATTCGCCTCAGGTGCCCGCATCTGTCGTGCTATGTGGCGAAAAAATAGACCTCGATCCTATTGACCGCTATGAACGCCTCGACCGTGAGCTGTCGAGTATTGTATATACTCACGGCACGACCATGCTTATCATAAAGCGGGCAAACCGTTATTTTCCCGAGATGTCGAAAATACTGAAAGATAACGGTGTGCCCCAGGATATGCTGTATCTGGCCTGCGTCGAGAGCTCGCTCAATCCCCGGGCCTATTCGCCTGCCAAGGCCGCCGGTTTCTGGCAGTTCATAGCCTCGACGGCCAAGGAATATGGTCTGGAGGTGAACGATGAGGTAGACGAGCGGTACAATATTGAAAAGGCAACGGCAGCCGCCGCACGCTATCTCAAGAAGGCATATGCCAAATACGGCAACTGGCCGTCTGTAATGGCGGCTTATAACGGTGGAATGACCCGTATCACCAACGAACTCGACCGTCAGAGCGCCGATACGTCGCTCGACCTCTATCTGGTGGAGGAGACAACCCGCTATCCTTATCGCATCATGGCCATGAAGACGGTGATGGAAAATGCGCCCGCATATGGCTTCCATCTGCGCGACGAGCAGCTTTATCAGCCCCGCAAGTATCGCACGGTAGAGGTGAAAGGTCCTGTGGCCGACTGGTCGGAGTGGGCCAGGAAGCAGGGTATAAATTACTCGATTCTGCGCGAGGAAAATCCGTGGATTCGTTCGAAGAGCCTTACCAACAAGGCTGGCAAGACCTACAAGGTGCGTGTGCCTCTGGCAGAGTCGCTTTCGCGCCGCACGGCAGGCACCAAGACCTTCAATCCGGCCTGGACCGACAGATGAATTTAAAGTCGATAAAGTTGAGATGACAGTTCTTTTGATGTGCTTAACTTTAAACTACTTATACCGTCGTTATGACCAAACGCACAAGTACAGATACAAAGGATAAAAAAGATTTAGTGCCCGATACCATCGACGGAACCGGGTGCATAAGTGTCATCGGCGCGAGAGTAAACAATCTCAAGAATGTCGATGTCGATATTCCTCACAATAAGCTTACGGTCATAACCGGGCTAAGCGGCTCGGGCAAATCGTCGTTGGCTTTCGATACTATTTTTGCCGAGGGTCAGCGGCGCTATATAGAGACTTTCTCGGCCTATGCCCGCAATATGCTGGGCAACCTCGAGCGCCCCGACGTAGACCATATCGGCGGTCTGTGTCCTGTCATTGCCATCGAACAGAAAACCATAAACCGCAATCCGCGAAGCACAATAGGCACCACTACGGAAATCTACGATTTTCTGCGTCTTCTGTATGCTCGTGCGGGCCATGCGCGAAGCTATATATCGGGCGAGGAAATGGTGAAATATACCGATGAAAAGATTGTTGATCTGATTGTCGGAAAGTATGAAGACCGGAAGATATATATTCTGGCGCCATTGGTCAGGAACCGCAAAGGCCACTATCGGGAGCTGTTCGAGCAACTTGTGAAGAAGGGCTTTCTCAACGTGCGTGTAGACGGCGAGCTTATGGAGATTACTTCCGGAATGCGTCTCGACCGCTACCGTAACCACAGCATAGAGCTTGTCATAGACCGGCTGAAAGTGTCGGATAAGGACAGGGGCCGTCTGCTGGCGTCGGTGGAGAATGCCCTCGCGCAGGGCGACAAGGAAATGATGGTCTACGATGTCGAAGCCGATAGCGTCGCATACTACAGTCAGGAGCTCATGGACCCCGCAACGGGTATTTCATATCACGACCCTGCGCCGCATAATTTCTCGTTCAATTCGCCGCAGGGCGCATGTCCGCGGTGCAAAGGACTCGGTTACGTCAATATCATAGACCGCGCCAAGATTGTGCCCGACGAGAAACTGTCGATTGCCAAAGGAGCGCTTGTTCCGCTTGGAAAATATAAGGACACGGTCATCTTCATGCAGATACGCGCTATTCTGGAGCGCTACAACTTCACGATTGACACTCCTTTCAAGGATTTGTCGGAAGAAGCGGTTGATGAAATTTTCAACGGAACCACTTCTGTACCTCCGCTGAAAGGAAATACTGCCTCGACCTTCGATTTCTTCAGGACTTTCGACGGCATAGTCAAGTATATCGAAATGTCGCAGGACGAAGATGCCGGCTATCAGTCGAAGAAGTGGAGCGGCCAGTTCTTCACGCGCTGTCGCTGCCCCGAGTGCAACGGCGACCGCCTCAACCGCGAGGCGTTGCATTTCTTTGTGGACAACAAGAATATCGCCGAGCTGTGCCGCCTTGACATCGAGGCGCTCTATGCATGGTCGCAGGGCGTGCTCGACCGTCTGGACGAGCGCGACCGCCAGATAGCTGTCGAAATCATCAAGGAAATAAGCGTGCGTCTCAAATTCCTTGTAGATGTGGGGCTTGGGTATCTTCAGCTCAACCGCGCCTCGGCTACGCTGTCGGGCGGCGAGAGTCAGCGCATACGCCTTGCCACTCAGCTCGGTTCGGAACTCGTGAATGTGCTCTATATCCTCGACGAGCCAAGCATCGGTCTGCATCAACGCGATAATCACCGTCTCATACAATCGCTTGAGCGGCTGCGCGATGCGTCGAATACCATTGTGGTCGTAGAGCACGACCGCGACATCATGCTCGAAGCCGACTATGTGGTCGATATAGGCCCCGGAGCCGGGCGTAAGGGCGGAAATGTGGTCTTTGCCGGCACTCCGGCCGAAATGCTGAAGACCGACACTGTGACAGCCCGCTATCTCAACGGTACAGAAAAGCTGCCCATACCCGAAAAACGGCGCGAGGGAAATGGCAAAGTGTTAAAAATCAAAGGTTGCACAGGGCATAATCTCAAGAATGTCGATTTCGAGTTGCCGCTCGGAACGCTCACGGTGGTTGCCGGAGTGTCGGGTAGCGGGAAGTCCTCTCTCGTCAACGGTACTTTGCATCCTATTCTTTCGCAGAAATTCTATAATTCGCTTACAGAACCGCTGCCTTACGAATCGATTGAAGGTCTGGAGAATATCGACAAGGTCGTGACCGTCGACCAGTCGCCGCTCGGCCGTACGCCACGCTCGAATCCGGCCACTTACACCGGCGTTTTCACCGATATCCGCAATCTTTTCGTGAATCTGCCCGAGGCGAAAATCCGCGGCTATAAGCCCGGCCGTTTCTCATTCAATGTAGCCGGAGGCCGTTGCGAGGCTTGCAAGGGCAATGGCTACAAGACGATAGAAATGAACTTTCTGCCCGACGTCCTTGTGCCCTGCGAGGAGTGCCACGGTCGCCGCTACAACCGCGAGACGCTCGAGGTGCGATTCAAGGGAAAATCGGTAGCCGATGTGCTCGATATGACTATCAATCAGGCAGTAGAGTTCTTTGCCGGTGTGCCTGCAATTCTCAAGAAGATAAAAGTTCTTCAGGACATTGGCCTGGGTTATATCAAGCTCGGCCAGCCGTCGTCGACCCTCTCGGGCGGTGAGAACCAGCGTGTGAAACTTGCCACCGAACTTGCCAAACGCGATACCGGAAACACGCTTTTCATACTCGACGAGCCCACAACAGGCCTGCACTTCGACGATATTCGCACCCTCATGAACATACTCGAACGCCTTGTTGAGCGCGGCAACACCGTTCTCGTCATCGAGCACAACATCGACGTCATCAACATGGCCGACTACGTAATCGACATGGGCCCCGACGGCGGCGCAGGCGGCGGCCGCATCATCGCCACCGGCACCCCCGAGCAAATTGCCGCCGGCACCTCCCCGACCGCCCCCTTTCTCTGCTGATTTCTATAAATATACACAATACCGGGTGCTGATTTTTTCTGAATTAGCACCCGGTATTGTTTTATTGATATAAAATTAGTATATTGGCGGCGAAAAACTAACCGTCATTACCATGAAAGCTCTCCGAAAGCTGATATTCGCGCTTGCGGGTTTCGTTGCTGTAGCAGCCGCAGCGGCTGAGAATTACAGTGTCCAGCGGCGTTATCTGAGTGCAGACCGTTCACGTTATGTCGATGAGGACGGCCGCACCCTCATAGACTTCACTGATGTTCTCGATGCGAGAATGGGAACATATAATAATGAATTTAAAAGGATAGGAGACTAAATAGATGAGTGCGATTTATTATTATGTGGTGACAAAATATAAGCCATGGCTTTATTTACCTGATTTTGGTGCTTATCAGGGCGATGAATATACCGGAGCATATGATATTGGAGATGAATTCAATGGTAAAATTATAACTGTCGCTGATTATTTGTATGATGAAAACAGATGCATAGCTTTTTTATTGGCATTATTGGACAATCTGAATATATCATGGTTAAGCGTGAGTCTTCTTCATGGTGACTATGCTAAGCCAACAGATAATTACCGTTTATTCGAGAAGTGGCTGATGATGACTCCGGTGGAATTGCGAAATCCGATTTTCAATAAACTTATGATTAGATTACGCAAAAAATCGATAGTGACATTTTCAGATATACCATATGTATTACAAATGATTTTTAGAGAGCTTTGGTGGTATCGTCTGGAGAACAGCTCTAAAAACTTTAGGATAGATATTACCGGCGAGTTTTATATCCATTTGAAATTGCCTATGCCTGAAATAGAGCTTATGAAGATAGCGGCGAAATATGGTCTTTATGTGAATCCACGCAATTATATCGACGGCTATCCTATAAATATTGAAGATTACAGGACGGTGTAAATTTTAGTGGCGTATATGATGAGACTTTTGGCATTGTTACACTGAAGAATCGATGGGAAAATTTTTATTGAAAATAGTTGCTTACGTAATGATTTTGGGACTGCCTTTTTCTATGAAAGGGCAGACTGACTGCGATCTGCTGTTGACTGTGAATAATAAAGACCAGCAAATAACTATTGACAGGCAAACGCACTGGACTCATTCAGCCGGTGTCGGTGGCGGTAGAATCGTTGTAAGAGTCGCCGAGAAAGATAATTCTATCGATACATTGTTCATGAATCCTGTTGGATGCTCACAATATGAAATACGAATGACTCCGGACAGTGTCAAGCTTGCGGTTTATACAACGATCTCACCATATTGGGATGAGGATTGCTGTCTCGAAGATGCACCGATGCCAAAAACATCAGATTTTGAATTAAAATTTAATCTTGACATCACACCGGGTAAAATTCGCGGTAGAATATGTTATTATCCGGAAATAAAGCTGAGAGGATTGGACGACAGCTATTTGGCGACATTGCCGCAAACAGCCTCTGCATGGTATGATAAACCTCTCGAACAAACCGATGTTCCGACGATTGTCGCCTGGTTATTCCAAAGAGGATATGTGATGGAACAAATTGAAACTGCCATTCATCAATATGGTCTGTCTTATAATGAACGGGCAAAAGACGATAATTATGGGGAACAATGTGAAAAAAAGCATATCAATACAATTGTGAAAACTTTCAGCACGATTCTGCCGTATCTTGATATGGAGCTTAGAGAGGCAGAACTGGTTGAGCTGGCCCATACATTGACAAAAATTTGGGAAAGAGACAGCAATCTGCAGAGGAAAATAAATAGCATGAAGTACACTAAATGAGTAATTAATGATATATACAAGATTTCAGAATTTGACACTTCCGATAGAAAATGGAGCTATAATTACATACATGATTTTTTAGTGGGCACTAATGAATAATTATCTTTATGAAGAGAATCCTGTTTATCTGTTGTGTGTGTATATTCTTGTGTTCTTGCATATCGAAGTTACGAAAAGAGTGTAATTTATTGGAACTGAGCGTAGGTTAATTGCTCATGATAGTAATAGGTTACGATTTAGTTAGTTATCTACTGCATCATCCTTCTGCGCGTTGCGTAACCTTCAAAGAACTCTTCGTATGCAAAAGTAACAATAAAACGGGAGATTTTGATATGAATCTCCCTGATTTTTTTCTATCTCATACAAGTTTTTCCGTAAAAGCGGCTTTATTCGTCGGCACACCATCGCCCAAAAGGATTTTGAACGAACGTGTGCCGACTACCGCATAAGCGGAGAAAAGGGCTTTGCCTCACGCCTAAACAACAGTTTAGACTGATGATGCAAGGCCCATTTCTTTTGTGCTTATGCCAAAGAGGTGCTTTTACGGGTTCGCAGATGATTTCTTTTTCCGCTGTTCCTTTGAGCCGTAAGCGGAAAGCCGTGTCTGACCGCCCGATCCATGAATGGAACAAGCCGTCATACACGGCAGGCAAACCGGGAAGAATGATTTTATCCGTCAGACCGGACACGCTCGGCCAGACATATAAAATCATACTTCCTTGCCGGTGGTTTGCCCGGTTTCACGTCTCCGACAGTGTCCCTTTTCCTTTTGGCGTTTTCCCTTTTTCACGGATTTCTCTTTTGAAGTTTTCCTGTCCAATCTGCCTCCACTTCCGTTTACCTCCATTTTCGCGTCTTTCAGTGAGCCGCATCAGGCAGTCATTTCCGTTCTGGGCGCAAAGGTAATTCCGGGATTGGACGGGAATGCAAGGTCAAGCCTCCTGTTTTCGGAAAAAATCTCCAGCCCTGCGGGTAGTATTTTTCCCGAAAAACCTTGCATTCCCTAA